>JAEWRL010000168.1 GCA_023398955.1 Pseudomonadota bacterium
CCCAGCAATTGCTACCGGAGCCGAAACTGCGACCGAATCAGCCTCCGCCGCTGAGTCGGCAACGGCAACCAGTGCAGCTGCTCACGCTGATTCGGCTGCTGATGCCGCTGCAGCCACTGCTCCTGCCCCCGCATCGGCACCTGTCGCTGACGCCGCGACCGATGCGGAAGCTGCCAACAGCTATGGGGGGAGGCGTGGGCGTGAAACCGCGTCCCTGGGCCCGAAGCAGCATCACAGCGCGTCGGTGTCGACGACGAGACGGGCGCCCGGAGCCGTGCCGAGGGGCTGCAGGGACAGCCTCGTGCCCCTCGTGCTCCCGGTAGCTCCCGCGGACTCCACGGTCGAGCCCTGGCCTGGGAAGTAGAACCACGCGGCGAGCCCCGCCGAGGCGATCGCGACGCCCAGGGAGATATCGCCGATCATGTAGCTCTGGCGCATGGCGTCGTAGTCTTCACGGACGCTCGAGGTGCAGTCGGGGGAACACTCATCAATCTTCGACTGATGGCTGCGTCCCAGGAGAGAGAAGACCCCCCAGGACGCGAGGGCAGCGGCGCTAACGCCTGTGGAAACCCAGAAACCGGCAGGGAGCGAGGAGGCTTCTGTCTCGCTTGCAGCAGCGGAAGCGCCGGGCTCTCCCGCCGCCCCCAGGCCAGGCGCGCGTCCACTCCTGTCCCGCCAGCGCACGGCAACGACGCGGTTCTTCTCGCCCTCGCGCACGAGGACTCCGCTCTGAACTGTCGTGCCATCGGGGAACACGAACCTAAATAGGTACTTGCCCGGGTCGAGGGCCACCGCTCGCCCGTCCAAGCCATCGACGACGAGGTCCTCTCCGGAGTAGACACGGACGCTGGTCACGTCCCTGCCATGCTCACCCATCGCGGAGAAGATTACAGTGGGTAGGCTTGCTTCGACGCTGCGGTAGAGCTCGACGCAGTCCTCCCGAATCGGGGGAGGGCAGTCCTCGTTGGCACCGCACGAGGTGAAGAGCTCCAAGGCGAGCTCGAGCCGACCAGCCTTCGCTTCCCGCTGACCGGTGGCGTGCGAGTCGATGCACGCAGCGACGTCTCCGCTCGCGATCCGAGAGAGGCTCGACACGAATACCACTGACAGGAGGGCGGCTGCCCTTGTCCACTCGCTTCGTTTTCCCGAGGCATTGGTGATCCGTCTCCGCATTGCCTTGCCAACCCGCTGTGCAACCGTGGACGTCGGGACGACCGCTATTGCCGTTCCGCCAGAGTCCTTGCGCGCAGTCTTCCACCATTCGCCAGGATCGCGATGATGACAAGAGCCCACTGCCCGAGGCTGGCCTCCGGAACGCGCCCGGCGTGCCGTCAAAATCCTGGCGATGGTGCGCGTCGCCCGGTTTCCGCGCCGTTTCCTTCGATGGGCAGGTCCTCCGTCGTCCCAGCGCGCGGAATGGATTCTGCTTCCAATTTCACGCGTGCATTGTGACATCACACAGCTGCTTCTGCTGTCACGCATGTACGCGGTGTTCGTACTCGTGCCTGCACGCGCGGCGAGCAGCGCCGGCATCGGCGCGGCACGTGCCGCTTCGGGCGATACCATCGCGGACGGACGCATGTTACGTTAGTCGCTCATGAAAGCCGCGGTCCTCGACGAGTCAGCGGGAACGGGGCCGTCTTACCGTCGGCTCTTCGAGCTCGGCTGCGGCGGCATGGCCCGCGTCTATTTGGCGGAGAGCCTCGCCTTCGGCCTTCGGAAGCTCGTGGTGCTGAAGGTGTTGAACCCAGAGTTCTGCGGTGATCCCGCCATGCACGCGGCCTTTCAACGGGAGGCGCAGCTCTCGGCGCAGATGAACCACCCCAACGTGGTCCAGGTCATGGCCGTCATCGAGCAGGCGGGCGCGCCCGCGATCGTGATGGAGTACTTGGACGGCACGCCACTGTCCTCGGTCCTGAGGCATGCGGCGAAGCAGCTCCCGCTGCGGCTGCAGATGCATATCCTCTCTCAGGCCCTGGGCGGGCTCCATCACTTTCACGAGCTCAAGGATCTCGACGGCACGCCACTGAATGCCGTGCATCGCGACGTGTCGCCGCAGAACGTGATGATCCTGCACGATGGGCCCGTTAAGGTCTTGGACTTCGGGATCGCCAAGGTGAGCGCTCCAGACGACCACGCGACGCGCGCAGGGACCATCAAGGGAAAACTGCAGTACATGGCCCCCGAACAGCTCCTGGGAGGCACGGATCTCGATCGCCGCTCCGACATCTTCTCGGCCGGCGTCATGCTCTGGGAAGCCGCCGCTGGTCGGCGCATGTGGGAAGGCAAGACCGAGATCCAGGTGGTGCGTTCACTGGCCACGGGGAAGGTGCCGGACCTCGCTGAGGTGGCGCCCGCGACGCCCCTGTCCGTTCAGGAGATTGTGAGGCGAGCCATCGACGTCGATCGACACAGCCGGTTCGCCACGGCCGAGGAGATGCAGGTCGCGATCGACGAGGTGCTGGCGCGTGAAGGATGGTCGGTGCAGCCGCGTGAGCTCGCGGAGTTCATGGCCGAGCACTTCGGGGAGAGTCGGCGCGACCAGCAAGAGAGGGTCAAGACAGTGCTGCGGGCCATGAGGAGCAGTGAGAGGGTTCACGATCCTACATCGGGAACCCACTTGGTGCGGTGGCCCGCGGAGCGCTCCAGCCCCGAGCATTCGACCCCCCGCGTCTCGGGTGTTGCTGCCATCATAGCGCCTCGGCGAGCGTCCAAACCCTGGTGGTCGTGGGCACTCGCGGCCGTCGTCTGCCTCGGGCTCCTCATCGCGTGGGGGATGTGGCAGCGCCTCCAGTCCGCGGCACGACCGCCAGCGACGGCTGGGGCGCGGAACACCGTCGCGTTCGTCGTGGACGCGCTGCCCCCAGACGCCGATATCCTGTTGGATGGGAAGCGACTGGCGAGCGGGCACTATGTTGGAGAGGTACCCCGGAGCGACGCCAAGGCCGTCCTCGAGGTGCGTTCGCCCGGATACCTCAGCGTGCGTAGGGAGGTCACCTTCGCCAAGGACGTCGCCACTCGGATCGTGCTCCTGCGGGACGCGCCCGCTCCACGGGTACCAGGCTCCGCCGCGAGCTCCGCGTCCCCCGCGAGCTCTACCTCTTCTTCGCCGCCCCGAGTGTCCGAGCCTCCCTTGGTACCGGCAAAGACGAAGTCGCAGGCCGTGCGCCGGAGCGCCCCATCCCGCCACTGCGACCCTCCCTACACCTTCGGGGCGGATGGAGTGAAGACCTACAAGGCGGAGTGCTTCTAGGCAACCATGTCCGGAACCCGCATGAGCCTCTCCTCGCGACTGCCGGCCCTGATGGGGGCCTCGCTCAGCTGTATTGCGGCCGCCTGCTCTCTCCAGATGCCCGGAGAAGATGAGGTCTTCGGGGCGGATGGACACGGAGCCGCCGGAGCGTCTGGCGCCGACTCGGGAGCAGGAATCGAAGACGGCTCTGGCGGGGCTGGTCGTGGAGGAGCTGGCAGCGGGCTGGGCGGCGCTCACGGGGGTGGCTCCGGTGGTTCTCCATTTGGCGGCCGCGCCGAAGCGGGAGTGAGCGGCAGTGCCGAAGCGGGAGTGAGCGGCAGCGCAAGCGGCGCGATGAACGGCGGCAGTTCGAATGGCGGTGGCGACGCTGACGGAGGCAGCGGAGGCCGCGCCCGTGGCGGGGCGAGCGGCGCCCCTGGCGGCGGTGAAGCGGGGGGCGGCGTGGGCGGTGCGACGAGCGACGGAGGGAGCGGCGGCTCGATCGGCGGCAGCAGCGCTGGCGGCAGTGGCGGCGCGAGCGGAGCCGCTGCCGCGGGTTCGTCGAGCGGTGGTGCTTCCCTAGGCGGTGCAGGCTCCGGAGGCAGCAGCGGTGAAGCAGGCAGTACGGCGGTTGGCGGCGGAGGGCTGAACAGCGGCGGCGCGGGTGGTGCGAGCGCCGCTGTTCGTCTTGTCGCTCACTATCCCTTCGACGAGACCGCGGGCGACGTCGCTGCCAATGTCGTGGACGCCACCAAGAACGGCACCTACCGCGGAGATTGCACCCATCCCGAAGGGCCGATCGCCGGCGCCGTCGGGCTCCGCAACATCGCTGGCACGAGCGGTACCACGGAGTGGGTAGAGCTCCCCGTGGGGCTCCTGAGCGAGCTCTCGGAGATGACCCTGGCGCTCTGGATACGAGACCTGTCCGATGCCCGTGCGGGCGGGCGCGCCTTCCATTTCAGCAACGGAGCCCAGCACGAGATCTACTTCGCGCCTCACGACATCCATCCGGACTCTCTACTTCCGGGGGCGCACCTTGGCGGGACCTATGGCGGCTTCGTATTCGCCGATCAGTGGAGTAGCAGTCCCGACTTCACGGACCGGCTCTGGCACCACGTCGCGGTGAGCTGGAGCAGCAGCAGCATTGACCTCTACATCGACGGCAGCATCGTCGGCAGCACCGTAAGCCCAGGGGTCGTCCCCTCGGATCTTGGCTCGACGTCCCCCAACTGGCTCGGCAGAACCCTGGATGATGCCTTCATCGGGCTCTACGCCCAGATGGACGACCTGCGTATTTACGACAGGGCCCTCCCTGCGGCCGTGATTGCCGCGCTCTACCAGATGCAGTGAGGCGACTCGCGGCGTCCGGTCTGCGGGTCCGCGGGGGACCTCGTCGAACGGACCCCCCGCCCTGGTGCGTCTGGCGACGGACCCCGTTGGACTCCACGTCGAAGGACCAGCTACAAACTCAGCGCTAGCTAGCAGAGATGGTGGGTGGGGTTCAGGGTCTTCGACGGCCTCTGAGTGGCGTTTCGACATGAGCTCAACCAGGTGGATACGATCGAGTGGACCGATTGACGCGCCGCCACCAGACGACCCGAACGGCAGCTCGAGTTCGGCGCCCAGGCGCCGGTGGTGCGAAGCGCGACGGCTCCTACCGCAAGAGTGCGGGCCTTCCACTTCAGCAACGGGAGAGGCCACTCACGAAGCCCATTGGTTGCTCGGCTAGCCGCCCTGGGGCGCCTCGAGAAAGCTGGAGGACTGTTGGGGGGCCGGGCATCATCCCGACCGACTCGGGGCAATCGCCGAGCGCCGCGTAATCACTGCAGTGGGCGGCTCCGTCGGGCTCGAGCGGTCAAGCGCAGCGCTTGGGATGCAGCGCATGGCCGTGCGCCGCTCGAAGCGTTGCCCTTCCGGGACGGATACTGCACCCTGGTCGCGTGATCGACCGCTATTCCGTTGCTGGCTATCGCTCCTTCTATGGGCGCGCCGACGTGGAGCTGGCCCCGCTCACGCTCGTTTATGGTCGCAACTCGTCGGGCAAGAGCGCTTTGGTACGCGCCCTCCCACTGCTTCACGCCTCCATGAGCTTCCGTGGTCCCCAGCCGCTGGACCTCGGCGCACCCGTCGTTCGAGGCACACCCTACGCCGAGCTTGCGTCGCTCGACAGCGACGAGCGCCTGATGTCGTGGTGGGTAGCGGCTGGCCAATTCGAGCTCGAGGTGAGCATTCGGGATCTGGCTCCATCGGCGGGACAAGTCGTCGATGTATTGCGCTATCGCTCCGCGGATCGAGAGGGCAGTATTCGATGGACCCTTCAAGACGACGTCTATGAAGTGGTGGAGGACGACCAGCGACGCTCACTGAAGCTTCGCTTCAATGGGCTGACACCCAAGGACGTTGCTCTGGATGGTATAGACGCGGGCATTGCGCCGATTGTGGACACCACCATCGAATGGCTCTGCGCCAAGCGTGAAGCATCGGGAGAGTCCGCGGAGCCGTATACGCTGACTGCGGGCGAGCATCGGGGCAGAAATGCGCGGGTGCGGCTGGCGTTGGACCGCCGCAAGGGGAGCCGCTTGCTTGCCTGGGTTGACCGCTGCCTCCGCCGTGTCACGGACCATCGATTGGAAATCACCGAAACCGGACCCGGAGTCGAGGCGTTCGTTCTTCGCACTGGCAAGGGGGACCGCGGTCCACTCGTGCGCCTCGCCAACACGGGGGAAGGGGTCGCACATGTGCTGTCGGTGCTCGAGGCGCTAGGCCGCGCTGTCGTCGAGCCGGGTGATCGCGTTCACGTGATCGAACAGCCCGAGCTTCATCTACACCCCCGTGCCGAGGCGGAGCTTGGAATGGTAATGGCGGGAGCCGCTGAGGGAACGGCAACCGATCGCTTTCTCATTGAAACGCACTCCGACAATCTCCTCTTGGGAGTCCAGCTCGCCATTGCGGAAGGGCGGCTCGATCCCAAGCGCGTCCGCCTGTGCCTAGTGGATCAAGACGAGAAGGGGCGCTCCACCGTGGAGCTAGGGCGCTTCGACGCGGATGGAGCTATAGACGTGGGAGTTCGCCGTCCCTTCGAGGAGGGTACGGAGCTCGCGCGACGGCTGGTGGCAACACGCTTGACGCGCCAGTCGGGCGCGAAGGGCGGCGCAGAACGGGCTGGGTCGAAGTGATGTTGCTCGTCCTGGATGAAAGTGTGACCGAGGCTCCCTTCGTTCCAGAGGTCCTGGCGCTCTGGGCGCTGGCTTATTCAGGGCGGCACCGCGTCATGCCACATCCCTCCGCTGAGCAGAAGCACCGGGATTGGTGCCAGCGCCAAGACCCCGACGTGCGAGCCATGGTCGAGTATGGAAACGAGGCGTCGTTGCGCGCCGAGACGACGAATCCTGCTCGCCTGCGTGCGATAGTGCGTGGCGGCCCCTCCGACTGGGCAGCAGATCCTCTCGAGCTGAGTCCCTTCGAGGCGCTCTCCTTTGCGCTGCGTCCTGTCCATCTCCTGTGCGAGAACGAGGCTTCCGATTGGAGCTTCCTGCTTCGTATGGCTGGTCCAATCGACGCTCGCCGATTGCGACGTTACCAAGAGCTGGACTACATCGTGCTGCACGGGGGAGGCATCGACGAGGTGCGCAGGGGTATTCGGGACCGCGCTAGCGATCCGCAGCGATGCCGTCTCGTTGCTGCCTTCTTCGACAGCGACGCGAAGGAACCCGCGAAGCCGAGCACCGCTGCGGAACGAACCCGCGAGGCATGTGGCGTCCTCGTGCACCATATGCTGTCGCGGCGCGCCATCGAGAACTACCTTACCCTGCCTGCTTTGCGCAAGTGGGCCCACCACCCCCGCGTGCCAAGGCGCCAGCGCCGCCTCGACAGACGCGACATGAAGGTTCGGGCGCTCGCGGCGAAGTCGCGCGACGAACGCGACCATATCGACATGAAGCAGGCCGTTGCTCCCCGCATTGCACAACTTTTCGCTGACGATTACTACGCGCCAGAGCTGGATGGAGCAGACGACGGAGAGCTCACCGAGTTCATCCGTACAGTCATCGACACGGTTGGGGCTTCGACGGGGGACCTTCTGTGAGCCAGCGCGATACCGCCCCCAGCTTCCTGTACGAACCGCAGGTCCTCTATCTCTACCAGCTGCTCGACGAGCTTCACCGCGGGCTCCTACGTATTCCGAAGTTCCAAAGGCCGTTCCGATGGACCCTGGAAGAGCGTCTGGCCCTGCTCGACTCAGTGCGGGAGGGGCTGCCAATTGGCGGGCTTCTCGTGTGGCGCACGAGCAAGACGGTGGTTACGCAGTCCGAGGTCGCTGAGAAGGTAGTAGGTGGCGAGGCCGGGGTCGTTCACCAGTACGTTCTCGACGGTCTCCAGCGACTCACCACCTTCTACGGCGCTCTCTATTCGGATGGTCCCTACGCAGCCTTCTATGATCTCGCCACGGACGAGTTCGTCGAGCGTGAGGAAGAGGGGGAGCCGCTCCTGCCCATGAACGCCGTGCTCGACAGTGTGAAGCTCTTGGCTTTTCAGCGCCAGCTCCTCCGCGGAAGGCCCGACGCCGAGGACCTCGTCCGCAAGGCAGAGGCCGTGGCACGGTCCTTCCGCGAGTATAAGCTCACCGTGATCGCCGTCGTGACGGACGACCTCGCCGTGGCCACGAAGACCTTCCAGCGCATCAATCGGCGCGGCCAGATCCTCGGCGAGACGGACATGGTCCATGCCCTGACGTGGACCGAGGCCTTCAGCCTGAATGAGCTGCTCGACGATCTCCTCGAACGCCAGCTGGCGCCCCTCGGTTGGGCTCCCGACTCCCTTCGAGATGGCGTGGTATTTCGCGCCATCAAGGTGGCCTTGGGGTTGGATGCCTACGAGAACGATGGAGACGTCATCGCGGGGCGGCTGAAGAACCGCCCGGACACGCCCGCAGAGGTCGTCGCGGCCTTGCGGCGAGCGATCCTGTTCCTGCGTGACAGTATCGGTGTGCTCGAACCCGAGCTGCTGCCGTCGCGATCCCAGCTCCTGTGCCTCGCCGAGGCGTTCCGCAGCTGTCCCGAGCCCGCATCCAAGGGACTGCGGTTGATGGAGGCTTGGTTCTGGGTAACGGCCATCGGCGGAACCTTCACCCGTCCTGGGGGGGCGCTGATCGCGAGGATGATCGGCTACGTGCGGGAGCTCGCTCGAGGCGTGACCGGCGAGTGGCCGGCACGGCGCCTTCCTCGCCGCGAGCCGTTGCCGTCGCGCTTCGATCTCCGTGACGGCCGTGCTCGGGCCCTCACCATCCTCCTCGCGGAGGCCAAGGCCAACGCCGAGCAATCAGGCCGCGACAGAAACTCATATCTCGAGCACGGGCGAATGCAGCCCGCTTTCGACAGGAGCCAGGTCGGGCATGAGCTCGTCGCATGTGCCGGCAACTACCTCCTCGTCGACCAAGCGGAGGCGGGGCGTGAGCGCGACGCAGAGTGGCTGAGCCTCCAGGGGTTCGAGGCTCCGGCAGGTGAGGCCATTCGCGCGGGGGACTTGAGAAGTGCCGTTCTACATCGGGAGGCTTTGTTGAACCGACTGGATCAGCGCGAGTTCAGCTATGGGATGTGGCGGCTGGACCTCGATGGTGGGCCACTGGGTGGTCTCCTGGCGCCCCGCGGGGATGCGACTCACCCTGGCGGCACGCTTCGGGTTCGTGGGCTGCTTGGAGGGATTCCCCAGGACCGGCATGCCTGGCTCGTGTACCGTCGATGGAGCGCCAGTAGCCCCACGCAGCAGGGCTGCTGGCCGTTGGTGGAAGTCTTGGGCGAGTTCGAAGAATTCGAGGTCGACGTCGAGCTGGATACAGCCCCGGGATTGGTGGCTCTCGAGCTCATCGTCGTTGACCGTGATTGGCACGAGGCTTTGTCACGGCTGGCCCCACCCAGGTCCGCAGCCGAGATCCCCATACCGGACGCAGTGCCCACCCTCGATCAGGTCTTCATCGATATCGCGCCGACCGAGGCGCCCAACAGCCAATGAAATGGTCCCTCACCCCTCCGTCGTGTCGCGGCGTAGGGTGAGGGCGCGCGCCGCGGTGAGGCCGCCCGCCAGGGCTCCAGTGACGAGGGTGGCCCGCACGACGTTGTCGAGCCCCGCCTGGAGGTCCCCATGGACGAAGCTCACCAGGGCCTCATAGGCCGGGATGCCCGGGACCAGGGGGATGATCCCGGGGATTGTGAAGATGACGCGGGGGCTGCGCCCGTGCTTGGCGATCAGGTATCCCAAGGTGCCGATGCAGAACGACGCCACGAAGGAGGCGGCCGCCGGGGCGAAGCCGGAGGCCAGGAGGGTGGCGCGTACGAGGAACCCCACCATGCCCGTGAGGGCGCCCCGCAGCAGCAGGTCCTTGGGCACGTTGAACCAGATGGCAAAGCCCAGGGTGGCAAAGAAGCCGAGGGCTGCTTGCTGTGCGACCGTCGCGAGGAGCTCGAGTTCCATGGCCTGGTTCCTCAAACCGCCCGCCCCACGACGGCAAAGGCCGCCAGCACCCCGACCCCGAGACAGGCGACGACGAGGGTGGCCAGGGCGCCTCGCGCCAGACCCGCTTCGTAGTCGCCGTGGATGATATCGAGCAGGCTCGTCACCAGGGGTACGCCCGGGACCAGGTAGAGCACCGAGGCGAGCATGGCGCGACCTGGGTCGCCGATACCGTGGTGGAGGCTCACGCCGAGGGTGGCGCCGTAGGTCGTGCCGAGCTCGAAGCCGAGGGCCGCGCCGTAGGCCGTGACGCTGGATGCGAAGGAGCAGCCCACGACGAGGGTCACGAGCTGGAAGTGACGTGCGTGCAGGAAGAGCCGCAGGACATGGCCCAGGGCTGCGCCGACGAAGGCCGCCGCCATCTGCCAGCCGTTGCCGCCGATGGCGCCGCAGAAGGCCGCGCAGGAAAGGCCGAGGGCCGGCACGGTGAGCCAACGCGGGTAGCCGTGGGGCGTGCGCTCGATGCCGTCGAGGCGCTGCGCAAGGCCGGCTGCCGTGATCCCGGTTGGATGGCGCTTGAGCTCCCGAGAGAGGCGGTCCAGCTCGCGCATGCGGGACATGTTCACCCCCAGTTCGCGTAGGCGCACCAGCCTAGTCCAAGGCTTCCCCTGCTCCCACACCGAGACGAGCATTGACGTCGGGGTGACGACGCACTCCGTGTGCTCGAAACCGAGGGCGCGCGCGGCTCGCTCCACGACGGCGCGCACCCGGAAGGCTGCGGCGCCCGAGCGAGCCAGAAGGAGCCCGATGCGAAAGACGGGACGCAGGCGGTGCTCGAGGTCGGGTGACGGTCGTTCGTTTTCCATGACGCGCGAGGTTCGGGCCCTCCCCTTGCCATTTGCCCATGGCAGCTGCAACAGGCGAGGACGCGCGCGTCCCTGGCGCTTTGGAGGCTCGGGGGAAGGCGCAGCCGAGATGCTCCCGCGGAGGCTGCGGGGTGGCGGCCATGGGGTTGGCAGCCTCCAGCGCGCCGTGGTCGAATCACGTTACTATCGTCGTCATCCGACGCGCGAAGGGTGAGTACGCGGAGGAGAGGATGGACGAGCTGCTTCCCGTGTGAGCTGCCTAGCGGCAGGGTCACACTCGGGCGTCGCTCGCCCCTCGCGCCAAGGGGACCTCCGGAGCGCGCGGCGCTGCGCGGCGTTTGCCGAGGCGGCGACAGATTATTGGCGGTCTACGCCGGTTGTCCGCGAGGCGCGGGCTCCTGCGGCCAGGCTTCGAGAGAAACCCAGACCTACTACTATGGGTTACGGCAATGCTGCAAGCCCTCGTTCCGGAGGGGAGGCGAAAGGTAGGTCGGGGTGGGCCCCGGAGATCTCCTGACAGCACCCATCGACTACTTAATAAATTGCTGATAGCGTGTGTGCTCCAGCCGTACGTTTGCGGGGCGGCTGTCGTCAAGCGCGTCTCGGAGTCGAATATGCATGCGCGGTACTACTTTCTAGCAATCATTGCTGTCTGCGGATGGGTCGTCGGGTGCGGGTCGAACCCCACCGTCTTCTGGGACGAGAGTGACGGAGGCCAAGGTGGCGCATCCACCGGTGGGCGTCACAACAACGCGGGCACGGGCGACGTGCTCGACATCGGCGACGGCGGCGGCGCTGCTGGCAAGGAGGAGCAGCCGGATGCCGTCTGCGGCAACGGCGAGCTCGAGGCCGGCGAGCTCTGCGACGACGGCGGCACCGAGGACGGTGATGGTTGTTCCGCGGATTGCCTGGAGCAAGACGAGGAGTACGAGTGCCGAGAGCCGGGTGAGCCCTGCGTCAAGGTCGTCGTTTGCGGCAGCGGCGTCATCGAGGGTAGTGAAGTCTGTGATGACGGCAATACGGACGACGGTGACGGCTGTTCCGCGGACTGCAGCGAGGTAGAGGACGGCTGGGAGTGCCCGCGTCCCGGACGCGACTGCGTCGAGAGCCCCGAGTGCGGCAACGCGGAGCTCGAACGGGGGGAGGCCTGCGACGACGGCAATGCGGACTCCGGCGACGGCTGCTCGGGGACCGAGAACGACGAGAGCGACGCCTGCCAGCTCGAGGACGGCTACTGGTGCCCCGGTGCCGGTGAGGAATGCGTGGTCCTCGAGTGTGGCGACGGCAATCGCACCGCCGACGAGGCCTGCGACGACGGCAACACAGAGGCCGGCGACGGCTGCTCCGACACCTGCGCGGTGGAGACCGGCTGGCGCTGCTCGTCGGGGAGCTGTCGCCCTGTCTGCGGCGACGGTTTCGTCGTCGGGGACGAGGACTGTGACGACGCCAACCGCACCAGCGGCGACGGCTGCTCTGCGGCTTGCATGGTCGAGCCGTTCTGGGCCTGCGCTGGCGTGCCCAGCGAGTGCTCGTCCACCATCGAGTGCGGCAATGACCTCCTCGAGCCTGGTGAGATCTGCGATCCGCCCTCCAGCACCACGGGCTGCCTTGCGGGCTGCAGCAGCTTCTCCCCCGAGACGAGCACCCCGGCCGAGTGCGGCAACTCGGTGATAGAGGTGGAGGAGGGCTGTGACCCGCCGGGTGTCGGTTGCAGCGACAGCTGCCAGGTCGAGGACGGCTACGTCTGTCCGCGCCCCGGCACGTGCGTCATCGCTCCCATTTGCGGCGACGGTCTCAAGCAGGTGGGGGAGGAGTGCGACGTCGGCCCAAATGGCTCGGCTGGCTGCGTCGACTGCGAGATCACCGAGGGATGGACCTGTTGGGGCGTCGAGCCCACCGTTTGCGCCCTCTGGACGTGCGGCGACGGCACGCGGCAGCGCGGCGAGGAGTGCGATGACGGCAACGACCTTGCTGGTGACGGTTGCGCCGCCGACTGCACGGAGGAGCTTGGCTGGCATTGCTCCAGCAGCGGGTGCACCTCGGTGTGTGGCGACGGGCTCGTCGTGGACTTCGAGGAGTGCGACGACGGCAATCGCGCGAGCGGCGACGGCTGCGCTGCGGCCTGCTTCGTCGAGCCATTCTTCGACTGCAGCGGTGAGCCGAGCGCCTGCGCCACCACCATCGAGTGCGGCAACGGCGCTGTCGAGCCGGGCGAGATCTGCGACCCGCCCTCCAGCGCGACGGGTTGCTTGGCGGGCTGCACGAGCTTCGCGCCCGACGTGTCGAATCCGCCCGTTTGCGGCAACGACATCATCGAGGTGGGGGAGGGCTGCGATCCCCCTGACGTAGGGAGCGGCTGCAGCGCTACCTGTAGCGTCGAAGACGGCTACGTCTGCCCGCGGCCCGGGGTCTGCTTCCTGGAGCCCGTCTGCGGCAACGCTGTCCGCGAGACCGGTGAGGAGTGCGACACGGGTGATCCCACTGCGGAGGGCTGTCTCGGCTGCGAAGTGACGGATGGTTGGGTCTGCTACGGCGTCTCGCCATCGGTTTGCGAGTACTGGACCTGCGGCGACGGCAATCGCACCACCGGTGAGGCCTGCGACGACAACAACCAGGTGGACGGCGACGGCTGTTCACAGACGTGCTCCGTCGAGCCAGGCTGGCGCTGCTCGAGCTCCGGCTGCCAGACGATCTGCGGCGATGGCCTAATCCGAGGCACGGAGGAGTGCGACGACGACAACGTCGAGAGCGGGGATGGCTGCTCGGCCGCCTGTCGCGAGGAGCCCTTCTACTCCTGCACCGCACCAGCCAACGACCCCAGCGTCTGCACCTCGACAATCGAGTGCGGCAACGACGTCGTCGACCCCGGGGAGATCTGCGATCCCCCCTCGACGGACACGGGCTGCCTCGACGACTGCAAGAGCTTCTCGCCCCAAGGCAGCGATCCCCCGGAGTGCGGCAACTCAATCATCGAGTCCGGGGAGACCTGCGATCCCCCGAATGTCGGCAATGGCTGCTCCGCTGGCTGTCTCGTGGAGAGCGGCTACGTCTGTCCGCGCCCCGGTGTCTGCGTCGCCTTGCCGGTCTGTGGCAACGGCGTACGTGAAGGCGACGAGGAGTGCGACGATGGCAACGGCACCTCGGGTGACGGCTGCGAAGCTTGCCAGGTGACGGCAGGCTGGGTCTGCTACGGCAGCAACCCCATGACCTGCGTGCAACCCATCTGCGGCAACGGCGTCCGGGACTTCGGGGAGCAGTGTGACGATGGCGACCTGGATCCGGATGACGGCTGCTCCGACTTCTGTGAGGTCGAGGAAGGCTTCGTGTGCCCCAATCCCGGCGAGGACTGCTGGGCGGTCTGCGGCGATGGCCTCATCCTGGGCAACGAGGACTGCGACGACGGCAACACCGACGGCGATGACGGCTGCAACGCGGCCTGCCGCTTCGAGCCCGGCTGGAGCTGCACCCTGACGGACCCGGGCTGCGTCATGCCGAACTGCGCCTACACCTGCGTGGAGGCGGAGTGCGGAAACGGTACGCAGGAGCTCGGGGAGGGCTGCGATCATGGCGACCTGATCGCTGGCGACGGCTGCAGCCCGACCTGCCAAGTGGAGCCCACGATCGATTCCGGGCCGAGTCCGGTAGTGAATGCTCCTTGCGGCGACGGCATGGTTGCGGGCACTGAGGAGTGCGATGACGGCAATGACGTCTCGGGCGACGGCTGCTCCGGGACCGAGGACGCCGACCCGGCAAACCACTGCCAGGTGGAGGATGGCTTCATTTGTACGGAGCCGCTCCCGAACTATCCCCCCTCCGTCACCTTCCAGGTGAACTACAGGGATTTCCACCAGAGGGATCGGAACCCCGGTGGGCATCCACACATGAGGAGATCGAACGCATCCCCACCGAGTCAGGGTACGGATCGGGGCATCCCGGGCGCCGTCTGCAACACGACGAACGGTGCGAGCTGCGGCCGCCTCGATGACGACGGCAGACCGGAGCTCGGCCCATACGCGAACCTGGCCACGGACAATCCTACGCTGTACGACTACCCTGATGCCTTCCGCCTCTGGTACCAGGGCGAAACGACATCGGTGGAGAGCATCGCCGGTCCGAACGGTACGATCCTCGTCGCTGACATCCCGTCCACCCTGACCCTCACTCAGAGCGGTGGCGAGACCTCGGACGTCTACTACTACGATAACTCGGCCTTCTGGCCTCTGGACGACGATCCCGCGGGTTTCGGCGATACCCCAGGCACAACCCCGGCACACGATTTTCACTTCACCACCGAGCTTCGCTACTTCTTCCAGTACCGTGGCGGCGAAACCCTGACCTTCCGTGGCGATGACGACGTCTTCGTCTACGTCAATGGCCGCCTCGCGGTGGATATTGGGGGCATCCACCAGTGGCAGTACGCGCGGGTAATCCTCGGGGACGACGGGATTGGGCTCGACGGTAGCCCGATCGCGGGCGAGGACAGCAACTGCACCTTTGCAGGGGGCGATCTCGTCGAGCTTCCTGACTGTACCCTCCTGCCCGAGGAGCTCGACCACACGACAGTGGTTCCCAACCAGGACGAGCGCTTCGGTCTCGTCAGGGGCAACGTCTACGAGATCGTGCTCTTCCAAGCCGAGCGCCACCCGACTCTGTCCAACTTCCGTCTCACCCTCGCCGGCTTCCTGCCCCCGCGCTCCGTCTGCGAGCCCGATTGCGGCGACGGTCAGGTCGTGGGCTGGGAGGTCTGCGACGACGGCGAGGCGGAGAACACCGGCGAATACGGCAAGTGCAACAGTACCTGCACGGGCCGCACCTACTGCGGCGACATGGTTCGCAACGGCCCCGAGGAGTGCGACAACGGGCTCAACATTGACGTGTACGACAACGGCGATGCGGACATCTGCGGTCCCGGTTGCATCATTCCCACCGCCATCTGTGGCGATGGCAGCGTCGACCCGCCCCTGGAGCAGTGCGACAACGGCGCAGCGAACAGCGACACGGCCTACGGCTCCACCGCTTGCAGCTCCGCGTGCACCTACGGCCCCTACTGCGGCGACGGCAACATCGACGCGGGTCACGAGGTCTGCGATCTCGGGACCGGGCCCTCCGGCAACGGCGGATACGGAGAAGACTCCTGCGGCTACGACTGCCAGCCGGGTCCCTACTGCGGCGATGGTCTCCGCAACGGCGCGGAGGAGTGCGATCCGATGGATCCCAACGATCCAACGAACGGCAACTGCGACCCCGACACTTGCGTCATCCCGCCCTACTGCGGGGATGGCGTAGAGAGTGCCGGTGAGGACTGCGACTACGGGCAGTTCGCCTCCGACGACTACGGCGGCTGCACGACGGCTTGCGAGTGGGGCCCACGCTGCGGCGATGAGACGATCAATGCGGCCTACGAGGAGTGCGACCTCGGCACCTCGGGCAACACCGGCGAGTACGACGGCTGCAACGCCAACTGCACCAACGGCCCGCGCTGCGGCGATGGCGTCCTGCAAGCCGACCAGGGTGAGGCTTGCGACAACGGCTTCAACGATGACCTTTACTCGACGGGTGCCCCGGACGAGTGCGGCGCGGGCTGTCAGCCGCCGCCTTCCTACTGTGGCGATGGAGTCCTGGATGCCTTCCAAGAGGAGTGTGACGAGGGCGCGGGCAACGTCGTCAATGCCTATGGCCTCGAGTGCTCGACGAGCTGCGAGTATGGGGGCTACTGTGGCGACGAGATCGTCAATGGCACCGAGGGCTGTGACCGCGGCGCCCTGAACGGCAAGGAGCACGGGCCGACCTCCTGCGGCTACGACTGCCAGCCGGGTCCCTACTGCGGTGACGGCATCCGCAACGGCCCCGAGGAATGCGACGGCGGCGAGCACTGTGCCACGGACTGCACCCTCGAGCCCTACTGCGGCGACGGCCTGGTGGCGACGAGCGCCGGGGAGGAGTGCGACTACCGCCAGTTCGCCTCGGACGACTACGGCAGCTGCACGGAGCTCTGCGTCTGGGGTCCGAGCTGCGGCGACGGCAACACGGACCTGCCCTTCGAGGAGTGCGACGATGGAACCAGCGGCAACGTGGGTGACTACGACGGCTGCTCGCCCAACTGCACCATGGGTCCCCGCTGCGGAGACGGCCTCGTCCAGGCCACCGCGGGCGAGATCTGCGACAACGGCTTCAACGACGACGTCTATGCGACGGGCGCGCCGGGCGAGTGCGGCCAAGGCTGCCTACCCCCTGCGGCCTATTGCGGCGACGGCATCCTGGAGCCTGCCTACGAGCAGTGCGACAACGGCGCGGACAACAGCAACAGCGCCTATGGACCGACGGCCTGCACCACGAGCTGCACCTTCGCCGGCTTCTGCGGCGATGGCGTCGTGAGCGGTCCCGAGGCTTGTGATCGCGGCGCGCTGAACGGGCAGGAGTACGGCCCGAACTCCTGCGGCTACGACTGCCAGGCAGGCCCGCGTTGCGGTGATGGCGTTCGTAACGGCAACGAGCAGTGCGACGGTACCGAGCACTGCAGCGCGGCGTGCACCCTCGAGCCGTACTGCGGCGATGGCGTCGTCGGATCCGGCGAGGAGTGCGACTACGGCCAGTTCGCGTCCGATAACTACGGCGGCTGCACGGAGGCCTGCGAGTGGGGCCCGCGCTGCGGTGACGGCAGCAAGGACGTCCCCTACGAGGAGTGCGACCTCGGCGCGGGCGACAACGACGGCACCTACGGCGGCTGCAGTGAGACGTGCACCCTGGGTCCGCGTTGTGGTGACGGAACCGTCCAGACGAGCGAAGGCGAGGCCTGCGACAACGGCTTCAACGACGACCTCTACGCCTTCGACGAGCAGGCTTGCGGCCCCGGCTGCTCGCTGCCGCCGGGCTGCGGTGACGGCGTCGTCCAGAGCGCCTTCGAGCTCTGCGACTACGGCCCCGAGAACGACGATGACGCCTACAACGGGTGCACGACGACATGCACCTGGGGTCCCTATTGCGGCGACGGCGGCGTCGACGCTGGTGAAACCTGCGACGAAGGTGCGGACAACACTGCCTACTCCAGCTCCGGCGAAGGGTGCAGCTACGACTGCGACGTCGCACCCTACTGCGGCGACGGGATCCGCAACGGCCCCGAAGAGTGCGACAACGGTGAAGAGGAGAACGTGGGCGGCTACGGCAAGTGCAACCCAGACTGCACGCGCGGAGCCTACTGCGGCGACGGCCACAAGGATCCGGACGAGGCCTGCGACGACGGTCCCGTGGGCAGCCTCGACTGTTCGCCAAACTGCCAGTTCCGCGGCATCTACTGATCCTGCCGACTGCGGGTGACAGGGGTCCCAGGTTCTCTGGGGCCCCGTTGTAACGGGCGCGACCGCGCCCGCAACGAGGCGCGAGCGCAGACTTGGCGTCCCCCCGCCGCCCGCGCCACCGCGCCTGCCCCCACGGCGATGCTCGCGTCTGCGTCGCGGTTACGCCGCGCCGCGGGGCTTGTGCTGCGTGCCTCGGCCGGCGGTGATGAAGACGGCGGTGGCCATCCCCCTCACGTCGGCGGTGTGCCAGACGCCTGGTTCGTTGATCAAGTACTCTCCGGGAGAAAGCGTCGTCGTCTCGACGGCACCATCACGCTCTTGGAGGAGATCGATGCTACCGGCGGTGCAGAGGACGACCTCGCTCCCGTCGGGGTGCATCTCCCATACGCCCCACGGCTTTGAGAACGTGTGCATCGAGACGAGCCGTGCCTCGGCGCCGTCGGCGGCATGCCGCTCCGCATAGTCGGCGTACCACGCCATGCCGGTGAGCTCTGGCTCGCTGAGCGCGGTCGCGCCGAGGCCGAGGTGAATCGGGTATGTCGTGAGTGCTTTTGGCATGCTGGTTCCGAGCTCCGCGTTCTGCATGTTCTGAGGAAGCGGCCGCGCTCCTCGCGCTGCGCACCGCCGCCACGGCGATGATGGGGAATCTTGGTGCAACGGCGTTCGCGTCAAGGGGAGCCAACCCGGCAGGCACAGACTGCAAGAGGCTCCAACGCTCCCAACGTGTCTCTCCGTTCGTTTCCGGCTGCTCCGACCCAGGAGTGGTCGCGTGAGGCGTCGCAGGAGAGGTAGCGCGGAGCCCGACCCCTGGTCGGAGCGGTGCGCTGAGCTTGCCTCGGACTCCCGCCGCGCAGCGCCTTCGTCCGCGTCGGTGCGTAGGAGAGGCGGCGCGGCGCGGTATTCGGACGGTGAGCGGCGCGCCCTTTCAGAGCTCGAGCCTCCCTGTGATGGTCGTCGCGCCCGTTACGGTGGGCGCTCCCCAACCTCCTCCGCCTCGAAACGTGTACACTCAGTACACGTTTACGTGGTCATGGCTGCCCAAATTTGCGGCATTTTCTCGGTTATGAGTCACGATTTGGATCGTGGATACCCCGAATGGAGTAAACGTTTTCGAGTACCTCGACTATCGCGAGTTCCTTCGTGACCTCTACCGGCACAGAAAGGCGACTGAGTACGGCTTCTCGTACCGGGCTTTCTCCCGGCGCGCGGGGCTCCGCTCGACGAACTACCTGAAGCTCGTGATGGACGGGGAGCGCAACATCACGCCCGAGATGGCGGTCCAGTTCGCCAAGGGCTGCGGGCTCGAGGACCAGGAGGCGGACTACTTCTGCGAGCTCGTCGCCTTCAACCAGAGCCAGAGCGCCGTCGAACGCAATCGCTGTCACGAGCGGCTGACACGGTTCAGGGAGTACCGCAGCATCCACAAGCTCGACGCGGCGCAGGCGGCTTATCATTCCACTTGGTATCTGCCTGCGATTCGCGAGCTGGTGGCGCGGTCCGACTTCCGCGAGGACCCAAGGTGGATCGCGCGCACGCTGACGCCGCGCATCACGGCAGACGAGGCCGAACGTGCCATCGGTACGCTGCTGACCCTGGGCCTCTTGGAGCGAGATGCAGAGGGCCGTCTGCGCCAGGCGGAGGCCCTCATCACGACGGGATCAGGGCCCCTGGGGCACCACATAGTGAATTATCACCGCACGATGATGGCCCGCGCCGCGGAGGCGCTAGACACCGTTGTCCGAGAAGAGCGGGAGATCTCCAGCGTTACGCTGTGCGTATCCCATGACGTCATGCTGGACATCAAGGAGCGAATCCGTGAGTTCCGCCGCGAGCTCCTCCAGGTGGCCGAGCTCGGCGGCGCCCCGGAGCGGGTAGTCCAGATCAACTTTCAACTCTTTCCCTTATCGGAGAAGAAGGAGCGCGACAATGATGAGAGCGTCGATGAGTGAGAGGTCCGGAGCGGGGTCGTCGGGCACTGCCTGCGGCGAGCGTACGACGAACACGTCTGGCAGGTCGTGGAGAGACTCGGTGCGGGGCGTCCCGGCGTCCCGCTGGGCGAGCACCCTGGCGTTGTCTGCCGCCGTAGGCATCGCGGGACCCGTCATGGGGTGTAGCAGCGTGGGGACGGAGACAGACAACCCGGGCTCACCAGGCGGCTTGGAGTTTCGGAGGTCCAGCTTGCCGTACCAGAGCGAGGTGACGGTGCCGGCCGCGGATCGCGACGCCCTCCGGGATGGCAATCAAGTGTTTGCCTGCAGCCTCTACCGCGAGATCGTGGACACCACTGCCGCGAGCGAGAACGTCTTCGTTTCTCCCTCTAGCATCTCGACGGTGATGGCCATGACCTACGCTGGCGCCCGCGGGGATACTGCCAGCGAGATGGCCGACGCCCTCCAGTTTACTCTGCCCAACGCCGCCCTACACCCCGCGATGAACGCGCTCACGCAAGCGCTGCGAGATGCCACGGTGGGCACGGACGTGAGCTTCCAGACCCTGAACTCACTTTGGCTAGCGCGCGGCTTCGCCACGGAACCCGACTACCTCGATGTGCTCTCGCAGCACTACGATACCGGCGTTTACATGGCGGACTTCGCTGGCGACACCGAGGGCGTGCGCGAGAGCGTCAATGATTGGGCAAGAGAGCAGACCAGCGGGCTCGTCCCCGAGCTCTTCGGGGCGGGAGCCATTCGGGAGGAGACCGAGCTCGTGCTGACGAACGCGGCCTACCTCTCCGCCCCGTGGCTCGATCGCTTCGATCCCGAGTCGACCGAGCCCGCCCCATTCCGCCTTCCCGATGGCACCGAGGTCGACGTCCCGATGATGCGGCGGCTCTGGGACTACCCCTTCGTCTTCGACGTGGACTACCGCGCCGTCGAGCTGCCGTTCCGCGACGCGAACATGGGCATGGTCTTCGTGCTGCCGAACGAGGGAGAGTTCCGGGTGTTCGAGGAGAGCCTCGACGCGACCCGTTTGAGGAGGATCGCCACAGCACTGGAGGCTGCCCGCTCGCCCGACGAAGAGGGGCCGTTCTTGTACCTGAGGCTGCCCCGCTTCGACTTCGGTGCGTCGGTGGACTTGCGCCCCCCTCTGGAGGCCCTCGGGATGAGCCTCGCGTTCGACCAATTCGCAGCGGACTTCTCGGGCATCGACCCGGAAGGTCTACCCTTCATCGACTCCATCATCCACCGTACGACGATCGAGGTCGACGAGTACGGCACAACGGCTGCGGCAGCTTCCGGTGAGGTCATGGAACCCGAGCCCATCACCCCACGCTTGACCTTCGACCGTCCCTTCGTGTTCTTCATCTACGATCACGAGACCCAGTCCGTCCTCTTCATGGGACGGCTGGTGCGCCCCAGTGGAGACGCGCGGGAGCCTGCGTCCCCGCCGGAGACGAGGACGGACATCGCGATTATCTGCGAGGTCTTGGCCGACTGCGCGGGTCGCACTACCACCGAGAGCGAGTGCGCGGCAGCGCTCGAGGGCGATGAGCCGGCGGTCGTCGAGCAATGTGCGGACTGTTACCTCGCCAAGGACGACCTCTGCAGCGGTTCTCCGGGCTGCTCGTGGGGCCCCGACGTATGCGCGCCGGACGCCTGCGCCGAGTACTGTCCAGCCCAATCATTCTGAAGGCCAAAGGTGAGACGCACCGCCCCCTTCGAGGGAGAGGGGGCGGCGGGGTGGGGGAGACTCTCGGCCGACCAAAGCCGAAGTGTTCGGCGCTAGTTGCTACTCGGGCGGGTTCTCGGTGATGGCCTGCCGTAGGGTTTCGATGTCCCGCCCCTCGGCGTACTGCGCCAGGGCGTCATCCCAGGCGGGTGGCGTTGCGACGAGCATGCGGTACTCAGCGTCCGCGAGATCGTCCAGCGTCGCGCGCCCGACCTCGTCGAGGCGCGTGGGAGGTACGTCGGAGCGCATCGGGCTGGAGCCCTTGATCGTGTTGAATGCGACTTGTCCGTCGACGGACGCGACGGCCTTCAGGAATTCGAGAGCACCGCGTCGATTCTTCGCGCCTGCCGGGAGAGCGAAGACGTCCACGCCGTAGAGGAAGAGCTCCGACGCGCCGGGTGCACCGACTGCCCCGAAGTCGACCCCTGGGTCCCAGCCCAGCTGCACGAAGTAGCCCTTTGCCCAATCGCCATGAAGGAACATCGCGGCCTCGCCGGCCTGCACCGCTTCCGCGGCCGCGTCCCAGCCGAAGTCCGCGTCAGCCGCGTCGGGGTTCGTGTAATTCTCGAGGACGTGAGCGTAGACGTCGAGCGCTGTGAGGAGCTCCTCCTGGTGGCGCTCGCCGCCGCTCGTGAAGTAGTCGTGGTACGCTTTGGCTCCCATGGAGCCCATCGCGATGGTGTTGAACATGATGCGCTGGATCCAGCCCTGATGGGACGTCGCGATGGGCGTCACTCCCGCTTCCTTCAATGTTTCGCAGACGCTTAGGAAATCTGGGAACGTCTCCGGCGGCTCCATGTCGTGGTCCTCGAAGAGCTCGACGTTGTAGAAAAGCGTGTTCTCCCGGTGCACGTTGATGGGCATGGCGACGACCCTGCCACCTATCGTTACGTCTTCGAGCACCTCGGGAAAGACGACGTCCGCCAGCTCGAGGGTGTCGAAGAGGTCATCGAGTGGATACAGGGCGTCTGGGTTCGCCTTGAGGAAACCCGGAAGCTCATTGGCGTTCTCTTGGAAGAGGTCCGGCGGGTCCTCGGCGTCGAGGCGCTCCGCCAGGACCTCGCGAGCGTTGTCTCCCGAATCCAAGGCGGCATTGTGGACGCGACCACCCGGGCTGTTCTGCCTATACACGTCGACCATCGCCTGAAGGGCCTCGGCTTCCCCGGGGGCGGTCCACCAAGAGAAGAGCTCGACGACGTTCTCGTCCTCACCCGCGCCGCCGCCCGAGGACGAAGCTCCCCCATTGGCTCCAGTGGAGCCTGCGGCGCCGGCCTCCCCGTTGCTGCCCGCCGCGCCATCGGAACCACACCCCACGCCGAGAACGAGAACGCCATAGAGAACGGCCTTAGACAAGCATGAACGTCGCATCGAATCTCACCTTTTCTAGTTGTCGAGGTCCTCGGGGGCGCGGTCGTTTCCCGTGCCCGAACCGTGGTTCAGTCTTCGCGGGTCGCTATCTTTCCGTCTCGGACGGAGTAGACGGAGGTCACTCCGAGTCGCCGCGCGCCACAAGCGTCGACGAGCATGGGCCCCGTGAGGCCCGAGTAGTACATCTCCTTGCCGAGGGCGAGCCGTTCAAGTCCCGACTCCAGCTCGTCCCACGACACGGCCTCTCCAGGAGGCGCCGCGACGTCGCGCAAGGCGGTCTGGAGGGTGCTTGCTGCTCCGCCCGCAGCAGCGCGATCCGCCGCTCGCTGCTGCAGCCCCAGCGCGAGCATGGCCATCGCGTCGTAGTAGAAGTAGGCGCCTTCGAGTGGCTCGTCGCCCCGCCATCGCTCCGAGAAGGCCTCGGGAAATGCCTCCGCGTCCTCGTAGATCTTGGGCGCGACCCCGAGCGCACCTTGGAGCGCGCCGGGCAGCACGTTCAGCGCGAAGAGGTCGGTCTTCAGGAGCGGCGACAGAAACCAGCGCGGCTGGGTGTCGTTCAGCGCGTAAGCCTCATTGACGACCAAGGCGCCCGTGCGTGGCGAGGTCGCCAGCAGGATCGTCTCGACGCCGGCTTCCGAAGCGGCGCGAAGGCTCGCGGCATATGTCTGCGCGCGTGGCTCTAGCTCGAACCGTCGCGGCGTTTCGCCAGCGAGGCGGGCGAAGCGTCTCCCTGCGGAGTTCGCTAGGGCAAGGTTGTAGTCATCTCCCTCATAGAAGATGGCCACGTGCTGGACGGCCTCCGCAGCCATGAGCTTGGCCAGCGCCTCCCCGAGCGTCTTGGCCGACGGTGCCAAGCGGTACCAGGGTCTGGTGCAGTCCAGGGCGGGCGTCTCTGCCGCGCCGACGTAGGGAGAGATGAGCACGACGTCCCCGTCCGTGAGCTCGGGGAGGAGTGCTTGCGCGATTTCCGCGCTCTCCGGCCCAATCACCGCCTCCACACGCGCTTGCTTCAGGTCTTCGATGGCTTCGAGGCCGCGGATTGAGTCCGAGTGCGTGTCACGGGCCACGATGCGAATGCGTACCCCCCCGATCCCTCCCGCGTCGTTGACCTTCCCTGCCGCGAAGCGTACCGCCTGTTCGAGGTTGCCCGCCGTCGCAGCGTTCGAGCCCGTAAAGGGGATGAGCAGTCCCACGGCGAGTGTCTCCGATGGATTCGCCTCCGAGGCGCCGCAGGCCACGACGGTCCCAGCCGCAAGAAGGGCCACGAAGAAGCACCAAGGTCCTCGACGTCGCAGCGGACTCAGGGGGTGGGACACGGCGTGCTCCTCGATTCCGTAGACATGGTGAAACTCGAAGAGGCTCTCCACCCTGCGCCACCCGCCTCGTCGATGCTTCCTTGAGCGGGCGTGGCGCTCAGTCCGGCCGTCGTGTGGAGCCAAGGGGGGCGCAGGTTCTCTGGCGTGCTCTGCGAAGTCTTCGTGAAGGAGGTGGGGCGTGCGAGCATCGTACGAGGGGGCGTGATGCTACAGTCGGCGCAGCAACGCCGTGGCGTGCGGCAGCGGTCGGCCCCGCGCAGGCACGGTGCCTGTACCATTGCCTAGAAGTACGGCCGCCATGCCGTTTGACTTCACCCCGAAGAGGCAATTGCCGTCGCGCGAACTACCACGGGAGCAGGAGCATCGCGCCGTCAGCACGGCCCCACTGCCGGCCCATTTCATTGTCGAATGGGCCGCTGACCGCCGCAGGATTTGTCCCCCACTGGCGCGCGTGGCGGTGGGGCGCGGCGCAAACGACGTGGACGTTTACGTGCCGGCCCTGCGCAGCCTCTTCTGGCAGGCGGTACGGACCGCGTCGACGAGGTCCGTGTAGATTGCTTGCTTGGGGACCACCGCGTCTGCGCCAGAGGCGCGGGCAAGCTCCTGTAGTTCTAGCATGGAGCGACTCGACACTAGTACTATGGCTAGCTCCGTGCCCCGGGGATTCTGGCGCATGAGGCGCGCCAGCTTGTCGCCGTTGAGCTCGGGCATCATCACGTCCAGAACGACGGCGTCGATGTTTTGCCGCGCGATCATGCGGGACGCGCCGATGGCGGAGCCCGAGCCGTACACCTCGAAACCCCCTGCCTCGAGGGTTCCGACGAGGGCTTCGCGCGCAATCTCGTCGTCGTCGATGGCCAGAACGCGGACTTTCGGGGCTTGATGGGTCATTGAGGCAGTGCCCTCATCGCGGGCAGCATCGGAGATGGAGAACCGTGTCCTTCGACCGCGCTGCAATCTGCCGGGGACCGTTGCTTGAACGGCCATTTGATAGAACGGTCACTGGCCGCTGTAGGATTAGGCTCGTATTCGAGAATTGGCGGAGGCCGCTCGCGAGGGAGTCAGCCCACGTCGGGTCCCACTGCTGCTGATCGGGGGCTCACTGCCACTGACTGTCGAGCCAGGTCACGCGATCGCGCAGCCAGTCTCTGACGAACTGGACTTGCCCCTCCCACGTGGGCTCTGTCGGTGTGACGAACATGGCAACCTGTGGCGACGCCAGGTTGGGCCAGCGCTCGAAGTTCCGCGTGGCGGCGTTGATCAGCGGAGATGCGAGTTCAGTGATGCGGGCGTCGAGGTTCGCGTCAGAGAGCAAACCCTGCCGCAACTCCCGCCAGCGTGCTCCGACCCTCTGCAAGAACGCCGGGTCCTGAGTGAGCCTTAGGTACCAGTCAGTGTTTACCGGCGTGCGTTGCTGCTCGTACTGCCAGCCTGCGGCCTCGGTGTTCTCGAAGAACCCGCCTATGCCGAGGACCAAGTTGTAGTCCCAAAGCGGCCCGGCTATGATCTTCGTGTCGCGATCCTTATAGAAGTAGGTGCTGCGGATGTAAGCATCCATCTCGCGACCGAGCTCGTTGATGATGAGGTGGTCGACGAAGGAGTCGGGTTCGATGTAGGCGGCGTACCCGCTGGTCGGGTCCGCGAAGGCGTCCGAGTGCAGTACGTCGTGGAATTCCTGCACGTACTGGGTGATCCAGGCTTCCTGCTCCGGCACGATGGGGAGGGGATCGACGACCTCCAGATCGTTCCAACAAGTGCTCACGTCGCCGCTGCACTCGAGCTTCGGCTCCTCGGCGGCCTGCCACTCGAACTTGAAGATGTAGCCGCCCGTGATCTTCGGTAGGGTGGTGTCTTCCTCCTCGAGCTGCTTGAGGTCGAGGCGATTCTTCTGGTTCTTGATGGTCTCCACCATCATATAGACGCCCATGTAGTCTTCCTCGCTGACGGGTCGTGCCGAGGTATTGCGGTACAGTTCGCAGTAGGCAAAGCGCGGAGCGGCGAGGCCAAGGTCGCGCCCCAGGCCATAAAAGAAGGCGTCGCGAATCAATGCCTTGTCTGCGAAGGGCCCGCGTAGCGCCCAGTCCGACTCGCTCGGCATGCCCAGCAATGGCCAGTCGAGGTCCTCGCCGTCGGCGGACCGGAGCTCGACGCGGTAGGGCGTCTTCTCGAACATTGCCGTGGACTGGCCCCGCACGTGGAATCCCGCGGGCGTGGCCACGGCAGGAGGATCCGCCAGCGAAGCGACGCCTGCTGTCGGCTCGATCGCCAGGAAGGCGGCATCGACGTACTCGCGGTTCTGGGGGTCCAGGTCACCAGATCCGTATGAATCGAGAACGACGATGGGCAGGTCGACGCTCACGTCGAAGCTGCGAGCCACGTAGACGGCGATGCCTGGACGGCCCGTTGGGCTGCCTCCAGTAAAGCTTTGTGCGCGGAGCTGCGTCGTTGCGGTGAGCGCGATGGGCCCGGCATATGGCGAGGAGGTGGCTGTGGGAGGCTGGCCGTCGGTCGTGTAGCGGATCTCCGAGCCCGCCACGCCGCTTGTAATCTCGACGGACAGCTCACCCATGAAAGTGCCGCTCGGCACAGAGAAGACGATGTCGCCCGTCAGGACCTGCTCCGGGGATAAGTCCTCGGGGTCCTCCGGTTCGGTCGCACCGCCCACGGCCGGAGCACCTCCGCTCGTTGTCGTGGTGCCGCCGGCCGCTGAGCCTCCTGCGGCAGCTGCAGAGCCGCCACTGCCCCCGTTACCACCAATCGGCGCGCCGCCCGCTCCTGGCCCCCCGCCTGCGACGGGTGCACCGCCGACCCCGGAGACCGAGCCACCAGTGCCGCCGACCGATGCGGCGCCGCCCAGAGCATTGAGCCCGCCCCCTACGCCGGCCACTCCTCCGCTCGTGTCACCGGGGCTGCCTCCTTGAGTACTCCCGCCGGTGGCTTCAGACCCGCCGCTTACCGGGGTGCCCCCTGTGGCGCCAGCGCCGCCGCTGTTCGCGCCACCGATGCCCGGGGCGGGCGACGCGCCGCCCGAGGACTCGGAGCGGCTCGACGGCTCATCGCCGCAACCAAGGACAACCGGACTGGCCAAGAAGGCACAAGCAAGGAGCTTCGTAAGTCGACCCATGGGAAGGATTCGCCAATCAGTGAAGGGGTCAGCGCTTCTGACCACGAACTAACGCTGACACGACGACGACGGATTCGGGTCAGATCAATGACGCCGCGGTATCAGCTCGGCCCGAATGAATCGCTCTGCGCCGCGGGTCTTCCCCTGCTCGACCCGCCGTGTCCCATCGGGTAATCCTTCGCGCGCCATCTCGGCTTCAGCGATCCCGTCCCATGCCCCGCCCACGCAAGAACATTTGCCTGAACATGATCGTGAAGAACGAGGAGAAGGTGCTCCCGCGCCTGATCCGCTCGGTCAAGGACTACATCGACTACTACGTCGTCGTAGATACCGGATCGACTGACGACACCATCGCGCTAATCCAGCGGGAGATGGCCGGATACGGCATCGAAGGCGAGGTGCATGAGCGGGTATGGGTCAACTTCGGGGTGAATCGGCAGCAGGCGCTCGAGTTGGCGGTGCAAACGGACAAGGCGGATTGGCTCCTCTTCATCGATGCAGACGAGGAACTTGGCGTCGCCGATCCCAGCTTCTACGAGAAGCTCGAACCCGGCGTGAGCTACGACATCGAGAAGCACCACTCGGGCATCCGTTACGCGGTGCCGAACCTCGTCAATGTTCGCGAGACTCAGTGGGAATGGCGGGGACCAGTGCACAACTATCTGGTCTACCTCGACGGTTCCAAGCGGCGACAGCTACGCAAGGACGTCTGGATTGTCTATCACCCCGAGCAAGGGGCAAAGTCGCACGGAATGACTCCTGAGGAGAAGTACCTCCGGGACGCGCGCCTGCTAGAGGAACACCTAAAGCAGCACCCGGATAGTGCAAGGAGCCAATTCTACCTTGCCCAGTCCTACAAGCATGCCGGCCACATCGAGAAGGCACACGAGGCGTACAAGAAGCGCCTGACAATGGAGGGGTGGGTCGAGGAGACGTTCGTGGCGCAGCTGGAGGTGGGGCGGACGGCAATTCTGCTCGGTATGCCCGAGCAGTTCGTGTTGTCGGAGCTACTCGCCGCCTACGAGATGCGGCCTATCCGCGCGGAGCCGCTGTACGAGCTGGCGCGATTCTTTCGGCAACGGAAGCAGTATGGCAAGGCCTTCCTCTTCTCCAATGCCGGGGTGCAGACGCCCAGGCCGGACGATGCACTTTTCGTCGTGCAGGACATCTACGATTGGCGTCTCCTCGACGAGCTGGGTGTCGCGGCCTACTGGATAGGCAAGTACGCCGAAGGGAAGGCCGCCTGTGAAGAGGCGCTACGGCGCATCGACCAGGGTCTCCAGGTCTCCGAGGCGGAGATCGCCCGTGTCCGCAAGAACCTCGATTTTTCTGTCCGGAAGCTGGCCGAGGAGCGATGATCAGCGCCTGACTCATGGGCCCTCCGCGACGCGTTGCTCGCGTGCCGGCCACCGACGTGGCATGCTGGCTCGAGTTCGGCATGTCCACGCACGCCGATGAGAACGGCAGACTTTCCGGGACACTCGCGCGACATTCGCCTAGAATCCGTGATCAAAAGCAGCCAAGTCGTGCATTTCGGTGACACAGAGGTTTAGTAATGAAGAGAGCTTTCGTATCAATCTCCGCCATTGGGCTCGCGTTTCTTGGTGCTTCCTGCTTCGGGAGCACGGATGATAGTGATCCGGAAGGAACGGGGGGCGCTGATTCCGGCATGGGTGGCGCCAACTCCGAGATCGGCGGTGGAACCTCGATAGGCGGTGATCCCACGGGAGTCGGTGGCGACTCTGCGATGGGCGGGGATGGCCCGGTCGGCACCGGCGGGGTCACCGCTAGTGGCGGGTCAGGTGCCTCGGGCTCAGGCGGGGTCACCGCTAGTGGCGGGTCAGGTGCCTCGGGCTCGGGTGGGGTCACCGCTAGTGGCGGGTCAGGTGCCTCGGGCTCAGGCGGGCTCACCGCCAGTGGCGGGTCAGGTGCCTCGGGCTCAGGCGGGCTCACCGCCAGTGGCGGGTCAGGCGCTTCGGGCCCAGCGGGCAACTAGCTGGCGTGCGGCCCGGTGCCCGTGCAGGTTTTCCCTGGGCACCGGGCGGCTGTTGTGATTGCTGTTTGCTGCCTCACGCCTCGGCGCGGGGAGTGTGGCGAGGTGCGGAGTTCCGTCCGAGAGGGAGGCTGTTCTCCGAGGTGCCTGGTGTACTCGGCACCGGCAATGCGATAGCGCTTCTCGGGCAGCGTGCTCCGGGAAGAGTCGGGGAGGTAGCATCCGAATTGGGGGGCTCACGAGCGTCTGCGGCTTGGTGAGCGTGAGCGCGGCCACTGCCTGGTGAGCGTGGGCGCGCGCCGCCCGCGGACCTCGAACGCTCGACGGCAGGCAGGAGCTGAGTGCTCGAGTCGAGCTCCCAGCTCCTTTCGCTGCCAGGCCCCGCCTAGCCCTGCATGGCTTCGAGCTCGACGCCCTTGGTCTCGTGTACGAACTTGATGACGAAGACCGCGGAGATGAGCGCGCAGAGGCAATAGAACCCGTAGGCGCCGCCCAGCCCGATGGACGTCAGGAGGATGGGGAACGTCATGGTTATCGCGAAATTGCTGGTCCACTGGAAGAAGCCGGCTACCGCGAGACCAGAACCCCGGATCTGGTTGGGGAACATCTCACCGAGCATGATCCACATGACCGGCCCCCAGGAGACGTTGAAGAAGATGACGTAGACGTTGGCGGCCAACAGGGCCACGAGGCCCATGCTGTCACTGAGTTGCAGCTGACCAGCTGCATCTAGCGTCGCTGTCGAGAAGCTGATGGCTGCCAACCCCAAAGAGACGCCCATTCCGAGAGAGCCAATCCAGAGGAGCGGTTTGCGGCCGATCTTGTCGACCAGGGCGATGGTGACGAGACACGCCCCAATGCTGACAGCTCCGGATACGACGTTGATGAGCAGTGCATCATTCTCCGAGAAGCCGACCGATTGCCACAGGACGGCACCGTAATAGAAGATGACGTTGATGCCGACGAGCTGCTGGAAGGTAGCGAGACCGATACCAACCCAGACGATTGGACGAATTCGCCCCTTCACCTTGTCGTAGAGGTCCGCCAGCCGTGGCCGATGACGATCCGCAGCGAGGGACGCATCGATCTCCTCCAGCTTGGCCGTACCCTCGACCGTCCCGTAGAGCTTGACGAGCACCAGGCGAGCGACGTCCTTCTTGCCCGAGGCTACCAGAAACCTGGGGCTTTCCGGGATGAAGAGCAGCGCAACGAGGAATACGCCAGCGGGAACGAGCTCGATCCAGAACATCCAGCGCCAGGTCTCATATCCCAACCAGAGCGGGAAGAGCGCCGAGCCAGAGATCTTCGCGAGCGAGTAGTTGCTGAGGAAGGCGGCGGTGAGTCCAGAGATGATTGCCACCTGCTGGATCGTAGCGAGACGCCCACGATAACGCGCGTGAGCGACCTCGCTGATGTATGCAGGTGCCATCACGCTTGCCGCTCCGACAGCGAGCCCGCCGATGACGCGGTAGACGATGAACTCGCCAGACCCGCCAGCGACGCCTGAGCCCCAGGCGGAGATGATGAAACACACCGCCGCGACGATGAGCACCGCCCGGCGCCCAAACCGATCCGCGAGGCGGCCGGCCGCTGCGGCTCCGGCGGCACAGCCGAGCAGCATCGACGCAACGCTGAAGCCCGTGCCGACGGAGTCCGAGTTGAACGCCGTCTGAAGACCGTCGACGGTCCCGTTGATGACCCCGCTGTCGAACCCAAAAAGAAACCCACCTATCGTAGCGACGACGCTGATGAGTATGATGAATGACGCACTGCCTTCGCTCGGAGCCCGCTCGTTAGTCATGGTCTACTAGCTCAGTTCCTTGTATCCGGGCCAAGGGAAGTCGGCCCAGTCGGCTTTTGATAGGCACACCCGCGCCGCGCTTATAACCCAGGGGGCTCCTCGCCGGAAGCTTTTTGTCAACCTTGCGTCGCCGCGGCACTGCGCTGCAGGTCAGTCTCACGCGCGAGCGAGGCGCGGAGACACCACGCGCGGGTGACTCGGTCGGCATCGAGGTTGTGCGCTGCCGCGCGGGTCGCTCTGGCAGGCCCGCTGTGGGGCCGTGCCTTCAAGGCAGAATGGTCGGCGAGGGGTTGTCCGTCTCGATGTTCGGGCAGCGCGGCTTCGTCACGTCGCTAGGACAGGTGAGGCCCTGATAGAAGCTGAGCGGATGGGCAGGTGGGGCGTAACCGCTGGGGATCTCTCGATTCGAGAACGTCTTGAAGTACTGGAGGCAAGCGTCCCTCCACCAGCGCGCTTCATGGTGCTGGATCTCCAGGAAAGCGCTGACCTCGTTGAAGCGTTGCTGGTCGATCCTGCCCTCCACGGCGGTCCACGCCTCCCGCATCGTCGCGACAGCATCGACGCCACGACTGTAGCGGTGGACGAGCTCATCCCAGAGCGTCCTACCCGAGCTCAGGGTCTCCTCCCAACCGACATGGTGGAAGAAGAGGATATAGTCGTCTGGCACGCTATCGCGGCTGGCGAACTGCTCTCGCACGGGCGTCGCGTACTGCTCCACAGCGTTGCTGCCCGATGGGGTGCGGTCGAAGCCGAGCCCCTGACTATCGGCGCGGTGGTAGTAAGTGGGGTTCCACTCAGCGCGGCCCAGATTGTCCACCCAGGGCCCCGGGCCATAGTGGTGGTCCGTTGCCATGATGTGGACCAGCCCGAGCGGGGTCATGTAGTCGACGAGTGCCTGTCGCGAGTCCATCATCATTGAGGTCACTGGCTCGACGACGACGGGATCGTTCGAGAGCGTCTGACGCACCCACTCGTCGGCCACCGCTAGGGCCGAGATGTCGGGATCCCAGGCCATGCGGCCATAGACGTACCAGTTTGCCTGGTTGAAGTGGGAGCCGCTCCAGTTCGTGTCGCTGCCGATGTTGGCCACCCCAGCGATGGCCGTCGTGGGGTAGCCGTGGAGCGTACCATCCACGATCTTCGCTACCGTCGACCCCGCGCCGTCCGCGTAGGTGTCGGACTGGAGGACCTCCTCATAGAGAGTGCCCATGTATGCCAAGTGGGTGTCCTGGCCGAGGTACTCCTTCGTGACCTGCAGCTCGAGGGTCAAAGGCGTTTCTGGCATCGCGCCGAAGAGCGGGTGGAAGGGTTCCCACGGCTGGAAATCGAGAGGTCCGTTCTTCGGTTGCACGAGGACATTGTCGTTGAACTGCCCGTCGAGGGGCTCGAACTCGTCGTAGGCTTCGCGAATACGATCGACAGGGCTCCCCTCGGCGTAGACGAACGCGCGCCACATGACGATGCCTCCGTGAGGCTCGACCGCCTCAGCGAGCATGTTGGCGCCGTCCGCATGGCTGCGGCCGTAGTCTTGGGGACCTGGTTGGCCTTCCGAGTTTGCCTTCACCAGGAACCCGCCGAAGTCGGGGATGCGCTCGTAGATCTCGGTGGCCTTGTCCGCCCACCACTGCCGGACCGGGCTGGAGAGAGGATCGGCCGTGCTGAGGCCTCCGATCTCGATGGGGGCGCTGAAGCGTGCCGTGAGGTACACCGTGATGCCGTAGGGGCGGAAGACGTCAGCCAGGGCCTCTACCTTGTCCAAATATTGGGGTGTCAGTACCTGGGCGTTGGCATTGACGTTGGTGAGCACCGTCCCGTTGATGCCTATGGAGGCGTTCGCGCGGGCGTAGGCCTTGTAGCGCGGAGAGAGGTTCCCCGGCAGGGCGTTCCAATTCCAGAGGGAACTCCCCGCGTAACCACGCTCCACTGTTCCGTCCAGATTGTCCCAGTGGTTGAGGATGCGGTGCTGGATTCGCGGCGCGCCGCTCAGGACGAGGCCTTCCAGGGACCTGTGGCACTGCAGGTGGCGCAGCAAGGCGAATGTCCCGTAGAGTGCCCCCAGATCCGTATTCGCAGCGACGACGATCCCCTGCTGTCCCCCGATGTCCGCCGCTTCGACCAGGTAGCCATTGCTCCCCACGCTTCCGAGCCGCTGTGCCAACGGCAGGGCGGCAATGATCGACGAGGACTGGGGCGTTCCGACGATCACGGCGCCGTCCCCCTCTGGCTGCGCCCTCAGCGGAACCTCAGCGCCCATAAGCCCCGAGAGCCCCAGGACCAGCTCCTCCTCCGCCGCCTGCAGGGTTGGTCCATCGCCGGGATCGACGACATGCGTGAGAGCGGCGCTGTACTGTGCGAGCCGGCCCGGGAGGTTCACCGTGGGATACCTCAACCATAGGTCTGCTCCTTGCTCATTCGATGGCGGCGGGTTCGGGCGCTCATACACCCCCAGGTCCTCACCAGTGCCAGCGGCTCCTCCGGTGCCCCCACTGACGCTTCCGCCCGCGCCCGGCCCGGCCCCTCCGGCCGCAGTGCCGCCGCTGCCGCCGGTCTCCGTCGTGCCACCGCCCGTGCCGGGTTGCCCAGCGCCACCCGTCCCAGTGCCTCCGGTGCTGGGTTGGGTGCCTCCGCCGGAGCCGTTGCCGCCGATGCTCGTTGAACCGCCTCCCGCGCCCACCACCGCGCCGCCCGTACCCGTCCCCGCCGTGCCGCCTAGGCTGCCGCCCAGGCCGCTCCCGGTCGAGCCTCCCAGGCTGCCGGACCAGGTTCCGCCGGCGTTCGTGCCACCCAGCGCGCTGTTCGTGCCGCCAGAGGCGCCGACGGAGCTACCCCCTCCGAGACCTCCGGAGGGATCCCCACTCGAGGATTCGTCGCTACCACACCCGGCCAGGACCAACATGAAGCAGGCAGAAGCGAGGGACAGGCGCGTTTCAACTTTGAGCATTGCGAAGACCTCTGCGAGGACGAACGGAACGAAGCCTCGAGACTTCCACAGTCTGCCAAGGATTTGGCCGCGGTCTACACCCCGGCATGGACGCCTCACGGTTGGTCGTCATGTCGGCTTTAGGGCCAGGATGCGGGTGCGGCCGTTCCTGCTCGTTCACGACCGTTTCGCTCAATGCCCCGCAACCCCCCACCCGATCACCTCTGCTGCGGGCCGGAGGCTGGCCGCCAACCGGTAGGTACAGGCCGGGGCGATAGTTCTGTATTCCGTGGAATGTCGAGAAGGATGCGCAGGGTCATCTCCCACGAGGACCGCAGAGCCTTGGACAAAGCCCATGCACCCGTCTAGGCAACCGGGAGGTGCGCCCACATCGTCGAGCCCCCGCAGCGCACTCGGTGCTGCGTTCGGCGAGCAAGGTCCGCCGTTCCTCACTACGTGCTCCTCACGGTTACCACTCCTCCCCTACGTTCCTTCTCGACAGCGGCACGGGTCGCGAGCCACACCAGCTTACCGTTCGATACTCCACTGCGCGTTTTGCCTACTCCGTTGGCGCGGTGAATACCCACGGATGCTGCCGAATCGAGCCACGATCGCCGATGTGTGGCGACGCGCGAGAAACGGCGGCAACGCGTCACACCGCCATGGAACAATCAATCCCGATCGTTCACACTGGAGAATCCTTGGTTCGAAGGTTGGCGACGAACACAGGCCCGGGCAGGGCTCTGAATGCATCCGAATGCAGGAGCGCTGCGCCAGGGCAACGTCCCTCGGTGCGTGAGCTGGGAGTATGAAATGATGTTACGGTACAGCTGGCTAGCGGTGATGGCTTCGGTGGTGAGCACTGGCATATTCATCCCTGCGTGCTCGGGGGACGAGGATGACGACACGCGCGGTGGCCCTGGTGGTCTGGACCTCCCCGACGGCACGGATCGGCAGCCGACCTCGACGCCTCCGAGCGTTCCCGATTCCGCATTCCACGGTGACGCGGACGTGACGGGGGACGGCGTGGTCACGGTTCGGGACATCGTCGAGTCCGGTGCGGGCAGCGAGGTGACAAAGGAAGCTCTGGATGCCTTTCAGCAGCAATCCTGCGCTGCGTGGCAGCACGAACCAGAGCCGCTCGCGGCGTCTCTCTTCTTCGTTGTCGACGCGAGCTCTTCGATGGATGCGGCCGCGGACAACACAAACGGCCAGTCGAAGTGGGTCGCGACCCGTGAGGCCATCGCTGACGCGATTCGCGATATGCCCGATGGCTCCCAGGTCGGCCTACTCGGCTACCCCAACATGCTGGTTGGCGCAGAATGCGTGAACCGCCAGGCGCTTCGTCCCGCAGACTTCCTGGGCGTGAGCCGGCTGGAGCTCCTGGAAGCCCTCGATGCCATCGAGACCGAGACCTGCACCCCGACGGATGACGCCTACAACATCGCGGTGGAGGCGTTTGCTCAGCAGTCCACTTCAGGCCAGAAGTACATGCTGCTGATGACCGACGGTCAGCCGACGATCACCCGCGGCTGCTATCCAGGGGATGGTAGCTGTGGCGCGGCCGTGGCGGGAGATGGCGCCATGCAGGACGTCATCGACTCGGTGGCGGCGGCGCGTGAGGATCACGACATTAAGACCTTCATCCTTGGTTCGCCAGGCAGCGAAGAGCATATGGATACCGGAAACGACAACCGGTGGTGGTTGTCGCAGGCTGCCGAGGTGGGAGGCACCTCGCCCGGAGGGTGTTCGCACGACGCTCCTCCCTACTGCCACTTCGACATGACCGTAGAGACTGATTTCTCGTCGGGTCTCCAGGCGGCGCTCGGTGAAATCATCGGGATGGTCGCGCGTTGCGAGTACGAAATACCGCCGCCCCCCGACGACGAGCAGGTGGTCGACAAGTCTGCCATACACCTCGTCTTCGCTGCGGGCGGTAAGGAGTATGTCGAGATATACCAGGCTCCCACGAGCACGTGCACGCACGGTTGGTACCTGGATGGTGAACAAGTGCGCCTGTGCCCGGCGAGCTGTGAAGCGGTCCAAGCCGATCCGATGGCCGAGCTGCAGTGGCTCTTCGGTTGCGGGGGCCAGGACATCCAGACCGTCCAGTGAAGGGCGGGAGGTGGTGCGCAAGCGGGTAGGGCGATGACCCTCCCGCCGCGTACCGGGTCGTCGCGGTCGCGTCGCGCCGGGTGCTGAGACCGGCCCGACGCCGCGCCGGGGTTGAGCTACATCGCGTAGTAGCGAAGCGTCACGGTGCCGTCCCCCGGACCTTGAAGGTCGAGCAGTGTGGTGGATGGCCGGCGCTGGTGCCGACGCCGAGACCACGCAGAGCATCGGAGAAAGGGTCGCAGCGCCTGACGAGAGGGCGTTTACCCGGACAGCGCTGGCGCCGGCGGCTTCCTTGCTGACCCGGAAGACGTCCTTCTCGCCGAAGCCTATCCAGCCGGTGACGCTCTCTTCCGTCAGCCAGTATTCGGGTCCCGAGGAGTAGGCGTTCTCCACGGAGAGAACGGCCGCGGCAGGAAGCATCCCCACGGTAGTGAGGGGTTCCCTGTCGGCGCGGGTCGTGACGATGTTCCAAGGCGGCGCGGGCGCGTAGGGACTCGTGGCGAGCATGGCCCTGCCGTACAGCGCACGGGGGGCGATGGCCTCCGCGAAATACTGCCAGTACGGGAGAGCCAGGGCGAAAGCCAGCTGGCTCTCGTCGTCCTCTCCGGGATGGGCGGTCAGGCGTACGGCTTCGAAGGAATGGCTCGAATCGATGACCCCGTTCGCCGTCGCTGCGAGCTCGAAGGAGATCGGCTCTCCATTCTCATCGGGTTGGAAGACGTGCACCGCGTGAACGAAGGTGCCCGACGTGGGAAATGTCTCCCGGATAGAAGTCAAATAGACGTTCCCCACAGCCTCGAGTTGGCGCAGTGGCGCAAGCGTCGCACTTATGTCTTCGTCTGGCACTGCGATAGCGCTGCGCCATGCGTCGAGCTGTGGATTCATCGCGGGGTCCTCGCCGCTGCAGCCGGTTACAGCGGTGAGTCCGAATGTCGTGAGCGCCGTTGCTCGCAGCACGAGAGTCCGTCCGTTTTCGGTGGGTTTCATTCCCTAGCTCCCTTCTCATCGAGTGCCCTGCGGCCCGTCATCGAAGGCTCGCCACGCCCGTGCGTCGATACCCTGCGCACGTCCGAATGCTCGGCCTCCGTGAATGCGCCCCCAAACCGACGCGCGGCTGTCCGGACATCTGCCCGGCTCAGCCCCCACCACGACGGAGGAGCGGATCAGGATCCGCTGGCGCCCACGACTCCGTGCGCCCAGGCGAGCACCTTGCTCAACCGAGGGACGAGCAGCACCAGAGCCTGGTCGTACTCACACCAACGCGCTTCGTGGTGCTCGGGGCGGCCAAGCTCTGGGTTCACGGGCAACGTGACGTGCTCCTCGGCCGCCTCGACCAAGTAGTAGCGGGCGATCTTGCGCGGGCTCCCGTAGGGCTCCGTTTCGACGAACCACTCAGGGTGCCTCAAGGAGAAACGCGACAGGCCCGTTTCTTCGCGTACCTCCCGCACGGCGCTAGCCCGCGGCTCTTCGCCCGCCTCGACTAGGCCCTTCGGGAAGTCCCAGTTGCGGAACGCCCTCAGTAGGAGATAGCGGACCCGGGCCGGTCCCCGATGATACACGACGGCTCCTCCGGACAACAGCATCGCATTCGCCTATAGCAGAGAGACGGCAGAAGCCGCCTCGGTGGCTGCAGGCATTGCGCTCGAGGTCCGGCATCCGAGCTTCCTGGACCAGCCACCGGGCGTCCGCTCGTGCGAAGGTCCGGGGCCCCTTCGATGCGCAGAGTCTCGCGATAATCCTGCGGGGAGAGCGCCCACGCCGGCTGCCAAAGGCGTGGCGTTGGAGTCACTACCCCCGGGGCCAGGGGCGTAACGCTTGCGATTCTGACCGGATCCACAGACACTCGGGCCATGTCGGTGTATTTGGTTGCCAAGTTTCGCGTCCATCCCCACAAGGAGCACGAGTTCGCGCCGATTGGACGGCGGATCTCTGAGGTCATCTCGAAGCGCACGGGTTGGGAGCTGGTTGCGGCTCTGGTTTCCCTGACCGGGGCCCAGCACGAGTGCGTGCATCTCTGGAAGCTGCCCGATGCCAACGCTCTCGCGATGCTGCCTTCTGTGATCGAAGCGGACGACATGCCCGCCGTCGGTGACTTCATGGGGTGTGTCGACTCAGAGGAGTTCCAGTTGATGTCTGAACTCGAGTACTCTCCTGGGAGCGCCTAGGGCGACGCTGACAGGTGTCGGGGCAGGCAGCGACGAAGATCGGGCCCTATACGCTCGAGCGCCCCATAGGTGAAGGGGGAGGCGGCATCGTCTATCTAGCGCGTCGAGGGGCGGAGGGGCAGCGCGTCGCCCTCAAGACCGTTCACGTAGTAGCGCCGGAGCGGGTGGACGTACTGCGACGCGAGATTCGCGCGATAAGCCGGGTTCGTCATCCAGACGCCGTGGAAGTCTACGACGACGGAGTGCACGAGGGCCGCCCATGGTTCTCCATGGCGTATTTAGAGGCGCCCACTCTTTTCCGGTACATCGCGGACCTCTGGTCGGCGACGGAGCAGGCTCGCTCGGACGCCGCTGCGCAGGCGTGGTCGGCCACCGTCCGCGTCGGTGAGGTGAGCGAATCCAGATTGCGTGTCTACCCCGCCACGGTCCGGGATCCAGAGCGCGTCGCCCCCTCTCGGCCACCCCCCGCGCCGACGGTGGCTGCGGCCCGCAGCAGCGCGGCTGCAGGTCACCTCGTCGAGGCGCTGTCCATTGTTGCCGCATTGTGCCGACCTCTGGCTTTCTTGCATGGTGAGGGCATCGTCCACCGTGACCTGAAGCCGTCGAACATCTTCGTTCCAAGTTCGCGGCAGGTCATCGTAGCCGATTTTGGGCTTGCCACGGATTTCGAAGGGGCGGATGGGCGAGGCACCGTGGGCATCGACAGTCGGGTCTGCGGCACTGTTGCCTACATGGCACCGGAGCAGATCCAGCTGCAAAACGTCGATGCCCGTACCGACCTATATAGTGTCGGTTGCATTCTGTACGAGCTTCTCACGGGCCAGCCGCCGTTCGGTAGGGGCATCTACGACGTGCTGAACGCCCATGTGCACGTGCAACCGCTCGCGCCCTCTTCTCTCGTAGACGGTATCCCGCCCGAATTGGACGAGATCGTGCTGCGCCTGCTCGCCAAGGATCCAGCGCAACGCATCGGCTATGCCGAGGTGCTCGAACGGCACCTCCTGCGGCTGGGTGCCTTGCCCAGCGATCGCGGCGGCGCCCCGCGGCCACGCCCGTATCTTTACCGTTCCGCCTTCATCAACCGCGTGAAGGAGTCGCGGCAGCTGACCCACCTGCTTGAGTCGGCGTCCGCCGGGGTTCGACAGCAGCTGGTGCTAGTGGTCGGCGAAAGCGGGATAGGCAAGAGTCGCCTGGTCGCGGAGCTGGGTGCGGAGGCGCAGCGATGCGGGATCCCCGTGGTCGCGAGCGAGTCGCGCAGCGCGATGACCGTCCGTGGGCAGGGTGAAGCTCGCTCGCGGGCCAGTGATACGCCCCTAGGAGCACTACGGCCTTTCCTCCAACTCGTTGCTGAGCAGTGCCACCGGTCCGGCTCGGCCTACACCAGGTCGGTGCTGGGCCAGCGGGGCCAGCTATTGAACTCCATCGAGCCTGCGTTTCAGTATCTGCCCGGACTCGAGGATCTCGATCCGCTCCCGACGCTGCCAGCGGCCCTGGCCCAGCGCCGCGTCTTTAGTTTCCTCGCCGAGCTACTGCGCGTCTTCAGTGAACGTTCCGGAATGGTCCTCGTCCTAGACGACCTGCAGTGGGCGGATGAGTTGACGCTCTCGTTTCTCGAATACCTCGCCACCCCGGAGGCTCCCACCATGCGCCTCCTCGTCGTCGCAACCTGCCGAAAGGAAGAGCAGGTCCCGAGCGTAGACCGGCTCGCGTCACGGGCATCGGTGATCGCGATGGGGCGTTTGGGTGCGGAGGAAGTCCACGCCCTGGTGCGCGACGTGCTCACGACCGACGAGGCTGCCGATGAGCTGGCGCAGCTCCTCGCCGAGCAGTCAGAGGGTAATCCCTACTTCGTCGGCGAGTACCTGCGCACGGCGGTCGCGTGCCGAATGCTCGAGCTCGGTGAGGAAGGCGCATGGCGTCTCTCGACAGCGAAGGACGGCGCCGGGGTGAGTACAATCGGTCAGCTGCCTCTTCCTACGGTGCTGCGCGAGCTGCTTGGCCTTCGGTTGAGGGACCTCCAGGACCAGGCCCGCGCCTTCCTCGCCGCTGCGGCGGTGTTGGGACGCAGCTTCGATCCTGAGGTGTGTCGTCGGGTGGCGGAGCTCTCCGAAGCAGAAGCGCTCGAAGCCGAGCGCGAGCTGATGGCGCGGCAGATCGTCTGCAGGATGCCCAAGGGAAAGCTCCGCTTCGATCACGAGAAGATCCGGGAGATCCAGTACACCGAGCTCCCTGAGGAGCTCCGGCGTCAGCTGCACGAGGCCGCGGCCACGACGCTGGAGGCGGCTCACTCCGCGCCGCGGTCTCTCGGCACCCGGGTGGAGACCAAGGCCTATGAGTATGCCGAGCTCGGACACCACTGGTCATCAGCTGGCTTTCCCGAGCGCGCGGCCGACTACCTGCGGGAGGCTGCCGAGGCCGCTCGCGTCGTGCCTGCCATGCGCGAAGCTGCACGGTACTACCGGCGCGCCCTCGAGCAGCTTGCGCGGTCGCGGGAGGTTCTGGCCGAGAGAGCGAGGTCGGGGATCGCGAGCACCAAGGAGCTCGCGGGTATGAGCGCCAGGGAGGCTGCCATCCAGGAATCCCTTGGGGATGTGCTGGAGCGTGATGGACAACACGAGGCGGCCCGCGATGCTTATGCGGCTGCCGGCTTGCGCCGCGATGACACGCCTCCCACCGACCGCGCTCGTCTGCTGCGGAAGCAGGCGCTCACCTGGGAGGTCGTCCACGACCACGCTGCCGCCATCAGCGCCCTGGATCAGGCCGTCGCAGCTCTCGAGGGAGAGCAAGAGCCGACTTCCACCGACTGGGAGTCGGAATGGCTAGAGATCCATGTGCGTCGCGCCGTAATCTACTACTTCCAAGGTGAGATAGAGCGCATGAACGAGGTGATCGCGCCGATCGAAGCCATCGTTCAGCGGTGCGGGGATGCCAAGCAGCGGGCTATGCTGTTTCACCTGTCGAGCAACGCGAAGAACCGGGGGAACCGCTTCATCGCGTCGGACGAAGTCGTGGACCTGGCCCGTAAAGCCGTCCGTGCGATCGATGACTCTGACGACGTGCTGGAGAGAGCGAATCTGCGCTTCGATCTGGGTTTCGCCTTGCTCTGGCGAGGTCTCATCGACGAAGCGCGGGCAACCCTGGAGTACGCCCTGGAGCTAGCTCGTGCTACGGGTGACGTGCTGCTCATTTGCCGCTGTCTCGTCTACCTCGGTGTGGCTCAGAGACGTCAGGGGGACCATAACGCGCTGGGTCCCGTCGTTCACGAAGTCCTCCGGGTGGCGACGGCGGGGGGCTTCAACGACTACATTGCCTGTGCTCGGGCCCATGCCGGTTGGCTCGATTTGCGGCGAGGCGACCTCGAGACCGCGCGGGACCACTTGCGTGCAGCCGTTACCCGCTGGCGAGACCTGGCCAAGAGCTATCCCTATCCGTTTCAGTGGTTGGCGCTTCTGCCATATTTGGAGATTTCGCTTCTGGATGACGACCTCTCCGAGCTCAGGGTGTTGGCCGCGGAGCTCCTCGATGCGAAGCAACTGCAGCTACCGGCGCCTCTCGAGGAGGCGCTTGCCCGAATCTTGTCCACGCCCGAGGGGCAGACCACCGAGCTTCGGGTTCAGGTTGCGGCTGCCCTGGAGACGGCGCGACAGTCGGGGTACCTGTAGCAGCCCAACGGGGAGCCGAGTGTCCCTAGCGGAGCGCGCGGGCACTCACGTCGAGGTTTCCCGGTCATCCATGCGTTTGAACCACGCTTCCCTGAGAATGCGCCGATCCCGGGCGTCGCTGTCTTCCCCTTCGCGGCTCGAGGTGACACCAGTCTCTTGAGCCGCGGCTTTCAGGGAGAGACGTGGGTCATGGCGATCAGGCTCCGTGAGACCGTGGTGGGTGAGGAGCGCCGCTTTGCGCTGGGCGCGCTCGCGCAGGGCGGGCCAATGGCGGCTAAGACGCAGCACCTTGACGAGCTGTTCCTGCTCCTCCTCCGCCAGGAGCGAGCGCAGGCGACCCAGTCGGGCCTCCTCCACCATGAGCGCGAGGAACTCCTCTGGTTGCAAGTGGCGGTCTGCCAGCCAGCGTTCGAGGCTCTCCTCACTGGAGAGGCCGTTTGCTCTCCGGAAGCAGAGGGCTGCTGCCTCGACTGTTTCGGCGCATTCGGACATCCCCTCCAAGCTGGCCACCTCCGAGGCTAGCGCTCGGACCAGAGCAAGCCGCGCAGATTCCTGCAAGAGCGCCGGTTCCGTGAGGCAGGCCTCGTCGATGACATCGTTCGGCGCTACGACGGCGGCGGCGTCCGCCGACCCGGGAAACCGCCAGGAACTCTCGAGCTGGTGCCACATATCCGTGCGCGTGAAATGGAACCGGGCACGGAATGGCGATCGAACCCGCTGATCCGTGCCCATCTGCTGGAGCAGGGTCACGGCATCGAGCCGCTTCTGCGCGACGCAGCTTTGAGGCAGCCAGGTGCGAAGCTTCGCTAAGCACGAGCCGTCGAACCCATTGTTTTCGGCGTCAGCCAAGAGGCGTTCATAACTACGCTCTGGATAGAAGGTACTCTTCGCGATGTCTATCAACACCGCAGTTTGCGCGCCGTCCAGTACGCGTGCTTTGCAGGCGGCATCCAGAGTAGCCCGGATGTCGACGAGGGCCACGGATACTGCCATCGGGCCGCGTGGCGTCACGGCTTCGGCAACCGCCACCTCATCGTCGTCTTCGAGAGTGCCCGAGGCGAACTGTTCGTAGATTCGTCCGACGCCAATCATTCCGTAGCGGGCGAGCTCGGCGGCCCTGAGCGCTCCCATGCTGGCGGCCCCGAAGACCCAGATCCCCTGGCTGAGTGCCCAGAGTATCTCTTTGTGCCATACCGCTGGGACGTGCTCGAAGTAGCCATCGATGAGTCCGATGGCTGTAGGCTTTCGCCGAGCAGCCCTGTAGAGGTCGCCCTGAGCCGCGGGAGGGCGGTAGTCGGCATCAAGGAGCTTCTGCGCCTCGACGTGGGGGAGGGTGGAGCCGGAGAACACGACGAAAGTCACGGCGGGCACCTTCTCACGGGGTAGAGTGGGCACCAAGGGAGACATCTTTTGCCCGAGCGATGGCCCGCGCGCGCGGACCGGGCCGATAGCCCGGCACTTCGTCGAGCGGCTCGAGACCAGGGATGACGACCCGTACCACCGGGATCCCAAACTCGGGACGGGTGAGGTCGACGACGACCATCTCATCGATCCCGACCGCGCTGAGGCGATCGCAAGCGACGGCAATGTCTTCCTCGAAGCTACGGTTCTCGAAGCTCGGTACCTCACAAAAGGGGCGGGCCCCGGCGCTTTCCTCTCCCAAGATGCGGGCTCGCCAACGGGTCACGTAGTCCGTGCTCTGCACATGACGATAGCGGTCGCGGCCCGCGTCATCGCGGGCGCCAGCGATGAAGGTGAGCCTGCTTTGCGCTGCCTCCGTCAGAGCGCGCAGCAGCGCTACTTTGCTCGAGAGGTGGCAGCCCATGCCTTGATTGGCGTAGAGTGGGCGAAAGACGTCGGTACGTTCGTCCGCGATCGCGCAGTAGAAGCAGGGGAGCCCCACGTCGCTTGTCGCATCCCAGACCGCCACTGCGACGTCCGCGGCGCGAAACCTCTCGATGATCTCCCGGCAATCCCCGTCGTCGATGCTTGACAAGGGGACGCGGCGGCGTTGGCTTGGGACCCGGAGCCGGAACAGCGTTACAGCGTCCCGTTCCACCACCTCGCAGATGCCATGACTGATAGCCTCTAGCACGTGGTTGCCCGACGCGAGCCCGTTGGAACTCATGACGAAACAGCCGCTCCCAGGCGGCAAGGGCAGCGAGAAGTCCGTGTGGACCACCTCATAGGGGACCCAAGTGAGCGTTTGGCTCATCAGATCGGTTCCCTCGATCCAGAGGGTACGCTGATCGCTGTGGAAGGTGCTGACCGTCAAGCGTGGAAGACGCTCGAGATCGATGACAGGATGGCTGTACCTCAGGTCGTTGAAACTGGCGTGCTTGAGGGGGGCGAGGATTCGCTCTGCATGGAAGCTCTCGATGGCTTCCATCTGTGCCGAGGCTTTTGCGGCAGCAAGGGTCAGTCCCTTGCCCTGGGTGACCGAGAGCGAGCGCGCGTTGGGCCGCATCACGGCGACGACGGGGATTCGCAGGCGATCCAGGCCCGTGATGGTGGCCGTGCGTGTCACGCCCATGGCGCCGAGCATGGGCGCAATGCGTTCGAGGGTCTCCTCGGGAGGGACTATCCGATGGGTTCCCGCGACGAACCCTTTGCTTGTGTGCGGTGCGGGAACCTGCGGCACGGCGTTGCTCGAGGTAGGCGACCCAGGCGCCAGCTAGCCGCGCCGCACGAACGGAGTTCTCTTGCGCAGGCCAGAGATGTTGACCAAATAGCACGCAATGAGTGCCCCGACTCGCGGGTCTTCCGAGTCGCCGGACTGCTTGCCGAAATCTGGGACTCCCTCCGCTGGCTCTGGGATGGCAGCGAGCGCCACGCCGCGGGAAAGGAGCTCCTCGGCGAGCCACTGCTCCTCATGGGTATCCACGACGGCGTGCTTCCACTCTGCTTCTGGCACGAAGTAGATCTGGCCGTCGTCCGCGACGATCAGCAGGTCCTCGCGGATGAGCTTTGGTTTCGGAGGCCCAGCCGGGGGTTCGTCGTCGAGATCGGGGGCGACCGCCTCTGGTAGGGCGGACAGCGCCCTGAGCAAAGCCACCCCATCAGGAGTGCCTAGACCCGTGCAGGCGTCCCAGCCGGGTTGCGCCGAATACTCAGTGCCGAGGTTGCGCTTTACGTTGGTGCCGGAGGTGACGCTTCGAAAGGTCTCGCGTACGCTGGGTTGGTAGAAGAGCGGCGGCATGAAGCGCGGCTTGCCTCCCAATGCTTGAGTCAAACGAGCGATGAGACCTGCGTAGAAAGGGCTCACGGAACTCGTGCCGAAGGAGATGGCGTTAAGGCCGGCGACTCGAAGCCACATGCCGGAGGACCCGCCTGCGTTGCCCGCGACGTCGGGAACCCCGCGCTTGCCGCCTTTACCCAGGTGGGCATCCCCGCGGTCCTTCTTCCTCGGCGCGCGCCGACTAAATTGCCAGGACGGGCAGTTGTTCACCTGACTGAAGCCGCCGCCACTCGCTCCGTCGAAGGTGAAGTGGGTCTCGTTCCAGACGATCTCCTTGGGTATCCCGCCATCGTCGCTGACGATCGTCGTCCCGCCACAGGCGAGCGCGAAGGGGCTCGAGGCTGGAAAACTGACAGCGAGGGGAGGCGTGCGCTCCTTGAACCCTGGCCTTGCCCCCGTGTCGCCTGAGGCACAACAGCAGGTGACGCCTGCCTTGGCGGCGGCTCTCAACGCGTCGTTGATCTTCGTAACGAAGGGCAGGGCGAGCGGGGGATTCTCATCGACCCCCCAACTGGTGCAGATGGACACTACCCCATCCTGCACTGCGCGCTCTATCGCCTCAGCGATGCCGTCAGCCGAGTTCTCACAGACGTAGACGCGGAGTTCCGCACCAGGCGCGGTTGCGCCAGCGATCTCCACGTCTGCGATGGCCTCGAGGGTGAACGTTATCTGTTCGAAGAGGGCGCTGCCTGCCTCCATCCCCTCGGGGCGCACGGGCATGGGGCTGTTATCGGGACGCCGAAACTCGGCGCGGCATGTCCCTTCGTAGCCAGCGCCGATGGACAGCAGGAACCGGCGGAGATCCTCGCGCTTGCAGGGACTGTTCTTCGCTTTTCCGACCTCCACGATTGTAGGCGGGCGGTAACGAATACCCAGAGCAGAGAAGTACTCCTCCAAATCGCTGGCGTCGAGCCCTGCAGAAGGCAGCAGGATCCCGATCTTCTGCCCCGTCCCGTCATACTCCTCCGGAAGGTTGTAGAGGCGAACCAGGTCCTTGACGGTGTAGCGGGCCTGTGGGGAAACCCAGTGATCGGCGCTGAGTAGCTGCCGCGAGAGAACTTGCGTGGTGCTTTCGTCTGCCATGGCTGCCTATGACCTCCGCTCGGATTCGGCGTGCTTTCAGTCCAGATCGAGGTTGTGGTGTCCCTGGTGAGGGGTTTCAAGGACGAGTGTAGCAAGTGCTTCATGCGCCAACTGCCGGGTCGATAGGGGCGTCGCATCCGTCAGCGCTGAGGCTTTGTTCCTATCCAGAAAACAGAGATACCTCGGAATGTCTAGAGGAACTTTGCAGTCACTCTCACGTCAGCCTTGAAATGCTTCCGGCCCCCCTGCCAGATGCCGTTTGGACTCTCCCAACCAGCACGCACTCCGTGCCCCTCCGCTGGACGGACAAGGCGCTGTCCGGGTATAGGCTGCACGAAGCGCCGCAGTCGCAGGTCCCTTCATCCTACAATGCTCCGCTGGTGCGGGAGAGGGCCTCGCAAGCACTCTCGACAGGATTCCCCGTCAACCCGCCGCTGTTCGCGGACGAGCGATTGTTGCTGACAAGAGTGTCGCATCCGCACAAAACTGCAGACTTTGTTGAGATGGACACTGGCGTCGCAACGCTGGCGCGTGTGGTCGAAGTCGGCCCCGCTGGCATCATCGGACCGGAGAATGGCCTATGAGATACCCGTGTAGAGCTTTCGCCGCGGCCCTGGTCGCTCCGATGCTCCTGTCGGTTGGGTGCAGCGACAGCTCTCAGGTCGCCTGAGCGCCGACCGCAGGCAACGCGGGCGCGTCCCAAGCGGGTGTCCCGAGCTCCGCGGGCGGCACAACGGCGGATGCCGCCGCGGGCAGCACGGGAGCGCGCACCCAGGTGCCGGTCTGCGAAGCGGGACGCCAGGTGAGCTGCGCGTGTCCAGGAGGGGAGGAAGGCGCTCAGCGTTGCGCCGAGGACGGCTCCACATGGCGAGAGTGTGACTGTCCTCGCGGCGCAGCCGGCGGATCGGGCGGAGCCGGCTCCTGTGAAACCCTGAGGCAACCTTTGGTCGGCGCCTCCGTGTCCCTGGTGCTCCTGATCGACACCTCGGAGAGCATGGGCGACATGCGGTGGGACCTCGGTGAGGAGTTCCTCGAGCAGCGCAATCGCGAGCTCCGCTGGTTGGTGGCTTGACGGACTTCTTCGACCAGGCCGGCGCCGCTGTGGAAGCGTCCATCGAGTACTTTCCAGCGTCCGGTGGTTTCGACGCGGCGTGCAACGCCGACTACGCTTCCCCGGCGGTTCCCTTGACGCCGCTCGCGAGCCCTGAACCGCTCGTGGAGTCGCTCGGTACGCGCGAGCCGAGCGGCGGGACCCCGACGCTGCCCGCCTTGCGCGGCGCGGTCGAGTATGCTGGCGACCTCCGGCGCGAGGCTCCAAACGCCCTGGTCGAGGTCGTCGTCATCACCGACGGCGAGCCCGCCATGTACGAGGTGGGGGGGCGCGTCGACGAGTGCCCGTCCGGCGATGCCCTCCTCAACACTGTCGATGGGGTGGCTGCCGTTGCACGCGCCGCCTACGAAGGTGTTCCCTCCGTCCGCACCCACGTGCTCGCCCTTGGGGACACCGTCGACGCGCTGAGCATCGTCGCCAACGCTGGTGGCACCGAGTTCGTTGCCATCCCTGCCGCCGAGCCCGAGGTCACTCGCGGTGCGATCGCGGCAGTCCTCCGCAGCATCGCCGCGCCGAGTGAGTATCGCCGTGGCCGACGGCCCCGAGCCGGCGTCAGAGGGGGCCCCGGATCCTGGCGCTTCAAAGCTCGAGGTACGCCCCAGGCACGACAAAGGAATCGTCGCGCCCGGCGATCGTAAACACTCCCCAACAGGCCAACTTTACCTTTGCCGCGAACGTCAGGTCATCCTCCATGGAGCCTACTGGGCCGAGCACGGCGAGGTTGGAGCGGTGTACGCCCCACGAGCCCTGGCCATGCTGCAGAATGCCCTCATGGAGCTCCCGCCCGGCTACTTCGGCGTTGTCCAGAACTGCGACTCGGAGCCGCACGGGGGTGGCGGTTCCCGCGCCTGTGACGTTCAGGTAGACGAGGTCTGCGCGCTGGCGCTCGACGCGCACGTCGACGCCCTGGCGCTGTAGGAACGCGATGAGATGGTCTTCGGTGAGCCGCTTCTGCTCCGGCCGTAGATCCTCACCGTCACAGAGTGACGGGCGGAACCGCAGGGAGGTGATTTCCGATGACGGAGCGCCCCCCTCCCGATCCACCACGTACGCCTTCCAGTCAGAGCCATCCGTGACTCGAAGGAGCACGTCGGGACCGCAGCTCGTCAGGAGCAAGAGGCCAATTGCTGCGGCCGATACGCGACGCGCCATGTCGTTGACCTATTAGCAAAGTAGCTGTGACTGAGGAAGACTGCAGTTCGCCGGGGAGGGCAGACCCGCGGTCTGGGGCGAGCCGCCCGCCGGGCCTGGTCACGAGCGAAGTGCGCCCGGAGCTCGGCCCGCAGGGCGGGGTGCTGATGGAGATGTCTGACCGAGATCGCGGCGTGGCAAACCGACGGACGCGAGGCTCCAGGTTGCGAGCGAGGAAGGCGATTGCTAGCCTTGCCCGCGTGAGGCATGGCATCTGGCTCGGCGCGCTCCTCCTCTGCGGCTGCGGTGCTGCGTCAGAGGAAGCGCAGACGAATCGCACCTTTTACGATTGGGCTACGCCCCTGGGATCGGCGGCGAGCGACTTCGAGCAGGCATACCCGCCACTCGATCTGGTCGCTGAGCCCGAGCGAGTCGGCTACAAGGGGGTCACTGTCTTGCGTGGCGGCATCCATCTATCCAGGCCGGTTGACTGGGTCTTGCGTGATGGTGACAACACGCCAGGTCAAGCGTTCGTGCAGTACATATCGCCGAACGCCTACGCGTTCGCCATTCACGAACGTCCGGAATCCACGCGGGCGCTCTGGCGGGACATCATGCAACGCTTCGAGGATGACTCTCGTGCCCTCGGGGCCAAGATCGTGGAGCCCGCCGTACCTATCGCCACCCACTTGGGGCAAGGGCGAGCTTATACGATTGAGCGGCAGGTCGAAGCTGCAAAGCAGCCGTTGACTAGTCGTAGCCGAGAGTACTTGTTGCGCGGTAAGAGTCGTATCGTGCTCGTGCAAATCGTTCATGAGGGGCAAGACCTCTCCGCCGTCGACCAGGAGTTATTGCGTGTCGTTGCTACCCTCGAGGTTCTATGATGGCAGCCCTCGTCGCGGCGCGACGCGACGCGGTCTGAGATGGTTCGCTGGCGCGTTCTTCCTAGCCGGTGGCGTGACGCTCGCGGCAGGCTGCGCGGGTGCCGTCGAGTCGTCGAAGCTGGAGGATAGGGCTCGGCGCACCGTTCCCGTGCCGATCTGCCTCAAGGCGTTGGAGCGACGCAACAGTGGAGTGGTCTCTTCGCTCGAGACCGAGGAGTACTGGTCGCTCGTGTTGCCTACCTTCGACGCCAGCACGCAATCCGTCGATCGAAGTGCGCCAGACTGCAGCGGGCGCCCCGTGTTCGACAGGACCGAGCTCGCGGAGGCAGAGGGTCTTCGCTCTGGTGCCCTCGTGGTGAAGACGGATGGTGCCGTGGTGAGTCCTGGCGCGGACGGACTGCGCGTCGTTTGGCTCCCGACGCATCGGTTTGGAGATGGTACCGCTGCAGGGCCGCTGGCCCTCGTCCGGCCGCGAGAGGGCTTTGCCGAGGTGTACGCGACGGGTTTCTATCGCGGCCGCGAGAAGGATTCACGCTTCGGTATCGAGCGCATGGGCTCGCGGTTCGTCGTCACCGCCGCGGATGAGGGGTGCAGTGGCGCCCAGCCCCATCAGTCATGCGAGAGTGCCTTCGAGGTCTTCGTCATGCGCACAGGAAAGCTCACGCCTGGAGCGCAGCTGGCGCTGGACCGCGTCGAGTACCGTTCGATGCCGGGTCTGCCGGGTCCGGTTCAGCATCGCCTGACAGTCACTCCCATCTTTCAGAAGGACACGCTGCGCGTCGTGGAGCAACTGGCTGTCCGTGATCAGAATGGCGAGGTGCTTCGGAAGTCCGATCTGGAACGTGTCTTTCGGTTGCAGCCAGACGGGCAACTCCAGAGCAGCCAGAAGACGCTCTGGTCGAGCGAAGCGGCGTCGCCTCCGGCGTCCTCGACGGAGTCAGCGCCCGCCGCTGGGACGCGCGACCTCGCGGACTGAAACCAGCAGCGCTACCAGCAGATCAGGCTTCCCGTGTATCCGCACTCGGGCCGCTGGGCGACGCCGTAAAGCGCCCCCATTCCGAAGCCCGTGAGCAGACCGATGCCAGCGGAGCCCCAGGCCTGGCCGGACGTCTCCCAGTTGCCAGCGGTCCGTCCCGCTGTTGTGATGACTGCCAAGACACCCGGCACTGCCGTGTTGCCCGCAAAGGCGCCGAAGTTGAAGCGACCCTGGCTCCACTTCAGGGTGTCCATCAGGAAGATCCCCAGGCCCTGGCCGAAGGCGGAGCCTGCCGCAAAACTATGGGTCGAGAGCATGCCGTAAGAGGTGCACCCCTCTTCTCCCTGGGTTTCTTCGGAGCAACCCGGGCGATGACCGCCGATCTCGTCTTTCAGGACTTCCTCATTCAGCAGGGCGAGGGTCGTCAGCGTCATTGTCGGGGCCAGCACCGAGACGTGCCAACGGGCTTTCCAACCCGCCACGACCTCCGGGTCGGCGTAGAAGACGCGGGGCATTACCACCTGGAGGCCGATCGCGGAGAGCGCTGTAACGGTGGTTGCCGTTTTCCAGCCATCGCTGCGCTCGGGCACGGAGGCCTCTTGCGCGGTAGCGACCGCAGGGAACGCCATCGCCCAGATTCCAACCCCAACTGCAATGACCGAAGCTCCAAACCGTCCCATGTCAGCGAACCCTTTCGCGCGTGTCGCGGATGCCATTATCCCCGGGGGGGATCGGTTCGCAACCCTCCACCGTCTTCCATCGCCTTGCGATGCCAATACTGCCGGTACACCTCGGCGAAATGCTGGCCAAAGACGTAGGTGAACGCCTGCTGACCTTCGGAGAGTCGCTCGAAGCGCCGGCGGAACTCTTGCCAGCGGGCGCGGTGCTTGGAGCTCAGGAGGCGTGCCGCACCGGCCTGGCCGGTGGCGGACTCGATGTTCTCCGGTGACAACTCGTCGAGAAGAGACTGGACGCCCTCCATGACCCCGTCCAGTAGCGCCACCTGGTGCAGCATGAGATCCGCCAGAATGCCTTCGACGGCGTCCGGCCCGTCAAAGGTGCGCTCCTGCGGATCGAGCAGGGCTAGGGCCACGGCTTCCGGGGATTGGGCGCGTTCGAGTGCAAGCGCCGATGCCGACCGGTACACCGTTCGCTGGCCAGCAGCTTGTCGGAGGTCGAGGGAAGAAATGAACTGTTCGTGGCCTTGGCGCAGCGGCACGAACGTGCGGCAGAAGACGTCGAGCGCATCGTGGAGCTTGGTGATGAAGCGCGCGAGGTCGCCCGTGGTGTCGAGCCGGCGACCGGGAACCAGCGAGGTGGCGAGTTCCCGCAGCCCCTGGAGGGCCAGCGTCTCCAGATCCATCTTGAAGGCCTGGGTGGCTGGCGCTTGGTCCGCATCGCGCTGCGCCTCCGGCGGGCCATACAGTGAACGAGAGCGAGGGTCCGCTGCACCGGCCATCGGGACCCCGGCCACCAGGGGCGGCGGTCCTGCCGATGAGGCGCGACCCGGCGCCATGGGTGGTGCTCCCGGTGCTGGGTGGGGAGGGGCTTCTGCTGGATGGTGGCTCCTAGCGCGTTCTGGGTCCGGCGCTGGCCCCGGACTCGAAGCGCGATAGAGCGCTGTCTGACCGGGCGTGGCGGAAACGCGGCCGGGTAGCGCGATCATCGACTCGTTTCCCAGGACCGTGCCGGCGGCCGTCGCGCGCCGAAGCGGAGCCCGCTGCTCCACCAGCTCGAGCTGCACGCGGATGTGCCAGGCCAGGTAGAACTGCAGTCGCGAGGGGGCGAGATCCACGCTCGTATTGGGGTGGATACGCGTCAGGCTGCCATCAGTCCCGGATGGCACGTAAACGCCATTCGTGCTTCCGAGGTCCCGAACGCAAAGGTGTCCGCCCTGATTCTCTATCCGTGCGTGAAACGCAGAGACCATCCCAAAGGTCAGCGCAAAATCATTGAGCGGATTCCGCCCAATCCGGATCGGGAGGTGATGGAAGCTGCCCTCGCCGCCTTGAAGGGGCCTCCCGTCTGGCCCAAATGCTCGCAGAACGAACATCGCCGGGAGCGTAGCCTAGGCTGTTGGTCGGGCCAAGTACTACGCCCGCATCATTGCTCGGCCCTTCAGTGTGCTGCCTCGACAGCGGCCTCGAGCACTTCCGCGACGGTGCATTGGCTCTTCTGCTGCGCGCATGCCCGGAGCGCATCGCTTGGCTGAAGATTACCGAAGTCCCACGGACCGCGAGCAACATCACAGATTTTGTCCTTGACGCCTGCCCCTGCCCAGAGTTCGGCAAGGGTCGAGGGGGGGGCTTGCCCCAGCGCGAGGAGCAACGTTCCTCCCTGCCCGTCGTGCGACCAAAAGAAGCTCGGAATGGTCCTCTTCCATTGGGCAAGACGATGCACCAGGTCGAGCCAGAAGCAGACAGCTGCTCCACCCGCGTGTCCCAATGGAAGCTTCAGCGCGAGAGGTGACTCGGGACACTCGACACCGCGGCAAGCGGCTACTGTGCTGCTGACGACAGCGAGCGCCCGCGCCGGATCGAACGATGGGTCCGTGCCGAACATCAGCGTCCACAGCTCGCCTGCTGGCAGGTGGCTCGTCCAATGGGAATAGGATGCGAGCGCTTCGTCCCAATGGAGATCTGCAACTGGAACCGAGCTTGAAGCGTGGTCAAGGTTGCCATGAGCGTTGCTCGTGAGCGAGAGGAGGACCCGACTCGTCGATTCCCAACACGATTCCAAGACCAGTGGGAGGACGCCCAGTGCTGCGAGCAACGGCGGAGGTGCGAAGAGCGGCATCGCGACCGTCAAGGGGTAGCGCCGCCCTGCACGGTCGTAGCTGGGGGCGATCGCACCGACCAAGGCCGTGGCATGTCCGCCGGCACTGCTGCGGTAGACGAACGCCTGAAGCCCTCCCGCCGCATAGGCATTGGGCCACTCTCGCCCCGCCTTGGCCTCTGCCCATTCGATGTTGCGAGTGACGAAGTCGCCGAAGTCGATGAAATGATCGCTCCGGTTCCCGAACGCCACGAAATCGCCGCGCGTCGGGTGCTTGCCGAGAACCCCCGCCGGCCCTAGCTTGGCAGGGCTCACCGTGCCTCCGCCGACGTTCCCACCGTGACCTCCGGAGGGCAGTTGAGCCGACGGAAGAAGCGCGGCTCGAACGGATGAACACTCTTCGAGGGTTTGACAGTGATGGTCACCGGCGGCTCGTTTCCTCGAGTCAGGCTCCAGCTGGCTCGGAGCTCCGGCACCCCATCCGCCAACTGTCCGCTCGCTTCGATGCCCCCAGCGTCGAGCAGCCGGAACAGTCCAAAGTCTCCCATTCGGGGGATCTCGTCCGTGAAACCAGCGCCCTTGACCCGCAGAATGGCGCCGCGTGGGCTCTCCTTGCCAGGCCACGCTACGGGGAGCCAGCGTTCCGGCTCGTTGCGATAGGTGGTGGCTTGCCCATCGACGACAAGCGTGACTTCCGCGACATTCGGGCTCACCGACTGGATCTTTACCGAGAATGGCACCAGAGGCTCCTGCCCAACACCGAAGACCGCCTCCGTGATCTCTTGGGAAACATTGAGGCAAGGGAGAAAATCGGAACGGTAAGGGAGGGCGTCCGCCGAGGGCTTTGGCACGTAGGTCTTCCCCAAGCGTTCGAGCCGGGAGGCGAAGTTGTCTTTCACGAACGCCCAGAGGATCCCGGTGTTCGGGCGGAAGAACTCGGCGAACTCAGGCAGCGATACCTCGCTCTTCACGTCGCTGAACGGATAGCGCGGCTTGATCTTGGTCCGGAAGATCTCCCACACTTCGCTCCTCCAATCCCCGCTGAGCTTCGTGTAGTCGGCGCGTACGACACCGGCGCGGCTGCCGCGGATCGGGTTCATGAGCAGGGGCTCCAGGATCATCCGCGTCCGCGGATCGCTGCCCGCCAGCAGGCGCTGCACGGCGGAAGCAGTGCGCGACAGCTCGGACGCGAACTCTTCGCCAGACGCCTGTTGCGACTCCGCCAGCTGGGTGAGCGACACCTCGAGCGTGCTCAGGTGGGTCAGGTACTGCGCGAGTCCCGAGGGAGCGCCCTCCTTGCCCCCGCCGGAAGCGAAAGCCAGCAGCGGCTCAAAGTGCCGCTCCACGCTCGAGACTTCCCTGGGTGGCGGACTGGCACCGGCGTCGCCCCCGACCTTCGCTGCCGCTGCTGCCAGCGCTGCAGTGGCTTTGGCTTTCCCAGCCTCGAGCAGTGAAGAGGGGCCGATGTCGAGCTCGACGTTATCCCGAATTACCCGGAATAGGCGCACGTAAGGTCCCTCGGTCTCCGTGAGCACCCGCAGCTCTTCGAGGGCACCTTCCAGGTTCTCCGGAGCCAGCACATCGAGGCCAACGAGGAAGTCCGACCACGCTGCGACGTACCGTTGAAAGTAGATCTCGCGCAGACGCAACGCCGCGGACTCCTTCGAATCGTCGCTGCCGGCTGCAGGGTGACCGAGGACCCACGGCTCGAACTCCAACCTGGTATCGGGTGACTCGAGCACGCTCCGGACCTTCTGCCAGCCGAGGGACGTGTACATCCCCGGGACCTCGACATTGCCGTGCGCTGTCCAGTACTGGGCTGATGCGCCGAAGAAGATCTTGTCGGGGCGAATTGGTGGTGCGCCTTCTGCCGCTTCGGAGAGCCACCCGTAACGAAGCTCCTCCACCGGCAGGGAGCTCAGCCGCCCTTGTGCGTGAGAGAGGCTTACCGGGTCTGGGTTCCACGCCCACCCTTTGTCGTTCTTCAAAACTGCGAGGTACCGGGCAGCGTGCGCATCGAGCTTCTGCGCGTCTCCGGCCACCCGAGAGTTGAAGGCGCGCGCCCAAACCGCGGCCAGCTGCGGCCTGGCGTAGTCCACCCTCAGGTGAGTGGGATTGGTGAGCATCAGGTAGAGCTTGAGGTCCTCGTAAGCTCGCTGAAAGTTGTGCCTGTCCGTTCGCACCAGGTCGCCGATGGCACGGATGTCGGCCACCAGCTGGGCCTGGACCGGACCTTCCATCATGGCGCGAAGCCGCTCCAGGTAAATCTCCCGGGTAGCGGCTTGCAGCCGGGGCGCCGAGTACGGTCCGACGAGTCCCCGGATGGCGAACGCATCACTCGCTTCCTCGAGCCGAACGGTGCGCTCGAGCAGCAGATTCAAGGCGTTGGCGGCTGCAGCGGCTTCTCCTCTTCTCTCCAGAGCGCGCGCCTCGAGCACGTCCCGCTCCGTGGCGTTGACCAGGTTGGCGTTCTGCACATAAGTCAGGGTGGCCGGCGTGACCAGGAGCAATGCAATCAACACCGCGGCGCCAGCCCATAGCAATTGGTGCTGCGCGCTGCGCCTGAGGCGACTGAAGGAGCGCGCCGCGAGGTGCCGATCGGGGAAGATGACCTTGGAGAAGAGCTCCGTGACGAAGTAGCTCTTGGGTTCCTTCTGGCGGGCTTCCGGGGCGGCGATCATGCCCAGGGAAAGCCCCTTGGCCATGTTCCCGAGCAGGCGATCGATGGAGCGCCCCGTTTGGGTTCCGCTCGAGAAGTAGAATCCGCGAACGAATGGCGTCTCGCTGTATGGGTTGGGCCGACTCAGTTCCTCGACGAACCGCGCTACCGCGTCCCGGAGCGGACGAAACTCGAGCGGGAACTGCAGTATTCTCGTCCGAACCTCGGGTTGAGGCTCTCCCGCGAGGCGCTCGAGCATTCGCGCGTGAAGTGTGCGCACCAGCAGCTCGAACTCCCCCTCGACAGCGTGATAGGGATCGGCGAGCCTTTGATCATCGAGGCTGAAGCCCACGCCCCACGCCTGCGCGCGTTGCTGCTTGGTGAAGTCTCCAAAGAACTCGACGAACCCCGCCAACAGGTCGGCTTTGGTGAACAGGACGTAGACAGGAAGCGCCATCTCCAGACGCGACATCAGCTCGTCGGTGCGAGCACGGAGGAGCTCGACGAGCTCCTGCCGTTGATCCTCGTTCTGGGTCAGCAGGTCCTCGATGCTCACGGCCACGACCAAGCCGTCCAGCGGTCGCCCGGGTCGAAAACGCCGTAGCGTGTCGAGGAAGGTCATCCACTCGTCGCGGTCGTCTTCCTCGGTAGCCAGACGACCAGCAGTGTCCAGCAGGATCGCGTGCTGGGAGAACCACCAATCGCAGTTGCGCGTGCCCGCGGTACCACGGACCTTGTAGCTCGAAGTCCCGCCGGGGGCGATGAAGCCCAAGCCGGACTGCGCCAAGGCCGTCGTCTTGCCTGCGGCGGGCGGACCCACGACGACGTACCAAGGGAGCGCGTAGAGAGCGGATCTTCCGCCACCAGCGAGCTTGCTGTGTTTGAGTGCGTCGAGGGCATCCTTCATTTGCTTGCGCAGCGCCAAGATCTCGGGGCGCCTGTCGGGACGCACGCGCTCCGCTTGCTGCTCTGCCTGGCGCAGTAACTCGCGCTCCAGCGCTGCGGCTCGCAGGCGCCCACGCAGGAACCGCACGAGCAGCGTGCCGCCGATGAGGAGCACCACGAGCACTGTCACAAGCACGGCGATCCAGATGGGGGCGCCGAGGAGGAGGACGAGCGGCCAGCTCGCTGCGATCAAGAACGCTCCGACGATGATCATCCACCACATCGGTGATTCCTCAATGGGGTGCTTGCAGCGCCGGAACGTCTCTGGATCGCATGAGATCGAGACTCGCTTCGACGTGCCCGTTCAATAGACGTTCTAGGCCAACGATGGCGACAATCGCCGCCAGCAGGGACGCCACGATGACGGCAACCATGGCGCTGTGACTGCTGCGTCGCGCCGGCAGCCGATCCGGTGGTTCGGCGTGCGGCGCCAGCTTCGCGGTTGCTGGCCACGCTTGTGTCACCCGCTGCCGGGCGCTGTCGTAGAAGGTGGTGAGCGTTCGATGATCGCCAGTTGCTCCGTACGCGCCGCGGAAACCCAGGACCAGGCAAAGGTAATACACCTCTAGTGCCGGTGAGCTGTTCCCCTGTTGGAGCAGCGCCCGCATCCGGTTGAAGAAGTTCTCTCCGGCGGTGTACTCCCCGTAGAGGTCCAGTTGAAGTGGCCGTCCCATCCATTCGTTGCGTCCCGGCCAGTTCGACTTGAGGATCTGTTCGTCAATGAAGGCGACGAGGGCGTAGCGCGCCTCGGCGAGGTCCGTATCGGGGAACCCAGCGGCCCGGCCACGGCCCACCATGGTATCCAGGGCGGTCATGAGGCTCTGCCGCAGCTCCGCTGGCGGAGGAAGATGCGCGGACTGAGGCAGCCTGGCGGCTAGCGCCAGCAGCTCGATACAACACCAGGAGAGCGGTTCGGACATGGCTCAATCAGCGTGCCTGCCCCGAAGGTACGGCATACATCGCCAGCGTCGAGCCGGTCCATTGACCGTCGCGAGGCAGGTACAGCGCCACCGTTCCCGAGCTTGCAACGTCCTCCCAGTAGGGACCAGCCTTCTCCACACGGAAGAAGCAGATGCCGGGCTTCACGGGTAGTGCTGCCGTCGGTTTCCACTCGACGGCGATGCTCACGCCACGCCGCGCCTGTTTGACGACGTCGTAAATCTGGTTCCAACTCGCCATCTTCAGCAGTCCGGGGACGCGCTCCCGCAGGGTCGCTTCCGGCATGGCGGACGTGATCGCGAGGAAGAGGTCCTGGTTCAGCAGGCTCCTGTCTGCGATCTTCCCGATGAACATGCCGTCGGGGCGGTGCTCGAGTCCGATGGTCGTGAAGGTCTGCTCGAGCTCACCGGGCAACAATCGGAGCACTATCGCGAAGAGTTGCTCGAAAACGCTCCCGAGCTCCATGTAATCGAACTTCGGCACGGAGGTTGGATCGAGGCTCGCGGAGAAGCTGCAGAGCTGACCAGCCAGGGTTGCTAGCACGCGGTACGCCTCCTCCGGATGCGTGTTGGGCGTGTCCAGCAGGTGATTGAGCCAGGGGATGACACCATTGAGGGTGTGCAACAGCCAGAACCGGCGCGCCTCCGTGGCGTGGAACTCGACAGACGCCTCGTGGTGTTGGCGCCGTTCGCCCGTGAGCTGCTTCTGGCGACCCACGATACTGGCCAGGATACGACGTACCCCGCTCTCGAGAAATGGCGCCGCTCTCAGATCCAGAACGGGAGGCACGTAGGTGTCCTGGACTTGGAACATGCCGTTCTCTTGCCGCAGGATGACTGCGATACAGAACGCCGAGAACCCGTCTCTGCGCTCGTCTCCGAAGAGCACCCTCAGATTGGGTTGCGCCCATTCCAGCTCTTGCGGTGAACCACCCGTGTTCACGTCGGGCACTTGATGCGCGCTCCTCAGGAACTTCCGGGTCTGGGCATCCTCCGCCGAGCCGACGACACCGGCGCCTTGCACGGCGTGGGCGAGCCCCACGAAGACCTCGGTGCGTTGCGCATTGGGAGGGAGCTTTCTGGGGGGCGGAACTGGTACGTCGGTGCCCTCGCCACAGAGAATCACGGTGCCGTCGGGCCAGGTTGCCTCGAAACGCTGGAGTCTAAACTCCCCTGCCGCGAATCCTCGCTCGTCTATCTTCAGGTCGGATATCCCCCAAGGGTAGTGCGAAACCGCACGAAGCCGCACCCGCAACAGGTCTTCATGATACGCATCCTGTTGTTGCAGATGGTGTTGGCTCAGTAGCAGCCCTTCGGACCAAACTGGCTTGCGCGCCACTCAGCCGCCCCCTTCGCCTTCTGATGTTGTTTCTTCGAGGGTTGTTTCTTGGGGCGGCGTTTCCGGGGCGCTTCCCTCAGGCTCGCTCCTGCCCTCTCCATCCTGGATCTGCATTCTGTCCAACCAAACCGGAATCGTACCCGTTTCCGCGCAGGGCGGCGTTTCCGGGGCTCGTTCGAGCTCGTAAGTCAGAAACCAGTCGTTTCCTTGAGGCTCTCGAAAGAGCGCTACCAGCGCCACGAAGTGAGCTTCCGCATCAGGTTTCAGGGTAACCAGCTGGGTCTTGCCGGGATAGACTGTGTACTCGGAGACGGATGCGAGATCGGTCTGCAACGCCTCTCGATCTGCCTGCCAAATCTCCTCGAAGGTGGCGCCGCGAAGCCTGGTCTCCCCACGCAGCCGATAGACTCTCACCTGCACGGGTCGACCTTCCCCCTCGGCGGTCGCATTGACCCGCTCGCTGGCGTTCAGCGCAATGACCGTATCCACGGGAGGACAGGGTTCGGGTGGCTTAGCCGGGGGCTCGGGCGCTGCCGCGCACGCTCCAATCCCCATCGCCGGGAGCAGCAAGGCGATCTTCATCGCGGCCTGTATACAACGAGCGGGCCACGGCTGGCCACGGGCAAAGCCCCTGGCGTGGCTCTTGGGCGGTTGGTCGGTTTCTCGCGACGGTTTCGCCCGGGAACCGGACGCTTTGGGCACCGATCACGGCACCGATTACCACGCCAACCAGGGCAGCCAGTCTCGCTTTCGGGAACGAACTTCTCGTGACAAGGCGGCCAGGGCTTGGAAGAATCCTACACATCCCTTGACCGGAGGCCGCGTTCCGGATACTCGCTTTTGATGTGCTGCGGGAGAAGTGGGGAGCTCGGACTCGATCGGTAGGCAGATCGATGCTGCGCCTCTCGCATGGCAGCACGGCGGCAACGCCAAAAGGAGAGATCGAGTATGGCAAGTGACATGACGCTGAAGCTCGCGGGTATCGAGGGCGAAAGCAAGAAGAAGGGCTATGTGGGAGAGATCGATGTGTATGATTTTAGCTTCGGGGTCACGCAGTCTGCGTCGTCCCACGACGGCTCTGGAGGAGGCAGCGGTGAGGCGGATGTCCAGGATCTGCTCATTTCGAAGCTCATAGACAAGTCGTCGCCCGTGCTCTTCCTGTACAGCGCGACGGGCAAGCCGATTCCGGAGGCGGTGTTGACCGTCCGCAAGGCGGGTGGTGATGCTATCGACTACCTCGTCGTGACACTGACCGATGTCATCATCTCGAGGGTCAGCACCGGTGGGGCAGCTGAAGATGACCGGGTCAAGGAGCAGGTCGGGCTCAACTTCGCCAAGATCTCGATCCAGTACAAGGCGCAGAAGCCCGACGGATCTGCTGATGCAGTGATCCAGAAGACGTTCGACATCGAAGCAAACGCTGAGGCGTGAGCGTCGAAAGGGCCGACCCAGCCTTCAGCGATGGCTGGTGTCCACTTGGGGGGGGATCGCTCAACGCCCGTTCGGTTTCGCGCCGAGCCTTCGGCGACACGTTTCTTCCATCGTCTTGGTGAAGCGCTCTCGCCCCCAGTCGAAGGTGGGTGGGACGCATTTGTCGAGCTGATCCCGGCTCGCCAACAGCTCCTTCAGGGTATCTCGCGCCTGCCAGACAACGTCCTTTGGCACCTGAATCGCGAAGTTCGGGATGTCGGGGGTCGTCTCGCCGGTGACATCGAGGTTCAAAGCCCTGAGGTTGCGCACGCTGGTGCCTGCCGCGCGCGCGACGAGGCTCAAGCGCGTTCCGGGGGGCACCTCGAGGTCGGAGGTGAGTTGGGGACTCCGCATCTGAACCGCGGAGAACTTGAGCCGCTGCAGGTTGTTGAGTATCAGCGCCACGGCCTGGATCGCGGGGGCATACATGGTGGTCTCGTCCGGCAGCAGGTCGGCGTCGACCAGATCCCAGAATCCAATCCCACTGCCGCCCGCACGTTCGATGCGGGCCGCCATTCCGAACGGCCCCATGTTGTAGGCGCCGAACATCAGATCCCAGACCCCCGCTTCGTCGTAGACGACGAGCTTCTGCCGCAGGTCTCTCAGGTAGCGTACGGCGGCTTCCGTCGACTTGGGGGGACTCCTCCTCTCGTCGATCACGTCCTCCTCGACACGGAGGTGATAGGCGCGCGCCGTTCCCGGCATGAACTGCCAAAGCCCAGCGGCGCCGACCGGAGAGGTGGCATGGGGTGAGCAGCCACTCTCGACGAAAACGATGGCCCATAGGTCAATAGGCAGGCCGTACCTGACGAGTGTCGACTGAATCAGGTCACGGTACGCACCGCAACGAAACAACATCGTTTGGAAGGTTTCACGTCCAACCGGGTTCTCCACATAGAACTCCAGGCTCCGCTGGACGCGAGGATCGTCTTCGACCGGAATCTCTGGCAGCTTGAGGCCTACCAGCCAGCGGGAGCGCACCCGATCCGGAGAGCCCGAGGCGCGGCGTGTGCTGACTCGTCGCGCCGTGCTCGTATCGAGGATTGACGAGTGCATTCGCGCCAGAGCTTGGCACGTCCCCTTCGGGCCCTTGCATTCCTCGCCGGATGCACTGCTGGCAATCAGGGCGGCTTCCTCATCCACGAGGGCACGGAGCTCGGCCGATTCCTTGCCGCGACCATGCACCTGCGTGAGCAGAGTCCTCAAGGCCTCGTCCTCGGTGAGCAGGCGTGATTGGGGCAGCTCGCCAGGGGCCGCCGAGCCTACCTGCGCCTGCGCACCGGAACGCGCCGAACCGCTTGCCTCGGCTCCAGGAGGTCGACGCGTCAGCACGACGACGAGTGTCGCCAGTCCGCCGAGCACCAGCAGGAGCACGGCGATGGCGATGGCCCCAACTCGCCAGCCATTGACGTCCTGCTGACGATTCCGCACGAGAGCGGGCGTGGGACCACTCCGAACGAGACCCGGCGTGGGGCCACCACTGCTGCGCCGATCGACCCGCGGCCGAACGAGGTCAGCAAGCATGTGGATGCTCGACGCCCTGCCCCTGCGCGCGCCTGCTCCACCCGACATATTCCCCTCCGGCTCTCCCGGGCTTTCGCTCGAGGTCAACGCAGGGAGGCCTGCCAGCGGCCGATCCAGGAGTGGGGGCGGTTGCGCCTCGGCAGCTCCAGACGGCTGAGCCCGCCGCGGCAGGTTGAGCAGGGAAACTGAATGCTCGCCTTTGCCAGCGGGAGCAGGGGGCCCTGGCTCCGAGCTGGTGCGAGATTTTCGGGTACCGAACGCGCGGAGGCCGAGCATCGTGCGAACTTGCAGGTTGGGCGCTGGGCGTCCAGCGGTCTGCTCTCGGGGTGCCCCACCCCGCGGCATGAACTGATCGGGTGGCGGCGCCGCCACCTCGAACCGGCCCCCGTTCTCCGCGGGGAGCCCGGACATGCCCTGTGGAGCCGCCGGCACACCTGCGCCAGCTTGCGGTCCGCGGGTTGGGTCCTGCACCCCGCCGAGCTGCCCGCGTCCCGGGGCGACGTTGCCTGGAGGCGCCAGGCCAGGGCTGCCTGATTGGAACCCGGAGAGTGGTGGAGGTGGAGCTGCGGCCTGCTCCTGGAAATCGAGGAGCGGTGGGGGCTTCGCCGAAAGCGGGGAGCCGTGATCCATGAGCATTGTTGGCCCTGGACGGCGACGGGGCTGCACCGACGGCAATCGAGGCGCGGGCGCAGAGCCACCGGGTGCGACGAGACCCGGGTGGTGCCCCGGGAGCCGCGCCCGCTCCTCCGCAGTGAGTGTGGACTGCGCCTGGGCAGAGAGGTCCGCTAGGGCGACGAGTATTGGACTCACGTCGGCCACCCGCCCTTCATGGTCCACGCGCCTCAACAGGGCATCGAGGTGGGCCGTGATCCCACCAAAGCCCAGGCCGCCGAGTTGCCCTCGGAGGCCCAAGGTGGCGTTGCGCAGCGCGACTACGTGGGGGTCCTGCGCCGGAGCGCTGGCTGCCTGGGCCCTCGACCACGCTGCCAGGCAGGCGCCCAGGTCCCCGAGCAGTTGCACCAGGTCACCCCTTGGACCTCTCTGAGCCTCCACCTGATTGCTCATTACCGTTACCGTTACCACGCACGGCAGGTGGCCGCTCGCCGCCGAGCTCCGAAGAACCCCGCTCACGCCCGTTGACAGCCCGTCGTTCAGGAGGGAGAGTCGAAGCCTGCATTCCGCGAGGTGACGTGCGTCAGTCTAGCCGATAGCGCCTCGGGCAGTAAGAGGAGATTAGCGGAAGGGACAATGGGACTAATCAATCTCGAGCAGCTGCTCTCCCCCATTCACGACACGGACCCATCGGGGCCGAATCTGGAGTACGAGCCACCCTTCCGCGAAGTCGAGCGGTTGGCAGAAGGCAAGCCAGAGCAGCGGATTGGTGACGTCCACGTACCCGCCGAGCCGCCCGACTGGTCGGTTGTCGTGGAGCGGAGTCATGCGCTCCTCGAGCGTACTCACGATCTCCGCCTGGCGGTGCTGCTCGCGCGGGCGCTCCTTCACCGGAATGGGTACCAGGGCTTCGCCGAGGGCCTAGCTTGCATCGCGGGGTTGCTGCGCGAGTTCTGGGCCACCCTGCATCCCGAGCTCGACCATGAGGACAACGACGACCCGACGATGCGAATCACCGCGTTGATGGGCCTCTGCTCTCCACCGACGCTGTTGACGCTGCGCCTGACGCCTTTGGTCCAGGTGCGCGGGCTCTCTCCCGTATCGTTGCAGGACATCCAGGCGCTCGTGGGTGGGCACGCTGGCACAGGCAATGCTTCGAGCGCGGCGGACGCAGCGACGGTCGAGGCCGCCTTCCAGGAAGTGGAGTTCGGGGCTCTCGAGTCGGTCGAAGCAGCGGTCCAGGACTGTATCACGGCTGTTGCTGCCATCGATGCGAGCTTCGAGGATCATACAGGGAGTCATGGCCCCGACCTGGCACCGCTGATGAGCGTTCTCCGCGAGGTTCGGCACGTGCTGACGCCGCGCGTGCAGGCCAGGCGGGCCGCGCTCCCCGGTGGGGATGGCGCCGACCCCGGGGGCACGGAAGTGGTGGACTCGAACAGTGGTGCGGAGCCCGCGCGCCGTGCGGCCCTGACCGGTGAGATCGCCTCGCGCGACGACGTCGTCAGAGCCATCGACAAGATCTGCGCTTACTATGCGCGTTATGAACCTGCGAGCCCAATCCCGCTGCTGTTGGAACGTTGCAAGCGACTCGTCCCGTGCTCGTTTCTGGAAATCATCCAGGACCTCGCACCGGACAGCGTGGCGCAGGTCACTAGCCTTGCTGGCAGAAAGCTGGAATGAAGTGTCACTTGGAATCGACGATGAGCTGGTGGGAAAGCGCTGCCTTGAAGCCGCGCACCTTGCTGGCATAACTGCGCAGGATATACCTGGTAGATTGGAGCGGACATGAGCAGCCAGAAGTTCATTGGGCGGAACCGCGCCCCGCGGGTTCAGATCGAATACGATGTCGAGTTGTATGGTGCCAAGAAGAGCATTCAGCTGCCCTTCGTCATGGGTGTCATGGCAGACCTCTCGGGTAACGCGGGAAAGGCCCAGCCGCCCGTCGCGGACCGCAAGTTCCTGGAGTACTCGGCCGAGAACCTCGACGACCGGATGAAGGCGATGCAGCCAAAGGTCAAGATGCAGGTTCCGAACAAGCTGACGGGGGATGGGAATCTGAACGTCGAGCTGACGTTCGAGAAGCTCGATGATTTCGGCCCCAGCGCCGTCGCGCGCCAGGTGCCGGCACTGCGACAGCTGCTGGAAGCACGCATGCAGCTCGCCAACCTCATCACGTACATGGATGGCAAGACGGGCGCGGAAGAGCTCATCGCCAGGATCCTGAACGACCCCGCCCTCTTGAAGTCAATCACAGCCGCGGCCAAGCCCGCCGAAGCTGGCTCCTCCGACACTTCAGCAGAAGAGTAATGACGATGTCAGAAGAAACCCAGAAGGTTGCGCCAGAGGCCCAGTCCGGCGTGGAGGTGAGCGACGAGTTTGCCAACCTCCTGCGCAAGGAGTTCAAGCCGCAGACCGATCGGGCGCGTGAGGAGGTGGAATCCGCCGTGCTCACGCTGGCTCGGGAGGCTCTTGGCAGCTCGGCGATCGTCTCCTCGGACGCCGTAGCGTCGATACAAAGCATCATTGCCGAGATCGATCGCAAGCTCAGCGCGCAAGTGAACGAGATCTTGCATGAGCCCAGCTTCCAGACCTTGGAGGGGTCCTGGCGCGGGCTTCACTACCTCGTCAACAACACCGAAACCGACACGATGTTGAAGATTCGGGTGATGAGCATCTCCAAGAAGGAGGTGCACAAGACGCTCAAGCGTTTCAAGGGCGCGTCTTGGGATCAGAGCCCGCTGTTCAAGAAGTTGTACGAGGAGGAGTATGGGCAGCTCGGCGGTGAGCCTTATGCGTGCCTCGTGGCAGACTACGCCTTCGACCACAGCCCTCCGGATGTAGAGACGCTCGGGGAGCTCGGCAAAATCGCAGCTGCGTGCCACTCGCCCGTGATCACTGCCGCCGCCCCCTCGCTGCTGCAGATGGAGTCGTTCCAAGAGCTCAGCAATCCACGCGACATCGCGAAGATCTTCTCTACCCCGGAGTACGCTGCCTGGCGTTCCCTCCGCGAGTCGGACGAGAGCCGGTACATTGGAGTCACCTTGCCGCGGTTTCTGGCGCGTCGTCCCTACGGGGCCAAGTCGGATCCCGTCGACGAGTTCGATTTCGAAGAGGACGCCGTCGGGTCGGACGAGAAGAAGTACACCTGGTCGAACGCGGCATACGCCATGGCCGTCAATATCAACCGGTCACAGAAGCTCTACGGTTGGTGTTCGCGTATACGCGGGATTGAATCGGGCGGAGCCGTCACGGGGCTGCCGACGCACACTTTTCCGACCGATGACGGCGGCCAGGACATGACGTGCCCGACCGAGATCGCCATCAGCGACCGCCGCGAGGCAGAGCTCGCGAAGGCGGGGTTCATGCCGCTCATTCACAAGAAGAATACGGACTTTGCTGCGTTCATAGGAGCGCAGTCGCTTCAGAAGCCAGCGGTCTACGACGACCCGGATGCGACGGCCAACGCCGCGCTGGCCGCCCGGATGCCGTACCTCTTCGCCACCTGCCGCTTCGCGCATTACCTGAAGTGCATCGTTCGCGACAAGATCGGGTCGTTCAAGAGCGCCGATGACATGCAGAAGTGGCTACAGGGCTGGATCACCCCCTACGTGGACGGAGCCCCGGCTCACTCGAGCGAAGAGACGAAGGCAAAGCGGCCACTGGCTGCCGCAGAGGTGACAGTTCAGGAGGACCTCGCCAACCCAGGCTACTATTCCTCGAGCTTCTTCCTGCGGCCCCACTATCAGCTGGAGGGTCTCACAGTGTCCTTGCGTCTCGTCTCACGGCTCCCGTCTGCCAAGGGCTGACGGCGAAAACCGAATGGGAGCAGACGCCATCCTCAATGGGCGAGCGCAATTGTCGAGCACCTCGACGATTGCGCGAGCATCTTTGGGGTGTGGGCCTCGCGCGAAGCGCGGGGGAAGGGAAGCGACCGAGAATTGCGCTCGCTCATTGAGTTGCTGTGCCGGCCTGGGTGCGCTTAGCCCGCCCGGGCCCACTAACGAGGTAGCGCCATGGCGGACTTGACACCCAAAGAACGCCTACAACCGTCCCTGCTCGATCGCCTCACCGACGACGAGCCTGAACGGAAGAACGAGCCGCACAGCAAGCGCGTCCTGTCGGCGCGGCGGCTGCGGGAGAGTGTGCGGCGGGACCTCAGCTGGTTGCTCAACAACACCCACTTCGGTGCGCTCGAAGACCTGAGCGCGTTCCCCGAAGTGGCGCTCTCCACGCTGAACTATGGCGTCCCGGATCTCGCCGGGAAGACCAGCACCACCGTCGATCTCAAGCTACTCGAGAGCAAGATACGCGCGGCCATCGTTGCATTCGAACCGCGGCTCCTGCCGGACACGGTGCAGCTCAAGGCCAGGATCGATCCGAATGAGTTCAGCCACAACGCCCTCTCGTTCGTGATCGAGGCGGAGCTGTGGGCGCAGCCGCTGCCACTTCGGGTCTTTCTGAAGACGAACCTCGACCTGGAGACCGGGGAGGTATCCGTGTCGGAGACGACGGGGGTGTGACCCCTAGAGAGCCCTTCGGGGAGGTTCGACGCTAGGCGCCGATGCCGGGCCAAGCGGGTTCCCATATGGATCATCGACTACTATCCTATTACAACAAAGAACTCCAGTACCTCCGGGAGCTCGGCGGCGAGTTCGCGCGTCAGTTCCCTAAGATCGCCGGAAGGCTAGGTTTGGAGGCCTTCGAGTGCGCTGATCCATACGTCGAGCGTCTGCTGGAGGGCTTTGCTTTCCTGGCTGCCCGCGTCCAGCTCAAGATTGATGCGGAGTTTCCGCGGTTCACAGAGCATTTGCTCTCGCTTGTCTACCCGCATTACCTCGCGCCGACTCCCTCGATGGTCGTGGTCAAGCTGCACCCGAACCATCGGCAAGGCCAACTCAACGAGGGCTTTCGGGTGCCTCGCGGTAGCGCTCTGCGCAGCGACACCGGCACCGGCAGCCAGACGGCGTGCGAGTACCGTCTTGCCCATGACGTGACCCTATGGCCCATCGAGCTCGTCAAGGTCACCCATGTCTCGAACCTGGGCAGGTTGGGGGAGGTTTCGCTGCCTGGCAAGGAGCACCCCCGCGGCGCTCTTGTCTTCCGGTTCCGCACCACGACGGGCGCTCCCTTCAGCGAACTGGCTCTCGATGAGCTCGCGCTGTTCCTCACAGGGCCGGAGCAGCTATCGATGCGGATGTATGAGCTGCTCTTCGCGGGCACACGAGCGCTGGCCGTTGGAGCCCCCAACGACCGCGATCCGGCGCTCGTACTCCAGGATCCGATCCGGCAGGTCGGCTTCGATGACGACGAGGCGCTGTTGCCCTTTGGCCCGAAGTCCTTCCAGGGGTACCGCCTGCTCCACGAGTATTTCGCTTTCCCGAGCCGCTATCAGTTCGTGATGCTCCAAGGGCTGAAGTCCGGGGTCGCCCGCTGTCACGAGCCGGAGATGGAAGTGGTCGTCCTGCTCGACCGTCACGAGCCGTCCGTCGAGTCTTCGGTGAGCACGGCACATTTCGAGCTCTTCTGCGCGCCAGCCGCCAACCTATTCCCCAAGCGGGTCGATCGTATCCACCTCTCGAACCGCCAGCACCAGTACCATGTCGTGGCCGACCGGACGCGGCCGAAGGACTTCGAGCTGCATTCTCTGACAGAGGTCGTTGGCCTAGGGACGCGAGCGAGGGCGCAGCAGGAGTTCAAGCCCTTTTACTCAAGCCGCGAACGCTCCCAAGGAGAGGCAGCATTCTACACCGTTCACCGCGAGCCCCGGGTTGCCAGCACCCGGGAACACCGGGAAGGGGCGCGCTCGAGCTATGCTGGCGGCGAGATGTTCGTCTCCCTCGTCAACGGCAATCAGGGGCCCTTTCACGGAGACCTGAAGCAGCTTGCCATCAAAGCGCTCTGCACCAATCGCGACTTGCCCTTGATGATGAGCCTGGGCGGAGGGCGGACGGACTTCTTCCTCGACACGGGGGCGCCCGTCGAGTCCATCCGATGCGTCGCGGGTCCATCGGAGCCGCGCCCGCCCATCGCCTGGGGCGCGACCTCCTGGCGTCTGGTCAGCCACCTCTCTCTGAATTACCTCTCCATTACGGACACCAGCTCGGAGGAAGGGGCTTCTGGTCTGCGGCAACTGCTGCACTTGTACAGCGATCTCGGGTCGCCCGTCCTGCGCCGACACGTCGACGGCGTACGTTCCGTCTCGACTTCGTCGATCGTTCGTCGTGTGCCCACCTCCGGGCCGCTGGCGTTCGGGCGCGGGATCGAGATTCTCCTGGAGTGCGACGAGTCGGCGTTCGAGGGAGGGAGCGCCTTCATGTTCGCGTCGGTGCTCGAGCGCTTCTTCGCCAAGTACGTCGCCATCAACTCATTCTCCGAGACGGCACTCAAGAGCGTGCAGCGCGGGGGGCTGATGAGGTGGCCAGCACGGTTGGGAAGACGGGCCGCATCATGAGCTTCCTGGACGAGCTGGAGCGGGGCGCGCACGAGTTCGGGTTTCATGCGGCACTCCGCCAGGTCGAGGCTCTCTTCCCCGACTTGCCGCGCTTCGGCGAGGCGATGCGCCCGCTGGACGAGCCCATCCGCCTCGGTCAGGACCCGAATCTTGGCTTCGCGCCAGCCGAGCTTTCCCGGTTCGAGCAAGCCGGAGGTCGCCCCGGGCAGCTCGAGGTGGGGTTTTTCGGACTCTTTGGTCCCAATGGCCCGCTGCCGCTACACCTGACCGAGTACGCGCGGCAGCGCATCCGCCATGTCGGAGACCGGACGCTGAGCGCATTCGTGAATCTCTTCAATCACAGGATGCTCCTGCTCTTTCACCGAGCGTGGGCTCAGGTCGAGCCGGCTGTTCATCAGGATCGACCACAGTCCAGCCGATTCGAGGCGTATGTGGGCTCTCTCATGGGACTCGGTCTCTCGGCGCTGCGGGAGAGAGATCTCATCCCAGACCATGCCAAGCTGCAGTATGTCGGGTGGCTCTCCAATCCCGTGCGGAGTGCCGAGGGCCTTGGCGCCATCCTGGCGGACTACTTCGAGGTGCCTGTCACCATCCAGGAGTTTCAGGGCGAGTGGCTGGATTTGCCAGAGTCCGGCAGGTTACAGCTGGGTGGACCGCCCGAGGTGTGCTCCCTTGGGAGAACTACCCTGCTCGGCCCGCGGGTGTACTCGGTTCAGCATCGCTTCAGGATCTGTTTCGGCCCCCTCTCGCGCGAAGATTACAGCCGCTTTCTGCCCGGAAGCGCCGGTCTTGCCAAGCTCGCCACGATGGTTCGCGCTTACGTCGGCGACGAATACGCTTGGGACCTTTCGCTCAGGCTCCGCGAAGACGCCGCCGGCCAGATAAGGCTCGGCGGGAGCGAGCGGCTCTCTTACAATGCGCGCCTCGGCAAGCGGGGAGCCCTTGCCGACCTCGTGATTGACCCGTTCCAACGAAGCAGCCGGCGACATCTGTCACGACCGAGCAATGATTGAGCTTGACTACCCAGGGAGCCCGTAATGTCGGAGATAAGTCGAACAGCGTTGTTCGGGAGATTGAACCCGATCGGCTATAAGTCCATTGAGAGCGCGACCTTGTTCTGCAAGGTAAGAGGCAACCCTTACGTCGAGCTCGTTCACTGGATCTACCAGCTGGTCCAGGTTTCGGACACCGACTTGACACGGTTTCTTCAGCACTTTGGCGTCGACACGTCTCGCCTCGCGCGCGACGTGACCGAGGCGCTCGACCGCCTGCCAAGGGGGGCGACCTCCATCTCGGACCTCTCCGTTCAAGTCGAGGAATCGGTCGAGCGCGGCTGGGTCTATGGGTCGCTCATGTTCGGAGAGAGCCAGGTCCGCACCGGGCACCTGCTCATTGGGTGGCTGAAGACCCCTTCGCTCCGGAACGCCTTGCTCGCCATCTCGCGCGAGTTCGCCAAAGTGAAGGCGGAGGCGGCCGTCGAGGGCTTCGACGCGATCACGCGGGGCTCGGCGGAGGATGGCCAGTTCCCGGCTTCCGCAGCGGCGGGGTCGGATGCTGCGAGCTCCACGCCAGGTGCCGGAGGCGCCGCACCTCTGGGCAAACAGGAGGCTCTCGGCCGCTACACAGTGGACTTGACGGAGCGGGCGCGTAAAGGGGAAATGGATCCGATTGTCGGGCGTGACGAGGAGATCCGAAGGATCGTCCAGATTCTGCTGCGCCGTCGTCAGAACAATCCGATCCTCACGGGGGAAGCGGGGGTGGGAAAGACGGCCGTGGTCGAGGGCTTCGCCCAACGGATCGCGCAGGGCGCCGTGCCCCCAGCGCTGAAGGACGTCAGCTTGCGGTCCCTGGACCTCGGGCTTCTACAGGCCGGGGCGAGCATGAAGGGGGAGTTCGAGGCTCGTCTCCGCCAAGTCATCGACGAGGTGCACGCTTCGTCGAAGCCCATCATCCTGTTCATCGACGAGGCCCACACGCTGATTGGCGCTGGCGGTTCCCAGGGAACCGGCGACGCGGCGAACCTGCTCAAGCCTGCGCTCGCGCGCGGCACCCTGCGAACCATCGCCGCGACCACCTGGGCCGAGTACAAGAAGTACATCGAGAACGACCCGGCGCTCACCCGTCGTTTCCAGACCGTGCCCATCGACGAACCCAGCGAGGGAAGAGCCATCCTCATGATGAGGGGGCTCGCGTCGATGTTGGAAGGTCACCATCGCGTCCAGCTGCTGGATGAAGCGTTGGCAGCGGCTGTCAGGCTCTCCAAGCGCTACATTCCCGATCGGCAGCTTCCAGACAAGGCCGTGAGCCTCCTGGACACGGCGTGCGCTCGGGTCGCAGTGAGCCAGCACGCGGTGCCGCCCGAGGTGGAGGACTGTCGCCGGCGCATCGAAGCGCTCGAGAACGAGCGGGAAATCATCGCAAGAGAGCGCAGCATCGGCATTGACGTCGCTAGTCGCACTCGCGAGGTCGAGAGCTCCCTGGAGGCCGAGGCCGCGCGGCTCGCCGAACTGGAACGACGCTGGGAAACGGAGAAGTCCATCGTGGACCGTATCCTGGCGGAGCGTCGTCGCTTACGGGAAGAGCGCCTGCCCGCTGAACAGGGCGAGAGCGCGTCGGTCGCTGTTACCGATGTGCACGAAGCACCATCGGAAGCGGAGCTTCAGACGCTCAAGGACCTCGAGGCCGAGCTGGCCCAGCTCCAGGACGAGGAACCCCTGATCCTGCCGGCGGTCGATGTGCGAGCCGTGGCCCAGGTCGTCGCGGATTGGACCGGCATCCCCACGGGCAGGATGGTCAGGAACGAGATAGAGAATGTCCTCAAGCTCCCGGAGCTGCTCGGTCGTCGCGTTCTGGGGCAGGATCATGCTCTGGAAGCGATCGCGCAGCGTATCCAAACCGCGCGGGCGGGCCTCGAGAACCCGAGCAAGCCGATTGGAGTCTTTCTGCTCGCGGGGCCTTCGGGGGTGGGTAAGACCGAGACGGCGTTGGCGCTCGCGGAGGTGCTCTATGGTGGCGAGCAGAGCGTCATCACCATCAACATGAGCGAGTTCCAAGAGCCACACACGGTTTCGACCCTGAAGGGGGCTCCCCCTGGCTACGTGGGGTACGGGGAAGGGGGCGTCTTGACCGAGGCCGTGAGGCGGCGCCCGTACAGCGTCGTTCTGCTCGACGAGGTCGAGAAGGCGCACCCGGACATCCACGAAGTCTTCTTCCAGGTGTTCGACAAGGGATGGATGGAGGACGGGCAGGGGACCCGCGTGGACTTCCGCAATACAGTCATCCTCCTCACTTCCAATGTTGGAAGCGACGTCATCATGCGCGTCGGTGCGGCGCCCGAGCGCCCCGAGCCAGCCGTCATGGCGGAGGCACTGCGGGGGCCGCTGCTCCAGGCGTTTCCGGCCGCGTTGCTCGGTCGCATGGTGGTCATTCCCTACTACCCGCTCGACGACGAGATGATCTCGAACATCGTGCGCTTGCAGCTCCGTCGCGTCGAACGACGGGTCGCGGAGAGCTATTCGGTTCCTTTTGCCTACTCGCCCGCCGTAGTGGAGCTCATCACGAGCCGCTGCAACGAGCTCGAGAGTGGCGGCAGGATGATTGACGCGGTGCTGACGAACTCTCTACTTCCCGAGGTCAGTCGTGAGCTGCTGCTGCGCACCCTCGAGAACAAGCCTGTCGAACGAGTCTCCGTGGACGTCGAGGATGCGCGCTTCATCTACTCTTTCAACTAGCGGCTCGCTCCTGAGCGCTGGTCTGGGGGTGCTGCTCGCCCTGCTGGCAGGGTGTGAACACGCGCCTCCGCGCCCGCGAGAAGGGGCAGACGTCCGCTCCTCGGCTAGTGTAGAACCAGCCCGGCCAGCACTCTCGAGCTCTCGTGCGCCCGGAGGGCCTGCATCACGGGCGCTGGCCTCTGCGCGGCGGGCTCCTCTGCGGGATCTGGGGGAAGCACCCGCAGGGGAGCAGCCGATGGGAGCCAGCACCCGAGCCGTGCCGCTTCCCTTGATGGTTGCTCCCTTGACGTCGAGCTCCGCGGCTTCCGCTGCCGAGATTTCGGAGCGCGCGCTCGCGCTGCTCCCACCGGCTCCCGTGGACGAGCCTGTCGCGCCCGCCGAACACCTGCTCCCGCAGCGGATCGGCCCCCCAGGGACGCGCGCCTATCCGCAGAACGTCGCGGATAGGCCCGTCCCGCGCCTTGGCGCTCAGCCTTGGCTCATCTCGGAGGAGTGGGAGAAGCGGCACGAGCGGCAGTGCAAGGCTTTCAAGCGCGACGAGGCCAAGGTGGTCTTCCTGGGGGACTCCATCACGGACGCCTGGCGGATGTCGCCGTCCTACCGTGAGCACTTTGGCAAGTACTCGCCCCTCAATCTCGGCATCCATGGGGAGTATACCCAGAATTTGCTGTGGAGAATCGAGCACGGGGCTCTGGATGGCCTGACGCCGGCCGCGGTGGTCGTGATGATAGGCATCAATAACCTTGCGGGGGGCTTCTCACCTCCAGAGACCGCCTCGGGCGTGCGCGCCGTCGTCACTGCGGTCCGCAAGCGTCTGAGCGGCACTCCCGTGCTCCTGCTCTCCATCCTCCCCGCCCAAGAGAGCCCGGAGTCTCCGCTGCGGCGGAAGATCATCGAAACAAATCGCCTGATCTCTGGCTTGGCCGCCCCCGGCGTCACGGTGCAGGATGTGGGCTTCGTGCTCCTCGAGCCGGATGGGAGGATCACCAAGGCCATTCTCAGGGATTTCCTCCATCCCACCGACACCGGTTACCAGCGGTTGTCCGGGGCGGTCGCGCCGCTACTCGGGAGAATCATCCCTCAGGGCTAGGAACCGCGTAGGAGCCCGTCGATTCGGAGAATTCATGCCAATGCCGCCAGGACACCTCGAGCTCGCTTTCCTGTTCGACCGTCAAGGAAACCCCACGCGCCCCAAGCCGGCTTCGGGCCTGGGACACGTCCTGTTCGTCGCCGACTACTCTGGCGCGGCGCAGGCGGAGCACGGCAGCTCGCGCTTCGTGCGGAGGTCCCTACAGATAGATCCACTCTCCGCGCAGTTCTGCATCGTACCCGGGCAGGTGACGCTCGGTCCCCTGACGCGGGGTGGGCTGCCGTTCACGCTCCCCATAGCTGATACGGACGCCCTCCATCCGGACAATCTCCTCGATAGCGTCCCCGAGCTGGCCGCGCTGTGGCACCCGCTGCGTGACCTCTTCCACGATCAGACTGCCGCGCAGCGTCTGGAGGCTCTGCTCGCCGAGGTATCCGCCGAGCCGCCCCCACCGGACGGCGATGACGCCCTTCTCGGGAGGCTCTTGGGACGCCGACCTGTCCATGCCGAGGCAGTCCCACCGCCTGCTGACAGCACCGTGACCGCTTCGGCAGAGCGGCTGGTGCACCGCTTGGCGGAGCGGGCACTGGCCACGGGTTCCGAGGGCAAGCACTGGTCTGCCAGCTCTACCGGCGGCGACCTGCGCGCGAGAGTCGAGGCCGAGCTCCAGGCGCGCCTGCGCGCGCTCTTGAGTCAGGAAGGCTTCCGGCGCGCCTCGGCGACCTGGTTTGCCACCGAGATGGTCGTCCGGGCTTGTCCCGACGACTCGCGGACGCGGTTCTCTGCGGTCCAAGCCTCTTGGCAGGAGCTCGCCAGTGACCCCGCCGGGCTTCGAGAGGCGTTGTCCGACGGTGTATCCGTGATGCTCGTCGATCACCGCTTCGGGCCCGGTGCAGAAGAGCTCGCCAGCTTGGTGGGGCTGGTGCGCGTGTGCAAGGAGCACGACGTCTTCCTCGTCACCGGGGCCTCGGCGTCGCTCGCCGGTTGGCAGCCGACGGCGACGCACGGGTTCCAGCTGCCCCCGCCCCCCCTCGACGCTTGGCAAGCGGAGTGGAGCGAAGAGGCTCGCGAGGCCTGGGCAGAGCTCGGCAGTCTGCGGCAAGCCGGCGCGCAGTTTGCCCTGGCCTTGCCACGGTGCCTCGTCCGTCAACCCTACGGCGAGCGCGGAGAGCCCCTCGAGAAGATCGAGTTCGAGGAGCTGGGGGAGCGGCCAGACCCAGCAGATTTTCCGTGGGCCAACGGCGCGTACCTCGTTGTCCAGGCCCTGATGGAGCAGTGGTGCGGAGGTCAGACGCAGCTGGACGGCAGCCACGAGATCCGGGGCTTGCCCATCGTCACCGTCTCCGAAGGTGACGCCCGCGGCCTGCAACCGCCCTTGGAGGCCACCTTGCCTGCTGCTGCCGTGGAGCAGCTGCTCACGCAAGGCTTCAGCGTGATCGAGGCAGTTCAGAACAGCGATCGGGCGCGGGTGCACCTCTGACTGGACAATCCGAGTTCCACTGGGTTGCGCGCCGCCTGAGTGGTCGGGAGCCGGATGGCCGCGGTTCCGTCGCCCCCCTGGCCCGGGCCGAGCCCCAGAGCCTGGATTGCGCTATGTCTGCCGGCGGGTCGGACGTTCCCCTTCGCTCGCATCCATGCTTGCCCCCGCCGCAAACAGAGGATAAGCGATTCCATTGGGGAGTCATCGTGGAGGAGATGGTTCAGATGGAAACACAGGGAGGCGCGGCGAATGGAGGGTGGCTTCCATGATTCAGGATGGGCTCCGGGATGCCAGCGTCCACACGTCGCTTCCAGACGGCGAGCTGGTCTTCTACACGATGAGCGGGTACGAGGCCCTGGGACAACTCTTCCGTTACGAGCTCCAGCTGCTCAGCGAGAACCCCGAGATCAACCTGTCCGAGCTGTTGGGTGAGCCCATCAGCGTGTCGCTCAGGCTGCCCCATGGCGAGTCTCGGGAGTTCAATGGCGTTGTCAGCCATTGCGCCTTCGACGAGAACGTCGGGCGGTATTTCCTCTACCGCGTCACCGTTCGACCCTGGATATGGATCCTGGGGAACCGGGCCAGGTCACGGATCTTTCAGAATGAGAAGGTCCCTGATGTCATAGAGCGGCTCTTTCGCGAGCACGGGTTCAGCGACTTCGAGAACGCGCTCACCGACGAGTACCGCCGCCTGGACTACCTGGTCCAGTACCGAGAGTCGGACCTTCGGTTCATCACCCGGCTCATGGAGCTCGAGGGGATTTACTTCTTCTTCAAGCACGAAGGGCGCCAGCACAAGCTGGTTCTCGCGGATTCGTACAGCGCGCACGATCGGGCCGCAGGCTACGAGTCGGTCCCTTACTATCCGCCCCGCGCGGGGGAACGGCGAGAACGCGACCACATCAACCGTTGGCGAGCCCTGCGCACCATGCGCCCTGGAACCTACGCGGCGCGTGACTTCAACTTCACTCGACCAGCTGCTCCCGTGCTGGCCGAAAACAGCTTACCCCTGGATCACGCTTATAACGACTACGAGGTCTACGACTACCCCGGCAAGTTCTTGGACGCGTCCGAGGCCGAGGTGCAGTGTCGGGTTCGCCGTGAGGAGCTCCAAGTCGGTTTCGAGCAGATGAGGGGTGAAGGGAATGCGCGCGGCCTCGGCTGCGGCAATCTGTTCAGCTTGGAGGAGTTTCCCAGGAGCGACCAGAACCGCGAATACCTGGTCACCCAGGCCGAGTACGGGATCCGGGTCGCCGACTACGACTCGACGGACCGAGGAGAGGAAGCCAAGTTTCACGTGGGCTTCCTGGCGATGGAGAGCCGTCGTCCCTACCGTGCGCCGCGGCGCACTCCCAAGCCGGTGGTGGAGGGGCCGCAGACGGCCACCGTCGTGGGACAGGCGGGGCAGGAGATCTGGACGGACGAGTACGGACGGGTAAGGTTGCACTTCCATTGGGATCGCGAGGGTAATGCCGACGAGACGAGCTCCTGCTGGGTCCGCGTCTCGCAGGCGTGGGCCGGGATGAACTGGGGGAGCATTCACATCCCTCGCATCGGGCAGGAGGTGATCGTCAGCTTCTTGGACGGGGACCCCGATCGCCCGATAGTCACCGGTCGCGTTTACAACGCTGACAACATGCCCCCCTACGCGCTTCCCGACAACCAGACCCAAAGCGGCATCAAGAGCCGTAGCACGAAGGGCGGCACGCCCGACAACTTCAACGAGATCCGCTTCGAGGACAAGAAGGGCGAGGAACAGATCTTCATCCAGGCCGAGAAGGACATGGCCACGGTGGTGAAGAACAACCACAGCATCTCGGCGGGGGCGACCCAGAGCATCTCGTCCGGGGGTGACCAGAGTATCTCGACCCAGTCCAACCAGAGCGTCTCTGTCTCGGGGACGCGGTCGGTCACTGTCACGAAGGCGGACACCCAGACCTTCGAAGCCAGCCGCACGACCTCCGTGGGGGAGACCGACGACCTGACCGTCACCGGCGCCCACACAGGCACGTACGAGACTGGCCGCACGCTGACAGTGAGCGGCGCCAACGATGCGCTGACCGTGGACGGCGCAAACAGGGAGGTGACGGTCAACGGGGAGTTCAACACGACGGCCACGACGCACTACAAGGTGACGCAGGGAGCCAATGAGTTGTTCCTCAAGGCGCCCCTCGCGAAGCTCACCAACGGGAAGTGCGTCGTGTCGCTCGACGGCGGCAACGCTACCATCGACGCGCCCGAACAGATCCAGATCAAGTGCGGCGGCAGCACGATTACGCTGACAACCAGCGGCATCGACGTGGCGGCGACGAAGATCACCCTGAACGGAGGCGCGACAATCGAGTTGGCCTCGGCAGGGGCGACGGTGTCCGGAGGAAAGGTTTCGATCGCGGGGACGGCCACGACCGAGATCTCCGGTGCAATGGTGAAGATCAACTGACGGTCGGAATGGCCCAGAGCGATAGGCTGAGAACATGAATCAGGGGAAACCACAGGCAAGCAGCTTGCGTGAGCTCATCGAGGCCGCGTTCGAACAGTGCGCGGAGCAGGGCGGCTCGCAGGTTGCCGTGGGCGGTGGCGTCGAGCAGGGGGTGGTGCCGGCGGGCGGGGCTCCCCTCGAGGCCGCGAACGACGGCGCCTCCGCTCTGCAGTCCGTGGTCGTCGTCGGAGAAGTTCTGGACACCCATCATCCGCATCTCCCCGGTCGTGTGCTGGTGCGGTGGCTCGAGCCACGGGGGCAGGTAGTCGAGCGCTGGGTGCAGCGTGAGAGACACCTCTCCCTGCGGCAGGGAGATGGGGTTCTGCTCACCCTTCCGGCGGGGTGGAACCAGTGGATAGTGACGGGGGCGCTCGGTCGTGAACCCACCCCCGTGCCCCCTGACGCGGACAACGAACGCCTGCTCCGGTTGGAGCCTGGGGAATCGGTGCGCATCCTCTCTCACGAAGGGCAGCCATTGGTGACGCTCCGGCAGGGCCCAGACGGTCCTGTCATCGAGCTCGGCCAGGGGAACCTGGATTTGGCGGCGGCGCGCACCTTGCGGCTCAGCGCCGACACCGTCGAGATCCGCTCTGCTGGTGGCGGGACTGCCCTGCTGAGCGAGGGTGACCTGGTGGTCCGTGGCCGCACGATCCGCTTGAACTAACGAGGCGCTGCGGAGTGAAACGCCAAGCGGATGCACTCGTCGGCTCCCTGCGGGAGTTCATTGCCCAGCCCGACTATCCGACGCTGGTCTTGAACGGCCGCGACAGCGATATGATGCTGCCGAACCGTGCGCTCGTGGGGCTGGACGCGCAGGACGACGATAACTATTACCTCGTCTTCCCGCAGCCGTGCATCGACGCAGCGGCCTACATGAGCCTAATTGCGGAGAGCCTGGCCATGCAGCTCGAGGTGGTCAACACCGAGCTCGGGGCGCGGCAGCTCGAGCCGCTTCCGGAGCTGCCTCCCCTGGTTCGCGATGAACGCTATCCGCCGGTGCAGCGCCTCCGTGCTGCCATCGAACACTGCGGCCAGCACCTGCTGGGTGACTCGCCCATCGTTTGGGGCCTGCTGCCAGGGGAGGCGCCGGATCGCGCCGGTTATCGCGCGATGATCGACCCGCTGCTGGCGCCGACGGCCGTCGAACCCTGGATGGATCGGCATCGCTTCATCGTCCGCGACCACGCTCCGGACTCGCCCATCACGCGCGAGCTCGTTGCAGCCCAGAACGATCGCCTCCTGGTGATGGAGCTCGACTTCAGCAACGAGCGGTTCGTACAGGGCCTGGTCGAGACCGCTCATGACAAGAGCCTGCCGGCGGACGAGCGCATGAACGCGTTCTTCCTGCTGGGGGTGGTCGACATGGGCCTGCGGCGCTACCCCCAAGCCTTGGAGAAGTACGGGGCCTGCTTCAATTACTACGACGAGACCAGCAATCCACTGATGCAGTCCCTGTGTCTCACGGGGGCAGCCGACACGTTGCGCCAGGCAGGGCGGCCCGAAGAGTCCTTGCCGTTCTACCAACGAACCTTGGCAATGGGGGTCGACCAGCAGAGCGTCCCGGTCATTCAGCAAGCTGCCTACGGCGCGGGAGGGACCTGCCTAGAGCTTCAGCGGAACGAAGAAGCGGCTGGCTACCTCAAGCACGCCGACGACGCCGCGGCCAAGATGCACAACCCTTACGCCAAGTGCGACGCCATGGAGAAGCGAGGGCTCGCGGCCTGGCGTCTGGGAAAGATCGACGAAGCCGTCGAGTTATGGATGAAGGGCAAGGACCTCGCCAAGCAGTTCTCGTACGTGGAGAGGGCGGCGTCGATCCTGAACTACCTCATCGCCCTAGCCCGTCACTCGGCGCTCTACCACCGCGTCGCGGAGTTCGAAGCGGAGCGGGCAGCCCTTGGAGTCTCTGATGCCCAGCCAGGCGTGGCTACCGGCGGGGCCGGCGCCGCTCCGACTGACCCTGCTGGGGCGAGGCGCTAGTGGCGATCACTCTCAGCACCGTCCAGGCGATGCGGCCGCGGGTGTCCTCGAAGGCACCCCCACCGACTCAGCCCGCGCCGCCTCTGATTGGCGATACGGGCAGCGCCAGCCTCAACGCCGTCGCGGACGTCGTCAACACGACTGTCGCCCCGTTCCAGAACGCACCGGATCCGGCGCGCGGCGCCCTCGGAGCCGTCGAGCATGGCATCGGCGCGGTCATGGGGGTCGTCGGGGCACCCTTCCAGCTACTGGACACCGGGTTCGCCCTGATCACGGCACCCCTTGCGGCGCTGGTGCCAGGCATGCCCGCCGCCACCCTGGGCATGCCGCACCTCGGTCCCCCCCACGGTCACGCCCACCCCCCCAGCCTAGTGCCCCCCAACCCCGTCCCGGTGCCGCTCCCGAGCATCGGTCAGGTGATGCTGGCGGGCTGCGTCTCCGTGCTGATCGGCGGCATGCCCGCCGCGCGCGCCGGAGACATCGGGCTGGCCCCCACCTGCATGGGCTTCGCGCCCGCCTTCGAGATCTTCACCGGCTCCAGCAACACATGGATTGGTGGCTCCCGCGCGGCGCGGATGACCGACATTACCTGGCACTGCAACCCCGCGAGCGCCATGGGCGCGATCGGGAAGGCCATGGGTGCAATCGGGGTCGTCGCAGGAGCTGTGAGCGCAGGAGCGAGCGCAGCGGCAGGGGCAGCGCTTCAAGCTGCGATGCAAGCAGCCCAAGCGGCGGCGGACGCCGCGGCGCTGGCGATGG
>JAEWRL010000254.1 GCA_023398955.1 Pseudomonadota bacterium
CTGCGCCCTCCGCCAGATTCAGCACCACCGATGTTGATGCCCGCGCGAGCTGGTCGGCCAGATGCCCCCTCCCTCGCGGAAGACCCTCGACGACGTCATTGGCCAGCACGAAGAAATCGAGAGAAAGTTGGTAAACGTCGAGCTATTCATGATCCAGTTCCATGCTCAGCTATCGGCCAGCGCTGGCCCCGCGTTGCTAACTTTTTCGGGCACGGGCACGGAAGAGCCAACCGCATTCAGGGACAGGCCCTAGTCCCTCAGCGCTTCTTTCTCGACCACTGCTGGCAAGGAGCCTCTACCGCTGATCGCCCGCGCCCCTTTGGTTCCGCTTCCGCCGGGTCAGGGGAGTGGTGTATCCGTTCACTCAGGCTCGGTCACGAGTCCGGATGCAATGAGCCACTCGCCGTCATCCAGCACGAACCGGAGCAGGCATTCTCTCTCGTCCGTTCCGTAGCCTTGTCCATGTCGGTTCCCGGAAAGACGCGCAATGGCGCTGACCTCCGCGGTGTCCGCCGCTGGCCCGACCTCGATACGCACTTGGTGAAAGGTCGCCTCCGCGGTGTCGTAGAGCTGGCCCAGCCGTGCCCCAACCGTCGCCAGGCCTGCCGGTCCCCGAGGCAGCTGCCCGAGTTCTGGCGCCTCGACATGAGCGTCAGCCGTGAAGAGCTCCGTGAACTCTGCTTGCAGCCGCACCCTGCGGTAAACGAGACCTTCCCCCTCTCGAACGTAGACAGCGGACTCGAGCTGGTGGAGCTGCTCCTGTATCGCCTCCTCATCCGTTTCGCTGGCGAGAAGGGCGTAACCAAGCAGGCCCAAGCCACCCATCACGGCTGCCAATGCCAGGGCTCTGCGCCAATCGGCGCTTCCCGTTCCCATGTACTTCACCATTGTTACCCATGCCTCGGGTGTCGACCCCACAGAAGGCCGCCCATCCATCCCGGATGAGAACCGCCTGAGCGCCAAAGAGGAGGCCGCCGCTGCGGAGGTTCCCATACCTGTCGGTTGCGTTTGCGACGTTGACACTGACCGTGCCCGCATCATGCTTCGCACCGCAATGATGGAACTCGAAGAGCTGCGTCGAAAGCTGCTGGGCGCCTTTCCTGATGCTACCGTGGAGGTCGCGGACCTCACTGGAACGAAGGACCATTTCCGGGCCGAGATCGTTTCCAGCCAATTCGCCGGCAAGGCGCTCATCGAGCAGCATAAGATGGTGTATGCGGCCCTTGGCGAAGCGATGAACGGGCCGATTCACGCGCTGACGCTGCGTACCCGTAGTCCATGACAGGCTGCCTGCCGCGCGCGGACCGGAAGTCATAGCGGAACCGTGGGGGAGGGCATGGCGACGCTCACCATCGTGGGTGACAGGAAACGGTGGCGGAAGGCTTGCGGTCCCGAGTGATGCGCTCCACACCACGGGGGAAAAAGGATCTCTGATGGAAGAAACCCTGCGAACCAACATTCAGAATCTGCTCGAGAGCAACCGGGTCGTGCTCTTCATGAAGGGCAACCGCTCCTTTCCCCAATGCGGATTCTCGGCCCGCGTCGTACAGATACTCGAGGATCAAGGGGTGGACTTCAAGGACATCAACGTCCTCACCGATGCTGACCTCCGCGAAGGCATTAAGGAATACTCGAGCTGGCCTACGTTGCCGCAGCTGTTCGTCAATGGCCAGCTCGTTGGCGGGTGCGACATCGTCTCCGACCTGGCGAGTACGGGGGAGCTCGCAACGCTCTTGAACGGCACCTGAACCGTCGCTCCCTGACGAAGTGGGTCGCAGCAGCAGTATAATCCGCGTAGGCGAGCCTGGTGCGCATCCCGGGGCTAAGCTGCAGCCTTGATGCCACGTCCACTGATCCTGATATCGAACGATGACGGCTACGATTCCCCGAACCTCGAGGCGCTGAGGCTCGGCCTAGCCGTCCTCGGCGACGTCACCGTCTGCGCGCCGTACGGCGAGCAGAGCGCAGCAAGTCATGCGCTCACCCTGCACCGGCCACTCATTCTTCGCCGTCATGGACCCGGCCGCTACTCCGTTGACGGCACTCCTGCAGATTGTGTGTACGTGGCGCTACACGCAGATGGCCGGGTGCTGCCGCGCATACCGGACTTGGTCGTCAGCGGGATCAATCGCGGACTGAATCTCGGCATGGACGTGTATTACAGTGGCACGGTCGCTGCCGCTCGAGAGGCGGCGCTGCGTGGTATTCCCGCCATAGCGGCGTCCGCAGCGCACGACGCGGACATCGAGGCGGCCGCTCGCCTCGTGACGGCCTTCGGAGCATGCCTTCTCACGAGTCATCGCGAGAAGTCCCTGCTGCTGAACGTCAACTTTCCGTCAGGATCCGGTTGGAAGGTTCGGCGGACACGGCTTGGACGGCGCGAGTACAGCGAAGGGGTCGAGTTTCGCGCGGATCCCCGCGGAAGGGAGTACCTGTGGCTGGGGAAACCAGGCGTGCGGCACCCGGGGGCACCCGGGTCGGACACGGAGGCTTTCGACGAGGGAGCGGTGGGCATTACCGCGCTCCGACTGGATCCGACCTGTACAGACAGTGCGGCAGCGGTGGAGGGGATCATTGGCGAGGTTGAGAGGCGCAGCGAGTGACCCGGCGGTGGCCGGTGCCGGTGAAAGGGGCGGCCAACGCATCTTTCCGGCCAACGAGTTCTCCGGGGGCCTACATCGAACTCGACGATGGCCTGGGCGATGCGGCCGTGGCTTGCGAAGTTCAGGCTAGATTTTTGCGTCGACTCGCCCCAACATGCCGCTCGTAGAAGCATGGCATCTCGGAAGCGCAGCGCCCCTCAGCCCCAGAAGCCGCTCCCGGCAAGGCATTCGCCAACACCCAGGGGAGTGGAGCGGGAGAAGTCCAGCCCTCCGAGATCGAAGGTCTCCAAGCCGAAGCCCAGGCCGCCGTCCAACGCCATCACGGCGGAGTTCGACAGTATTGCTTACGCCACGAGCCTCGTCCGGGACGTTCCGGATTATCCGCAGCCGGGAATTCTGTTCCGCGACATCACCCCCCTCTTGGCGGACCCCAAGGCTTTGTGCATCGTCGTCGACGTCATGACCCACCAGTTCGTGGGAGAGGGAGTGGACGCCGTAGTCGGCATCGAGTCGCGTGGCTTCATCTTTGGGGCAGCTCTTGCTGTTCGGCTCAATGCCAGCTTCGTGCCCGTGCGGAAAGCAGGCAAGCTGCCCTATCGCACCGACAAGGTGAGTTATTCGCTCGAGTACGGCGAAGCCGAGCTGGAGATGCACAGGGATTCTTTGCGCGAAGGCGCGAGGGTGCTCGTCGTCGATGACCTGCTGGCTACTGGCGGAACCGCTGCTGCTGCCGGCGAGCTCGTCGAGCGCCAGGGTGCACACGTCGCGGCATACGCGTTCGTGATAGAGCTGGACGTGTTGAGCGGGCGTAACCGTCTCGCGCCGACCCCGGTCCTCTCGCTGATCCGTTACCCTTGACCCCGGCGTATCCGGAACCAACGAGGCCTGGAGCGGTCAGCCATCAGCGCGTAGTCCGGGCCGCTACCGAGCCCGCCGCCTGGCTGCGCTCTCCTCCAACGCCAGGAGCTGGGATTTGCTCTCGTTCCCCAACAGGAGGCTGCGTAGTTTCGAGTTAGAGTCTTTGCGCAGGAAAGGCCTGCACCCGCGCGATATCCGGAGCCCCCAGACCCAAGGCGATGAGGCGATCGATTCCCAGCGCGTTGCCGGCCGCAGGCGGTAGCCCCTCGGCCAAGGCAGCTAGAAAGCTGTGGTCCACGGGCGCTGGGCTGCCGCTTTCCTCGTCGCGCAGGTTCTGACTCTGTGCCAGGAGCCTCCGCGTGTTCTCTGCTGCATCGGTCAGCTCGCCGTAAGCATTGCAGAGCTCGATCCCTCCCAGGTAGAGTTCCGCGCGTTCTGCAAACTCAGGGTCTTCTTCCTTGGGGCGCGCCAGGGCTGCTTGCGTGATCGGGTAATCGCACAGGAATACAGGCCTGGAGATTGAGGCCAGAGCGGGCTCGACGCGGCTCACCATCAGCTCGAAGTACAGGTTCTCGTCGGTTCGTGCCAGGTCCGCGAGGTCACGGACGCCAGCGTAGCGGCGGAAAGCGTCGCTCACCGAAAGTCGTTCGAACGGGGTGGCCACCTCGACGGCAATGCCGGCCCCCGGTGCACGAATGACATTGGATCCCGCGAGCAGCTCCACCACCTCGCACACGACTACCTCGGTGTCCACAAGGACGGATTCTAGCTCGGAGAAGGCGCGGTACCATTCCAGCATCATGAACTCCGTCTCGTGCCACGGTCCCAGCTCTTCGGCTCGCCAGCAGTGCGCAAGCTGGAAGAGCCGCGGCATCCCGCCCGCCAGGAGCCGCTTCATGTGGTACTCGGGTGAGGCAATGAGCCAGCCGTCCCCAGCGCGGATGCTGCGAATCCCAGCGTCCAGCTGGGGCGCGCGAACCCGCAGCGGAGTGTCCACTTCTACGAAGTGGGCGGCTCGGAAGTACTCCCGGATCTTCGTGAGCGCTTCGGCGCGTTGGCACAGGTTTACACCCACGCCTTGCCAGGCTAGTCGTGCGAACTCCGAGCTCCCGTGGGGCTCGGGGGCGCTGTAGCGCGCCACCAAGCGACCTCGGAGGACCCGCCCAGCGGCGAGTTCACCCTCGACGATCACCAACTCGCCCGGTCGGAGACCCGCGGGTTCGGTAAGCGTCACCAGCGTGCGCCCCAGAGCATCGGCGACGATGAGCTCGCTCCCCGAAATTGCCTCGATCCGGCCCTGAACCCTTGCCGCCCCGTTGTGTCGGCGGGGCCCTGCGACGGGGTGTGCCCGCGGCGGACACGACGGAACGCGCGCTCGACCGGGTATTGGTGCGAGCATCCGTGATGCATCACCTCGCGGCCGAGCCCTACGGCGTCGCCAGCGCAACGTCACTACCCCCCCAGTACTCTCAGCCCCAACGCCACGATGCGCGCGCCCAGCCACGGCGCCGAGAGTGCCAGCGCTGCGGCCACCGCCAGCAGGCGTGGCAAATGAGCCAGTGTGCTGTCCTGGATCTGTGTCAGCGCCTGCAAGACCGAGACGAGGAACGATGCGATAGCCGCGCTGGCAACGACGGGGAGGGAGAGCACCAGAGCGAGCATCAGGCTCTGTTCGGCGAGCGCCACTAACGACGAGATCGAGTACACCGCACTAGGCGCCTTCGTTCGCTTCCACGCACGCGTGAGAATCCGGATCACAAACGAGCGGGGCGGCGCAATCGCGGGTGTCGATGCACTCCGGTTGGCACCTACCAGTGGGACCACAGACGAGGGGCGCCGCGCACTCGCTCGTGTAGTGGCACTCGGTAGCGGTGTCGGGTCCAGCTGGCGCCCCGGAACTGCCGCTCACCCCCAAACCGGCAGCTCCCGCGGTACTGCCGTTCGAAGGCGGAGATCCGGCGGTTCCTCCGGCTCCAGTAGTGCCGCCCGCGCCGCCCGCTCCGCCCGCGCCGTCGGTCGTGTCGTCGTCCTCGGGCGTATCCGCGAACCGGTCACAGCGGCTGTCGCTGTTTGCCTCATCCTGCGGGGGACAACAGCGGTCTGCGTCACCGTTGAGCTGCGAGGCGGAGACGCAGACGAGACCGCTCTCGCAGTCCTCGTCACCGCTGTACTGCCGATCGCAGCGCTCACCCTCACCCTGTTTGGCGCAGGAAGATACGAGAAGGACCGTCAGCAGCGCAACCCCGAGTCTCGGAAGCGTTTTCATCGGGGCCAGTGCTAGCACGCTGCACCCGTGGAGGGGTAGTGGTCGAGAGCTCCGGCACGCTGCTCCGCCCAGCCTCCGGGCCAGAACCCGGGATCCGCCTGCCCGGCGAGTGAGCCAAAGGGTCGACCGTCATCGATCCCCCCGATCACGCCGTGAGGGAATGTGGCCTAGGACGGGTCTCGCCGCTGTGTGCCGGTGCCCTGCTGGGCACGGGCAGCAGCCGTCGCAAAAAGGCTCACGTAGCTGAAGGCGCTTGTTAGCGAGAATACGAGGGATATGTAGACGAGCCAGCGCCCCACCTGCACGAGGTCGACGTATCCCAGGTCGAGAGGGCCGAGCGTCAGATAGTATGGATAGCCGAGAATGAGGCACAAGATGCCGATCATCTGCAACGCGGTCTTGCTCTTCCCGCCGCGACCCGCCGCTATGACCAACCCCTCGCTGCTCGCAATTGAACGGAGGCCGGTCACGGAGATCTCGCGCGCGAGGAGCAACACGACCACCCACTCGGCAATCCGCCCCATGGGCACCATCCAGATGAGCGATGCCATCACGAGGAGCTTGTCTGCCAGCGGGTCCAAGAACTTGCCAAGGACGCTCACGATCGCGAGCCGACGCGCCAGGTACCCGTCTATCAAGTCGGTCAGCGCTGCCAAAGCGTAAACGAGGGCCGCCAACAGGCAGTCCGACGGCGCTCCTCGGTCGAGCAGCCACAGAACCAGCGGGATGATCGCGATGCGCCCCATCGTGAGGATGTTCGGCAGGTTCAGGGCGTCGCTGCGTAGCGAGCTCACGCGCTGCTCGCGCTGTCGTGCGCCGACGGAATCGCGAGGGGATCGACGACGCCTCTGGCGCGAGGCACGCAGCTTCCTTCGCATCATCGAGCCTCCTCCTCATCCATGTCGACGAATAGCGCGCCCTGGCCGCGGAACTCCAACATCGTCGAGCCACTCGTCACCGGCCCGATGCGCACTGCAAGCCGACCCCACCAGCCGACGAGGTCGGACTCACGAACGGTGGTGACCCTACCGGGCAGGACCTGGAGCGAGCGCAGTTCACCCTGTAGCTGCATGATCGCGGAACCGTCACCCCGGCAGCGGAACCACGTCGAGGAGGGAAGGGCAGGGAGCCACTCGGGCTGGCATTGAAGCAGGCCCTCGAAAGCGACAAGGCTGCTTCCGCGAACGACAAGCTCCTGCTGGCGGAGGGTTGCGGAATCCAGGGCAAGGCGATTGGGGGCTTCCAGCACGACCTGCTCGACGCCACTGACGTGCAGCCAGCTCTCGCTCCCCTCCAGCGCGGGGCTGCTCACGATCGCGCTCGAAACCTCGGGGTTGCCTCCGGTCATCGACAGCAGCACGGCCGCGCGGACCGTCAGACGCCCGCTGCTCGGCACGACGACAAGCACACCGCGCCCGCAACGAGTGATCCCCGCGCCAGCCGCCATGACGCAGCGCTGGGCTGCCAGGCGCTCGAGCTGGTCGTCCGAGCAGGCCTCACGGGTCGGCATTGTTGGCCGCATGGAGGCGCCATGTGGTCTTCCCGACAAACTGGCGGGAGAGGGAAGGGAGTCGCCGCTGGTGAACTGCACCTTGGCCGCGACGGCTCTCATGCGAGCGTGAGCCTGTGAGAGGGTGAGCTCCGGATCGTCGACACCGATGTCGCCGACCACAGCTGGCTCAACCAGGGCCGGTGCAGCGGCGCTGTCAGGCGCTTGGGCGGTGTTATCCTGCGCGGGGGTGAACGCATCCGGCGGTGGGGTCCCACGCTTTCCGCCAATGTCACGAGTCATGTGTCCACGCCTGGAGCCCCATCGCAGTTCCTGCCCTGCTGCCTGCTCGATGGGTCGAGCCGCTAGTCCAAGGCTCCCTTGGTGGACGGCACCGCGTTGGAACGTGGATCGAGGCTGCTGGCCGCCCGCAGCGCCTTTGCCAGAGCTTTGAAACAGATCTCGACGATGTGATGCAGGTTGGTGCCATGGTGAAGAACCACGTGTAGATTGGCCTTGGCGGACCTTGCAAACGCCTCGAAGAAAACCTCCGCCAGCTCGGTGTCCCAGGTGCCGATTTTTGTCTTCGGGAGCTCGACCTTCCAGACGAAGTAGGGGCGCCCAGAGAGATCGACAGCTACGGTGGCGAGGGCCTCGTCCATCGGCAGCGTTGCCGACCCATAGCGAAAGATGCCAGCCCTGTCACCGAGGGCATCGAGGAGTGCCTGACCGAGGACGATGCCCACGTCTTCCGTCGTGTGGTGTCCGTCAATCTCCGTGTCCCCGGTAGCGCGGACGGTGAGGTCGAAAAGTCCGTGTCGCGCTATCTGTTCGAGCATGTGCGACAGGAATGGCAGTGGAGTCACGATGTCTGCCTTGCCAGTCCCGTCGACATTCAAGTCGACTTGAATGTCGGTCTCCCGTGTTCGCCGCTGTATCTTTGCGCTGCGAGACTTCATCGCACTACATCCTCGACCTTCCAAACACCACGCTCTCTCACCAGCTCGACGGTTCCGCCGGCCCCGAACGCGAAGGTTGCACGGTCGCCCACCAGCTCAAGCGTGCCAGTCGGGAGCGCCAAGCGCAACGCTTCGCCAAGGGCCTGCATTTCGTCGCGCTGATCACCTTCCCAGGCCCTCTTGATATCCCGCGCTGTCAGATCTCCTGCCTTGTCAGTTGGCACGAAGCGGAGAAGTACGTCGTAGCGGCGCCTTTCGAGCGCCCTCACGAACGACTCGAGCGCCTGCCGCGGAGTCCGCTGGCCATAGAGCTCCACGGCTGACGCGTCGACGCGCCACTTGCCTTCTTCCAAGACCAGCAGCAGCTCTTCGCCGTCGGCGGTGGTAATGGTGGCGGTCACGCGTGCAGGCCCAGGGACTGCTTCGAGCCGAGCTGCCAGGGATTCCACTTCACGCGGGTTCTCGCGAAGCATGCGCTCGTAAACGGCGAACGGGACTTCCCGCTTCGCTTCGTCGCTCAAGAGGGCGTAGGCTCGATCGGCCCGCCCGCGCTCCAGAGCCGAGGCGTACGCCCGGACGACCTCCTCGGGGGTGTTGGGCTCTGGCCTAGCGCACCCGGCCACGCCGAGCGCAAGAACAACGAAGAGCGCGCTCCACTGGACGGTAGGCCGACGATGGTCAGCGCTCATCAGAGCGATTCGAGAACGGTCGGCAACCAAAAGCACCGCGCGCACTTACCACAGGCTCCCTTCCCGAGCGAGTACCGGGGCTGTCTCCCTGGGGCAGACGAAAGGCGTGATCGGAGGAGCGCGGTGCTAGACGGGAGCCGCCAGGGGTTTGTTTGGACGAGGCCCGATGACTCGCGAGGCAAGTCCCGGAGCCACAGCGATAGGGAGGACCGTGCCGCCGAGGGTGGACGGGACTCGCTTTCGTATTACTGTCGGGTCATGCGCTCGACAATAGGGCAAGGAGCCGAGGCCCAGGAGCCCATCGGCATCCTGCCTCTCAGGAACTCGGTCTTGTTTCCTATGTCCGTCGTGCCCATCAATGTGGGGCGGCCGCGTAGTATTAGGCTGGTGGAGCAGCTGGTCGACCAGGATCGCGCTGTGGTGGGAGTCGTGGCTCAAAGGCGCTCCGACACGGCAGATCCCATATTCGACGAGCTCTACGAGGTCGGGACGCTGGCTCGTGTCGTTAAGGTGATTCGCCTGGGCGATGGCAACTATAGCGTCGTCCTGAACGGATCCGGACGCTTCCGTATCGTGGAGCCCGTCGGGCTCGAGCCCTACATGACAGCCCGCATCCAGCGGGTCGTGGAACGTCCGAAGACGGCAAAAGAGCTTCACGACCTGGGTAATGAGCTACGTGCAGCCACGCGCGAGATGCTCGAGCTCACCCCGGATTTACCCAAGGAGACCGCGAGCATCCTCGACAATGTCAGAGATCCGGGCGCGCTTTGCGATCTGATCGCGTCCAACCTGACGGAGGAGCACGCCAACGTCGCGGCACGTCAGACGGTCCTGGAGGCCGTCGACGTGAAGAAGCGCATCGCGATAGTGCTGGGTATCGTCCGGCGACAACTGGAGATCTTGAGGGTGAAGCGCGAGATATCGGGCTCTGTTCAACGCGAGCTCAGCAAATCTCAGCGGGAGCTCGCGCTGCGCCAGCAGATTCGCAGCATCCGGGAGGAGCTCGGGGAGTCTGCAGACGACGATGAGGTCGAGGCCCTACGCGACAAGGTTGCGGCAGCAGAGCTGCCCACCGAAGTGGCCCAGACAGCACGCAAGCAGCTCGGGCGCCTCGCTAACATGGCCCCCCAATCGAGCGAGTACCAAGTGACTCGCACCTACGTCGAGTGGCTCGTGGAGCTACCATGGTCGCGCACCACGGCAGATCGCGCCGACGTCAGTGAGGCGCGGCGCTGCCTCGAAGAGGACCATTTTGGGCTGGAGACCCCAAAGCGACGTATCGTCGAGTACACGGCAGTCCGGCAGCTGCGGCGCGACAAGAAGGGGCCGATCCTGCTCTTTGTCGGCCCTCCCGGGGTTGGCAAAACCTCCCTCGGGCGCTCCATCGCTCGCGCCATGGGGCGCCGATACGGTCGAATAGCCCTGGGCGGAGTGCGCGATGAGGCGGAGATAAGAGGCCACCGGCGCACTTACGTGGGAGCCCTGCCGGGGCGGATCATCCAGGCCTTGAAGAAGGTCGGAACGCGGAATCCGGTGCTCGTGCTCGACGAAGTCGACAAGATGGGGTCAGATCTGCGTGGTGACCCTGCGGCGGCGCTGCTCGAGGTGCTCGATCCAGAGCAGAACGACTCCTTCGTCGACCATTACATCGACCTCCCCTTCGACCTGTCGCAGGTCGTCTTCCTTGCAACGGCCAACTACTTCTCACAAATTCCCGATGCCCTGCGCGATCGCATGGAGGTGATCGAGCTGCCGGGGTACACGCGAACCGAGAAACGCAGCATCGCCGAGCAGTTTCTGATTCCCAAGCAGCTGCGCGAGCACGGCCTCTCGAGTGACCAGCTTTCATTCTCTCGAGAAGCGATCGACTACATCGTCGACCATTACACGCGGGAGCCGGGGGTACGCGGGCTCGAGCGTGAGCTTGCCTCGATATGCCGCGCGCTCACGGTGCGCATCGCCGAAGGGGACCGCGTGGAAGGACTGCGCGCGGAACCCGAGTTCGTGACCGAGCTTCTCGGTCCCGCGAAGCGGCAGCCTGAAGAGATCGACAGGCAGCTCGCTCCCGGTGTCGCGATAGGACTGAGCCTGACGTCGGCGGGGGGCGAGGTCCTCTACGTGGAAACCACGCGCATGCCTGGCAAGGGGGAGATCCGCGTAACGGGAGGACTGCGGAGCATCATGAAGGAGTCCGCAGATACGGCGGTGTCATTCGTGCGCTCGCGCTCGGATCGCTTCGGTCTCAAACCAGACTGGCTCAAGCACATCGACCTGCACGTCCATGTGCCTCGAGCCGGGCAGGCGAGGGACGGGGCTAGTGCGGGTGTGCCTATTTTCGTCGCTGTGGCATCCCTACAGCTCGGCGCGCCCGTACGGCCGGACGTCGCCGTGGTCGGGGAGCTCACGCTTCGAGGGACCATTCTTCCGGTTCCGGGGGTGAAGGACCGACTCTTGGCGGCCCACCGCGCCCATATGCTGGAAGCCGTGATTCCGTCACGCAACGAGCGGGACCTCGAGGAACTCCCCCAAGAAGTGCGAGAAGATCTCAGGATTCACCTCGTGCACCACATCGACGAGGTCTTGCCGCTAGTGCTCATGCCCCCGCTGGAGGCGGAGGGAACCGATGACCTCGAACCTTCGGAGCGACCTGCAGCGCGGCTGTGAGGCAACGCTTTCTTAGACTCCTCTCCGGCGCGAGCGCCCATGTTCGCGTGGATGCCACAGCGCTGGCGTTGGTGGTCGTGCTCCTGGGAGCGGTGGGCTTTCTGCCGCTGTTTGGTCAGCCCGGATACGAATTTGCTCTCGCGGCGGGGTTGGTGCTGCCGGGCGTCGTGGCCGTTCGCTGTGCTTGGCGGGTTGGGACGTCCATTCCCAGACCTGCCACGGCCTTGCTGGACTCCCTGATGTTCGGCGTTGTCACGATTGTCATCGGAGCCCTCGTTGCGTTGGGTCACGGTCTGCGCGCCCCGCTGTGCGAGCCGCTGCGAGGGCTTGCGGTGTACGCTCTGGGAGGCGGATCGGGGGCCTTGATGGCGGCCGTTTGGGGCACGGTCGTTGGCCTCGGGATCGCCCACGCTGCACTGCGGCGCTGGCGAGTCGCAGCCACGTTCTTCCTAGGGTTCGCCGGGCCGGCGCTGGGCATCGGAGTCAGCCTTTGGCGCTTCTACACGAGCCCGATGGTGTTCGCGTTCGACCCCTTCTTCGGCTACTTCGCGGGGCCGCTGTATGACACTGTCAACGATCCGCTAGGCAGGCTGATCAGTTACCGGGTCGGATCGCTCATGACGATCCTTACGTGCCTCGCTTTGACTGCTCAGCTGCGCTGGACCGCCCACCGGAGGCTTCGCTTCCAGCTCGACCCTTCGTTGGCGACCCTCATGGCCCTCGCTGCCTGCATCAGCCTGGGAGTGAGCTGGCAGGGGGAGAACCTCGGACACTTCAGTACTGTGGAGAGCATCCGCCGGGAGCTCAGCGGGACCACCCAGGTGGGGCGCTGCGCCGTCTATTATCCACCGTCGTACCCCGAGAGGGAGGCACTCCTGCACGCGGCCGACTGCGAGGCATCACTGCGCCGCCTCGAGGCATGGTTCGAGCTCGAACCGAGCAAAGAAAAGGTGGCGCTCTATCTTTTCGCCTCGCCCCTACAGAAAGGCGAATTGATGGGGGCATCGCGGACCTACGTCGCGAAGCCCTGGCGCCGCGAAGTTTACCTGAATGCGGCGAGGTTTCCCCACCCAGTCCTGGTGCACGAGCTAGCGCACGTGGTCACCGGCGCGTTTGGCCAAGGCCCTCTCGCCGTGGCAGGGCCTTGGTGGGGACTTGTCCCCGATCCGGGGCGCATCGAGGGTTATGCCGTGGCAGCAGGCCCCGTCGGCGGCCCCTTGACCCTCGAGCAATCAGCGCGCGCCATGCTGGATTTGGGCATTCTGCCGCCCTTGGAGCAGGTGTTCGCCCTTGGCTTTCTTGCGTATAACGCCTCGGCCAGCTACGCCGTGGCGGGCGCTTTCGTAAAGTGGCTCCACGGTGAGGTGGGCGCTGGTGCATTGCGAGCCTGGTACGCGGGAGCCAGCATCGAAGCGCTCGCGGGAGCCGATCTCGGCGTGCTCGAGCGTCGCTGGCACGAGCACCTGGCGACTGTGCGCGTCTCTGCTGCCGCCCTTGCCGACGCCCGCGCCGCCTTCGACCGTCCCGCCATCTTCGGACGCCGCTGCCCGCGCCTGATCGATCGGCTCTCGGCCGAGGCCGCAGATGACCTGAGCAACGGCGCCGTTGTTCCAGCCGAACGCACCTATCGACGGATCCTCGGCCTGGAACCGGGCTCGCTGCTGGCCAGGCTCGGCCTTGCTGCTTGTGCCTGGCGGCGTGGCGATCACCCTGCCGCCGAGGCGATATACAAACGCAGCCTGCACAACCCCTCGTTCTCGGCGGCTGAACGCGCGAACCTCCATGAAGCGCTTGGAGATCTAGAAATGATCCGCAGCGACCTGGAGCGCGCGCAGTCGCTCTATCTGGCCGCTGGACGAGCAACGGCGGACGAGGACCGCCTGCGTCGCCTAGAAGTGAAGCACCATGCAGAGAGCTCGCTGGCCCGCCAGAGTATCGCAGCCCTCCTGATGGGGGACCGGACGGGGACGAGCTGGCCGGAGGCCGTCGAGGTGCTGGTGCAGTGGTCGACTTCCGCGCCACCGGCCCACGACACAGCGCTCGCGCACTTCCTACTCGCGAAGAACTGGTACGTCCGAGGCAAGTACGAGCTAGCTCGCTCCCACCTAAATGCCGCCCTCGAGCTGCGCCCGCTGCCGTCCCTCGCAAACCGCGAGGCGTTGCGACTCCGGATGCTGAGCGCGTGCGTGCTCGGCGATGCGGCGCGATTCCCGATGCTGCGTCAGCAACTGATCGCCACCGCCACCACCGAGGCGGAGCGCACCCACGCAGTGCATGCTGCCGAGCGGTGCCAAGGCGTTCTGAGCATCAGACAGCACTAGCGCCGCCGACTGAACGGGCACCGTAACAACCAACTGACGGCTCTTGTGGGCGCAAGGGCTCGGGGCTACTGGACGTCGAGAACCCAAGGGACCGCCCGACCCCGAAGGAATGGCTTACCTGGCTGGCGACATGGATCGCCGACCGCGAGCGCAAGGGCTTCACGTCGACGCGCGAGAACGCCTCCCACTTCCGCGAGCACATCGAGCCAGCGATCGGGCCCGCCCATGTGCGCGACTGGCGCC
>JAEWRL010000232.1 GCA_023398955.1 Pseudomonadota bacterium
GCAGGACAAATGTCGTGGCGTTGGCTCTCGGTGAGCTCGAAGGTGAGCGGCAGGCCGAGCGCATCGACAACAAGGTGAACTTTCGTGGAAAGGCCGCCCCGCGAACGACCTATCCCCTGCGTCGAGGCCCCCCTTTACCGCCCGCCGCATGCTGGTGCGCCCGATTGATCGTACTGTCGAGACTATGCCATTCGTCATCACGGTCCACTTGCAACGCCGCGAAGGTGCGCTCCCATTTTCCCGTTTTCGACCAGCGATCGAAGCGATTGAGGACCGTCTTCCACGGTCCAAACTACTCCCAGTAGATCACGCCATGGTACCCCCGTGCGGCGCCACCACAGAACCGCTTCGATGAAGTTTCTATCATCCTTCGCCCGGCGCCCCGCTCCGCGCTGGCCTTCCAGCACAAGAGCCAACCTTGACCACTGACCGTCGTTCAGTTGAAGTCGAAGCATGCTGCGCTCCCTGGAGCATGCCTCAAGCACCATGGAAAAGTTTGCGGCGTACAGCGCCGGGCACGGGCACGCATTCAGGGACAGGCCCTAGTGGGACAACCCCGGTGAGATGGCGTCACACCCCGATGAAGAGCCGATGCGCGAAATTGCGCTCCAGCTTCGCGCGGAGCACCTTGTCGGCGGCGGCCTCGATGTCGTACTCCACGCGCTTGAACTCGAAACGGCGTGCTTCGGTATCAAAGACCGTATAGCTGGCGCGGTTGTCGTAGTCGCGCGGCTGCCCCACGGAACCTACACTGACGATGTACTTGCGATTCGCCGCGAGCTCGAAATCAATGGGTGGGAGCTCTTCCACGGTGTCCTCTGTCAGCTCGAAGACCTTGCACAGGTGGCTGTGGCCGATGAACGTAATCTGCTCCAGTTCGTCGAATATCGGGAGACACTCCTGTGCCTGCTCGGGAGCAAAGATGTATTCGAACTCCTCCAGCCGCACCGGTGAACCGTGGCACAGCTGAACTCCCATGTCGCTGAGCCGCTTCTCGTAAGGGAGGCTGCGTAGCCATTCCATGTTCGCCTCGCTGAGAAGCTGGGCATGTGCGTCCAGAGCATTTCGGGCTGCTTCGTAGTAGTAGGAATAGTCCATGCGCCCAGCTACCGCCGCATCGTGATTGCCCAGTATGGTCGCCTTGGCGAGTTGCCGAACCATATCTGAGCATTCGTTGGGTGAGCCGCCGTAGCCGACCGTGTCCCCGAGGCAGTAGTAGCAGTCGAGCCGCTCGCGGCTGTAGGCCTCAAGAACGGCGCTCAAGGCCTCGTAGTTCGCGTGAACGTCACTGAAAATGCCTAGGCGCATGGGAATGCAAAGGGTAACACGGTCGTCGCCAAACGGCGCGCCTGCTGACAAGGGAAGCTGGACTACGGTCCGGGTGGCAGCCTCTAACAAAAGCCAAGCCACAGGAGTTCGCCGCGGAAATTCGGAACGAAGCTAACCACTTCCGACGCATCGCCTGTAAGATCGGCCCGAAGGCAAATGTGGCGGAAATGGCCGGCCAGAAGTTCTTGGTCCAGGTTTTCCGGGGGGTCCGGAGGGCTCTCACCCCCTCCCCATCTGCTACCGTCCTCCGGCGCTCGAGAGCGGCCCAGCCGCGCTCGGAGCAGCGACCGTCCGTCGCTCCGGAATGAGCCCGGCATCGAGGTGAGTGTGACAGGCAACAGCGATTCGAAAGAACTGATCCCCGGAGTGATCAGGGAGCATATGGTGGCCGCTGAGGACTACGTCCGCCGCGCGGTTGGTACAGACCTGGACGGAAGCATCGAAACGATGCCTCTCGTCGATCACTACATCGGGATTGTTCGGCAAACGCTGGAGGGGCGACCTGAAATGCTGCCGCTCGTCGCGAGATCGCTCGCCGCCTACGTCGGGGAGCTGGTCCGCGGAACGTTCGGAGGGTTCTGGCATGTGCCGAACGAAGACGCGCACGAGTGGCTGGTCTGCCTGTCGCCCGTGTACCTCGCAGTGAGCCCACTTGGCATCGTGTACGATGCCATTCACGAGGGTGATAATCACGATGGCCCCTCTTCCCACTTGCGGGTTGCTCGCGAAGACCGAGCGCTCGTGCAGGAGCGCTTGGCCATCGTCCCCCCAGTGCCGGAGCCGGAGTACCATCTCATCAGCACGCGTCTCGAGGCGATTGAGATCGCGGTAGAAGTACTGCGGACGGCGATGAAGGAAGGTGGCCAGGAAGACGTCTTCTTCGAACTGGAGGACTATAGCGACGACATTGCGAGCGCGCGTCTTTAGTGCCCCGCCTCGGGGATCCGTAGACCCCCCGCCGTCAGACGCCTGCCGAGGGCTATCCGTCGTTCATGGGACCATCGCGCCCTCCTGCCGTAGCGTGGCCAGGCACCTCGATGCTGCTCGGTGCTATGACATTCTGCCCCAAGAAGTCGCGAAAGCTGATCGAGTACTTGCCGTTCCGAAGACCGAGGATCAGTTGCTCCTGATTGGGAGCGAGCCAGGCGACGGCCACTCCATCCACAAGGGCCAAGCTGAACACGGTTGTCTGGTTGCGAACGACCAAGCCTTGCGGCGGTCTGCCTTTGGCGGTGCTCGCCGAGACGGCTGCCTCCTTGCGCCTGAGGCGGCGCAGGTCCTCGCGCTCGATGAGCTGAGGCACGAGGGGCGGTAGGGCACCGGGCATGAAGTCGGAGTCCCGAGGTGGCGTGGCCGCCAGCGAGCCGTCGTACTCCCGCCGCCGGCCGAGCTTCCTGGCGATGAAGCCAAGCTTGCCGCCGCCCTTCCACCGGTATTCCGCCTGCAAGGGCACGAGGCGGTCATCGCAACCCGGAGTCGACGGCTCAAGGCCGGCGAGCTCGATCAAGAACCGACAGAAGAGAGTTCCGCTCCGTGGAAGGCCTGGGATTTCCGCCTGCTCCAGCATGAGGGTCCCATAGGGGGACGTGAACAGGCTCCTCCTCGTGGCAAATCCGAGCACTTTTCCGGTCGCCTTGGGCTGCGAGGCGCCGGGCACGAGGGGGCTTACATCCATACGCCTCTCGCCAATCAACGCACGGAGAGCTCCAGGTGGGACGGGCCGGTATGCCCTGCCGCCCGCCCACACGAGCACGTGCCCATAGCGGTCCCGTCGAACTCGCAACTCGCTGCCGGCTCCGAGCGGGAACACCGACGAGTCCAGTTCAACGATCATTCGATCGGCGGTGGTGAGGTGCACGGCCACCTTCAACGCCATCCCTTCCCGCAGGCTTGCCACGCTGCCCGGATCGAGGTCAGGGTGACCGAGCGGCCCAGGCATATCGTACCACAGGAAAAGGCCCTCCAGGGGGTTGCCGAACACCTCGGTGTCGTCGAAGCTTTCGCCCGTGACCGGTTGATCCTCGCGTAACGGCAGTGGCGGGGCTTCCGCCTCCTGGACACCGCCAGCGTCATTGATCTCCGCGGCTTCGTCGAGAGCACGGAAGAACAAGGCATCCGATTCCTCGAGGGGCGCCGGTTTAATCGCAGCATTGGGGCTCGGTTCAAGGGTCGTCAGCGCGTCGGAAGACCCATTGGCGTCTTGCTCTGGGCAACCGCTCAGGATACTCGCGCATAGCAGCGCCCCCACCGCAGACCATACGGACTGACGCGTCTGCCGGAAACGCCCAGCGCCTATCACAGGCGTCCCATTCCGAGATTCTCCACGACCGCGACGTGGGGGTCCAGCGCTGGAGCGCTCGGATGATGCTGCGTATCCACCAAACACACGACTGCCTCGGGGAATGCTGCTTTCAGGCAATTGCAATGATGAGGCTCGTTGTCGAAGGCGGCAACCACCTCACCGATCTGGCCGATCTCGGGGGCGCACTCAAGCTTGAACTCGCGGTCGCTCAGCGCGACATCCTGTTTCATGACAAGCTCCACGCGGGGAATGCCATAGGGGAACCCCAACCCGCACAGGCTGCGAACCGTGCCCGTGCCCATCCGTGCTAGGGGACGTGCCGTGAAGTAGACGACTGTGGCGCCAGCCGAGTGACAGGAGGACGCGAACTCCACGGCACCCGGATAGGGTCGATCCAGATGCAGGAATCGGTTGCTAAAGAAGTGGCAGGCCCAATAGGAACGGACCTCGTCCAGGAGGTCCGCGGGCGGATCCCCCAACCGCCCCAGAAGTGCCTCTACGAGGAACGGAACATCGTTTGCCTCGATCCGTGCCAGGCCCTCGGCGAAGTGGGCTCGCGTTCCGTCCCAGCGGCGGGCAAGCCGGCGCAGAATGGCGAGGGTGCGGGGGCGATTGTCAATCAGTGTACTGTCTAGGTCCAACACCACCACTGGCCGACCTGTGGCGCAGCGTTCCACGACACGAGCTAGGATCCCCTCGAGCAGGTGCTCCTGGGCCGCTGGGCAGAGACGACGCTCGTGCGCATCACCCGTCATGCCACCTGCGGGTCTTTGCCTCGGGCGATGCCGACGAGCTCCCGAACGGATACCTGGTGTTGCTGACAGTACGCGGCGATTCCCTCTGCGATCCGTTTCGCAGCATGAGGATCCGAAAAATTAGCTGTGCCCACCTGCACCGCACTGGCGCCTGCCATCAGGAACTCGAGCGCGTCGCGGGTGGTCGTCACGCCGCCGATGCCGACAACAGGGATATCGAGTGCACTCGCCAAGTCCCAGACCATCCTCACGGCTACGGGGCGCAACGCAGGCCCACTGAGCCCCCCGGTTCGATTCGCGAGGCGAGGGCGCCGGCGCTCGACGTCGATTGACATGCCGCGGATTGTGTTGATCGCGGTGATTGCGTCCGCGCCGGCCGCTTGGCAAGCCTTGGCCACTCCGACCAGGTCGCCCGCTTCTGGGCTCATCTTGACCCACAACGGCAGCCGCGTGGTCCCACGGACGGCACGGGTCACCTCCGCAGCCAATTTGGCGTCCCGTCCAAACTCGATGCCGCCATGACTAACGTTTGGGCAGGATACGTTCAGCTCGATGGCGTGCACCCCGCCTTCCTCCGTGTCGAGGCGCGTGGCGATGGCCTCGAAATCCTCGATCGAACTCGCGAAGATGTTGGCGATGACAGTGACACCCCGAGCTCGCAGTAGGGGTAGCTTGTCCTTGCAGAACGCTTCGACCCCGATGTTTGCGAGACCTATCGCGTTGAGCATTCCCGCAGGCGTTTCGCAGATCCGCTCGGGGGGGTTGCCTGCTCTCGGTTGACGGCTCAGGCCTTTCGTGCAGATGCCGCCGAGGGTGGCCACATCATAGAAATCGTCGTACTCGAGACCGTATCCAAAGCAGCCGGACGCGGTGAGCACCGGGTTTTTCAGCGTGAGGTCTCCGATGGCTACTGCCTGCGAAGTCAAGGTGCGTTCCTTTCGCTCGGGGTTCGGTTGTGCGGTGCCTTCCGTGCGTGGCTCCAATCGACGCGCCTGGCATCCACACAGGGACCGTCCGTGCAAGCATAGAGGTATCCGCCCTCCACGACCGGTACGGGACAGCCAAGGCAGACCCCGTATCCGCAGGCCATCGGTGTCTCGAGAGACGCCGAGCACGGGACGCCTCGCTCGGCCGCTATGGCTGCAACCCGCGCCATCATTGGCTCCGGACCGCACGTGTAGATTTCGCAGTCGTCCCTTAGCACGTGCTCCAGCGCATCAGTGACGAGTCCACGCCATCCGCGGCTTCCGTCCTCCGTCGCGATCATGAGGTCACAAATCCGCGTGATATCGTCGTGCAGCGGGAGGTCGTTCTCTGTGCGTGCTCCATAGATGAACAACGGGTTTCTTCTGCGTGCCACCAGATCCCGAGCGAGGAACAACAAGGGCGCCACACCCACCCCGCCTGCCACCAAGATCTGTGTCCGGTCCGCTTGCTCGGCACGCCATGGATTGCCAAGCGGTCCTAGCAACGTGAACGGCTCGCCGGGTTCCGAACGACCCAGACGGATGGTTCCCTCTCCACAGACCTTGATGAGGACAGATGGAGTGTTTCCGCCACTCAGATAGCTCATCGGCCTGGGTAGAAGAGGGGCTTCACCCCATTCGGCACCCCGGATCATGAGGAACTGCCCTGCAGCCGCAGGAGGAGCATCTGGCATGTCGAAGGTCAGCACGTGATACAGGTGGCCGATGCTCTCGCGCCGCAGGAGCGGAACGGTCACGTGTTCGCGCTTGGAATGGTGATGGTGCACGATGGGTCCTCGATGGTTCAGTAGCTGGAATCGCTGCGACTCGTGACTGTGGAGTGACCGGGCAACACGAGGAGCATCTCGAGAGCGTCCTCGCAGGGGTCGGTGTAGTAGTCGCGGCGCACCCTGGCCACCTCGAACCCTTCGCTGCGGTACAAGGCAATGGCCGGATGGTTCGATGCTCGAACCTCCAAAACGAGGAGCCGAGCGCGACCAGCTCTAGCACATCCAATCGCCGCGACGAGCAGGGCGCGCGCCGCGCCACGGCGACGAAACCGTGGATCGCTTGCGATGTCGATGACGTGAATCTCGTCGGCAACCCTCCAGGTCACCAGGAACGCAACGGCTCCCCCGTCGGGGTCGGCACGTGCCAACCACACCTCCGCCCAAGGGCGGCCGAACTCCGCGTCGAAATCGACGGGTGCACCGACGCTCGCCGCGAGTTGGGTGAGCCGAGGCGAGTCCATGGGTGTTGCTAGTTCGGCGATCACGGATCTCGTGTATGTTGCTGGGTCCCGCAGGGCGCGTCTCGCGTCCAGGGTTGGGTGGTCCGAATGCCTATTGGGTGACCGGTCCGGCGAAGCTCACTGAGCCAGCAATCTACTCTCGGCGACGCGCGCTCGGAGCACGCCGAGGAGCCTACTCGCCGCGTGGATCCGCATCACGAGGTCTTCTTGCGGACGAGCCGCGAGTTGAGAAACTGGTAAATGATCTTGCACGTCTCGAAGCTGCTTCCGGCCATCTCGTCGACGATCCCGCGGACCGTTCGCTGGCCGTCGATGGCCGCCAGCACACCCCGCTCGAGGGTAGTGAGCTCTTGACTGTCCGCAAGGCGCTCGAGCGCGGCACTGTCTCTGTATAAGATGTCATTGAAGTCGAAGCTTCCCTCGATGAGTCGCCACTCATCGACGCGGCGGAAGCCTTCCATGACAAGGGCACCTGGACTCAGCGCCAGCTTGGCCTGGTTCGCCAACGGGTGCGATGCGCCTACGGCGAAGGAGAAACGCCCCTTCGTCCAACGGACTACCTCGTACACGAGTTCGGCTGTCTGCCGCCGGACAGCCTCCCTCACCTGCTCTTCGGTGACCAACCCGGCTTCGACAAGCCGTTCACCGAGGAGACGCCGTGCTCCGCGCTGAGAGGTCAGCACAGCGTCGATTTGCTCCCGGGTGACGAGGTCCTGCTCGAGGAAGTAGCGGCTGATGAGGAACTCGTCGTCGAGTCCGCGAGCTGCCGCCATATCGAGCAGACCCGAGCGCACGAACAAGGTCACCTCGGAACCGCGCTTCGCCACGTTGAGGGCGCCGCTCTGGTGTTGCATCTGCAGTAGCTGCAGGACCTCAGCCACGGAGATCACGGCAAGGTCTCCGGCCAGCACCTCATGCGTGTCGCTGCCGAAGTCGATGGCACGCAGCAAGCTGGTGAGACTGCCCATGGACGCTGGCGTAATCGTACGGCGGAAGGCGTCGACGACCGCATCGCGAGCGTGGGGGCCACCCATGCCCGTCCGAGCAAGGCCCGGCATGACGAGGTCGGCGAGCGCGCCAGCGAACTCGTAAGCAGCTCGAACGCGCCGCTCCGCGGGGTCGCGGTTCCCGTCGGCCGATTCGGGTGCGACGCTCTCCGGCACCACCGCGTTGGGCCTGCTCATCGCGCCGAGCCCCGCCTGTAATCGCTGGTTCTTGTGTAGGGCGGCTTCGACCACCGCTATGAGGCCGCGGGAGTCGAAGGGTTTCGTGATCGCGTCGAGGGCACCAGTCTGCTTCACGAACTGGCCCCGGATCTTGTCGCCCTTGGCGCTCATCAGGACGACCGGGACGCCTCGGTGCCGTGGGCGGCTTCGGAGCTCGCGGCAGAACTGATAGCCGTTCATCCGAGGCATGACGAAGTCCACCAGGACGAGGTCCACGTGTTCGGTCTCGAGGACTCCGAGAGCTTCTTGGCCGTCCGAAGCCGTCACGGAATCGTACGACCCGGCATGGAGGATCGTCTGGACGACCTTTCTGATAGTAGGGCTGTCATCAACGACGAGGATGCGGGCGCCCATGAGAGAGCTGCATCGTAGATCGGCCGCGCGGCGCCGGGTCAAGGAAGCTGTCGGCATCGATAGCCTGGGGGCCCATGAGCCAAGCGAGGCCGTTGCCGGCAGGACAGGTCGTCCGTTCGGTGGAATGGATCAGCTGCTGACTGTGCGGATGCGCAGCTCGCTGAGCTGGTCTGCGCTCACTGGACCTGGCGCATCACTCATGAGGTCCGTTCCCTTCTGGGTCTTCGGGAATGCGATGACGTCGCGAATGCTCTCCGTGCCATTGAGCAGCATCACGATGCGATCCATTCCGAGGGCAATGCCGCCGTGAGGCGGAGCTCCGAAGCGTAGCGCAGCCAAGAGGAACCCAAACTTCTCCTGCGCCTCTTCGTCCGAGATGCCGAGCGCCTTGAACACGCGAGCCTGGACCTCAGGGTCATGCAGGCGCACGGAGCCTCCCCCAATCTCGAACCCATTGAGCACCAGATCATAGCGGTAGCAGAGCACTCTCCCGGGGTCGGCCTCGATGAGCTCGACATGGTCGTCGTGAGGGCGTGTGAAGGCGTGATGTGCCGCCGTCCAGCGACCCGTTTCCGGATCTGCCTCGAAGAGTGGAGGCTCCACGACCCAAAGGAACTCCCATCGATCGTTCGTACCGACCTCTGGAATGAGCCCCAGCTTCTTGCCTAGGTGCACGCGCAGGTTGGCCATCACCGTGTGGACCAGCGCGGTGCGCCCCGATTGGAAGAGGATGAGGTCGCCTTCGGCGACTCCCAAGGTTCGATTGATAGCCGCTCTTGCTTCATCGGTCACGCTCTTGGCAAGGGGCGATTGAACCCAGCTGCCGTTCTGACCGACCTTGGCGCGGGCGAGGCCCCCGGCTCCCATGCTCCTTGCGAGCTTCTCGAGCTTCTCCCCATCGGCCCGAGAGAGGTTCGCGCTCGCAGGTACCACCAAAGCTTTGATGATCTCCGGGGGCAGATCTCGTCTGTAGGCGCCGCTCGCAAACTTCTCCGCGATGGGCGTGAAGAACGGAATACCACCGCCGCCGTGCTCCACGATCAACTCGGTGAGATCCACGTGCTTCATTTCGAAGCGCACGTCGGGCTTGTCGTTGCCATACTCGCGCATCGAGTCGGCGAACCTCAGCCGTGGGAAACGCCCGTCGGGGTACTTCTGGGTCAGGTCCACTCCGAGTGCGGCCTTCCAGATCCGGAATACGAGGCCCTCGATCAGGCTGAAGATGTCGTCTTGGTTGACGAAGCTCAGCTCCACGTCGATTTGGGTAAACTCGGGCTGGCGATCGAGGCGTAGGTCTTCGTCGCGGAAGCAACGGACTATTTGGAAGTACCGGTCGTACCCGGCGACCATGAACAGCTGCTTGAAGAGCTGAGGGCTCTCCGCCAAAGCATAGAAGCTTGCCGGGTGCAGCCTGGATGGCACCAGGAAGTTGCGCGCCCCTCCGGGAGTGTACTTGACGAGGAAGGGGGTTTCGAGCTCAAGGCAACCTTGGTCGGAGAGATAATTGCGGGTCGTCTGATTGATGACGTGCCGCATGCGAAGGGCGGTTTTCAGCGGGCCGCGACGCAGGTCGAGGTAGCGGTGTGTCAACCGCACCTCTTCGCGGGTGTCCAGCTTGTCTTCGAGCTCGAAGGGGGGCGTTTCGCTCTTGTTGAACACGAAGGCCTCGAGTACCTCCACCTCGATGGCGCCAGTTGGAAGGTTGGGATTGGCAGCGCTGACCATCTTCCCTTCTTTCTTGCTGAACTGTTCGCCACGGTCGCGGACCCTTCCCCGCACGCCGATCACCCACTCCGCGCGGAGCGCCTCGGCACCAGTGTGGGCCTCGGGCGATGCTTCGGGGTCGAAGACCACCTGCGTCATTCCCTCGCGATCTCTCAGGTCGACGAATATCAGCGCTCCATGGTCTCGACGGTTGGCGACCCAACCGAAGAGCACCACCTCCTTGCCGATGTCGCTCGCGCGCAGGGCGCCGCAGTCGTGAGATCGCTTGAGTTCGTCGATGAAACGGGCCACGTCATGCTCTCCTTCGAGGCTTGTTCAAGGTGGGGTGCCGCTCGACTGCCGCCGACACACGGCCAAGGCGGCGCTTCTAGCGCGCCAACGGCGAGTCCTCAACGCTCACGGACTCCGGCCGCGTCGTCCTGAACGCTGCCAGGGGTGGCCGAACGGACGGTTTGTTCTCACGCCCGAGGGTTGCCCTTAGCGGGCTTCGCCGTTAGCACCGTGGCCTGATCGAGTAACCGTTTCCCATCTGTGTGGGAGATTCCCACGATCGAGCACGCACGGGCGAGATCCCCGTGGCAGAAGCGTAAGGCATCGACGAGCAGCGTGAGCTCGCGTTCGCTAGCCTGCAAGTCACGATCGATGGGCAGTGTTCCACTCTCGAGTGACGGCCGGTGCGGACTGGCCACCTTGTGCAGCGATGGCCTTCCCGCTGCGGGACCAACGTGCTCCACGATGCGGGCGGGGAGGATCGATCGGGTCAGCGCGCTACGGTGTCCGTAGATGGAGAGCAGACCCTGCGCCAAGGTTCTCAACTCCTGAACGTTGTACGGCCAGTCGTAGAGGCTCAGCTGCTCAATCATGCGCGGATCCACGTCAGGACCATCTCCCAGTGACAATTCGCGCACGAAACGGAGGAACAGCGCTGGCACGTCCTCGATGCGTGCGCGGAGCGGGGGAATGAGTACCCGTGCCTCTCCCAAGAATGTCCGCAATCCACTGTGGAGACGTCCCTCCGCCGCGGCAGCGTCGAGCGATTCGTGAGACGCCACGACGACGCGTGCGTGGACCGGAGGCCGAGTACTGCTGCCCGATTGGCACACCTGCCCGCGCCGGAGACTCTCTGCGAGCCTGGCCTGCGTCTCGAGCGACAAACACGCGACGTTCTCCAGCATCAAGGTCCCACGGTGCGCCGCGCGCAAGCGACCCGCCCGCTGCCTCGTAGTGTCCGAACTCTCATCGTAGGGTCCGCCGAAGAGCTCGCTCTCCACCAATGAGTCCGGGACTGCTGCGCAGTTCATGACGATGAAACGCCCTGGGCGTGCGCTCCAGCGGTGGAGTGCCCTGGCAGCGAGCTTCTTGCCCGTGCCCGTCTCTCCCTCGAGCACCACGGGGCCGTCCCCGGTGGCGACCGCTTCCAGAGCGCGCACGGCCCGGCGCAAGCAGCCGCTCCCGAAGAGTCCTGGCCCCAGCTCGTCGAACTCGATCTCGTCGGGCATGAGATCTGCTGCACGCCGCACCAGCCCGACCCAGTCTCCCAAGCGCAGAACGGCCCCCAAGCCCAGCCGCGCCCTGGCGACTCGGCGTCCACTGACGCAGCTGCCGTTTCTGCTGCCGAGGTCCTCGAGCGCCAAAGCGTCACCGTCGGGAGTGACCAACGCATGCCGTCTCGAGACCTCCTGGCCGCGCAGAACGACGGTGCAGCTTTTGCTCCGTCCCAGAACTGCCCGCGCGTCGATTACCGTAACCTTTGTACGGGGAAAGACCCATTGGATCGCCAGGGATCCGGCCGCGGGCTTTCCCGCTGGTATTCTGGACGTCAAAGACATCGACACCGGGCTACTAACGGTACATGCCGGGAGCAGTTCATCATCGCATAACCAGAAATCGGTCGCGTGGGATCATTGCCACCTGGCTTTCTGGCAGGTTGCCAATCAACGCCCGTCAACGGATTGTCGCCTGCCCCGCAGCTACCCCCGCAACTATACTCTCCGAAAGCACGTTTTCATGGGACCGAGGCAAACAAAAACGAGGGCCGCGGCGCGGGGGTTTGCAGCAGCAGGATGTCTTACGGTTTCCCAACTGGTAGGGGCGGGGCCGGTCGTGGGCTGTGGCGACGATACCATTGACCTCTTCTCGGCGCCGCCGGCCGGGTCTCCATTCGGAGGCGGCGGTACGGGGGCCGGCGCAACCGGGAATTTGACTGGCGGGGCCCCGACTGGGGGATGGGTCGGTTTCGCAGGAGGCGGTGGATCGGAGACTGAGAGCGGAGTGGGCGGCGCTGTGGGGGCAGCGGAGTGTTACGCCAGAGGTCTCTGCTTCGATGGGAGGAACTGCACCCCTTGTGGTGAGCCGTGCCAGACAGTTGACGATTGCGCTCCCGGCCTCCGCTGTGACGAGCACGACCTCGGGGTCTGTGTCCAGTGCCTGACTGATACGCACTGCCCGAGCTTTCGTCCTCTCTGCCTGCCCACGAAGATGTGCGGGGAGTGTGCGGACGACAGTGATTGCCAGCTGTCGATGCCGGTCTGCTCATACGGGTTCTGTGGCTGTTCGGATTCCAGCCAATGCCCACCCTCCAAGCCGTTCTGTGAGCCGCGTCTGGGACGCCTTCAGTGCGTGGAGTGCCTTCAGCCTTCGGATTGCGACCCGCGCTCCGGCCGCCCCTATTGCTCCTCGGGTGGCGACTGCGTCGCCTGCCTCTCCCACAACCACTGTGAGGGCACGGACGTGCCCCACTGTTTGAACGGCGACTGTGTGCAGTGCTTGGGCGATCGCGACTGTGTGGGGGGGTATTGCGAGTTGTCGACGAACCGCTGCTTGAACTAAACCGGGCCAGTCCGTCTGAGAATGCTCTCATGGACAGCGTGGACGTCGTCCGTGACCCTGATGAAGCCAGCCTTCCATCTCCGCCTGGATCCAGTTGGCCTTGCGCCTCCGCTGAGCGGTTAGCGGATCACGCTCTGGGGCTCGAGCAGGCGCCGCCCGGTTGTGATACCGTGGGCTTCATGTGCTTTCCTGCCCCCCGATCACCGACCCGTCGCGCCTGCCTTGGGTCATCACCGTCGCAATCGGGGCCATGATCCCGCCCGAGCCATTCCCCCTTGGGGTGCTGCTATCCGGCGTTGCGGGCAGTTTGATTGCGGGGCTCGGGACTGGGGTGGGGGCGCTGTTGGTCTTTGCTCGACCTCGGTGGAGCGACACTTCGCAGACCCTGATGCTCGCTGGCGCCGCTGGTGTCATGCTCGGGGCTACGGCGTTCTCATTGGTTCTACCAGCAGTCGCCTATGCGTCGGCTATCTCCGGCGCCATCCTTGGATCCCTATCGGTCGCTGGCGGTGTGCTGCTGGGCGCGGGCGCCATATGGGTCATCCACTCGAGGGTTCCCCACGAACACTTCATTCGCGGCTTGGATGGCGCTGGCGCAACCCGCCTCGGACGCCATTGGCTATTCATCCTCGCGATCACCCTCCACAACTTCCCGGAAGGGATGAGCGTAGGGATTTCCTACGGTGGTCCGAGCAGTACTTCACTTCCCGTGACCGTAGGCATTGGTCTCCAGAACTTGCCAGAAGGCCTTGCCGTGGCTGCGGCTCTCATCGCGGATGGGTTCTCGCGACGTCGGGCGTTTGCGATCGCTCTTCTTACCGGACTCGTCGAGCCTGTGGGCGGGGTCGTGGGCGCCCTCGCCGCCAGCGCCGGAACCTTCCTATTGCCTTGGGGGCTGGCGTTTGCGGGGGGAACGATGCTGTTCGTCGTCTCCGGAGAGATCATCCCCGAGACTCACAGAAAAGGGGTTGAACAACGGGCCACGTTCGCGCTGGTGCTAGGGTTTGTTATGATGATGGTCATGGATCACGTTCTGGCGTAACAACGGTCGAACGAGGAGCGAGAATGGCCGAGAATTGCGCTCCCACCATTCAGAGCAGCTGATAGTTGAGTGTCGCCGTTGTCACAGTATCCGTGGTCTGAAAGCCGGGGAGCGGGTGGTTGTCGTAGCGCAGACCGAACGTCGTAGAAATGCTAAGACGGTTAGCGATTTGTGAGGTGAGCCCCAACTCGCCGTTGAGACGCCAATAGTCAGTATCCGGAAGCGCCTGAAGATACTCGACACCCATGTGAACGACAACGGCATCGTTGACACTGTTATTATATCCTAGGAAGAGCCTGCCGCTGTGGCGCTCCTCCGTTCGCGCCAGGTCGGTGCCGTCGTCCCTTGCGGCTTCGACTGCACTTAGTCTGCGAACGTCGTATTGGTAATCGTAGCCAAGCTCCGACCACAGCTGTAGGTTGGCTGCGTCCAAGAAATAGTAGGCCAGGCCCGGGTCCAAGTTGAGCCGAAGAATGAGCCCTTGGAACCTGTCGTTCCGAGCGCTCATTGCCAGAAACGTGGCGAAGCCGCGGCCAACGAAGCGGTCGAACCGCAGCTGGCCCTGGAAGTTCCGGACGGTCGTCTGGTAGTTGCCGTCGAGTTCCGCGCGGGTGTAGTTCGCCGCTGCGGCCGAGCTGATCTGGTTGTCCCCACGCCGGGCCCGAAAGCGGCCGGCAGCGGTCACTGCCGTGAGCTTTGAGTTGCCCGTCATGAACATGCCCCCGCCCGACAGATTCAGAACCGTTGCCTCGGTCTCCTCGTCGGGATCCAGCTCCGAGCGCTGAAAGCCATTCGCCGCGACCTCTGTGTTGACGGGCGCGCCCGGGTCTGTGCTCAGTAGTCCTTCTGCGGGTTGTCCAAAGGCAATGGAGCTCGTCAGCAACACGAGGGGTGCTGTACGACGAAGAGCATGACAGGTTTGGTTGTTCATCAGCGACATCGGATACGCTCCCTAGCGCCGTAGGGCCGGAGCCGCAATCGGATCGTCCGCACCGCGAGGTCGGGGGCGAGCCTCCGTGAGCGACTTGTCGAAGTGCCGCGGCGCGTTGCTTGCAGACAGTATCGCCTATCGCCCTAGGTTCGGACGACTAGAGATCCGCACCGGGTTCCAGGATGATGTTGACGAAAGCCGCAATGGAGCTCATGTCTACCTCCTCTCCGGTCGCCTCAATCTTGCTCGTGAGCCACGTGTAGCGGAGTCCGGCGCCCACCGCAGCGTAGATCGTTGATGCTTCGACGACGTAACCGAGAGCATCAGCGATGTCGTAATCGATACCGCTAAACCTTCCGAAGCTGCCAATCCCGGAGCCCAGTCGGTAGGTCAGTCCAGCTCCGGCGCGAACGAACCAGGGGGCCTGCTCGTTGGGGTTGCCCGCATATCGATAGAAGCCCAGCAGATCGAGTGGTGCGCCGAAGGTCGTGAGGCGATCCGCGGTGGCATCCTTTCCGGTGCTCCAAGACGCAAAGCCGCCCAGCAACTCGGCCTCCAAGGCATGCACCCCGGAGTCCGAGCGCCATGGGGCGACGATGACCCCGAGCCCGATGAAGAAGTGGTCACCCAAGCGCAACTCGGGCAGTTCGCCTTCGAAGGCCTCCGCCTCCCGGATAGGCGCCGCGTCCCCACCAGTGCCCCCCTGCAAACGCAGCTCGCCGCCTAGCAGATCACCCGCAGTGGCAGCAGCGGCCCCCGACGTTGCCGTAAGAAGGGTGCTTACCGCCGCAGAGCAGGCGAGAGAATCAATGAGCCGTCGAGCGGCTGGTCGCCGCATCATTGGAGTCCTGGTACCCAAGTGTGCCTCGTGCTTCCTAGCCAGGCCGGCCACAGGCTCTGCCATGGTACGCTATCAGGGCACCACAAGCACCTGCGACGGCTCGTAGGTCCCCATTCTGGTGCGCGGGCCGCTGGGTAGAGGCTCGCGCCAGTGCCAAGACTTGTCGACGAGCGCGCTCGCCGATTCAGGGTCGAGCCGGGCATTGGATTGCAACCTCGTATCGCGCGGGGTGCTCCCCTTCGACGCGGACCCGCAGCATCCCGTCGTCTACGTCAGCGATGGCGTAGGTACGTGCGGGGAGGCCGGGGGCGTCATCGAGAACGTTCTCCGTCATGCTTTGAAGCGTTATATATGGGATGCCGTCGAGCAAAGCGCAGTGATTCCAATGCGCGTGGCCGTTGAAGACGCCAATGACCTTGCGGCTATCGCTGATGATGCGTCGCACGCGCGCGCGTTCGGCCACCAAGCAGATGTGTGGCCACTTGTAGAACCAGCGATTTCCGTACAGGTTCATTTCGCCGAGCGGATGGTGGACGAGCACGACGCAGCGCTCGGGAGACTCATGCAGCACGTCGGTGAGCCACCGTACCTGCTCGTCGGGCAGGTGGACGTCGGTCTGGCCGCGGTGCCGCGTACGAAGTACCACGAACCGGATCCCGCCAATCACACGGCTGTAGTGCAGCGGTTGCTCTTGCTTCCAGAGTCTGGCCAGATCAGCGTCGCCCAGGTTCATCGACTCATGATTGCCTGCAACATGGAGGACCGGGCACGTCAGCGGCGCCAGGAGCTCGATGAACGTGCGATAGGCGGCTTCGTCGGCTTCGGGTGACTCGTCTTCCACTACGTCTCCGAGGTTCACCACCAATTCCGGATGCTCGACGTCATTCATGCGAGCGACGAACTCGCCGGTCAACCGTGCCGCGTGGTGCGAAAGCTTCCGGAGCTTTCCCTCGAAGCTTGCCTTGGGGCCGAAGTGAACATCCGTCAGAAGGGCGAAGCGCATTAAAAGAGATGTAAGGTGTACCTTGGAGCCTCGCCATTCTCAAGGACACGCCATCGGCCCCGTTCGCGTTTGCGCCGCCGAGTCTGCTGCGCTTCGCTTCGGCGATGGTGCCGCCATTGGTGGAGGATAGGCGCATCCGGAGGAGGGAGTCCTTGTTGGCCGGGTCATCCCTCGCTCCTGGGCTCGTTGGCCTCACTCCGGCGGCATGCGTGCGAGGGCACGACGAGGTCGCGACGGCATCTCTTTGGTTCAGCTATGGTGGCCGCAACCGTTGACTCTCGAGCGCCTCGTCGCGCGGTTCAATGCGCGTCCGCGGGAGTGGCGCGTCCATCCGGTCTTCCAGGGAGACTATGAGGGGCTGCGCCACCCTCATCAACGCCGCATGCCGGCGCGCGAGTGGCGTTCCCATCCGGTGAGCACGCGCCTCATTGAGCGCTTGAGGGGCCTTGGGCTAGAGTGGCTCCATGGTTCTCCTGCTGATGGTGCTGATGGTCGCGGTGGGCGCTCTGGTTCCGATCCAAGCGGGGATCAACACGGAGTTCAGGCGGCATGCCGGTCACCCGCTGCTCGCCGGGCTTGCCAACTTCACCGTTGGTTGGGTTGCGATCTTCGCGGTGTTGCTGGCCCTCAGAATCCCATGGCCAACCGTGGCTCGGCTACAGCAGATCCCGAGCTGGGCCTGGTTGGGTGGTCTCTGTGGCGCGTCGCTCGTCGTGAGTGCCGTCGTTGCCGCCTCGAAGCTGGGAGCAACCCTACTGATGGCGGCCCTCCTAGCGGGGCAGCTGACAAGCTCCGTCGTGGTGGACCACTTCGGTTGGGTCGGCTACACTCCGCGGCCGGTCTCCTTCGGGCGCATCGCCGGAGTGTGTCTCCTGGTGCTGGGCGTGGTCCTGATCCACCGCGACTGAGGGGAATGCTTGGAGCGATGAGCTGCTGCCAATCCAAGGCTATCTCGATAGCATCGAAACCGAGTTCGTGGACGGACGGGGCCCTCCCATGACGTTCACCGAGTTCGCGATCCTCGGCGCGTTGTCGGCGGGCTCCCTCCGAGCGCTCCTCCTGTGGCGCGCTGGGCCCAGAGTCGCCGTGGTCAATACCGTCGTTCTCACCACGCTGGGTGAGGGTCGTTCGTCCGACATCCCCGGTTTGCTGGCTGCTACCGGTCGCACCCCCTACCACCGGGTCGCGTCCGAGCTGGGGCAGCTGGCCGTGCGCCTTGCTGGCCACGGCGGGGCCGGGGTCGAGCCTGCCAGTCTCCGCGAGATGCTGCACCATGAAGCAGCACGGGCTCTGTCCCGAGCTCATCGCGAGTTGAACCGCAGCGGATGGTTGGATGGGGTTGCGTTCGCTGCCATCGTGACCGCGGGGCTCGGCGCCGCTGTGTACGGAACTGACTCGGCCAAGCTGGTGTTGGCGATGCTTGCGGCGACGCTACTATGGTTTGCCAACGTACTAACTGCGCGCAGCACGGCGAGGAGCATGTACGCTGGCGCTATGGCGCTGGCGGACAGCTTGTGGGAGGCTCTCATGGAAGAGACGAGTGAGGGATGAACACCGTGACCGTGGTCGATGAGTTCAGCAGTCAGTGCCGCTCGCAAGGGCTGGATCTGGTCCACGGGTTTGGGGCGAGACCGCTCCTCCCCGCGCTCGGGCGGCTTGGGGTTGCGGTCCCGGACGCGGAGAACCCGGCGGCGGCGTTGGTCGCCAATACGCGATCGATGTGGCCCGCATTTCGGGCTGCGCTATGCCGTGATCCCGCTTTGCTGCGTGGCGCGCATCCCCTCGACACTTGGGTGGAACGTACGGTCGAACGAGCCGCGGCGGCCACCGGTGCATCGCCCGTCGTGCTATGGGCCCATCGGCCCCTCGCGAACGGCGCATACGTGCCCCTTCAGCGGTTGGCGGTTGCGGCAGGCTTTGCGGTCCTCGCCCCATGCCACTTGCTGGTGCATCCGAAGCACGGGCCCTGGTTGGGGTTGCGTGCGCTGGTGCTCTTCTCTCGAGAGTACCCTTCCGTGGCCCGCTCGGCCGCGGGTGGAATGTGTGACGGGTGCCCGGCGCCGTGTATGCCGGCCTTGAGAGCCGCTGAGGCAGGCATGTGCCGCCTCGAGCCAGGGCAACGCGTGACGGGGCAATGGCGCGCATGGCTAGCGGTTCGCGACGCCTGTCCCGCCGGCGCGGAGTCCCGCTATTCCGATGAACAGATTCGGTACCATTATCAGCGTGATCGCACCGTGCTCGACGCTTCGGAGTAGAGTGTCGAAGCGGTTCGGACCTCCGGGAGATGGTGCAGCGTCTATCCTGCGCTAGGAGCCTGGGTGAGTTTCGCGGGGGCCCGGGCCGAGCGAAATGGGCGAGGGATCGAGAATCGCGCTCGGACAGTCAGTTGGTGAGGGCCACGCGCTGGTCGACTGCGCGTGCGTAGAGCTTGAGCAGTGCGTGCTCTGCCATCTCGCGTGTCGCCAGGATCCGCTCTGCGGAATGCGCCAGATAGGCGCAGAACTCCTCTCGTTCCTGCGGCGTGTAATGGTCGGCGTAGGCGCGCTTGCCAGAAGCGAGGTCGTGGGCCACGTAATTTGTGGGCCAGATGTGATACCCGCGGGCGATCTCCAGATCTACCCGGGCCGCCAGGTCAGCAATGAAGTCAGCGCGATCGCTGCCGCGACCCTTGGCTGCCGCATGGTCGACCATCACGGGCTCCCGCACCGTCAAGTAGATTCGACCCTTCGGCTGCAGTAGTCCGCCGAGCATGTGTGCAGTATCCCGGCGTCCCCTCTCGAGAGGGCTATGGCGAACCTGAGCGTTCAGAATGCACGCTGCCTTGAAGACGTCGCAGGGTTCGTACTCATAGGAGACTGCCACGGGGGCCACCGGAAGCACGGGACCTGCGTGATCGTGACCCCGTTCGTAAGCCATCAGGAGCATGCGGAGCAGCGCCGGCTCCGTCCGATCCGCGCCGTCCCGCGTGCGGCCTTGACGTTGCGCTATCCAGACGGACTCGCCATTATCGAGCAGGCCGCGCACGTACTCGGACACCTGCCGAGAGTGCATGTAGAGCTCTTTGCCCTTGAGATTGCGCCGGATCACGAAACAATCGACGAGTCGGAAGAAGTTTCGGATCCAGCCGTTGTGGAGGAGATTGTCGCCCACGGCGGGGTGCGGAGCGGGACGCCCCAAGGACAGAACGAGACGGCTCAGCAAGGCCGAATCCAGAAGGATGTCTCGATGGTTGGAGACGAACAGGGACGCGCTGCCCGTCGCGAGGAACTCCGCGCCTTGGTACGTCACCCCCTTCGAGGTCCTCTCGAGCAGCGCGGAAAGCATCAGTGTGCCCAGGCCTCGTTCGAACTCTTCCACGGTCTGGGCACACCGCGCATCGCCCAAGTGCCTGGACGAATGCTCGCCCAGCAGGGTCCGAGCGAGTCGACGAAAGCTCCGCTCCTGGAGCAGGCCAGCGATAGCTTCGGGAACGGTCAGGTCTATCGTGAGCGGCCCATCGCTCCTGGGTGGGGCTGAAATGCGCAAGCCACTTTCCGGTGGGGCGCTGGGGAAGGAACTCTGGCTGACGCCAAAGATCTCTGCGGCGGAAGCTCGCGTACTCATAGTAGGTGCCTGGCTCGTTGGCCTAGCGGCCGACTCATGACCGCTTGCGATCGGCGACGATTGCTGAAACGGCGAGGGACGGCAAGTCGCAAATTGGCGTTGCGGCTCCTCCAGTGGCTTTCGGCTCCCCGTCTGCCGAATTACGCAGTGATGCTGTCAGTGCAATCGTATCTCGGGGGCGTCCCGATGCGTACGCCAGCCCTACGTAGACTCTCGTTGCCCGTTCGGGGCGCCGGTCGCGCGGGGGTGCTGCGTCGATGTCCGGGTCGAGACCACCTCTGCGGGGTGCGGAGCCCCGAAGCATTGCCGGCGGTGTTCATCTCGGACACTCCCGCAAGCGTGTAGCAAGTGAACTGTCATTCCGCCGAAATGGAACGGAAACCGCGCAAGGGAGCACCCTAGCATCTGTGGCGACTGCGCCTCGTCTCGGCACGCTGATTGGACCTGAAGGTGTGCGGATGCGCCGCGAACGCGGAGTTCTGGCGCGTGCGTCTCACTGCGGAGGCAAGAGGCCTTACGGTGTGCTTCCCGCCCGGGTGCGAACGTCTGTCGCGAGTGCCAGACGCCTCGCCCGCTACCCAAAGTCCGGAGGGGAAACCAGAATAGACGGTGGCATGCCGCCTTACTTCAGCGAAAGGAGCATCGCGTGACAGGTACCCGCTCGAGCCAAGTCGACATCGCTCTCTGCACGGATGTTGGGCATTTCTTCCGCCGGGTCGTGGACGACGTGCGTGCCAGTCGTCGCCTCGACACCACCGAAACTGCAACGACCTACGTCGCTGCCTTGCTCGCCGACTTCAGCGATCCTCGACACTACGAGGGTTCGAGTCTGGAACGGCCGTTGACGCTTCTCCTCCACGACGCGCTTCGTGAGCGTTCTCCGGAATCGTTCGAGCGGCTTCGAAGGCTCGGTGACGTGGTTCTCTACCTCAGCGGTTTCTTCGGTGAGCATTTCGAGCGGAGGGGAGTCACCCAAGAATACGTGACGCAGCTCGGCGCCCAGGCGTATTGGGGCGCTCGCCAGGCGCTATCCTGGTTCCGAATCACCCCCGAGGAGCCCGGGGACACCACGGATCTGTTCCACGAGCTCGCGGCCAACTTCGAATCCTTCCGCATGCTCGTCGAGGGCGTAGCGTGGGGTCTTCCCGGCAGAAAGGGAGGTCACCAGTCCAGCCTGCTGGACCTCTACGAACGCTGGCTCAGGACGGGATCCGAGCTCCTCGCCGAGCAGCTCGGAGCTGCTGGGATCCTCCCCAGGCGCGGCGATGGCGCGGTGCACTGATGGCAGCGCTCACCCTGCGTCCACTGCAGGTTCGGCTGCAGGCATTCTACGGAGTCGAACCGTGGGTGAATATTGACGATTTCGCTTGTTTCTCGGAATCGAATGAACGAGAGACGCTGCTACTCCGGTCGTCGAAGGAGGTTCTCGAAATCCGACTGGTGCTGCCGAAAGCCGCCGAAGAGCTACAGAACACCGATCTCGAAGCGCTGGATGTCGCGGGACCTGGCGCCGACTTGTGGGCGCAGGTCATCGAGGGGGTTAGCCACTTCGTTCTCCTCCTGGAACGTGTGCGAATGCGATTGCCCACCACCCACCTCGAACTGGAGATGCAGGCCGAAGTCGACAAGTATCTGATGTTCGCGTGCCCATTCACGCAACATCCACAAGCGCCGGACCTGCATCAGAGGCTCTTCTCCCGGGTGAGATTCCTCGAGTCGGCGCAGTGCGAAAGCGGAGCCCGGTATCGATTGGCAAATCGCCTTGCGGCTCGATATACTGCAGCCCTCTTCGGTCGCGGCCCGCGGCCAGATGCAGCACGACAGCTGCGCCGCTTCTTCCGCGCGGGTCAGGCAGAGAAGATCCACATGGCTCGTGCAGCCTGAGCAACGAACCCCGGTCCAGCGCTAGCGAGATGCGTGGGCGGCGAGCGCTTTCTCCACGGCGCCGCAGAGCGTTTCGAGCACCTTGACGCGCGCAAATGGTTTATCATTCCCTTCTACGAGCGTCCATGGAGCGTACTCCGTGCTGGTGTGTCCAATCATCTCGCTGACCGCAACCTCGTAGTCGGACCAACGCTCACGGTTTCGATAGTCTTCTTCCGTGATCTTGTGGCGCTTCCACGGCGTTGACTCGCGTTGCTGAAAGCGCCGAAGCTGCTCATCCTTGCTGATGTGAAGCCAGAATTTGACGACGACGATGCCAAACCCGACGAGCTGCTCTTCGAAGTCGTTTATCTCGTGAAATGCGCGCTGCCACTCAGCCGTCGTGGCGTACCGTTCGACACGTTCGACCAGGACGCGACCGTACCAGCTGCGGTCGAACAGCGTGGTCTTTCCAAGGCGTGGTAGGTGCCGCCAGAACCTCCAAAGGTAATGGTGCGCCCGCTCCTCGTCCGTGGGCGCTGCTACAGGGACGATCCGACAGTCCCGAGCGTCGAGCGCCTGTGCGACGCGACGGATGGCACCGCCCTTGCCGGCCGCATCCCAGCCCTGGAACACGACGACGACCCCCAAGGGCTTGCGCGCCACCTTGTGTGCGAGTCGGTTGAGGCGCGCTTGGCCTGCCGCGAGTCGCTCTTCGTAGGTCTGACGGTTGAGCGCCAAGCCGAGATCGAGCGTGTCGAGGATGGTCCGCTCCGTGAAAGCGTCGGTCCGTCCGCTCCAAGTGGGAACGCTGGGCGAGTCTTGATCGGCGTCCTCGCGGGCCGCTGACGATGCGCCGGCCCCGGTTGCTCGTTCCGCTTCCGAAACCCGTTGGCGAACCCTCTGTATCAGGTGCTTCACGACAGCAATGTCACGGTAGCGCCAGTCGCCAGCTTCGATCACGGTCCAAGGTGCCCCCGCCGTGCTCGTCGTGCGGATAACACGGGAGGCGACCTTGCGGAACTCTCCGTAGAGAGCGTGGTGCTTCCAGTCAGTCTGCGTGACTGGCCACCGTGGGTGTGGGGTGCCCTCGATTCGCCTGAAGCGCCGCTTCTGCTGCTTCTTCGTCAAGTGCAGCCACAACTTGATCACGAGCATGCCGTCGTCCACGAGAGCCTGCTCGAACCTTCGAGCCCGAGCCATTGCGGCGTCGAGGCGGTCGTCACTCCACGCGCCGTAGGCGCGCGCCGCCATGGCAGGCGAATACCAGGATCCCAGACAGAGCCCAATCTGCCCCCGGGCGGGCAAGTGCATCCAGTGCCGCCAGTACTCGGGGCGTTGGCTCTCCTCCTCGCTGGGATCCCCGGGCGCATAAACCAGCAGGTATCGAGCATCGAGCCACTCGTGGAGGCGGTTCAGGACGTCTCCGCGTCCGGAACCGTCCATGCCGTGGATGAGCACGATGGCGGGTATTCTGAGGCGGTTCAGGTCGCGTTGGAGTTGAAGCAGCTCCGTGCGTGTTTCCGGCTCTTGCCGCGCGAATTCCGACTTGCTTAGCTTCAGGTCCAGCTCGGCCGTCTCGAACATCCAGATACCTCCGGTCGGGGGAGTGCCGCTTCTGCGAGCGGCGCGGTAGCATCTTCCATCGGCTGCATGCATGCCTCAAGCATAGGGGTACACAGGTGCTCGGAACCGGCCGTGGGGCGCCTGGTAGGTTCCACCAGGGAGTCGAAGGGCGAGCGCGCCATCCGGGAAAGTGCCTGTTCTCGCCCATTCGTCAGTGAGTCAACACGCTGACGGTGTCATGCTATTCCGTTGCTGCTACAATGTTTAGGCGTTCCCCTGCCGCGCATCCCTACATGGTTGATCGTGGTAGGGAAACCCCGTAGCGTTGGGGGCCTCATCAAACCTGGAGGGTTCATTGTGAGAAGTCTAGGAATCGCTTATCTGTTGGGAGCAACTCTCGCTTACGCCGCCTGTTCGGGCATCGAGAGCGACAACAAAACGGCCACCAGTCGCGCGGCGCTCGTTGGCGGGTCAGCGGAGGCAACCCTTCGGCTCACCGACGAGTGGCCAACGGGTTACTGCGCCGAGGTGGAGATCGAGAACCACGGAAGCTCGGAGATTACCTCGTGGAGCGTGTCCGTGGACGCGAACAGCGGCACTATCCGCGACGTTTGGAAAGGGCGGGCTAGCCAAGCCGGTACGGTCACCACCGTGACACCTTTCCCCTACAACACGCTGATTCCTGGGGGTGCTGTGACGGAATTTGGTTTCTGCGGAGCGAAGAGCGGGAATGAGCCTCTGCCAACTCTCACCTCGATTTCCGTGCAGGGCGGCGATCCTGGCGCTGGTGGCGCGTCTGGAACCGCAGGCGCCTCAGGAGCAGGGACGGCAGGCGGTGCCGGAGTAGGGACGGCAGGCGTCGCTGGAGTAGGGACGGCAGGCGTCGCTGGAGTAGGGACGGCAGGCGTCGCTGGAGTAGGGACGGCAGGCGGCGCCGGAGTAGGGACGGCAGGCGTCGCTGGAGTAGGGACGGCAGGCGGCGCCGGAGTAGGGACGGCAGGCGTCGCTGGAGTAGGGACGGCAGGGACGGCCGGCGTGGGGCAAGGCGGCTCGGGGGGTGGATTCAGTGAGCCGGAGTCGCCCCTCCTCGTGGAGCTGACCGTCACTACTGACTGGGGCGCTGGGTACTGCGCGGAGGTCGTTCTGGAGAATACGGCAAGCAGTGACGTGACCGCGTGGGAGGTCGAACTCGCCACGCCCGACGCAAGAGTGAACAACGTCTGGAATGGGGTTGGGCAAGTTGGCGCAGAGTCCGTCAATGTCGCATCCCTCGGCTACAATGCGTTGATCCCCCCCGGCGGGACCACGAGCTTTGGCTACTGTGCCGTCACGACCGGTCCCGACCACGAACCAGCGATCATTGGAGTCGTGGCGCAGGGCGGTGATGACCCTGTCGGGACTGGCGGAAGCCCCGGTGCGGGCGGGACTCCTAGCAGTGGCGGAACCACCAGCGCGGGCGGAAGCCCTGGCACCGGTGGCACCGGTGGAGGCTCGTCCGTCACGGTCGCGCTCGCCATGATGTCCGACTGGGGTAGCGGGTACTGCAGCGAGGTCGTCCTGACGAATCAGGGCGATGCGGAGATCGTCGACTGGTCGGTCGATGTCGACGTGCCGCAGGCGACCATCAACAACCTCTGGGATGGTGTGACGTCCGATAGCTCGCCCGGGGTCGTGACGATCCGGGCGGCAGACTACAACGAGTCGGTGCTTCCTGGCGCTGCTGCGCGCTTCGGCTTCTGTGCCGTGACGAGCGGCACTGCGTACCAGCCCAGCGTCGTTTCCTACGAGACGGAGTGAGGACGGCACGCCCGTCGTGGCGCCTAACGGTGCGCCACGACGGGTTCTGGCCGCTTGTCCTCGGCACAGTGGCCGATCTCATGCGTGCCGATCTGTGCGCAGGTCTTCCGAGCCGCGCCAGCGAAGGGCACGCTGGATTGCCTAGGACTGAATCGAAGAAGAAGGGAAAAGAGGCTTGAGACTATCGCATCGTGTTTTGGGAACGGGGTCCACGTCGCTGCTTTTCATCGTGCTCGTGGCTGCATGCGACGGCGGTGGGGACGGTGAGCGGGGCCAAGGGCTGGGTGGGGCTGCCTCCACCGATGCGGGGGCTTCCTCGTTGGGCGAGGGTGGCCAGGTGACGGGCTCCGGGGGCCACGCTGGACTACAGCCTCCTGCCGGGGAAGAAGGAGGCGAAGCCGGGTCTCGGAGCGCGGAGACGCCTCCGAGCGCGGCGGGCAGCGCGGGTCGGGTGGAAAATGTCGGCGGTGGAACGGGCGGGATTCCATCCGGCGGTGGCCAATCGGGGTCCGACGTTCTCGGAGACGAGGAGGGGGAGGCCGGGACCGGCAGCAATGAGGCAGTGAACGGCGGTGGGGCTGGCGCTCCATTGTCTTCGGATGGTGCCGGTGGAGTCGCCGCCGCCGGTGGCGCTGGAACGGCGCCGGGCGGGGACTCGGGAAGCGGGCAAGGTGGGAGCAGCACTGCGGCGGCGGGCAGCTCGGGAAGCACTGCGGGCGGTACATCGGGGGCCGCCTCATTGGGAGGCGCAGCGGGCGCCATCGGTGGTGGGAGCGGGGAACAAGGCGGCAACGGCGCCGCGGGTACTGAAGCGGGTGGCCCCGGAGCTCTCGTTTGTCCTGGTGGGGATTGCAGCTGTGGACCCTCTGAAGTGTGCGACCTCACCTGTGAGGTCCCCCTGGGTGATTCCTGTTCCGTCGATTGCCAACAGCAGTCCACCTGCGATCTCTCGTGTCCAACCGCTGATTGCGATGGCTCGTGTGAGTCGGCGACCTGCACCCTCGATTGTGCCGGGGCATGTGACTATTTCTGCAGCGCGGGCGCCGAGTGTGACCTCCGTTGCGGAGGCGGCTGCTCGACGACGTGCCACAGCCTCTCGACTTGCGCGCTTGATTGCACTCGGGGCGGTTGCACGACCATCTGTGGACTCGGCTCCGAGTGCAGGATCGGCGAGTGCGGTGGAAACTGTGACATGACCTGCTCCGATGGGTCATCCTGTGCAATCGAGGACTGCAGTGGCGGAGGGTGTTCGTTGGCGTGCGCGCGGGGAGTGGCCTGCGAGATCGCGAATTGCGACGCCGGAGGTTGTCGCATCGATTGCCCTGCTGGGGCCACGTGTTCCATCGGGAGCTGCTCGGGTGGCGGCTGCGCGATCACCTGTGCGGCCGGGGCGAAGTGTACGATCGAGAACTGCCCAACGGGCGCGTGCCGCGTGTCCAACGATTGAGCTCCAGACCTTCGATGGACTCTCGTTCCTCCCAGAGGACTCCATTCGAGCTGCGCGCATTCGATGACGCCGGTGCCGTGCTCGGGCAGCGCCGGTGCCGTGCTCGGGCAGGGTGAAGTGCGGGTAAAGCTTTCCCGCCAGACGCCATTGATGGGTCCGCAGCCCGGCTGCGCGCTTGGCCCAGGCGGGAACCGGTCGGGTCGACGGCTGGTGGCGTCGTCCCAAACTGCCGCAATGGTCTCTGGGACTTGCGCACCAACCCGAACGGCGGGTACTGAATCGCAATGACTGAGAGGCAGTCGCATCCACCACCGAGCCCCTCCGTGCCGCCCATGTCGGAGAAGGGTAACGCCGACCTTGCGTGGGATGATGACGTTCCTGAGGTTGCCACCACCACGGTTACCCCGCCAGCGGTGTCCATCAGTGCCAGCATCGCGCCGGCACCGCGGGTGTCCACTGGTCCGGGCGGCTCGCGGCCTCCGGATCGGTCCGCACTCCAAGGCGGCTCGGCTCTCGGCGCCAGTGAGCGCCCGCTGGGCACGGCACCGGCGGCGAAGCTAGGACTCCCGGCAATCCCTCGCTCGACGCCACCCAGTGTCGCGCCCGCTGCAGGTTCGCTAACAGTCCCGCGGGCAAGCACTGCGAAGCCCGGAAGCACACCGCCTTCGGCAGCTGTCGCGTTGGCGGTGGGGCGTCAGTCGTGGACAACGCCGCTTCCATCCGGGGTCCCGGCGGCTCCTGCAGGTCGGGGCACTGGCGACCCGCCGGTCGCATCACGGCTCGAGGCGAACGAGGTGCTCACGGAGGGCACGCAGGCGGGTGTGGTCGAGCAGGCGGAGCCGGCAGCAAGCGCGGTCGCCGTTGCGGGCGGGCCCGAGCAGGTGGAGCAGGCGGCAAGTGCGGCAGTGGTTGGGCGCGGGCTCGAGCTGCCTGCCGCGGCTTCAGGTACCGCGGAGGTCGCGCAAGCCAGCTTGACCGCCAACGACGCGACGCTGGAGGAGGCCGAGGTCGCGCCGCCATCAGAAGACCGGAGCCGCACAACGGCCGGCGAGGCGGTGTCGCAAGCGCCCGCACCATCCAGCGTTGGGGCGCCCGTCTCGGAGCAGCCAGCGGTCGCCGCGCTCCCGTCGGGTCATTCCGAGGCTCCCTCAACCGAGTCTGACGCGGCACCCCTGGAAGCGTCGCCAGCCGGCGAGGCTCCGACGGAGTCTCTGTTGTCTGCTGCTTCCGAGCAGGGAGACGCGGGGCCATCACGGCCATTCGACGGGGTTGGGGGGGAACGAGAGACGAGCTCCCTCAACGCTGCCATTCCTTCGACATCCGGTGAACCGGCGGAGGCATCCCGTCCTGGCGCGGAACAGCGGGCGGAGCCGGAGCCTGGACCGGACGACGTTGGACCTCCCCAGGAGGCACCGGGTGCCACAGCCGCGAACATCGACTTCGCGGAGCCGGCGAAGAATGGCTCCAATGCGGCGAGTGGAGCCGAGGGGGAGGTGGTTGCCACGTTCCGCCCAACGGAAACCAGCGCCCTCGATGCGCTGGTTACGGCGCCGAAGCCTCGCCGTGCAGGGAGCGTCGTCGCGGTGCTCGCTGCCCTCGGCGTTCTCGGTGCGGCGGTCTGGATGGCATGGGCCTCGGTCACAGATGAAGAAGGTCGAGGGGGCACCGGCGTCGCCGCAGAACCCCCACCGGCTGCAGGCGAGGCCATCCCGTCCCAGGACATGCCCGCCGATGGTCGAACAGCCTCGGGAAGAGCGTCACCGACTGAGAATGGCACCGCAGACGACAGGCTTCCGGGAGCTTTCGCGTCCGCCCTGAAGGGCCCACAGCAGGAACCCGAGCACGGTGCTGAAGAGCTCGCCCCGGAGGGGACCAGTGCCGCTGCGGCAACCGACAGCCAACGGCGCGAGAGTTCAGGGACGCCGCCCCGGGCGGGCGTGGCCACCGTGACGATCCGAACGGTACCGGACGACGCGGACATCTACAATCACCGCGGGAGGCGGGTCGGCATCGGCACAGCCCAGACGGAGGTGGAGCCGCGAGCGAAGTATACGTTTACGATACTTCGCCATGCATACAAGCCACGCAAGCTTCTGGTGGATGGCTCGGAGCCAGAAATGGTGATCGAACTCGAGCGAGCCTTCCCAAAGAAGTAACTAGGCCACGCTGCGCGAATCCTCGCTACTCATCTCCGAGGATATCAGGCAGCGTCCCGCCAGCGGGTCCGAGCTCAGCAACTCTCGGGCTGCCGCCGCTGGCCAACCGCGCCACCGAGTTGACGTGGTGTGCCAGAAAGGCTCGGTTGTCCGTGACGTTGAGGTTTTGCATCTCCAATGCGCCGATTCGGTGCTCCGGAGAGAAGGCGGGATCGGCGACCCTCTCCATGCTGAGCTTCTCGGCGTCATAGCTCATGTACTCGGCCTTTGTGTCGAGGAGGGAATAGTCGTCACCGCGCCGGAGCTCCAGCGAGACGGAACCAGTCACGCTGGGTGCAATCCACCGTGTGAGGGCATCCTTGAGCAGCATTCCTTCCGGGTCGAACCACCTTCCCTCGTAAAGCAGCCGTCCGAGGCGCCGCCCCAGGACGAAGTACTGATCCAGCGTGTTCTCGTTGTGGATTGCGGAGACCAGGCGCTCATATACGACGTGCAGGAGCGCCATTCCGGGCGCCTCGTAGATGCCGCGGCTCTTGGCGTCGATAACCCGGTTCTCGATTTGGTCGCTCATCCCCAGCCCGTGCCTGCCACCGACCCGATTGGCTTCCAGCATCAGATCGATGAGCGTGTCGAACCGCTTCCCGTTGATGGCGACAGGCACACCACGTTCGAACTCCACGGTGACCTGTTCTGGCTGGACGACTACGCCGCTGTCCCAATGAGCGACACCCATGATGGGCCTGACGATGTGCATGCCCTTGTCCAGGTATTCCAGATCCTTTGCTTCGTGGGTGGCACCTAGCACGTTCGAATCGGTGCTGTAGGCCTTCTCCGTGCTGGTCGTGAAGGGCAGCCCCTTGCGCTCCAAATACTCGCTCATTTCCTTGCGACCGCCGAAAGCCTCCACGAACTCCCGGTCGAGCCAAGGCTTGTAGATCTTGAGCTTTGGGTTCGTCAGGATCCCGTAGCGATAGAATCGCTGGATGTCGTTTCCCTTGTAGGTGCTGCCGTCGCCGAAGACGTGAACGTCGTCTTCCCGCATCGCGCGGATGATGGCGGTGGTCGTGACGGCACGTCCCAAGGGCGTCGTGTTGAAGTACTTCTTGCCGGCGGTGCCCAGATGAAAGGCACCGCACTGGATCGCGATGACGCCCTCCCTCGCCATCGCCTCCCGGCAATCTATCAGGGACGCCTTGGCTGCACCGTGCTGCATTGCGACGGGGGGAATGGCGGCGGGGTTCTCCTCGTCGGGCTGCGCCAAATCAGCGGTGTAGCAGTACACCTCCAAACCGCGCTCCTCGAGCCAGGCGACAGCGGCTCGGGTATCCAGGCCGCCGGAGAAGGCAAGCCCAAGCTTCGTTCCTTTGGGGGGAAGGGAACCGTAGATGCGACTCATGAGAGCCGTATACGAGCAGCCTGGACCCTGGGCAAGGCGCGCTCGGGGGGGCGTCCTCGGGGCACCGCGAACAGCAAGTGTTGAACGGGGACTTCGCCCGAAACGACAGGCCTCGCGCCTGCTTTCGGCCCCGCCGTCACTTCACCTTCGCGCGCGAGGTGCCCCGGACGCCGGCTCGGGCGCTAGGTCCGCCAGTGCGGACGCGCGCCGTCAGTGGCTGGTTGGTAGGTCGCCGAGAGGTGCCCCAGCGCCTTGAGGGCGGTGTCGACGCGTTTGCCGGGTTTGAGAGCGAAGGAGTCGAACCCGCAGCGCGACATGTAGCGCAGTTGATCGGGCAGAACGTCACCCACCGCGCGAAGCTCACCAGGATAGAGAAGCCGCTCGCGCAAGAGCCGCGCCAGCGAGTACCCACGCCCGTCGGAGAAGCGAGGGAATTCGATCTCGATCAGCTCCACCCCATCGAGCTTCCCCTCGAGAAGCTCGACGTCGAAGTCCGGGGCAAGCCGCAACCCGACGTTTCCGCGCCTCGCCAGCCCCGCGTCTTCCTCGAGCCACCTGCGGCCCGAGACGACGACGGCTCCCTCTCGGGGCATGGTCTCATCGCCAATGACGACGGGTTCATCGAGCTCGCACGCTTGTCCATTTCTAATGACTACCATAAACGCTCTCCGCGAAAGGTGCAGCGCCGATCCGGCGATAGGTCTCGATGAAGCGCTCGGCGGGGCTCGTGCGCTGCTCCACGTAGGTTCGGAGCACTGCCTTGACGGCATCGATGATGCGCTCCCTAGGCAGCGCGGGGCCCAGGGCACGCCCCAGGGAGGCATCGTCGCTCGACGAACCGCCAAGCATCAGCTGGTAGTACTCGACGCCGCGCTTGTCGATGCCGAGTATTCCGATGTTGCCTACGTGATGGTGGCCGCACGCATTGATACATCCACTCAGGTTGATTGTCACTCGAGACAGGTCGTGAACCGCCTCGACGTCTTGGAAGGCGCGAATCAACTCCTCGGCCACCGGAATGCTGCGCGCGTTTGCCAAGGCGCAGTAGTCCAGGCCCGGACACGTGATGACGTCCGTCACGGAGTTCATGTTAGGATGGGTAAGCCCCAGCGGTGTGAGACTCTCCCAGAGCTGGCAAAGAACGCGCGTTTCGACGTCCGGCAGTACGAGGTTCTGCCGGTGCGTGACAACGAGGCGCCCGAAGCCAAACTGGTCGGCGATGGACGCTACCTCGTCCATGCGTGCCGCGGACAGATCTCCGGGAGGGAGCTCAGTGTTCTTCAGAGGGAGGGCGACGATGCTGTAGCCAGGCACGCGATGTGGGAACACGTTGCTCCTCACCCACTGCGCGAACTCCCGGTTCTTGGATAGGAGCGCCGCTTGCACCGCCGTTTCGCTGGCGGCAAGCTTCTCGTAGCGGGGTTCGATGAAGTGCTCCTTCATCTTCTCGATGTCTCGGCTTTCGAGATGAAGCGGACCATCTTTCAGCTTCTCCCACTCCTCCTCCACCTTCCTGGCAAACTCTGGAGGGCCAAGAGCATCGACGAGCACCTTGATTCGTGCCTTGAACTTGTTGTCGCGCCGACCATACCGGTTGTAGACGCGCAGAATGGCCTCGCAGTAGGAGAGCAGGTGGGGCTTCGGGAGAAACTCACGGATTGTCGGACCGACGTAAGGGGACCGTCCCAGTCCGCCGCCAGCGATCACTTCGAAGCCCACCTCGCCGCGATCGCTCCGCACGAGCCGCAGCCCGATGTCGTGCAGGCGTATCGCAGCGCGGTCCTCGGCGGCCCCCGTTATCGCGATCTTGAATTTGCGCGGAAGGTGGGCGAATTCGGGGTGAAAGGTGGACCACTGCCGCAGCAGCTCGGCGTAGGGACGCGGATCCTCGATCTCGTCTCTCGCGACCCCCGCAAACGGGTCAGAGGTGACGTTTCGCACGCAGTTGCCGCTTGTCTGTATCGCGTGCATCTCCACCTCGGCGAGCTCGTCGAGGATGCTCGGCACATCCTCGAGCGCGATCCAATTGAGTTGGATGTTCTGTCGAGTCGTGAAATGCCCGTAACCCAGGTCGTACTTCCTGGTGATGTCCGCCAGGCGGTAGAGCTGCCGGCTGCTGAGCTGTCCGTAAGGCACCGCGATGCGCAGCATGTAGGCGTGCAGCTGCATGTAAAGGCCGTTCTGCAAGCGCAGCGGCTTGAACTCGGCCTCCGTGATCTCGCCACTGAGCCGACGCCGGACTTGATCCCGGAACTGGGCGGCGCGCTCTCGCACCAGCCGCTGGTCTAGCTCGTCGTAACGGTACACGGAGGGAGGGTGCTGTGCGCGCGCCGTGCGCTGGACCGATGCTGCCGCACGCGCCCCCGCATAGCGCTCAGTGATCCATTCAGGCACGTGAGCACGAATGCGTTCGCGGGTGGTCAGCGCATCGGGACCACCGGCTGCGGTCTGCACTGCAGTGGCGTAGGGATCGCACACAGCTGCCTCCTCACTCCTCGCCCATGCGAGCAGGTCGTCACGCAGCCCGGTGTCCTGGAGCACCTGTGCCCGGCTGAAATCATCCACCCACTCCCGATCGGGACCAAGGTAGACAGTTCGCCCGTCCTTCGTTCGGTTTGCCGTAATCACCAGCTGGGTATTCACGCACTTCTCCGGTCGGAAAACACGAGAATAACTTGGGACGCTACCCAGCCGGGCGCAAGTGCGAGTTTCGGGCGAGGGCGAGCTCGCAGAGAAATTGGAAGCGGGAACAGGCCGGCTGGGCGCTAGCGACGCAATTCCTCGGCGCGCCGCAGCGCCGACAGTGCGCGGGTTGTGTTCCCGGCGCGATTCGCCGCCTCTGCCGCACGTACCCAGAGGGCGGCAGAGCACGATAACGCAGCTGCCCGGGAGAAAAAGTCGGCTGCCCGTTCCCAGAGCCTGTGTGAAGCGAACAGCTCCGCTACAGTGACCAGCGGCTGCACGCAGGGTGTCGCGCTGGCGCATGCAAGATGAAGATAATCGTCGACTGCCGACTCGATGGCGCGCGCGCTGCTCTCTGCGGGAACGGCACGCAGGCGGAGCGCTTGGCAATCGAGTGCCTCCGCGGACTCGGCGCAACCCTCGGTCAGGAGGGTGAAGGCCTGTGTTCCCTCGCCCTCTAGCAAGAGAAGCTTTGCCTCCGCGAGGACGGTCCATGCTGCCGTGTCGGATGACCGCTTCAGCAGGGTAATGAGGGCTCGCGCGCGAGCCACACGTGCTGCGCGCCCTCTGCCCTGGCAGACCGAAGTCCCGTCCTCCAAACATGCCGTCAACGTGTGCAGCAGCGCGAGGCGGGGGCGGGATTCGCCAGCATGGTCTCCAGCTACAGCGGTCTCGAGCAACTCTAACCTCAGGTCGTAGTCACGGGCGATCGAACGGTCCTTCGCCAGGGCCACCAGGAAGGCCAAGCCTCGCGGTCCTCCCGGGGCGGCGCGCCTGAGCCGTCGCGGATCCCGCGTCACCGAAAGCACAAACTCCGCCGCCGAGGGAGTCAGCGCAGGTGTCCGCTCTATCGCCATCGCCACCATCCGTAGGCCCTGGCCGGTGACCCCTCGACCGTGAAGTAGCCTGGCGAGCGCGAGGTACCCATGCCCGGAGTCTGGCGCTCGTCGGATGGCCTGACCTGCCCACCGGAGCCCGTCACCCGTGCCAGTCGCCACGGTGAGGTGGGCTCCCACGAGCGCAAAGTAGGGATCCGCTGGGTAGCTGGTCACGAGGCGTGCTGTCTGGTCGAGCAGAGCGTGCGGGTCATGATGCGGATCGAGCAGCGTGGCTCGGAGCCTCCGGCGTTCTTCGTCCGGCACGGAAAGCGTCGAAGGGATCACCCAGAGCAGCGGAAAGGCGGCGAGCAGCAGCGCACATGCCGCGAGCTGCCCGGACCGAGTGCCGTCGCGCTCACCGGCGAGCCGCACGGGGGGCGCGCCGCCTGTCGGTGAGTGCCACGACTCTCCCGCCGGGCGATGATCGATCTGCGCTGGCGACCAGAGACCGCCAAGCAGGGCTGACACCATGATGCCGACCGCGGGCACCTCGAGGGCGATGTCGAGGAGGTTCTGAGCGAAGAGTACCGCCAGCCCCAGAGCCGAGGATAGCTCGATGGCGCGAAGCTCGGAGGTCCAGAGAACCTTCCAATAGGCCCGCGCAAGGGTTGCCATGGCGACGACCGTGACGGGGACCCCCCACTCGGTCATCCATTGGGTGAGGAAATTCTCCGAGTACTGAAACCGCAGATGTGCATTCGCCTGCGCGTAAGCCGGGAAGACCGTATCGAAGCTCCCCCTTCCAGCTCCGAACCAGGGGAAGTCGCGCACCATGTCCCATGTCCACGGGAACAGCTTCAGCTTCGCGGTGCTCTCCCGGATCAGTTCAGGCAGAAGCGCACTGCTCCCCAGCGCCAACACGAGCCCGGCGCCGGCCAACGCGACGGACCCGACGAGCCCAAGATGATGGAGACGCTGCGTGGGCGCCATCCACCGGCGCCCGACACCGAGGGCGATGAGCACGACCAGCGTGGCCAGTCCTGCAAGGAGCGTCGCGATGGCCGCCCGCGACCCATAGCTGACGCTAATCGCGACGCACGTTCCTGCCCCGAGAACGGCAAGCCCCCGCCAGCGCTGCCTGCGCCTCGACAACGCGACGCCAAGCAGGCAGAAGATCCCGACATTGAGGTACCCGCTGAGATTGTTAGGGTTCATCAGCGGTCCCAACGCCCAGGGGATGCCTGCTTCTACGGGACGATACAGCCCAAGGTACCGCTGCGCGTCGAAGACACCATGCCCGAGGATGGACAAAGCGCAAAGTACGGCGGTCACACCCACGAGCTCCGGGACCCAATGGGCCCCACGGCGCCTCGTAACCCGCGCAGCGACGAGGAGCGTGCTCGCGTAGATCGCCCACTTCAAGCACTCCCGATACGAGCCGCTGGGGGCGACGCTGATCGGCGCATACGCGACGGTCTCGCCCACGAGGCGCTTCGCGTCAATCCATATCGCGGCGTTGTTCGGTGCCAGGAGTGTCAGCAGGGCCAGCGGCAATGGGATGCACTGCAGCGCCGTGTATGCGGCAAGTCCGAGGAGCACCACAGCGGGCAAAGGGAGCTGCTCGGGTTTTGCGAAGGGCGTGAGGACACAAAACGTGCCCAAGGACAGCGCCACGGCACCCGCTCCCACCAATGCCCAGTCGTGGACCGCGCCGAGCGCACCGACGCTCCCACTGACCAGGACGATCAGTCCGACGCGTAAGAGGCGGCTTTGAGCGCGACGGCGGCGTGCACGCGTGAGTGAGCCCGAAGTGATGGGGTCGAGCGCTCGTTCCGGCTGAACTCGGGCGATGCGGGCCATTTTGTCAGCTGCGCCAGCTGAGTTCATGGGCGCGTGCTCCACTCCTGCGGTTTACGCCGCGAGCGAGCACGAGCAGGGGTACCACGTAGAAGGGCATCATCGGCGCGCGATACCGCGAGAGGCTGCCAAGGTTCGTCGTGGCCATCCCGACTCCGAGCGCGATGCCGAGAGCCATTGCAAGGCTGAAGACCAGCAACGGTTGCTCCCGCAGGCGACGCAAGCAGCGATGAGGTCCTACCGCGAGCAGGACCCAGAGTAGCAGGAGGGTGGTGACGAAGGTCTCCGCTGCGTTCAGCACGATTTGGGGGTTCGAGGCTTCCAGCAGTGTGGGACGGAAGAGCGCGGTGGCGAGGGCGAAAGGGACCTGCGAGGCATGGCCTCGTAGCGTGCCGTCGCCGGCTTCATCGAAAGCGTAGTCGGAACCCCCACGCGTCTGTTCCACCAGGCGCTGTTGGTGTGCTAGCTCACTGGCGAGCGAGGTCACATCGAAGCGGGGAAACAGGTGGCCGATGCCGACGAACGCGCTGAGCACCACCGCGACGCCCACGACGGCCCCGCCGACGCGGAGCGAGCGTTGGCGCCGCCTCGGTGGAGCACGATGTCCATCGAAGAAGAGCCACAGGCCGGCAGCGATGCCGAACGGCATGAGGAGGTACGCCTTGACGAGAGCGACGGCGGTGGTGCCGCCGATGAAGAGGGAGAGGCCCAGCCAGGACCTGTGGCGAGTCGCGAGCGCATAGCCGCCAAATACCGCGAGCCCCAGTCCGCCCACGGCGATCGTCTCCTTGAGCAATCCGCTGGACCAGAAGGCCACTGATGGGATGAAGAGGCAACCGAACAGCGCAGCGGGTCTATGCTCGGGAGCGAGCTCGCTCCGAAAGGTCCGGTACGTGGCGAGCTTTCCCAGGAAGGCAAATCCTCCAACAAGGATGCTTGCCGCCACCAGTGAGTCATTGGCGAGGAAGGCGACGAACGTGCTGATCGCGAACATGGATCCCGTGGCCCCACCAACCAGTTCGGGTGGAAAGAGGGGCGTACGGTGCTGGAAGAGCTCTTGGACGAGCAACCACGACACTTCGACCGGGGAGTCCCGCAACATCGCCGCGAACATGACTCCCAGTCTATGGTAGGTGTCCATGTCGCCAGTCCCGTAGAGGTTCCGGACGATGTAGACGTGGGAGATGGCGGTGGCGATATGCAACAGGAGGCACGCCCAAAGCCAATGACGTTCGTTCGTAGAGAAATGCCTGCGAGCCAACCCCACGATCAGCACGAGGCAGAGTACGATCGGAGTGGACGCAAGGACGTGACCCATGGGTGAGCTGGGAGGGTGCGACGTCTCACCTACGCGGCATCATCGCGCGCTGGGGCACGGTCGCTATAGTAGTAATAGTAGTTGGGGTATCCGCGATCGGGGCTTGTGGCGTTGATGACCGCGCCCACCAGATTGCCATCGACGCTGCGAATGGCGAGGGCCGCGCGCTTGGTCAGCTCCTTTGCCGTGCGCATCGCTCTCAAAACCAGCACAGTGCAATCGGCGCGGGTCGAGAGGATGGTTGCGTCCGTAACGGCACCGACTGGTGGGCTGTCGAGCACTACGCGGTCATATCGTTTCTCGAGATCGGCGAGGAGCGCGTTGAAGCTTGCACTGCCGAGGAGCTCCGCTGGATTGGGGACGTGGCCGCGTGCGGGTAGGCAGCTGAGATTGGGGACCTCCGTTGTCAGGTCCGACCTGTCGAGTAACGAACGATCCAGGATGGCCTCGGCAGTCGTGCACGCGGCTTCCGTGCTGAAGAGCTGATGAATCCGCGGACGGCGCAAGTCACAATCGAGCAGCAGCACACGATGGCCCGCTTGCGCCATAGCAATCGCAATCCACGAGGCTACGGTCGACTTTCCATCGCCCGGACCTGGACTGGTCACTAGTATGGTGCGGTGAGGGCGGTCCGGCGACATGAACAGCAGGTTGGTGCGTAGCGCACGGGCAGCCTCGGCGACCGCGCTCTGCGGCGCCTCGTGGACCGCGAGCTCCAGCGGACCGGGTACCTTCGTCGGCGCGGAGATGCTCGCCGAACCGCGGCGCCGAGTGCTCACTGAACCCATCTCGCCGCGCTCTTTCGGCAGAACGCCGATCACGGTGAGACCGAGCTCTTCCTCCACGTCCGACGGGCTCTTCACCGTCCGATCGAGCGCCTCCCGGGCCACCGCGGCTGCGAGGCCAATCAACAGGCCTACCAGAACCCCAAAACCGATCTGTAACGGGACGCGCAGACCAACCGGTGTGCCATCCAAGGGAGCATCGAGGACCCGAATGTTGTTGACGTGCATGAGAGCCGCGAGGTCGGTCTCCTTGGAACGCTCGAGCACCATCGAATATAGCTTCTCGTTGTTCTTCTTGAGGCGTGCGAGTCGCTGAAACTCGATGTCCAACAGGTTCAGGTCGAGCGCCCGTTGCTTGGCGCCTTCGTAGAGCCCCTCGATTCGAGCGAGCTCGCCATCGAGCGCTCGGAGGTCCTGAGCAGTTCCACGAGTGACGTTACCGATTTCGGCGACCAAGGCTACCTGCAGCCCGCTAACCCTCGATCGCACTGCCTGGGCTCGAGGGTGGTTCTCGCCCTTGCCCGACGCGGCGAGTTCGTCGCGTTCGCGGACTGCGCTGAGGTAGTCTTCTCGAAGGGTTTCAAGCATTGGATTGTGCAAGACCGCACTCGCCGGCAGCCGCTCGATGGATTCAGGTGCCATCTGCTCTAGTGTCTTGAGACGGCTCTGGAGCCTTGCACGCTCTGCCCGTAGGGTAGTGATACGAGTATTCAACTGACCCATCTCGTCGCGAAGCATGTTCGTTTGGTCATCGAACGAAACGGACAGGATGCGCTTATCCTTCTTGTACTCGTGCAGCGCGAGTTCGCTGCGCTCCAGTTCGCCCTTCAGCTTCGTGAGCTGCCCACGCAGCCACTCGCTGGCTGATTGTGACGTGGCCGCGAGCTCGTCCAGGTTGTGGTGTATGTATGTGTCGGCGAGCGCTTCGAGGACACGGCGGGCTCGCTCCGGATCTGCGTCCTCATATGACACCTCGACGATACGCGTGTCCGACTGGACCTTGACCGACAGACGCTCCAGCAGAACCCGTGCGGCGCGTTGCACCGAGACGTCTGGCCGAGCCGGCTGCTGCCCCTTGGGCAGATTCTCGATGAACCCCTGATCGCGATGGAGGTTGAGCCGCCTTACCACTTCCAGCGCTACCTGACGGCTTTGAATGATTTGGACCTGAGTCGCGTGGTACTCCTTGTTCGACCAATAGGCGCTGAAGTCGACGACTCGCTCGACGTCCTTGCCGAGGGGCTGGGGCGGATCGGGGTCGATGAGCATCGTCATGGTGGAACGATGGAGCTTCGTCTGGCCCAAGACGTAGAAGGCGATCACGATCGCGACGCTCATCGTGGTCAGAAGGAGAATGAGCCAGTGCTTGTGCGCAGCCTGCCCGATCTGCACCAAGCTTAAGCCGTCCGACTCGCTCGAGTTGGGAATCCCTCGGGGTTTCCCGACGTGAGAGGCAAGCGGTAACGGGAGCTTGGACATGAGTTTCCGGCGAGCAGGACGGGTGCCGGAAACCGTTTTGGCCGCGGTCGCAATCGCCCGCAGCCCTTGGACCGCGCACCCACCGGCCGAAGGATTCTACCGCGCCCAAGCCTCGCGTCGAGCTCCGTGCTAACCCAGGCGGTCGGCTGACAGGTATGTGGGCCGTTGGCGAGGCGCGCCGCATGCTCAACGCGGGCCGCGCAGGACTACTTCGTGAGTGACGTTCACCGAAGCCGACAGCATACGTGTCACCGAGCAGTACTTTTCCATGGACAGCTCGACGGCGCGGCGCGCTTTGTTTTCGGCGACATTCCCCGCGATACGAAACTGTACGTGGATGCTCCGGAAGACCTTCGGGATCGTCTCGGCACGCGTCCCCTCGACGACAATCTCCAGGGACTCGAAGGGCTCCTTTTGCTTCCCGAGGATCATCGCGACATCCACTCCGCTGCAGGCTGCGAGCGACGCGAGGACGCCTTCCATCGGGCGAAGGTAGGCGTCGTCACCTCCAAGCTCCGGAGTCCCATCGAGTCGCAGGTGAGCCCCGCGCTCCGTTCGCGCCACGAAGCCCATGGGTTGCTGATGAGTAACAGTCACTTTCACGCGCCAACCTCCTCGCTCGCAAAGAGCCCGCTCGACAGATAGCGATCACCGCGATCACAGATGATCACGACGACTACGCCCGCTTCAATTTCGGTGGTCAGCTGGAGCGCCGCCCACGTGGCACCTCCGCTGGAAACGCCAGCGAACACGCCCTCCTCGCGAGCCAGGCGCCGCGCCATCTTTTCGGCATCACCCTGACTGACTCTGAGGATCCGACCGAGACGCTGCGGCTCGTAAATGCGAGGTTGGTATGCCTCGGGCCACGCGCGAATGCCGGGGATTTGGGCTCCCTCTGCGGGGTGAACACCAATCACCTCCACGTGCGGAGCAGCTTTCTCGAAGAAGCGCGCGACACCCATCGCCGTGCCGGTCGTTCCCATCGACGAAACGAAGTGGGTGACTTGGCCACCGGTGTCACGCCAGATCTCCGGTCCGGTAGTCTGCTCGTGTGCCCGCCAGTTGTCTGGGTTGGAGAACTGATCGAGCATGACGCAGCCCCCCTGCTCGACTCGTGCCCGCGCGAAGTCGATGGCGCCCTCCATACCTCCGGCCTCTGACGTCAGGCTGACGAGGGCACCGAAAGCGCGCATCGTCTGCACACGCTCCGCAGTGGCATTCTCGGGCATGACTAGCTCCAGCTGATACCCTTTCGCGCAGGCGATCATCGCCAGTGCGATTCCAGTGTTACCGCTGGTCGGTTCCACGATGCGCACGCCGGGGCGCAACAGGCCGCGACGCTCGGCCCCTTCGATCATGCTTAGCGCAGGCCTGTCCTTGACGCTGCCTCCTGGATTGTGTCCTTCCAGCTTGCCGAAGAGGCGGACCGCTGGATTGGGACAGATTCGGTCGAGCGCGACGAGGGGAGTGTTGCCGACGAGGTCGGTGAGTCGCTTGTTCATGCTGGCCATGGCTCAGGAGGGGAGGATACTGCAGGAAAGAAGAGGCTCAGAATCTGGTCCGCCCGACCACTCCGTCAAGCACCTGTCGAGTGGCGACGCGCGACCGGACATGGACCGACGAGCGGCTCTCGCAGGTCCCACAGCGGTTCAACCCTCGCCAAGTTTCGCGGGATTCCTTCCCACGTCTCTCATGGTTGTCCGCAATCAGCCGTCCGCGATCAGGGCTCCGGACTCCGAGCTGATGGCTGGTGACGGACCGCTCGCTGGAGGCTTCGTTGGTTCCGGCTACGCCGGGCTAGGGCGTGACGGGCTAGGGCCTGTCCCTGAATGCGTGCCCGTGCCCCCCAAGTTGACCAAAGTGGACCGCAAGCGCGCCGTTTCCCGGGGTTTTTGCCCGAAGCTGGTATCTACGCCTGCGCGGAGGCCGCTGGCGTGTGCGTCGGGAACTGCTCCAGGATGTCGCTGGCGTCGACCGCGAGCAGCAGGCGCATGACTCTCTCGGAGGCTTCGTTGCGAAGCAGGTACTGCTGGCTGCCGATACGCACGGCGGCGACGCGGACCGCGTCTAGCTCCTCGAGCAAGGCCGCGGCAGCGCGGGGGAGCGTCCGAGATTTGTCGCTGGCGCGCTGCAAGCGCTGCTCGATCAGCCGCTCGACGAGCAGGCTCAGCATGCAGATCGTCACATGGCTTTTGATTTTCGGATCGGTGCGATGGAAGGTGGGACGCAGCTTGAGCACGGACTTGATCGTGCGGAAGTCGGCTTCGACTCGGTTCTTGTTGCGGTAGTCGCTGATGGCTTG
>JAEWRL010000060.1 GCA_023398955.1 Pseudomonadota bacterium
TAGATGGTGCGGAGCCTGACTTCATACCCGCGGGCGCAGGCGCGGTGCCGCGACGGCTCTGTCCGCCGAGCGTCTGCGCCAGGGCCGCGCTTTGACTCTCGAGCGTGCCCGTTCCTCTGGGGCGCCCGAACTCGGTCCCAGGTTGGCGCTATCCCCCCAGGTGCGACTCCTTACGAAACGCAACGACGCGCACAGCATGGCGACCACCGTTGCCCTGCTGAACCCGGTGGTGCGTGGCTTCTTCGAGTATTTCAAACACGCGCACCCGAACATTTTCGGCTCGCTCGACGGTTGGGTTCGAATGCGCTTGCGAAGCATTCTGCGTCGAAGAATCCACCATCGAGGCCGTGGGCAAGGCAAGGACCACCAGCGATGGCTGAATGCCTACGTCAGCGAGCTTGGGCTTTTCTTCATGGCCACGGCCTGGGCAGCGCTCTCGCAACCCCGAGCTGGGTGAACCACCAACCGGAGAGCCGTATGCGGGAGAACCGCAGGTACGGTTCGGAGGGAGGGGGTCGGTACTCTGAACTACCACCTGAGCAAGAGGCCCGCCACAGACAGCCCTGCGCCCGTACCGAAGAGCAAGACTAGATCCCCTCGCTGGAGACGCCCCTCCCGATGTGCATGAGCGAGTACCATGGGGATGGAGGCTGCGACACAATTGCCCTCCTCGTGAACCCGCTTGATCACATTCTCCGGCCGGAAGCCGAAGCGAGCGGCTGCGTCCACGGCGGGCCCCGATGCCTGGTGGAGGATCAGGAGTTTGACATCGTTGACCGTAATGTTCGCCCTCTTGTAGATGCGCCCGAGGATGAGGGGGATTCGACGCAACGCCATCCGGTACACCCCCGGACCGTCCATGTGGAAAAGGTTGTGCTCGGGTCGCGTCGTAGGATCGTGGGGATGATTCCTTGTCCCGCCGCCGCGGACCTCCGTCAAATCTGCCCCCTTCGGCCAGGTGCTCATCTCGAAGGCTAGGACCTCGCTCGCCTCGCCTTCGGGCGTAGGTTCCACCACTACGGCAGCTGCCCCATCTGCGAAGAGCGAAGCGCTCTCCGGCTCCTTGAAGTTCCTACCGCGAGTGCCGAGCTCGCTCGATACGACCAGGATACGCCGGAAGGCACCTGCGTGAATGAGCGCGGAGGCGTTGTGGAGCGCCACAGGAAACGAGAGACAGGTCGCGTGCACGCTGAACGAAGGGATCCCTTCGAAGCCCATCGCGTCCTGGATGTACACGGAGCTGTCGGGGAGCACCTGCTGCGGTACGCCGGACGCATTGATGATGAGGTCTGGACGTGGCCCATCGCCGAGTGCGGCGCGGCCCGCACGAGCGCCCATCTGCGCCATTCCCTCTTCTGAGACGTGGCGTTGATGCACGCCCGTATGCTTGTAGATCCAATCTACCGATACTCCGATGTGTTTGGCGAGCTCCACGGAAGTCTCTATCCGCGGGGGCAGATACCTCGCTGTGCTTACTATTTTCACGCGCATATCAGTTTTACCGAGTCGTGTCGTCCGAAACGCATTCGCTTGGTTCGATTAAGGAGTCGAGGGAGGCGCGCTTCGCTAGCCGTCTCGAGACCATCACTCCATCGAAGCGGGTTGCAGGGATCATCCTAAAGCGCGAGCACCGGCCTCGCCGGGCACTGGCAGCGCGGTCCTCACGCACGAAACGCATTCTGCAAAGAGTGGCAGAGCGCGAGGGATTTTCCAGTTCGCAGACGCCAAGAGCCGCTGCATCGCGGGCGCAGGCAGCCGACATTGGTTCCCGAGGCACCACACCGTCCTCCCGGCTGCGGCGCGCGGCCTCCACATGCATGCACCGGGCGCTTACGACGAGCGCTCCGCCGCCCACTGCAGACGGCGGATCTCCGCAGGCCTCTGACGACTCGCTCGCCGCGACAAGCCACGAAGCCCGCGACGGAAAGCCGCGCTCGGGAGCGCAATACGCTCCTTAGCGCCAGCGGTCGCGATGAGGTTCCGCAGAGACGCGGCGTCGCCGTGCTAGTCCGCCGCGGCCCGTGACGCCGCACCGTGAAGCAATGGACGCACGGCGGAACCTCCCAGCCCTGGGAGCGTCCCGCCGGACCAAAAAGCACGGCTGAAGGACAACTTGGTACGCTGCGACTGCTTGCTGATCAGCAGGCGGAGCCATCCGATCGGCAACACCAGTGGAGACAGGGCCAAAGCCCGCGAACCTGACAGCTAGCTCACTTGCCGCACTTCTCGAGGATCGCCGACTTCACGCTGGAGCAGCAAGTCTTGGGCCCGAAGTAGGAGCGCCAGATGAGCTCAGCGAAATCCTTTCCCGGAGTGGCGGGGCCAAAGGCTTTGCCGCCCTGACTCACCGTGGTCCCCTTGCCAGGCTCGTAGATGATCTCGACCGTCACTCCCTCCTTCAGGTCGCTCTTGAAGCTGCCGAGGAAGGCATCGATCCGCTGCTTCAGGCTGGAGGTATCGCCGGTGGGAAGGTTCTCCTCGAAGGTCTCCTTGAGATTCGACTTGAGCTTGTCGATGGGTATGTCCCGCATTGACCGCAGCCGCAGCGCTTTCGGCTCATCCCGACCAATGATGTCGCTGGCGGAGCACGATCCGCTCTTGGAGTACGCGCTCAGCTTGTAGATATCCACCCAGAGGAACTCGCGAAGCCCGGTACCGAGGTACTTGAGGGCTTTGCCCTGGACGTAGGCGGTCTGACTCGAGTTCGCTGCAGAGGCAGGACCGCTCATGGAGCAGGCGAATACTATCGCGCCCAGTGAACTCAAGGCCTTGATGGTTATCGGTCTTCGCATCGATTTCCTCGTTGGAACTGGTCGCACAACTGCCCAGCATTCCTGAGCTACTGGCGGGCTGGTGAGGATGGGACGAACCCTCGCACCATTCTCTTCACACTGAGTACCCTATTCGTACCAAGCGGAGTCACCTCTGGGTAATCCGGCGGAGGCCTTTTTTTGCCAAGGAAGATTACAGCACCAATCGATTAGGTCGTCGGCTTAGGGGGTGAGATCGAACACAGCTGCGAAGAAGTACAGGCCCCACCCTCCGACAGACCCGAGCACCCCAGTGACGATCCCGGCAGTGGCCAACGTGCGCGCGCGTGTTCCCCGTCCGCTCCCTGCGACGCCCATTGTCCCAGTCACGATGGCCGCAACTCCCAGGGGCCATCCCAAACAGACGAGCGCCCCGGCAAGACTCGCGACGCCAAGGACCAGCGAAAGCGTAGCCGTGCTCTCCGAACGCTCGGGTAGGCGCTGCCGGTAACCTTGTAGCCCCAGCCCCGGTGGTAGGTCCACCCCGTAGCCACCTGGTGGCTCGAGCGACCGGCCCTCACCGCGCTGGTACCGGCCGAGGCCCGACTCGTCGGAGGGGCGTGGTGGGACGGTCATCCGGGATCGGCAGCCGTGCCAGCCCTCTCAGGAGTGCCCACGCCCACGAGACGACAGACGGCTGCGGATAGCCTGACGCAGCTCTTTGCCTGACATGGGCGCCAAAACCAGACCCACGCCAACGCCAACTAGCACCCCAGCGCCTATCGCTCCCGCTGCTGGAACCGCCAACATCTTGAACGCCGACCGGCGTAACTGGCGAGTCAAGATGCCCGGCGAAGACAGCGCCACCTTGGCAGCCGCGCCGAGGGCCTTTCGCGGCACCCGGTGCACTAAGAGCGATGGAATCACGATTGCCTCCTCATGTTGAATGCCAATGCGCCCTCGCAGGACGCCCCGCCAGCTCGCTCGCTGGAACTCGGCGGATTACCACCGCCTACGGCGCTGATGAGCAGCAACCCGCTCTCGCCGTTGTCCGCGCGCCGACGCACCACTCCGGCTAGATTAGTGCTGAGCGACTCACGTGTCATCGGCCATCGACTCCATTGAGATGGGGGCCACGTGCAACACACGGATACTCGGCCCCCAGGTTTTGCGGTGCTCTGAGACGGGAAGGTGGTGCAAATCGTGCTGCGCGTTGGCTCTAGTCCCTTACCGGGCAGATTGATGGCGGGGTTGGCAAGACTTGGATGGCTGTTGCCGACTGGTGCAGGCAATCAGCTTTCAGTTCTCAGCCGTCAGCATCTGCGGGAGCACCATTGTGCGGA
>JAEWRL010000027.1 GCA_023398955.1 Pseudomonadota bacterium
GACCCCACCACAACCGAATATCGTCCGTGGGGGAAAGGGGGAGGTCTATCCACGGGGCCGATCAACCCACGATAGTGGCCCCCCATGCGCTCGAAAACCCCAACTCCGCCCATCCAAACCTTTCATGGAGGGAGCGCGCGAAATCTAGGTTCATATCTCGATGCTGTTGACGCACGCCGTGTCACCACGAACCTGGTCCGCCGCCTAGAGCGTCTTGGCTACGCGGTGACGATTGGAGCACGCACACCCGAGTGTCGTGCCGCCCCGGCCGAACTGCAAGGCGCAACCCAATTCTCATGGCAGAACTAGGAAAGCAACGTCGCCATTTCGAGCAGGCCGCCGAGAGTGCAGCCACGGAGTCGGGCGTCGGGCGTCGGGGACGTGGAGCTCGGGCCTCGATGTTAACCCGGATTCTCACAAAGACGGAAAGATTCCACGGCAAGGGGAGGAATGGGTCCCCCACCACCGAACGAATCTCCATGATAAACGAGTCGTTGTATGGAGCCACGGCTCCCAACCACCCAGTCATAGATGCTGCCAGGCCATGCAAACGAATCGACACTCACTCTCCGCTGCTTCATTCATTCCGAGTGCGCTCCGCGGGGCCCGCTCCTCCACGTTGCTCCTCGCGCTGCTCGTTGGTTGCGGCTCAGACGACGACAGCTCCGGCGGTTCGGGTGGCTCGACGGCGAACCCGGATGGCAGTGGCGGGGTGCTCAGCGGCGGGACTAGCAGCGGCGGCAGCTCCGTGGGCGGCACAGGTACGCTCACCGGTGGCAACTCGTCGGGTGGTGCAAGTAGTGGCGGACAGCCCACGGGCGGCACGGCTGCTGGTGGTTCGGCTTCGGGGGGCGCGGTGGCCATGGGAGGCTCCGCAAGCGGGGGCACTCCAACGGGCGGCAGCTGGGCAGGAGGCGCTGCGCCACAAAGCGGAGGACAATCGTCGGGTGGCGCTGCTGCTGGGGGCGGGCAGCCCACGGGCGGCACGGCTGCTGGTGGTTCGGCTTCCGGGGGCAACGGTGGAACGGGGACCGGAGGTTCAGCCGCGGGGGGAACCTCCATGGGCGGCGGCGCGGGCGAGGCTGGCGACGCGGGAGCTGCGGGCGAGGCAAGTGGCGGCGCCGGGGATGGCGGGACTGGCGGCGCGAGCGTGACCTGCCCGCTCCCGAGCACCTTCCAGTGGACCTCGACAGGTCCTTTGGCACAGCCGAAGAACACCGGCGCCAAGTCGCTCAAGGACTTCTCCGTCACCAAGTACGACGGTGATTACCTCGTCTACGGCACCACCGCCGACGGGAACTGGAACGGGTTCGTTTCGACGTTCAGCAGCTTCGACCAGTGGGCAGACGCGGAGCAGCGCTACATTCCCGGCCTGGTAGCGCCGACGATCTTCTACTTTACGCCGAAGGACACCTGGGTGCTCGCGTACCAGTGGGGCTTCAAGTACGCCACGTCCAGGACTCCCGACGATCCGAGCTCGTGGAGCGCCACCCAGCCACTGCTCAACGGCGATCCAACTGGAGGCCGCGGCACCGGACCGATAGACCAGACCGTCATCTGCGACGACTCGGACTGCTACCTCTTCTTCAACGACGACGCAGGGGGCGTCTATCGCGGGTCCATGCCCATTGGCCAGTTCCCAGGGGCGTTCAGCAACGTCACGCGGATCATGGACCAGCCCACGAGCGTCATCTTCGAAGGCGTCCAGGTGTACTCGATCAAAGGCAGCACCAAGTACCTGATGATCATCGAGAACAATGGGACGCGCTTCTTCCGCGCCTGGACTGCCGACAGCCTCGACGGTGAGTGGACGCCGCTGCAGGGCGCCTCCTCGGAGCAACAGCCCTTCGCCGGCCGTAACAACGTCACGTGGCCTGGCGGGCAGTGGACGAACGATATCAGCCACGGCGACCTGGTGCGCGAGAATCCCAGCGAGAAGATGGAGATAGACCCCTGCAATCTGCAGATGATCTATCAGGGGCGTGATCCCAACCAGAGCCCAGCGTACATCGACCTGCCCTACCGGCCCGGTCTGCTGACCTTGGTCAGATAGACCGAGGGCTCACGCCCGGGCATGACCGCGCTCGGCGCGAGGTCCCCACCCAAACGGGCGCGCGCAGTCGTCGACGTGTTCGACAACTGCGCTCACCTGTTCAGCAGCCATTATTCGTAAGGGTATCGGAGCTCCCGCGCTTCGCGGAAGTAGCGACGGACCATCCACTGATCGCCGAGCGACGGGGAGCTCGCGCCAGAGCCCACGATCATGACCGACCCGCCCTCGGGGGTCGAGCCCGCCCACGAGTAGTAATCCGAAAACCCAAAGGCGTGGCCTATCTCATGCCACTCGACGAAGGTGTTTCCGGACTCGATGTCCCTCATGAAGTCGGTAACGCCCATGCGAATTCCCCAGTTCGAGCCATGAGCGGCAGCTCCCGCGGGACCGGTGTCGTTCAGCCAGAGGGAGTAGTCGAAGTGGTTCTCGGGACCCCCTGGACAGTCGGCGAAGACGTGGTCCCAGTTCTCCCGGAAGAAGAAGCCACAGCTATCGGGGCACTTGGGTTCACCGAGCGCCTGATCACTGCCGTCGGAGACCTCCGTGTAGACGGGCACGGTGCCATCGGACCACTGCAGCAAGCTCTCTTGTCCCGGTTTGACGGCCCAGCCCGCGATCCTCACGCTGACCCGTTCGTAGGGGAAGCAGGCATAAGGGTGGAGCAGGCCAAACCACGTGTTGAAGAGCGCCTCGAGCGCAGGGCCCCATGCGTCACGCATCTCGGGCGTGACGGGCGTCGTCGCGCCGTAACGCACGCAGACGTTTATCTCACCGCCACCCTTCATCGCCGCATCGAACAGCCAATTCGCGCTATTCGTGATGTTGTTCCTACCCTCCGCTCCCCAGCTCTCCTCGACCCAATCAGCCACGGCTGGCGGCGGTTCGGAGAGATCGCAAGGCCCAGAGCCTCCGCTCGACGCTCCCCCATCGCCCGCAGCCGCTCCAGCGCCTCCGTCGCCAACGTGCCCCGAGCCCGCGACGCCCAAGGCTCCCGCCTCGCCAGCGCTCGCCCCCACGGACGAGCCAGCACTCCCAGCGAGGGCCTCACCGCCCTCACCGCCACTCCGCGCGCCGCCACTCGCCGAGTAACCACCGACGCTTGAATGACCTCCAGCTGGAGCACCTCCGCCGGGGACCACCCTGCCGCCTTCCCCCATCGCGTCCGAGCTGCCGCCGAGGGCCGACATGCCCCCACCAGGGCCCTCGGCGCCCCAGCCCAAGACGCTCCCGCCCATGGCCGATGTCCCGCCCCCGGCGCCAGGATCGCCCCCGACTGCCGACCTGGCACCTCCCGATCCAGAACCACTCCCCCCCAACGGTGCGGCTCCCATCCCCTCGACACTGGCACCACCAGCCCCACCCACACTCCCGCCGCCACCTAGGGCAACACTGCCGCTGCCCCCGAGGAGGGACTCGTCACCCCCTGCGCCGCCCCCGCCGCAAGCAAGCGTGAGCGCCCCAGCGACGAGCAAGGAGGCGACGCCGCTCGGACACGAGACCACCCGGCGGGAACCTTCCGCAGCTGGGGGGCGCGCCCGACCTTGCTCCGTGCCTCCCCGCCATCTTCGCCTGCCAGAAACACTCTGGGCTCGTTGTTGCCCGGCTGAAAACATGAAAGGCGCCGACATTCCATCTCTCGCAGACATCCTGGTCGACTACCAGCAAACAAGCCATTCGCCCATTCAGTGTTTGTCTCTGCAGCAAACGATCACGCGAGGAAGGGAGACGGGCACGCCTCGCAGGCGGACCCCGCCCTGCATTCAGGCGGGACGTGGTGGACGACGAAAGCAAGGATCGGCAGGCACGCGACCTACCTCGTCAACGCTGGCACGACGCTCCACAGCAGCGAGCAGGACCACACGGGGACTCCCGCAGCGTGCGCCCCCGTGCGCGCGGGACAACACAGTGACCCCGCAGCGCACTCGGGTGTGACGGGAGAACCACACGCGGTCCCACGACGCCGCGGTTTCCCTAGGGAGGCAGCCATGGGGCGCGACGGCATACGCCGTGCAAGGCGGGCTGGTTCAACCAATTTGTCCGGAGGTAATTTGTGGGATTTATTAGAAATTTCTCGTCCGTACTCCTTTGTCTCGGAGCAACGGGGCTCGCTCCCTCTGCCAGCGCCGCCGGCACCCTGCAGGCGATGGGAACGACGACAACGCCCCCGGTGCTCGTCGATCATGTCGTCGACGTCGTGCTCAACAACGGCTTCGCTCGCACCGAGGTCACCCAACGCTTTCGGAACCCCGGCACAGAAGCCGTCGATGCCATCTACGAGTTTCCGGTGCCCAAGGCGGCTGCCCTCTCTGCGATGACCATTACCATCGGCGAACGGACGTTGAGGGGTGAGGTGCTCCCCAAGGCGGATGCCGCGGCCATCTACGAGGAGCGCGCCGCGTCCGGAGACCAAGCGGGGCTCGCTACCCAGAACGGCTACAAGACCTTCCAGTTCGACATCGCAAACATCCCAGCCGGCGGAGAAGCAACGATGAGCTTCGTCTACTACGAGGCCCTGGCCATCGAATCGGCCGTGGGGCGCTACCTCTACCCCCTGGAGGACGGCGGCACCGAGGATGCCTCCGAGCGCTCCTTCTGGACGAGAGAAGAGACGATCACGGGAACCTTCACCTTCGACCTGGAGCTGAAGAGCGCCGTCGCCGTCGAAGAGCTACGACTCCCCGACCTCGCTGCCGACGTGGTGGAGCTCGGCCCGGGGCACTACACGGTACACGTGGAGGCGCAGCAGGCGACCCTGAACCAAGACATCGTCTTCTACTATCGCCTCCCCGATGACGAGCCTGGCCAGGTCGCGCTCATCCCCTACCGCCCAGCGAGCGGCGGTCCAGGCACGTTCTTGCTCCTCGTCACCCCGGGGACCGATCTGCGGCCGATCGAGTCGGGCCGCGACGTCGTCTACGTCCTGGACGTCTCCGGGAGCATGGACGGCAAGCTCGCCACCCTGCGTGATGCGGTCGGACAGGCGCTGGGCACGCTCACGCCACGAGACCGCTTCAGGTTGATCGCCTTCGACGACTTCGCGTGGGAGCTCACCTCCGGGTACTGCACCGCCGATGCGGAGGGGATCGCCGACGGTCGAGACCTCGTGGATGCGTTGACCATCGGCGGCTCGACGAACCTCTACGCGGGCCTCGAAGCAGCCTTGGCCAACATCGCGAGTGACAGGATCTCGGAGGTCATTCTCGTCACGGATGGGGTAACGAATACCGGCGTCGTCGAGCCCGTCGGCTTCGTCGAGCTCCTGCGGGAAAGCGACCTCCGCGTCTTCTCGTTCCTCCTGGGAAACAGCGCGAACTGGCCGCTGATGGAGATCATCACGGAGACGAGCGGCGGGTTCTACGCACCAATATCGAACAATGACGACATCCTGGGGCAGATTCTCCTGGCGGACGGTAAGCTCACTCACGAGAGCCTCCATGACTCTCGGCTCACTGTCTCAGGGTTGGAGGTACTCGACACCACCGACTTCGACTTCGGCAAGATATACCGGGGGCAGCAGCTCGTCGTCTTCGGACGCTACGATGACCCTGGAGCTGCAACCCTGAGCCTCGACGCGCGCCTCAGCGGTCGCGAGATCAGCTACTCTACCAGGCTGAACCTCCCCGAAAGCGATGACCGCAACCCCGAGCTGGAGCGACTCTGGGCCTTGGAGATGATCCACGCAGTCCAGAAACAAAGGCTCTTGGGGCTGATGGGCGAGGAGGAGGCGAGCGCCAAGATCGAGGCATTGGGCGTCGCCTACCAGCTGGTCACCGAGGAGACCTCGATGCTCGTCGTGGATGACGCCGTGTTCGACGAGCTCGGCATCGATCGAGACAACCTGGAGCGTACGACCGTGGAGGCGAACGCCCAAGCCGTCAGGGCACGAGAAGAACCCACGGACTACGCCGTGGACAGCGGCTCTTTCGGTTCCTCGTCGCCAAGCTCGAGGGCCTCGAGCTCGAGCGGAAGCAGCGACGACGATGACGACTACGCCGCCGCCCTCGATCCATGGGCGCTCCTGCTGGGCTCTCTGGTGATCCCCGCGCTCTGGCGGAGGCCACGGCGTGGCAGGGCGTCCGCAGTATGAAGCGGAATCTCCCAGTCGTCGCGCTTGCCCTGACGGCCATTGCGTCGGGGCTGCGCGCCTGGCCCGGGGGTGGCGACCTGCTCGAGCTTGCTCCCGCGCCAATCCTTGCCGGGGAAGCCTGGCGGCTCGTCACAGGCCACTTCGTGCACTTCGGCACGGCCCACGCCGTGGGCGACATCCTCGGCTTCGCCCTGTGGGCGACGGTGTTGGAGGTCCGTTCGCGACGCACGCTCATCGTTTGCCTGGCGGTTTCCATCCCCCTCGTCTCGTCGTGGATCCTCGCCGCCCTGGATGAAGGAGAGAGCTGCAGAGGGCTCTCCGGCGTGGCAACGGCCCTCGCGGTGGTGCTCTTCGCCGAGGCCTCTGTCCTTGCTTGGCGGGCGCGCTCGAGGTGGCGCCTCGGCGCTGCTGGTCTCGCAGGGGCGTGCTTCGTCGGAAAGACGCTGTACGAGACCCTGGGAGGAACCGCCCTCTTGGCCCCCGATCTCGGAGAAGGGGTCGGACTCCTTGCGAGCGCCCACGCCGCAGGCATTCTCGCGGGTTCGGTGGCCTTCCATTGGCGCCGTCCGCCGCTCCCCGGCGAAGCACACGGGGAGGCGACGACCCTCCGAGCTTCGCGCCCCCAAGGAGCTCGAGGGCGTACGGGGGCGCGGCATCCGGCGGCGGGCTGACGCCGCTCCCGCGTTCCCGTGAGGCTCGAATCCGAAAACGCAACGAGCCCACCCCAGTACTTCCAACCGCCCGAATTCGCACGTCTTCTGGCGCTCCGAGCGCGGGGGCGGTGGCACGACCAGGCCGCGTGCCAGGAAATACCACTGGCGCGGCGTCGGTTCCGACACTAAACGGGCGCCCGAACCCAACCAGCCCAGGTGCCTTGGAGCCTATCCTCCGGGGGAGCCTGGCGACCATTGGTACTGTCGTGACTACGGAACTGGCGAAACTGCGAAATATCGGGATCAGCGCGCACATCGACTCGGGGAAGACCACCCTGACCGAGCGGATGCTGTTCTACACAAACAGGATCCATGCGATCCACGACGTGCGTGGCAAGGACGGCGTGGGCGCGAAGATGGACTCGATGGAGCTCGAGCGAGAGCGCGGCATCACCATCCAGTCCGCCGCGACCCACTGCACGTGGCGGAACCACCACATCAATATCATCGACACCCCCGGCCACGTCGACTTCACCATCGAGGTGGAGCGCGCACTGAGGGTGCTGGACGGAGCCGTCCTGGTCCTCTGCGCGGTGGCGGGCGTGCAGTCGCAGTCGCTCACGGTGGACCGGCAGATGCGGCGCTATGGCGTGCCCCGTATCGCGTTCATCAACAAGTGCGATCGCGCTGGCGCCAACCCGCTGCGGGTCAAGGAGCAGCTGCGTGAGAAGCTGAAGCTGAACCCCGTGATGATTCAGCTGCCCATCGGCCTGGAGGACAGGTTCGAAGGGGTCGTCGACCTGATCCGGATGGTGTCCGTGCGCACCGAGGGCGAGCACGGCGAGCGGCTCATCGAGGGCGAGATCCCTGCAGACATGGCGGACGCCGTCGCTGCAGCGCGCGAGGAGATGCTGGACGCCCTGTCCATGTTCTCCGACGACCTCACGGAAGCAATCCTCGAGGAGCAGGTCACCGAGGAGCTGATCGTCAAGGCTCTCCGTGAGGCGACAGTGAGCCTCAAGGTTGCCCCCGTGATGATGGGCTCGGCCTACAAGAACAAGGGCGTTCAGATGCTGCTCAACGCGGTGAACGCTTACCTGCCTCACCCCGGAGAGGTGGTGAACCGCGGGGTGGACCTCGACCGCGAGGAGGCGGAGGTGGTCCTCGAGAGCACGACCGACAAGCCGCTCGTCATGCTTGCCTTCAAGTTGGAAGATGGGCGCTACGGCCAGCTGACGTATCTTCGGGTCTACCAGGGGCAGATCACGCGCGGCATCGAGATCACGAATACGCGCACGGGCAAGCGGCACAAGGTGGGGCGCCTCGTGCGGATGCACGCCGACGAGATGGAAGACGTCGAGAGCGCAGGCGCAGGCGACATCCTCGCCATGTTCGGCGTCGACTGCAATTCGGGCGACACCTTCACGGACGGCACCGTCAACCTGGCCATGTCCTCGATGTACGTGCCCGATGCGGTCATCAGCCTCACGGTCAATCCGAAGGACCACAAGGCCCAGGCCAACATGTCCAAGGCGCTGCGGCGCTTTACGAAGGAGGACCCCACCTTCCGCGTCGGCGCCGACCCGGAGACGGGCGAGACGGTGATCAGCGGGATGGGCGAGCTTCACCTCGAGGTCTACATCGAACGGATGCGCCGCGAGTACGCCGCCCAAGTGGACACCAGCCCTCCGCGCGTCGCGTACAGGGAGACCATCACCAAGCGGGTGGACTTCAGCTACACGCACAAGAAGCAGACAGGCGGCTCTGGCCAGTATGGTCGTGTCGCCGGGCACATCGAGCCCTATGCCGACGGCAACTACGTCTTCAACGATGAGATCGTGGGCGGCTCGATCCCGCGCGAGTTCATCCCCGCAGTCGACAAGGGATTCCGGTCGATGCTCGCCAAGGGGGCCCTCATCGGCGCACCGGTCACGGGGATCTCGGTCACGCTGAACGACGGCGCCTCCCACGCCGTCGACTCGTCGGACGTGGCGTTCCAAGAGGCTGCACGCGGAGCCTGGAGGGATGCCTACAAGAAGGCCGGGCCCCACATCCTGGAGCCCCTGATGAAGACGGCCGTGGAAGGTCCGAGTGAGTTCCAGGGAGGAATGGTAGGCCTCCTGATGCAGCGGCGCGGCATCGTCATCGGCACCACCGAGGGCGATGGCTTCTGCCGGGTCGAGGCCGACGTGCCGCTATCGGAAATGTTCGGCTTCTCGACGGCTCTTCGCTCCGCCACCCAGGGCAAAGCCGAGTTCACGATGGAGTTCTCGCGGTACGCGCCACTGCCCAGCGCCCTTGCGGACGAGCTCGTTGAAAAGTACCAGAAAGAACTGAGCGCCAAGAAGGCGAAGTGAGGCTGAGAATCCATGTACCGTAAAGAGGTGAACGAACGAAGCCCGATGAGGGTTTTCGAGAAGTCCATGCGCGGCGGGCTGGGGCGCGGAAATGTCGGCGTCATCGCTTCGACTCGTGGCATGGGAAAGACACCCCTCCTCGTCCAAATCGCCTTGGACAACCTGCTCCGCGATCGCAGGGTGCTGCACCTTTCCCACGAGCACGCCGTGGACCACGTGCGCACGTACTACAGCGAGGTGTTCAGCGACATCTCGTCGGGTTCGAACCTCGAGAATCCGGAGTCGGTGCTGCTCGACGTCGAGCGGAACCGCATGATCTTCTCCCTGTTGAGTGATCGCGGCGAGGGTCCGCAGTCGCGGCGCGGCGGTCGTTCTTCCATCACGCGCATCCATGACGTCGTGGAGTTCGCGAGGAAGACGGCTCACTTCAACCCTGACGTCCTCATCGTGGACGGCTTCGATTTGGTCCAAGGTTCGGAAGAGGGTCTGAAGGCAATCCGCGAGATGGCGCAGGAGCTCGACGCCGAGGTCTGGCTCTCCGCCACGACCGACGGCCTCGCCGGCAGCGGGCTACCGGCTCCCCTCGACGAGGTAGCACCGCTGATCGACGTCGTGGTCTACCTCGAGCACGAGGATTCCATGATCCGGCTCAGGCTGCTCAAGGACCACGACAACCAGGACCTCAGCGAGCTCAACCTCCGCCTCGACCTGCCAACCATGCAAGTCGTCCGTGAGGATGTGCCGCAGAGGACGACGCCACGCCCCCGCGACCCATCGAAGTTCCGCCTCGTGAGCGGCGGGAGTCGTGGTGCGGAAGCCGCCTTCGGTGAGTGCGCCGAGCGCTGGGGCGTTCGCGAGCTCAACTTCAGCTTCGAGGGACACCGCTACCTGGAGCGCCAGCGCGGGGTCGTCGTGCTGAGCGAACGAGAGCTGGACCAGGGAGATTTCAGCCTCGTTTACGCGTCGAAGCGGCTGAATCGGAAGCTCACGGACATTCCCTTCGTCCGCGACGTGCTCAAGACGATCTGGCACCAGATCACAAACGCGCGGCAGGTCTTTGCTGTCGGTGTCATCCAGGACGACGGTGTCGTGAAAGGGGGCACCGGGTGGGGCGTTGAGCTGGCGCGCCTCTGGAAGAAGCCCCTCTTCGTTTTCGATCAGGAGCGTCGTTCGTGGTTCCGCTGGACCGGTCGTGCCTGGGAGATGACGCCGCCGCCCGCGATCATGTCCGCCGATTTCGCGGGTGTGGGCACCCAGCAGCTCTCGGACGTCGGCAGGAAGGCCATCGAGGACCTCTTCGAGCGCTCGTTCGGCTCGTCCGCGTCGTAGAAGGCCCGGTTCCGCCCTCTTCCGAACAGCCATCCGCTACCGCCACCGCTCGGCGGAGTGGGGCGGATGGCAGCGCTCCCTCGACTCCGCTAGTGCGCAGTCTCCTGAGGGATCCCGAGCAGTGCGAGCCGGTCGCATCCGGCCCCGTTGCGCGGTATCCTTCAGCCATTCACTTAACCTGGAGCGCTTCCATGAGACTCATCCCCCTTCTCTTTGTCACGGGCCTCACCTTGGTCCTCGGCGCCTGCGCTGCTGGCGACAACAGCAAAGCCTCGAGCGGCAACCCGGGAGGTCCCTCGGATCCGAACGCAAACGCGGGCACTGGTGGCGGGACCTCGGGCAACGACGGCACGGGGGCCCAGCCGAACCTCGATGTACCAGGCCCCGGCGGCGTGGATCCCAACGACGCGCGCGACGTAGCTGTGCGCGAACTGCAGTGCGACGAGAACGGGGAGAACTGTACCTGCCTGCGCCTGGCCATGCTCGGCTCGCTCGACTCCGCAGCCAATGACAAGGACACGCAGCCCTTCGTCGACTGGCTCAACGGCAACAGCGACGGAACTGCCCGCGTCACCATGGTGCCCCAGAAGCCGACCCTGGACGAGGCATTCCTGGGCCAATACGACGTCCTCCTTGTCGCTAACGTCAACTCCTGGACCTTCAGTGAGGCGGAGAAGGCCGCCGTGGCAGCCTGGTCGGCGAACGGGGGCGGCATCATTTCCCTCACCGGCTTCACGAGTGTCAGCACGGAACCTGCGGCAACGAGCCAGCTCATCGAGTTTGCCGGGCTGAGCTACACGAGCACTGAGACAGCCATCCAAGGGACGAGCCAGAGCACCCCCGTCTACTATCAAGATGGAACCGTTGACCTAAGAAACTGCCTGGGGTGGACGGAGAGCAGCGACGCCATCATCACGGCGGCCGTTCCGTTCCTGCCCCAAGAGGGTGAGCTCACCAAGCTGACGCACCAGCTCGACTACGTCGGCGCCTTCAAGGGCTGGGGCGTTTCAGCGCCAGCGGAGGCCATTACCATCGCCGTCGACCCCACGAGCGATCAGCCCATCGCCGTCGCCCACGAAGTCAATCGAGCAGGCCGCGTCCTGGCCTACGGCGACGAGTGGATCGTCTTCGCCAATCTATGGGAGCCCCGCGGTGCTCCACAGTCCGGCACCCAGCAAGACCAGTACAACATCTGCTGGCTCGGGGGCTCGGAGTTCCACAGCGTCGCCACGCTCTACCAGATCAAACAGTTCTGGTTCAACGCGATCAACTGGGTCGCTCCTCCGAACGAGTGCAGCTTCACGATTGTCGACGAGGACGTCGACATCGAGGTCTACTGAGGCGCCCGCTCGGCAGAGCGGTTCGACGGGCTGGGCGGAGCGGGCCGAGGTTTTCCAGAGCCAGCTCGGGCTTGCGGTTCACTGCGCCGAGCCTTCATATTGGGAAGGAATGCCCGCGCTGACCCCGGACTACCTTGTAGTCATTGGGGCTACCGCTTCGCGTTTGTGCTGGTCCTAGGTAGGGTTCGGAGGCATACGCCCTGGAGGGCAGCCCTCGCCATGTCACTCGACTCCAGATCCCCCCGAGACAGCTCCGGAGTCGGCCCGGCATCTCCGCCGGAAACCGGCGTGTACAGCTGTAGGGAGTACCTCGGGCAGGTGCTGGGGGAGCGATACCGCCTGCTGAGCGTGCTGGGTCAGGGGGGCATGGGCTCGGTGTTCTTTGCCAGGCACACCCTCGTGGGTCGCCCCTTGGCGGTGAAGATCATGGGGTGCCGCCACGTGACCGAGCTGGAGGGCATGACACGTCTCTTTCGCGAAGCCCAGGCGGCAGCGGCCATCGGGCACCCGAACATCGTCGACATCATCGACGTGGGAGTATCGCGCCGGGGCGACCCCTACCTGGTGATGGAGTACCTCGAGGGCGAAGACCTGGCGAGCTTCATGCGCCGGGAAGGCCCTGTCTCCGTCGCGGCAGCCTGCGCCATTCTGGAGCCCATCCTGCTCGCGCTCTCCGCCGCTCACCGCAAGGGCATCGTGCATCGCGATCTGAAGCCCGCCAACATCTATCTAACGCTCCGTGAGGATGGCGCGGCGACAGTGAAGCTCATCGACTTTGGCATCGCGAAGGTGACGATCCCAGCAGGCGACAGCAGGCTCACCATGACCGGCGCCATGCTGGGGACCCCGTCCTATATGGCGCCCGAGCAGGCGATCGGGGTCGCGGACGTGGACGCGCGCGCGGACCTCTACGCACTCGGCGTCATCCTCTACCAGCTCGTAGCGGGGCGACTCCCCTTCGAAGGGGCCAACTACAACGAGATCATCTTCCGCATCGTCAATGACGAGCCGCGTTCGCCAGAGTCCATCCCCGGCATCCCGCCGGACGCCGGTGCCATCATCCGCAAGGCCATCGGCAAGCTCCCGTCCACGCGATATCAGACGGCGGCAGACTTGCTCGAGGCGCTGAGGGCGCTCGACTCGTGGGGCAGCCGCACCGCAGCCTTCGCCCAGCTCTCGCTTCGCATCAAGCCCGGTACGCACGGGGACGAAGAGGCCGGGACTCCCGGCCCGTCGCTGCCCACACCGTCCGTCGGCGGGGGGGAATCCTCTGGGACACCAGAACGGCGCCCCGCGATGGCAGCTGCGCAGACCAGGAGCGGTGGCCCCGTCGAGTCGCCCGAGCGCACCCAGTTGTCACAGCAGTACCGATCCGAGCCGGCCGCGACGGCGCCCACGGATACGAGCCCCGAGGCCACGCCGCCAGGGGTTCGCATCGCTGCGCCAGCAGCCTCTGCCGAGACTAGAATCTCCGCGACGGATCCGAGCCAACTGGCTGGGCACTCCCGGGCCGCACGCGCCACCCTCGCCGATTCTCTCGTCGCCGACGCGCGGCGGACCTCGCCACCGGCGCCTCCGTCTGACAGCGACATGTCAGATGCCGAGCCTGCCCCAGAGCACCTCGACGGGACCGCGCGGGTCGTCGTCGCCCCTGTCCCCGTGCCAGCGCACGCGGAGACGCGCGCGGGGGTGTACCGAGATACCGCGACGACCGCTCGCGAGCACTCGTGGTGGCCCCGCGCTGGTGCCGCGGCCGCGGTGCTCGTCGTCGTTGCTGCTGCCCTGTGGGTGCTGGGCAGCAGCATCACCACGCCTCGCACCAATCCCTCGACGGCCGGAGCCAACACAAAGCCCCTCTCCACGTCAGACGGAGCAAGTCCCCAGAGCGCGGAGGTCCTCATCACCGTCAACGACGCACCCCGCGGGGCTTCGATCGCCTATGACGGTGAGCGGGTCTTCACCAACCCGTTTCGCGTTCCCCGCGCGAACACGCCCATCGCCATCGAGGTTCGCGCAGCGGGCTTCCTGCCCTTCGTCGCGACGCTCGTTCCAAACCACGACGCGACCCTGAACGTCAGGCTGCGCCCAGCGGCTGGTGCCATTGGCTCATCCACACCAACACCAACGGAAGCCGACGGACACGGGCCTTCTGCATCACCGCGGCCGGTTTCCTCGAGCGCAGCCCCTGTGGTCAAGGCCAAAGAGGATTCGCGCTCGCAGCCGGCTCCCGCCGCGGGCGGGTCCAAGGTGCCCGCGCCAGCAGCGAGCGGCTCCGCCGCCCCGACGAGCTCGGCGAAGGTCCATCAGAGCGCCCGTGGTACCCTCTACACAGAGGAGTTCGACTGAGGTGGACGGGCGCGAGTCGGCGCCTCTTTGAGCACCCTTCACAGGATTGTCACTTGGCACGCGGCTCTCCTGCCGGCTCGCCGGCAACGACGCCCCCTCGGAGCAGCCCGGACGCTCGAGCGAGCTCTGGCGCGCGTCCACCGTTGGCGTCGACCCAGCCCCGCTGTACAATGGCAAGGTTCCAAAGTTTCCGATAGGTTTTCGGGGGCGGGCATGATGGCATGTCACTACCCGACGCGAGGCCAAAGTCCGATGAGATGTCCCAGGATAGTCATGAGCGCGCTTGCCGGGCTGTCGTTCATCGCTGCGCCTGCCTGGGCTGACGACAGGGCCGATGCGGAGGACCAGTTCCGCGCTGGAGTGGCCCTGCAGAAGATTGAGGACTTCGAAGCCGCCATCGCGGCCTACGAAGCCTCGCTACGGCTTTTCCCGACGAGAGGAGCCCTCTTCAACCTCGCCAACTGCCTCAAAGCCGAGCGACGCTACGCAGAGGCCCTGCAAGCCTTCAACACCCTTCGGCGCAATCACGGCTCGGAGCTCGACGGCACCATGAGGCGCGCTGTCGACGAACAGGTGGCCGAACTCTCGCGCTTGACAGGCAGCTTGACGCTCGAGGTGCAGCCAGCAGGGGCGGAGGTCTACGTCGATGGCCAGCTTGTAGGGCAGAGCCCTTTGGCGGCAGCGATGACCCTCACCCCCGGCCAGCACGTCATCGAGGCCCGGTCAGCGGGTTTCGAGGACCGGCGCGTCATCGTGGAGGTCCACGCCGGGCGCGCCGCCGCGCGCTCCCTCGTGCTCGAGCCAGCCGCGCCAGCGACGTCTGGAGGCACGAATCCGCCGGAGTCGAGCCCACGACAGCCCTACCCGGTCGCCCCAGTCGCGGGGCACTCGCCGGCACCCGGACCAGAGAACCCGCGCTCAGACGCCGAACGGGGAACGAACACCCTCGCCTGGACCGCGACGGGAGTCGGAGCTGGGCTGCTCGCCTGTGGGGCAGGCGTGGGGATTTGGGCCCTGGCGCTCGACGACAGTCTCGAAGAGGAATGCGTGGACGGACACTGCCCCGCGAACCGCGCCGCAGACATCGACCGACTCTCGACCCTTACGGTAGCCTCCAATGTCCTTCTTGGCGCGGGCGCCGTCCTCAGTGCATCAGGGCTCGTGGTGCTGCTCCTCGAAGGATCGGACCAGCAGTCCACCAGCGCGGGGCACTCCTTCGACCTCACTGCGGGGCCGCGCGTTTTCGGCGCCTCCTACCAGCAGAGATTCTGATGTCGCATCCGATCCCCCGTTCCGCGCTGCTCCTCGTCAGCAGCCTCGCCGCGGCTTGCAATGCCTTCGTCGGCGACTACGAGGCGGACCTGGAGATCGTCTCCGCCATCGTCGAGCCAGACGAGCTCTGCGCAGTCGAGGAGCAGTTCTTTCACACCATCGACCTCGATGACGAGAGCCGTTGGGACGACCTGGCGGACTACTATGAGGCGGCAAACCCAACCCTGACGAGCCACCTCGCCCAGCTCTCCGACGCCCTTCATCAGGGCGACAGCGCTCGGGGCTCTACGTACCTGTGGGGCGCCGCTGGCATCGGCAAGTCGTTCCTTATGCGGAATGTCTTCGACTCCTTCGCGGAGCACGAGCAATGCGCCCTGGACCTCGCCGACGTCTTCTCCGGCAACGGAGAGACCTACGGCTTCAGGCTCGAACGGCAGCCGGATCTCGCGACAACGAACCGTGAGGTCGTCTTCAACGAGCTCCCCACCGTCGAGCCAGCGGGCGACTTCGACCTTTGGGCGGTCCTGGAAGCAGAGGGTTGCGTTACGGACGGACTGCTCCGACCTCTCGTCGTGATGGACAGCATCGACGAAATCCACGACAACGCGGCGCGAGCCGTGCTGCAGTCGGTCCACGAGCTCTTGAACAGCGAAGGATCGCTCGTCGAGCCCTTCGTTCACTTCGTCGTCGCGGGCCGTCCCGGGGGCTTTGCGTCCTGGCTCACCGATCCGTCGCGAGGGGAGAGCAAGGTCGATGTAGCCATCTTCGAGCTGAAGGCGCCCGCCTACGACAGCGCTGGCGCTCTGGCCTTCCGCGTCACCAGCTATCTCGAGTTCGCGGAGCTGCTGACGCAGCTGCAGCCGAGCGGCGTCGACGAGTACGTCGCGAGCGTCACCGCGGCCGTCCAGCGCTACCCGTTCCTCGGCTACTCGCTCGGCAATCTCGCAGTGGGCAATGTTGTCATCGAGCACACGGCCCCGGGTCTCGATGAGGACGAGGAAGAGCTCAAGGCAGGCATTCTCGACGACATGCTGTATCGCAACGCCCAGAGCCATGGACGGCCGGGGAACGGGACCGAGCTGGAGGGAACGTACCTGCGGCTCCTGGAGGACATCGCCGCGCGCTACGCGGAGGTGAGCCGCGACGGCACCTTCGTCATTCGCTCGGAAGACACCCTGGAGGCAACCGCCGACGATGGCACCGTCCTGGGAGAGGTGCGAGTACGCAACGTCCTGAACCGCGGCGGAGTGGCGGTCCTGACCTCAGCCACCTCGACGACGACAAGGTACCGTTTCGAGCCCTTCTGGCTCCATGCACACCTTGTCGAGCGGCGAAACCGTCGCTTCGATCCGGAGCGCACTTATCGCGGATGCAACGAGCCCCGCAGCCCTTGACCATCGCATCGCAATCCTCGCGGCGACCTCGGACGGTCGCTTTGCGATCCTCACGGAAAGCGTTCAGGCCGTGTCACCGTTGCGGGCGGACCTCTCGAGCCCGTGCGGCAACGAGCACCGAGCGCGGCGAGGCTTTTGTCGGCGGAGCATTCCTTGCCGTGCTGCTGGTGGCAGGGGTCGTCGGGAGTTGCACTCCCTCGACCCAGAGCCCGGAGCTGGACGCCCCGTCCCCTCCCCTCTCCGCGACGAGCCGGCTGCCACAGTCAGCGCCTCCCACCACCATTCCCTTCCGCGCTGCATCGCCATCCCAGACCGACGACAAGCCCGCGCCGCTCCCCTCGGACTACCCGCGCGCCGCCGAGCCCTCCCCGCCGGAGTCCTCCCCGCCGGAGTCCTCCCCGCTGGAGGTCGATTCGTCGTGCCACCGAGGCGAGGCCGTCACCATCGATGACGGGCCTGCCACCGGAGAGCCCTTCTCAGCGCGCGGGTACGTCGGACGCTTCCTGCGATTGACACGCACCTTGGGCGAACGCGAGGCGCAGCACTGCCTGACCGTCGTCTGGCCGCGGGGGCCCCAGAGCAACGACGGCCGCGCCTGTTCCGTCGCACGGCACGTCGATGCGGCATGGTTTCGAGCGATCGAGAACACCCTGGCTCGCGTGCCGTGGCACCACGTCACCCTCCTGCGACGCCTCGTCATCGACAACCGCCCCACAGCCCACGGGATCGCCCCCTTCGATAGAGCGGACCCTCATGACGCGCGAGACGGCCGCACCATCTGGCTCAGCGAGCACCTCTTTCGCGCTCCCAACCACTGGGCAAGGGGTAATTACGGGAGGTACTGGGCCTACCATGCCAGTGAGGATGGGGTCGTCTTCGACGACGCGAGCGCCGATCATGAGTGGTTCAGCCCCATCCTGCTCCACGAGCTCGGGCACCTCGTGATGTACGGCTGGGTCAACGCACCTCTCGTTGGCCCTTTCGCCTCGGACACCCCAGATTGCGCCAAGACCTGCGCGGACACCGGCGACTGCGCGAAGCTCAGCCCCAAGGAGCGGGAGCAACCCTGCGTCAGCCCCTACTGCGTGCCATTTGGCTTCCCAGCAAGCACGGAGAACTGGGCAGAGCAGTATAGGCTCTACTATCAGAGCGCCGAGACGCGGCGTTTGCTGGAAGAGACCGCAGCGGGGTGCCTGGACGTACTCCGGAAACACGACGCGCCCGAAGGCGAACCACGCTCCGCCCCCTGGGAGCGCGGGCTGCCCAATGGAGAGCGCTATACCCGCAGCCGCTGGAAGAGCTGCGCGGGAACGGCCTGCAAGCGGCTCTAAAGGGAGGATTCAAAGCGTCGGAATGCGGCCTTGTCGCTGGCCAGTCCATCGATTCGATTCGTAGCTCGCCGTCATCACTGTCGACTGCAGCTCGCTGAGCTGGACGTTGGCAATCGCGACGCTTCCTGTGGTCTCTTGATGCCCCCACCTTTGGGGCGGCGGGGTGCGGTTGCCCGTGCTCGCTGGCGCTGCGCGCGGGCAGGCCCCTTCCTAACGGGTGCTCGAAAGCCGCTTCTGTTCGGCGTTGTCGTCGGTCGCTGACATGGCTCGGAAGCGCCCGGCGCTTACGCGCCGCGTCTTCCTGCGCTCCCGCGGGGGGCCTGCCCACTGGACGGCATAGGACGAGGCTCGCTCGCACCGAGTCCTTACACGACCGCCTTGCGCGACGGGTGGGTGCCACAGACGACTCGCACGACCGTGCACGCCTGCGCGCTCACTCACTCCTTCGCGAACACCGCTTCAAGCGAGTCAGCCGTCAGGACTCGCTCCGCCCAAACGTTCAGCTCTTCCTCCGTCCCCTCGTCCACACGCTTCCTCATTGGTTCGGGAAGCTCCCCAAACTTCTTGGTCAACAGCTTGAGCAAGATCCCAGTGCTTCCCAGCAATATACCCTCGAGCAGGCCCTCATCACGGCCCTCGATACGGCCCTTGGCAATCAGTTTCTCTGCAGCGGTCATCACGGCATCCTTGGCTCTTGGGGCTACCTCGACAATTCTGCTCTCGACTTCTTCCACGTCCAGCCCTTCCCCCAACGTCATCCAGTAGCTCGCGAACGCCTCCAGTATCTCCTTGCCCCCCGGCGCTTCGCTGATCTTTATCAGCACGTCGGCCTAGCGGTCTAGCTCCCGGTACATCTTGTCTCCTCGACGACTGTCCCGCAGCGCCCACATCGTCAGCAGCGACGCCAAGTCCAGCGCGCTCTCCCTCAGCTCCTCATCCGTCTTGTGGCTCAGGTCGCGCAAGATGATCCCCACACAAGGAAGGTTTCATCTTAGGCGGAAGCACCGTTCCGGACTCGGGACTTTTCACGTGATAACTCTCATATCCCTGTACCCTTGCTCCAGCTCCTCTCACGCGCTCTGCTGCATTGTGCCTCGCTTGTCGTTGCCCGCTGTCCCATTGCCGAAGCACTGGCCTCTTGCCGTGCAGACCGCCATCCTCCACGCCATCGCCCTCGGCCGCTTCGTCACCGCGTACACCCGTAGCTGGGCCATCAACTGCTCCGTGCAGCGCATCAGGCTCACCGCCGAGCTCGACCACGCCGCGCAGGAGATTGCGCTCCTCACCGAGGAGAATCGTCTTCTCCGGGCTCGCATCCTCGCCATGGCGCCAAGCCGTAGACC
>JAEWRL010000176.1 GCA_023398955.1 Pseudomonadota bacterium
CGAAGTCCGGCGGGCAGGGAAGGAGCTCGGGGGCTTGCTCCAGGGGCCTGATGAAGCCTGGCAGGGTGAGACGCGGGTCGTCAGGCGCAGGGGAAAGCACGACGGACTCGATGAGGGTGCGGGTGAGCGCTGGCGGCAGGTAAATGAGCTTCGTCTTCGCGAGCATCGCGGGGTCGTCCTGGGGGTGGCGCAGGTAGGTGGTGATCGTCGCGATGGGCAGGCCCTCGTAGAGGTGGTGGATGAGCAGGGTCTCTAGGGCGTTGAAGTAGCCGCTGATGAGGAGCTGTGGCCGTGGCTCCGGGCCGGCGAAGATACTGTCGAGCGCCCCCTGCTTGGCGATGGGCAAGAGCTGGTGGGGCTTCCAGCGCTGCCCTTTGGGCTCGAGCTTGTCTTCTACCGAGTGTCCGAGCGGGTAGATATCCTCGAGGATGACGTCGATCGTGAAACCAAAGGGCTCCACGATGGCCTTGCAGTCGGCAATCCCCATGAACTTCACCGTGTGCCCTGCCGCAACGAGGGTTTGCGCGAAGCTCACGCAGGGCAGCCAGTGACCGTGCTCGCGGTACAAGTCAGGCCAAATTACGATGTTTGCCATTTCCGTTTCTCCTGATTCGTCTCTCGTTGGCCTTAGGGGGAAGGTGGCGGTGCGGTCACCGTGTAGCGGAGGATCAACGCGATATCGTCGATGAGGTCTGGGGTGAGTTGAGCCTGGCGCAACTCCCAGGTCTCTGGTCGCCAATCGCTGAGCAGCTCGGCGCTGTGAGGCAGCGTTGTCTGCGAGATCCCGTTGTCATCGAGAGCTCCCAGGGTGTTCTCTGGCGGATCCGCGGAGGGGACTTCGGGATTCACTGCGAGATCGAGCGCTGCGTTGCTAGGTAGGGTCGCGCCCGGCTTGAACAGGACGTGGACCCCGATGTCCGCCGCCCCGCCTCCTGTGGCAGTGAGCGTCATGGAGTAGTTCCCGTCGCGGAGCAGGTAGGGGAAGTGCTCGGGGGTCAGCGCGAAGCGGACCGGGGCGTTCGAGGCGAGCAGGCGCTGGAGCACGCCGGGGAACTCGCGCTTCATGCTGATCACGCGTACCATGCCCTGATCGGAGTCGACCACGGCTTGTAGGATGCCGTTGAGCGCCGTCTCGATGGTCTCTTCCGCCTTTTGACGGAGCAGGCCGCCGGAGTCTCGCGCGGTGTAGCTCAATTGGATGACAACGTCCGAGATGGTGCGGTAGTCGAACTGGCGGGCGGCGGTGGGGAGCTCCAGACGCCAGCGGCTGATGGCCCCCGCGCCTTCGAAGGGCAGGTAGCGCTCGTCGCGGAAGTTGAGCTCGAAGAGGCCTGCGTCGCCTTGGGCGGTGCTCGTCGCGATGGACTGGATGCCGCCCAGGTCGTGGATGAAGCGCGTGTCGTCGTATCCTTCGTAGGGATAGCTCTCGCCCGGCATGGGATCCTTGCGGATGGCGCTGCCGACGAGGCTCAGCTTGGCGCTGACGCTCGTGTGGGGACCAGTGACGCAGGGGATGGTGAGGCGCACCGTCTTGATGCGTCGGAAGTACTGACCGGGGAAGTCCAGGTCGAACAGGATCTCGGGGAGCTCGAAGTTGCAGACGCCGGTCTCGCGCAGGGTCTGCAGGGCCTCGGGGTTGATGCTCGCCAGGGAGATGGGTTTGTTTATCTCGAACTCGCGTTTGTTAAGCTCGAGGTAGGCTATATCCATGCGCTTCAGGTCGTTGGAGAGCTTCTCCCCTGCCAAGAGGCCCTGGCGCAGGCTGTCGCGATAGTCGAACTGGATGTACTCCGTGCAGCTGAGTCCGAGTTCGAACTGCAGGGCGCGCTCGGCGGTCTTCGCGACGTCGTGGGCCAGCTTGTACACCTCCTGGTAGCTCCGGGACAGCTGGGTGACCATCCACTGGTAGAGCTCGCGGTTCGTGAACTTCTCACGCAGGTAGTCCTGGATCTCTTCGGCGTGCTGCACCTGCTGGTCGTGGTTCTCCAGCTCCTTCTCGGCGATCGCGAGGCGCACGTTGGCGGCGATGATCTGCTGACCAATCTGCCCGGTCTCCTTCTGGGCCAGGCGCTCCTGGAGCTTCCACTCCTCCCAGCGCCGCTCGTGCCCGGCGGCGATGCCAGCGAGGTTCGCTTGACCCCGGAAGTGCCCCGCGACCGTGCCGAGGATGGCGGCGCTTGCATTGGCGATGCCGACCATCGCCGTCCCGATCTTGAAGTTTGCGTTGCCGAGGGGGAGAATGCCCACGATGCCGACGTCTGCGTCGGGGATGGGGGAGAAGGCCGCGGAGAGGGCGTGGAGGCCGCCTTGGATGGTCTCCAGGGTGTTGGCGACCTCCGTGTGGCTTATCTGCTGGCGCTCATTGGCGTTGATGCGCTCGCGCTTGCGGTACTCGTCGTAGCGCTCTTGGGCCAGGGTTTGGGAGAGCTCCAGGGCGACGATGTTCTCCTGGGCCTCCTCGATCTGGCGCTCGCGGACCTTGCGGGCCAGCTCCAGCATGCGGATCTCGTGGCGCTGGCGTAGGAGCTGCAGCGCCTCGGCGTCCTTCTTCTCCAGGGCGGAGAGCAGGGCTCCACCGAAGCTCTTCACCTCGTTGCAGAGGTCCATGGCCTTCTGCATCCAGATGCTGAAGCGATAGAGCGGCAGGGGCGCGTTCAGCTGGCTGAGGACGCTGCCGAGGTCGATACCGGCGGCGGCGGCCTTGACGAGGAGCGCCGGATCGATGGGCGGCTGGAAGAGGGGCAGCTGCCGCTTCACGCCGTCGATGTTCATGCTGTTGCGGATCTTGAAGAGCCTATCCTGGACCGTGTCCCAGTAGTGGTTGAGGCGCTCGTTGCGCGGGACGCGGAAGTAGGCGGTCTTCAGGGCCAGGTTTCGCACCTGAGCGTTGGCTTGGGCCAACCTGTCGACGTTTATCTTTTTTATGTGCTCGCGGTTGCTGATGACCTGGTACTCGAGGTCCACCATGGCGTTGGAGAAGTCGTCGAGGGGCATCTGCTGGAGCTCGCGGTAGGTGTAGCGAGGCTCGCGCAGGAGCGGGTCGACGATCTGCGGGCGGTCGCCCATCAGCTCGTCCGCCAGGATGTAGAGCTGCGTCGCCTGGTTGATCGACTCGAAACTGTCGCGGCGGAACAGCTCGTCGGCCCAGGAGATGAGGTTGTCCAGGTACTTCATCACCACGTTCTTCTGGTAGGCGACGACCCTGCGGCGGGCGATGAGGTGGGGGTTGAAGGGGTTCCGTCGCCACTCGTCGATCAGGGCGGTCAGATCGGCGCGCTCGTAGGGGCTCAGCTCGCGGCCCAGGCCCAGCGCCTCGCGCAGGCTCTGGGTGGCGTCCTGGTTGGCGAAGAAGGGTAGGAAGTTCCAGTAGCGACAGCCCGCTGGGAGGTCGTCCACGAAGCGGCGGTGCTGCTCGTATTTGTTCAGCTCCTGCTTGGGATCGAAGACGAAGTGGTACCAGTTCATGGCATCCTCGAACTTCAGGTCCTGGCGCAGGCGGTCGGCGACCAGCATCGGCAGGTGGAAGAAGAGCTCCCAGTTGTAGATGCCGAAGGGGGTCCCGTAGCCGAACTCGACGGTGGGGAGGGGATAGGGCTTCTGGACGCTGGAGGTCCCCGGCTCGAACTCGATCTCGAACTTGCGCTGGGTCGTGCCCCAGGCCAGGGGATCGCCCGCGATGTGGTAGCCGAGGTACAGGTTGCCGTAGTAGTTGTAGTAGTAGTTCGCGTGGTAGTCAGAGTAGTTGTAGTAGTAGTTCTCCGACTCGGGCAGGGCCTCCGTCAGGCGGTTCATGATGCCTGGCGGGCCGTCGCGGTGCAGGCGCGTTTGGATCTCTCGGGCCTGCGGATGATTGAAGGTCTGGAAGGAAGCGCGTAGCACCTGCTCGCGATCGAACCCCGCCGCGACGTAGACGCCGCGGCTGAAAGCGAAGAAGCTCTTCGTATCGGTCTCGTAAAAGAAAGGCTCGTGCTGCGCGGCGCCGACGAGGCCGAGGTTCGTCGGGACGATGCGGAAGGTGCTGGGGGTGCGGTCCAGGAAGGGCTCGCTGTCGTAGAACTTGAGGCGGTCTGCAGCGAGCTCCCCTTGGATGACGATGGACGACTCGATGGCGGCGTTGTGCTGCACCAGCGTGCCCACGGGGTAGTTGGCGCCCACGTTGAGGGGCAGGACCTCTGGATCGAAGGAGTCATGGCCGTTGAAGCGCAGGGCGAACTTGCCCAGCTGCTTGAGTCCGAGGCTGCCCTGGTTCGCGGCCGTGGGGTGCTGGGAGCGCACGACGCCCACACTGATCAGCTCGTTACCCGTCTCGTTGATTCGGAGGTGGTAGTGCTCCGTGTGAGGCTGGTCGTCGCCGACGGCGCGGCCGTAGGGCCCTTGGATGTCGGAATCCATGACCTTCCCCTTGGACAGGCGGGGCTTGTGCCACTTGTTCTGCGCGGCGAGATACTCGCTCCACATCAGGCGGATCTCGTTCTGGTACTGGGCCTTCTGCTGATTGATGTTGTCTTCGGTGGTCCGGGAGCTGTCGCTGAGCTGGGGCTGTTGCTTGAGCAGCACCTGGGGCCAGAACAGGAAGAGCCGGCCGTTGAAGACACCGGGTTGCACGACCTCGGCGTCGATCTCAAGGTCGATCTTGCGCCATGGGGTCCAGTCGCCGTGGTAGGCCTGCTTCGCCTGGAAGGTGCGGTAGTAGAAGCTGGCGGGTCGTGAACGCGTGCGGGCCACGACGTGGAGGATGAAGTCGTAGGGACCGGAACCCACGGGCTCGGCGTAGGCGCCCGAGACCTCCAGGTTCGAGACCTCGACGAGCTTCTCCATGTAGCTCGTGAGGGCACGCAAGCCTTTCTCGTGGCTGATCTCGTCTTCCAAGAGCTCGCCCTCGAGCTCCTTGAAGAACGGCGTCTTGTCGTCGCGCAGCTCGGGCTCGATCCAGTTCTCGGGATAGAGGAAGACCTTGCGGTTGGCTTCCCAGACGCGATAGCTCCGCATCCACTCCCATTCTTCCTTGAGCTCGTCGAGCTTCGCCAGGGCGTCGGCGCTCTCCAGGCCGAGGAAGACGCGCTCCACGAAGAGCTGGACGGAGTTCAGGGCCAGCTTGAGCCGCGAGATCAGCGTATCCGGCTCCATCAGCGGATCGACGAGCAGGTGCGCGTACAGGTCGTTGGCGTCGAAGAAGTGGTAGGCGGGGCTGTCGCTGGGTCCGGCGACGGCCTCCGAAGTGAGGTAGCCGACGAGGGCGTCCCGCTGGCGCTGGCGGAGCTTGTCGCGCAGGGGCTTGAAAGCGTCCCGCCAGGTGCCACGGCTAAAGCGCGCTCGATAGGTGCTGCGCAGCGCCAGGGCTACTGCGATGCTCGGCGTCTCACTGACCAGCTGCTCGCGGATCTGCGCCGCTGGCAGATCGAGGCGCCTGACGACGGACATGCACGCGCGCAGCACGTACCAGAGCTCTGGGCTGTTCCACGCCGGAGGGGTCGGCGAGGTTGGGAAGAGCTCCCAGATGGCCGTGATGTCTGCTTCGAGCCAGTCGGTGCGCTCGGCGAGCGCTTTGGCATCGAGGGGACCCTCGGGATCTTGCCAGAGCTCGATGAGGGTGCCCTCCTTGAGGGCCACCGAACGGTTGAGGTTCAGGAGATCGATGAGCTCGCCCAGCTCCTCCCAGGTCACGGGTAAGTCGCCGGTGGGCGGCGACAGGGGCAGCCGATCCAGGAGGAAGCTGGGACCCATCGGATCCAGCTGGCTCAGCAGGTAGCCCAGCTCCGATTCGGTGATGCTCAGGGCCTGCACCAGGCCTGCTGCTTTGACCAGCTTCTGGTAGGCTGCCTCCAGGGGGCCGATAAGATCCGAGGGCGCGGCCGGCACGGGGTCGGCGTTGCCCACCTCGAGCTCGAGGCTCAGGCTGAGGCTGGCGGGTAGCTCGATCTCGATGACGTAGCTCGTGCCCGCCTTGAGCGCTCCGGCGCGGATCGGAATCCTCGTCTCGTGCTCCTCGGTATCGATGATGGCAGGCCCTGGCGCGGCAAGGCCTGGTGCCGAGACGGTGATGGTGGCTGACTCGGCTCCCGGACCACTGGCGACGACGTAGATCGTGGTATCGCCGTCCCTCGGAATCACGAGCCGTCCGACAGCGCTCGCCGTGGTACCGTCCACGCGACGCAGCAGGCCACCGCTGAGGAGCCGCTGCCACTCCTGGGCCGCGGTGGCTTCGGGGCCAGTGGAGGAGAGCCCCTGGGCCAGGAGCTGATCGATGCGTACCGGATCGAGCCCGCTGAGCTCGGCGCACAGCTCGCGAATGGCGCGGTCCACCACGCTGCGCTCCACGGCGCGGTTCAGCAGCTGCCACACACGGGCGTAGCGGACTGGAGCCGTGTTGTCCTGGGAATACTGGAAGAGGAAGTCGAAGAAGGCGTCGCGCTCGGTGCCCTCTGGCGGCAAAAAGTCGGCGAAGTACTTGTTCGCGAACTCCTCGCCCGCCGTTCGCTGCTCGGCGACGAGGGCTTCCCAGGCGGGCAGCTGCGCCGGGTCCTCGGGTTGAGCCGGCGGCCCGTCGATGACCTCGATGGCGCGCGCCACGCGGTTCATCGGCATGACCTGGGCCAGGGAGGCGCCGAGGGTCGTCGCGTCGGGGTTCGGATCCGAGGCGCGGGCTTCGGCGAGGGTGGCCGCGGCGCGCGAGACCTGGGTGTAGATCGCGTCGACCTGCTCCGTGGGCAGCGTCACGGCGCGTCCGGAGGCATCCTCGTGGCGCAGGGTGTAGCGTACGTCTGCGGGGGCCAGGCCCGAGGCGAGCAGGCGCTGGATCTCGCCGATGCTTTGGCAGGCATGGACGAGCCAGGGCACGCTCGCCGGCACCTCGAAGGGGCTGACGCCGATGAGGGCGAGGAGATCATAGAGGTCGGAGATGGTGATGCGCAGGGCTCGAGCCAGGCGCGCCTCGCGGTACATGCGCGAGAGACTCGCCAGATCCAGGTCGCGATAGACGGGTACCGTGCCCGAGGTCGGGCGCTCGATCACCTCCCACCAGAGGCGGTCCATCTCGGCGCGGCGCAGCTCCAGAGCCCCTTGGAGATAGGTCTTCAGGTCGAGGTCCGTCTCGTTGGGATCTGTGACGATGGCGCCGCCTGCAACGATCGTCTGCATGGCGGCGTACTCGGGCTGGTCCTTGCCGGCATCCAGGAACACCTCGTCGAACAGGCTCTTCTTCTGGCGGTCGGTACGGCGCGTGTCGATGTCTCCGAAGAAGGCGAGGAGCTCCACCGGAGACAGGTTCAGGATGGTGGCGAGACGCTTGAAGACCGAGACCTGCGTCAGGCTGGAGGGTACCACGTTGCCCTCGCGGGCCATCAGGTAGCGGTCGAGCTCCCGCATCGACCAGCCGAGCTTGCGCCACAGGCGGATGAAGAAGCTGATGCGGCGCAGGCTGGCGACGTTCAGATGGGCGATCTGGTACTCGTTGTAGTTGCACTCGATGGCGTCGCCGATGTCGCCCACCACGACGTGCAGGCGCCGGGGAAGGCCCAGGCCGTTCAGCTCTGCGGCGTGGTCGGCGGCATCCGTGTGCACGAACTCCGTGTCGAGGAGGTCCAGCATTTGCTGATAGTCGAGACCGCTGCGGTGCAGGAAGACGGGCATGCGGCTCATCAGCGCCTCCCAGGTTCCGGTGATCTCCAGGGTTGGCTTGTCTGGGCGCCTGATGGTGACGGGTTGCGCGGCTTGCGCGATGGTCAGATTGAAGCCCCAGTAGGTCCAGATTGGCGGCCCGGCGAGGGGATCGGCGAGGATGGCGGCGGCTTCGCTGCCCGAGAGCGCCAGGAACGCGATGGCGATGGCCGGGTCCTGGAGCTTGTCGGCGAAGTCCGCCGTGGAGAACGCCTCCAACACCTCATGGCGATAGGCGTTCTTCTGGCGGAGCAGGATGTCCACCTCTTCGCGCCCGAGGTCTAGGGGGAGATTGAAGGGGAAACGCGCCGCGGCAAGGATGTCGTACGCCCCGAGGTTCACGTGCTCCGGGAAGACGTCCAGGGACTCGTTCGTCGCGCTGGTCTGAGGGGTAGGGGTCACGGAGAACTGACCCGAGGACGGCCCCCGGATCGTGAAGCGCCAGCTCTCGTCCTCGACGATCCACTCCTGGTTCTCTTCGTACGGAGTGGCGGGTTCGCGGATGCGCTTGAACCTCGCGAAGGGGGTCAGCACGAAGCCCCGAGTCCCGAAGGCGGCGTAGATGTCCGTCGCGAGAGCATTGGGGACGCCGCTCACGAGGGCGTTGAGGGCATCGACCACGGCTGTCGTAGAGCCAAGGCTGCTCGGGAGCGTGAACGCGAGGGGGCTGACCAGGCCCTCGAGGAGCTCGTTGACCAGGTCGATGTAGGGAAGGACGCGGTTCGTGTTCGGGCAGGTGATCTCGATGTGCTGAAGGTCGGGACGGCGGATGAAGAGCTGGTTGCGGGGGACGCCTTCCACGAACTCGAGGAGGTCCACGAGGTATGCCCCCGGGCTCAAGACCGTCTGGCAGTGCTCGCAGGCGCACTTGTTCAAATCCCCGAGGAGGGTGATCCAGTTCGGGAGCTTCTTGATGGAGCTGTCCTCTGGCTCCGAGACGTTGTCTTGATAGCAGGTCAGCGGACTGATGAGCAGGCTGACGTTGACCCCGTTCGGGAGCGCCGTGCCGCTGCCCGTCGCGTTGAGCTGCTGATTATACTGCACTGCGGTGTACAGCACTTCGCTGGCGTACTGCGTGGCCGTGCGATGGATACGCGTCGCCGCCGTGAGACCCCCCAGCGTCTCGGCATGGGCGGTGACGAACTCGTCTTCCTTCGTCTTGGCGATGGCGACGGCCGAGTCGAGCCCGGCATCGACGAGGGCCTGGGCGGCCGTGAAGTCCTCGGTGAGGCGGTACACCCGCTGGATCTGCTTGATGCGTTCGACGACAGCGTCGGAGGGTTTCGTCGAGTCCGCTGGCAGCGAGGCCAGGTAGTTGTCGATGTTGCCGATTTCCAGATCGAAGTCCGGGTTGTCGGCGAAGAACTCCAAAACCTCGGCGAGCTCGTCGTCCGAGTTGGCGCTGGCATAGGTGGCAGCCTCGTCCGTGAAGCGGCTGGTCCCCCCGAGGTTGCCGAAGAGTTCGTAGAGGCGCGCCGCGTAGATTTTGTTGCGCTCCTCGTTCGTGCGCCCGGGGACGCCCGGCGGGTAGGCGTTCCCGTTCAAGGTAGCCGCCTGCGCTGCGTAGTAGGTCCAGCCGCGCGAGGCACGATCCGTGGCCGGGTTCCCGGGCCCGTCGAGCTCGCCGACGCGGCCGAGATCCCGCACGGTCACCCACCCCCGATGGACCTTGTCTGGGTACACGGCGGCGACGGTCGGGAAGAAGCGCCCCACTGCGTCATAGAGCTCGAAGACGAAGCGCAGGTTCTCGGCGTCGGCGGCCGAGAAGCCTGGCTTTTCCGTGAGCTCCTCCAGGAACCCGGTGAAATCGCCCTGGTAATCGAAGTAGATCCCGACGACCTGCGTCTGGCGCGCCGCGTCGTCGGGGTACACGAGGTTCAGGAGCGCCTGCTGCCAGGTACCTTCCTCGCCTTCCGCCGGCATCTGGGTCATGAAGTAGGCCAGCACGTTACGCCAATCATCGAGCAACGAAGGATCGTCCCGCAGGTCTTGCTCGAGATTCGACGGGACCAGGTTGCGGTGGATGGCGTCGACGATGGCCGTGAAGAAGGACTCTGGAGGCACGTCGAGGAGCGCCTCGAGGGAGCTCCCGACACCAAGGCGAACGAGCGCGTACATGGCGTCTGCGCGCATCGCTTGGCTGAGGACGAGCGCCGGGGTCTCGTCGTTGATGGCGTACGCGATGAGCCACGCCTTGACGAAGGCGCGCACGATGAGCTCGCTTTGTCCCACGGAGAGCGCCACGAAGGAGAGGTACTCCGGGCGAGCATCGAGCTGCTCGAGGGTGGTCCTCGGGGTCGTCCCCAGGCACTCCCAAAGGGCGTCATAGATCCGGGTGTACTCTGAGTCGGTGCTGGAGGCCTCCTTGTCGACGAGGAGGTTCACCTCCTGTTCGACGGCCGCGTTGAAGATGATTTCGGACGCCTTGAGCACCTTGGCAGTGGATCCGGTCCCCTCCTTGGCGTAGACGAGGAGGTTGATCTGGCCCGCGGGCGTTCCGCAGGTGAAGTCGTCTCCCTCCGTGAACGGGGGATCGTAGCGGATCTCGTAGTCCCCCGCGCCGTCGCTCTGCACGGCCTCGCCCAGCTGCGTTTCACCGATGCCGTCCTCGGTCCAGCCAAGGTGGTAGGCCTCGACCCAGACGCCCGAGACGGGGAGGCCGAGCTTGTTGATGACGGCGCCGAAGACGCGCCGGCTCGTGCCGTTGCTGCCGAGCACCTCGATGTCGAGCACGTAGTTCTGGGTAGCGTCGGAGGTCACTCTTTCGGCCACGACGACTCCGCCCGCATCGTAGACCCGCACCACGAGGTTAGGCGTGCTGTGGCTACCGCCGTTCGACTGGAACTCGGTGCTCGTGTAGGTAATGGTGTAGACGCCGTCGCTGCCCAGGGTCGCCTCACTCCCGAGCTGGACCTCCGAGTCGTTGGTGACGTCGAATGCGCGGACCATTCCAGGGCTGTATGGAGTGCCGTCCTGACGGTGGACGTGCCCGCTGACGGTCCAGGTAGTTGGCGTATCGCCAACGAGGACCGCGCCGACGCCTATCGTGATCCGGACCGTAGCCCCGCTCGGAATTTGGTCGAAGACCTGGGTGCTGTGGACTATCTGCTCTTGAACGCTGAACACCTCGAAGCGCAGGTTTGGACGACCCCGGCTCAGGAATACGGCGCGGTTCTGCATGTACACTGGCATCCATCCGCCCGTCGCAGGGTTGAAGCCGCTCTCCCCCTCCCACGTACTGACGTTATTGTAGACGTCGTAGGCGCGAACCCGAGCGATCTCGTTCTGGTTCGGGCGAGTGCCGTTCGGCCAGTAGAGCTCGATATTGATGAAGTACGGATCTGGTACTGGCATGGACATCGTGAATCCCTCTTCCCTCCACGCGGACTCCGCGGAGGATACCTTTCCTCGAACAAAGCGTGCGCCGAGCGGTATGCTCAGCAGAAACCCTCAGGGGACGCCCCGAACGTACGAGAATAGGGCGCTGCAGAGCCACGCAAGCGACGTGACCATTCCCTCTCATGACGTTTTACGGATATCGACTCAGTCGCGTCCTGCGACGCGCGGTCTCTAAAGTGCGAAAGTCAGCAGGACTAAGCCAGCTAACCCCTCCGCTGCGATCCCTCGGGTGGCGCAGCGGTCCCACGACCTCTCCCCACTACTTCATCGAGATGCGACGCCTTATCCAGACATGACGGGGCCCCTTTCCCAGTACGCGACGTGTAGGCAGGAGACCACGGGGAGCATGAAGCGTCAAGCACAATCACACAAGGCCTCGTTCGACTCATTTGCATAGAGTCTCCATGGATCACGAGCCAGTGCGCTCGTGATGTAATCCTCTAGAATTGCTCGATGTTGGCGCTCCTCGCGATGATCTCCAATCGTCAACGACATAGTGATGAGCGGACAATGATGCACCGGTGTTTGCCGATGGACACATCGGGGTATGTGGGAGGCCACTGAAGTCTTTACTATTGGAACTGCCGAACCCCAGACCACCGGGGCGCCTGCGGCTGTCCTCGATGCGCGTCGCGCCGACGATGAGCTTGCGGCAGGGTCATGACACTGCTCAAATGGTGAGGTGTCCAGCTGCGCGGAGAGCCCCTCCGGTACGGCCTTGGCGCGGGATGACGGGCGGCGGCGCTCCCGCCCTCAAGCTCGGGGCTTCGACGGCGCACCGGAGCGGGCAGCAGGTCGAAGCCGCAGCACTCCGAGCAGCGCTACCAGGTGCCTGGTTGCGCGACCAGTCGACGTCGCGTTGTGCCTCGTCTGTTACGGCGCAGTGCGCACGAAGGCCCCACCGCCTCCTCGACGACCCCCCTGAAACGAGCCCCATGAGACCTGGCGCGAGCGTTGCACCGGCATCCTCCAAGGGATCAACCGTGGAGTAAAGCATGGCGACGCAGCAACAATCAAAGGAACCGAGCGCTGATGGTGATGGGACGAAGCGCAGTCCGTCGCGGGCACGGGAGGAAGCGCTTACTCGTGGGCGCGAGTACCTCACTGCGGGCCCGCTCGCCTTGATGCGCAGGGTGAGCGAGGATATGGATCGCCTTGTTGCTGGCGTCCTCGGCGCGGGCGGCTCGCGTTGGGAGGACTGGCAGGGTCACTTGGGTTTCAAGTCTTGGCCGGAGATCGACGTGACGCACAGCGGTGACAAGCTCATCGTGCAGGCCGATGTCCCCGGGCTCGGAAAGGACGACGTCCAGGTCGAGGTTCGCGACAATGAGCTCTGCATTTCTGGCGAGCGCCGCAGCGAGTCCGAACGCACCGAGGGCCACTTCTATCGCAGCGAACGCAGCTATGGTCGATTCTGTCGCACCATCCCACTCCCCGAAGGAGCAAACGTCGATACCGCGTCCGCGACCTTCGAGAACGGAGTGCTCAGGGTAGAGATCGATGCGCCCCAGGGGCAGCAGACTCGGTCGAGACGGATCGAGGTGAAGGGAGGCCACTGACCGAGCGCGCCACCGTATGGTTCAGTTCCAATGCCGACGTCTGCGGATTCGCTCCTCTTCGTCCTCGGGCTCCTCGGGGTCCTCGGCGGAGTAACGGTACCCCTGACGGGAGGCCTTGCACTGGCTCGTCTTGCTATAGCCGTAGATGGCGGAAGTGACGAAGAGCGTAGTCAAGGCGAGACCCGCCGTGATGTCTACGGGGCGGGAGATGGGGGCATCCTTATAAACCTCATCGCTTGCTACGAAAGCGGACCCGGTACGGAATATTTGATACCCGCCGATGACGGTATCGATGATCGGTGCAGCCTTGCTGGTAGTGCAAGAATCCCCCTTTGCGCCTCGCGAGCTACCCGAGCTGGAAGGTGGCGTCACGAAAATGAAGGAACAGCCGAGTTGGGCCAGGGCTAGGGCCAGGATCGATGTTATCGTCAATCTGCATGCACGGAGGAGATGCGGTTGGAGCATGGTGCCTCTGTCCTGGAGCCCGAGTCTCGCGGCTCGGGAAGCTCGGCGAACCCGAGAACGCGGAGCCCGAGGATCACTCAGGAGTCCCAAAGGCCATGGGCCCGCCACCGAGGCAATAGGCAATTTGTTGGGCCGTTGGGCCGCGAGGTGACACGCGCGGCCCGGTCCGCCCTGCCTCTCACTCCTCGGCGCATGCCGTGAGGCAGCAAGGCCCGCTGCCGTCACGGAGCCGCGCGGGGTCCGCATCGAGGGTGGACGCTGCCGCCCCGCAGGCTTTCACCTCATCGAGGCAAGCCTGGGTCTGATCCTGGATTCGAGTCTGATCCATCTCCCCGGAGCGCTGTGCCTCGGCGGGCTCTCCGTCTTGGATCTCGGTGGGTTCGCCCTGCTGGGTTTGAGTCTGTTCGGTGGGTTCGCCCTGCTGGGTTTGAGTCTGTTCGGCGGGTTCGCCCTGCTGGGTCTCTGTCGGTTCACTGCCGTCTCCCTGCTGGTCCGCCGTCTGTCTCTGCCCTGCGGCGCGCACCTGGAGTGCCGCACCGTTCGCTACCTTGGCTCCGCAGGCGGTATCCAGGTCTCCGCAGAGCTGGACCATCGGCTCCTCTCCCTCGCCGCTGCCCGCTGCGTGCAACATGCACCGCCGAACCTCCTGACCGCATTCGACGACGCTGCTGCGTGCGAGGTCCGCTGCCTCGGACATCCGTCGGCAGGAGACGACCTCCTCATCACAAGCGCCACCCTTGCATTGCTGTGCGTGTTGCCAGCAACTCACGGCTTCCGTGCGCACGCCTTCCAGGCTCGCGCGGAGACCATCGCAGCTGGCTTCTAGACCTGCACAGGCGGCTCCGCCTCCCTCGGCAGCGTCCTGACAGCCGCTTGCTTCGGCTTGGCACGCTCGAACGGCTTCGCTATCCGCCTCTTCGAGCGCCTTGATCGCCTGTTCCGCTTCGCTCAAGGCCAAGGAAGAGTCGTTGCCGCTGCAAGCCATGAGGGCCAGAGCCGATGCCAGTGCCGAAATCCATACCGTTCCTCGTGTCATTGATTCACTCCTTTGTCGGGTCGCGCGCGTCGCGTCGCGCCTGCATAGGAGTGGACGGAGCTTCGGTCCGTCGAGTTCCCTATTTCATTCAAAAGTCCAGGGCCACGCCCGTTTCCACGAGGTGCTGATCGAATGCGCGGTCCGCATAGTCCAAGGCGTGAGCCGGATCCTCGGGATCGTAGGCCATGTTGGAGTCACTGAGCAGCCAGCGGTAGCCTGCCAAGACGCTCCAGGTGCCCGCGTCGTCCAGCCGCCACTCGAGGCCGGTGCCTAACCTGAAGCGGTGATCCTCCCGCAGCTTGCGCGAAACGCTGGCAATGGTGGAGATGTAGCTCTCCGCCGCATAGCGCCGGTACTCGTAACCGCTCCGCAGGGCGAGCTTGAGCCGAGCCGTCGGGTACCACGACAGGGTGGCGTCGATGCGGGGTGCCGTGTAGGCGAGGGGGATCTCATAGGTGGCGCCAGCGCAGCGTCCTCGGGAGCAGACAGAGTAGTCCTGCGGCGTTACCGGAAGGTGCTTCGTTCCCCAGCCTTCGTAGCGGAACCCAGCGCTCGCACCGAGCGCCACGTGCCTCCAGTGCCGGGTGTGCCGTAGCCGTGCTTCCCACCGAGGTCCGCTCAGGTACGTCCAACGGCCTCCGCCTTCGACCCAGGCGCCGCGTAACTCGATGCGGGATTCGTTGGCTTCCGACCAACGCCGCGCAAGCTCGAGCCCCGCCCAGGTCTCGTTGGACAAGAGCTCCTGCAGTTCACGGCCCGTCCATCGCCAGGTTCGGCTCAACGACCCCGCGAGCAGCCAGCTCCGACTGAGCCCCTGATGAAGCCCCACCCCCAGCTCATGCGACTGCAGGCTATTGTCGCGGGCCGAGTCGGAGAGAAGCCACAGCCATTCGGGGGTGTAGAAGGGCCTCACGACAGTTTTCCCAGCGAGACTCCAGCCGTATCCGACCTCGCCGAGTGCCCCGAGCAATGTCGAGCCGGAGCCGCTCGTTCCAGTCGGGTTCGCGGCGTTTCCGGCGCCGGATTGTATGGGATTGGAGTCGAACCCAGCCGTGACCTGTAGCCATCCACCCCACCCGGACGTGGGCACGAGCGGGTTGTGGGCCAGGATTTTCTCGCCGGGTTCCAGGAGTTCTGGAGGGATTCCGTTCGCTCTCGCCCTCGCGAAGTACGCCTCCGCCGCCTCTGGTTCGCGGCGAGCCAGTTCGGCTCGCGCCAGGAGCTCGTAGCTCGCCGCGTCGTTCGGGTCGAGCTCCAAGGCCCGCAGGACGTGATCCCGAGCCAGCTCGTAACGTTCGAGCGCCAGCGCGGCGACGCCTGCCGAGTAGTGCAGCGCGGCACGTTCCGAGCTTTGGCCGCCCTTCGCGAGCGCCAGAGCGCGCTCCACCGCTCTCAGAGACGTGGCGAAGTCGCGCGCTCGGAGAGCTCGCGTCGCGTCGCGGCTCGCCGCGACGTAGGCTCTGGTCCGCTGCTGCTCGCGGCGTTCCGCGGCAATACCCCGCCGGAGCTCCGCGAGAGCCTGGTCTAACTCGCTGTGGCCTCGCCGTGGCGGCTCAGGGCCCGCCTGCTCACGTTGGTCATCTTCGGACTCGGCGAGGAAGGTCTCGACGGCAGTCAGCAAATTGGCCGCGATGTCGAGCCGATGCCCCGCAAGGGCGGCGATCCCAGCCTGGGCCGTGGCCAGCCCTCGTTGACTGTCGTCGAGCGCGGCAGCTTGGACGAAGCGCTGTTCCGCCTCGTGGTAGCGCCCGAGCTCCATGAGACAGGCGGCCGCGTTGAAGTGTAACGTCGCACGTGCGGGTCCTCGGTCGGTGCGCATGTCGGTGCTGCCGTCCGCCTCGGCATCCAGCAGCGCGAGGGCTGCTTCGAAATGCTGCAAAGCCTCGTCGAAGTTGCCCTCCTCGAAGGACTGCGCACCCCGGGTGGCCCGTACCTCGTAGCCACCCACCTGCTGCGCAGTCGCCCCTTCGAGGTTGGGGAGGGCCACGGCGTTGTTGGCCAAGGCCGAGTGCGTGGAGAGAAGGAGCGCTCCCAGCACCAAACCCTCTGCTGCCCTCGACTGGCGTACCATCATCGTGCTCTAGCTAGCGTGGGCCACGAGGGCTGCTCTGCCGCCCCGACTGGCGCCTGTCCCGGCGCTCGGTGCCCTCGCGACGTCGTTGCTCCTGGGCTCGGTGCTCGCCGCGAGTCGCGCTCTGGTGACGAGCCCGCTCCGCGTCCTCGGCTGCCTCCCGCAAGATGGGCGCCACCTGCGGCGTTCCGCGGCTCTCTCCAGCGGCACGTTGCGGCGCATGGCGTCGCACTCGCACGCGCGGGAGGTCGGCGAGCGGGACCCGAGGGCTCGCGGCTGCACCGGACGGCGCAGCCCCGGGACCGAGGGCCTCCGTGGCTTCGGTAGGCGTGGTCCTCGGCTCGGGGGCGGGGGCGGGGGCACTGCTCGCCCGGTTTGGTGCCGAGGCAGTCCTCACCCCGACCTCACGGGTTGTCCCGGTCGTGACGCGCTGCGTTTGTGGATCATCGACGACTGACGGCGCCGGAGTTTCGTTGGAACGCTCTGACTGCGCAGACGCCTTGCCCGGCTTGGGTTGCCGGCGCGCCTGACGCTTGGCCACGGATCCGGCAGGCACGGGCGGCGAGCTCTGTTGCACCTGCTCGTGAGTGTCGGCAGAAGCTTTGTCTCGCCACGACGGCAGCTCGATCCATCCCGCGCTGCGGGCCGCGAATGCAGCGGCCGGGAGTGCCAGTGCCGCAATCCCCAGGGCAACGTACCGTCTCTTGCGGCGCCACCACGCCATCGCTCGTGGGCCCTCGACGCGTTGGGGCGAGCGTGGCCCCGTTGGGACTGGAGCCCCAGGCTGGCCACGCCGAAGCTCCTGGGCGGCAGCGCGGAGACCGACCGACAGCCGCGCCTGGAAGTCCCGCTCCGGCGGCTCCACCCGCAGGGCTCGCAGGGCCTTCGTCAGCTCGTTGGGGGTCAGGTGCGTCACGGGTTCGTTCTCCTGCGAAGGTTCGACGCAGCTGCGCCCCCAGAGGTTCCCACCGCTCGCTGCACGGGGGGCTCGTCGTGCAGCGCACCGAGGAGCTCCAGCAATCGGGCTCTCGCGCGATTGAGCCTGGAACGAATCGTGCCAACGGGGACCTCCTCAATCGTCGCGATCTCATCGTAGCTCATCCCCTCGATCTCGAAGAGCACTAAAGGCACGCGGAAGCGAGGCTCGAGGGCTTCGATCGCCTTCCACAGGCGCCGCGCCTCGCGGCGGGCCGACAATGCCTCCTCCACGCCCGCGCTGTTATCGGGAGGTTCCGTCGTGAGCTCTTGCTCGGAGGCGCGGGCTCGCGCCTGACGTCCGCGTCGAGAGTCAATGAAGGTCGTACGGGCGATGGCGTACAACCAGGTGGCGAGCCCGGAGTCGCCCCGGAAACCGGAAATGGAGCGGAAGGCCTTGATGAGAGCCTCTTGTGCCAAGTCGTCGGCCTCCGACCAGTCGCGGCTGAATGCAAACGCAAAACGTCGCAGGGACGCTATGTGCGGGTGCACTAGCGTCTCGAACGCCTGGGGATCGCCAGAACGTGCCAGCTCGAGGAGAACTCTGTCGATGGACGAGGACAACGTGCGAATGCAACCTGCCGGGCCGGCTCAAGGGCTCCTGCCCCTGGCAGCTTGTCTGACGTAGACGGCGCTGCGCGAGTTCCGCAAAGACCCAAGCGAGACCGCTCGCCACACATCTGCCGCCAAGCGTACCTCCAAAAGGGCGCCCACCGGCCGCTCAGCGAGCCCTGGCGAGGCCGCTGCTCAGTCGTCCGCTTACCACGGCATCACTGATAACCCTTGGCTTGCAGGTTGAACAGGTGCGCGTACCTGCCACTGCGGGCCATGAGTTCGTCGTGGGAGCCTTCCTCAATGATCGTCCCCCCTTCGAGCACGACGATCCAGTCGGCCATACGTACCGTGGAGAAACGGTGGGAGATGACGATCCCCATTTTGCCCTCTGCCAGGTTCCTGAAGCGCCGGAACACCTCCGCTTCGGCTTCCGCGTCCATGGATGCAGTGGGTTCGTCCAGCACCAGGATGTCGGCGTTCTCCCGCATGAAGGCTCGCGAAAGGGCCATCTTCTGCCATTGACCAACGGAGAGCTCCCGCCCGTCCTTGAACCAGCGGCCCAGCTGCGTCTCGTAGGAGCGAGGGAGGGCCTCGATGAACGGCTGCGCCATTCCCACGGCTGCTGCCCGCTTCCAGCGCTCCCTGTCTCCGAAGGCCTCCACGTCTCCGGCGCCGATGTTCTCTCCCGCGAGCAGTTGGTACCGTATGAAGTCCTGAAAGATGACGCCGATGCGGCGACGCAGCGCCTCGGCATCCCACTCACGAGCGTCGAGTCCGTCGATGAGGATGCGCCCCTCGCTGGGCTCATAGAGCCGCGTCAGGAGCTTGATGAGGGTCGTCTTGCCCGCGCCGTTCTCGCCGACGAGAGCGAGCTTGGCCCCTGGCGCCACGTGCAGGTCGATGTTCCTGAGGGAGGGCCGCGTGTCACCTGGATAAAAGAAACTGACCCTCTCGAACCGGATTCCATCGCCCGGGTCGGGGCCGCGGGTGGCGCTGCCCCTCTCGGGGGGAGGCGGGTGGTCGAGGTACTCATACAGATTGGAGAGGTACAGATTGTCCTCATACAGACCACCGATCGCTGAGAGAATCGCCGCCAGCGCCGCTTGTCCCTGTTTGAAGACGAGGAGGTACATGGTCATGTCACCGAGGGTGATGGTGCCCGCCACGGCGCTCAAAACGATCCAGGCATAGGTGACGTAGAGGGCTGCAGCGCTGACGAGGCCGAGGAGGAAGCCCCAAAGGGTGCGCTTGAGGGTGAGCGCGCGGTCTTCCTGAAAGAGCTCCTCGAAGATGCGTCGGTAGCGCGCGAGGAAGAGCGGGCCGAGGCCGAAGAGGGCGACCTCCTTGGCGTTGTCCTCTCGTGCCAGGAGGGTTTCGAGGTACGTTTGCTTCCGTGTCTCTGGGGCGCGCCAGCGGAACAGGCGAAAGGCGTCGCTCGAGAAGCGCGTCTCCGCCACGAACACCGGCATGGCTGCCGCCACGAGGACCAGCACGGCCATCCCGGAGAAACCCAGCAGGAGTCCGCCGTAGGCGATGAGAGAGATAGCGTTCTGGATGATCCCGAAAGCCCGTTTGACGAGGCTCAAGGGACGCGAGGATGCTTCGCGGCGCGCTCGCGTCATGCGGTCGTAGAACTCAGAATCTTCGAAGTCCGCTAGCCTGAGCGTCAGCGCCTTCTCCAGGATGAGCTCGTTGACTCGCTGTCCCAGCAGGGCGCGCAGCAGCGACTCGCTCGCTGCCAGGCCGCGTTGTGCCGCTGCGAGCAGGGTCACCAAGGCGAACTCGAAACCCACGTAGCCTACGGCGCGAAGCTGGTCCGCTTCCGCGCCGCTTCTCGCGGCGAGCACGACGGCATCGACGAGGAGCTTGCCCACGTAGGCGATGGAAGCTGGCAGGAGCCCCGCCACCACGCTCAGGGCGAGGAGCCCGATCGTGATCCGGTGGCTCGTGGACCACACGAGGGACAAAGCGCGTCCCGTGTAGCGGAAGACGTCCAAAGACTGGCGCCAACGGACTCGCCCAGAGGTCGAAACGTGGGGCGCGGAGGCGGGGGCGATCACTGGGGGAACCTAGCTCCCTCGCGCGAGGGTGGCAGCGCTGCAGTGTTTGCAGTGCTACTTGGGGGGCGCTTCCGGCGGCGTGCCGAGCCGCAAGGCGAAGACCAGCGGCTCCGTGGCGCCCGGGATATGCAGCCCTCTGACGACTCGGGTAGCGCAGGCGGTTACCTCGGGATCGGGGAAGCGGCTCTCGTACTCCTTGGCCTGCGTCACCTCCCCGGTTGCCCCGAACTCGACGAGGAGCGCGAGTCTGCCCCAGAGTTTTCCGTCGCGACTCAGGCCCTCCATGGCGCAGCGTGTGAGCTCCGCGCGCGCCGCAGACCAGCGTTCCTCGGCGCTGGGCGGTACTGGGGGAGGAGCCGCCAGCGGGGGCTCCGATCGCGCCGGCAGCGGAGCGTCGCCGGGCCACAGACGAATCCGGAGATCCGCGTCGATGCGCCGGGCAGGGAGCGTGCCGAGCCCGAGGGTCAGCGCTGCTCGCTGGAGACACGCGGCCAGCTCGCTGTCCGTGAGGCTCTCCAGGCCGCGCACGGCGCTGACACGGCCCGTCTGCGCGGCGGTCATTCGCACGCGGTAGTCGACGGTCATCTCCGGGTCTCGGCGTAAGGCGGCCTCGTAGCAGACGCGGAACGGCCAATAACCGACGGTTCGCGCGCGCGCTTCGACCTTGCGCCGCACGGCCTCTGGAGTCCCTTGCCTGTGCCAGGCTCCGACGATCTTGGCGTCAACCACGACTCGCGCCGCGGGATGGAAGCGCGGGCGACTCGACGGGTAATCGGGATCACCCTTACCACCGATGTTCCAGCGCGCCAGCGCCTCCTCCCACAGGGATGCTTGCACGTCGCCCGCGGGCAGCGGGTGCAGCCCGACCCTAGTCGGGGGCTCGAGCTCCAGCGGGACCGGGCTCGCGGCGGCGAGGGTGAGCCCCGCCATCAGGATCAGGAGTCGAAGCGTTGGGAGCGGCACCCTCGCACGATAGCGCGACAGCGGCGCTTGGGCCCAGCTTTCGCACAGACGTCTGCGCAGCGCTCCGGTGTCCTCGCACGCGCAACACTTCTTGGCGCGCTGGTGGCGGCGTGAGCGCCTAGGCAAGCAGAGCGCTCACGTGGGCCAAAAAATCCGCCGGCGGAGGCCGCTCGAAAAGGAGGTCTTCTTCGCGAGACGGGTGGCGCAGTCCGAGGGTGGCGGCGTGTAGCATCAGGCGTGGTGCCTCGATGAGCGTACCTCGGTAGCGGCGCTGGTAGACCCTCTCGCCCACGAGGGGATGTCCTGCTTCGGCCAGGTGAATTCGGATCTGGTGCGTTCTCCCCGTCTCGAGGCGGCACTCCACCAGGGTGCTGTCTCGTAGCTCTCTCATAGGGCGCACGTGGGTGATGGCGCGTCGGCCGAGCCGCGGATTGTCCGTAGAGCCTCGCAGTCCATCGCCCCGGTTGGGTACGAGGCGAGAGTCGAGCGTGACGGCCTTCACGAGGCCATGAGCCACGGCCTCATAGCGACGCTGTACGGTGTGAAGACGGAACTGGTGTTTCAGGATGCGAAGCGCCGCCTGCGTTCGCGCGAAGACGAGCAGGCCGCTCGTCTCCTTGTCGATGCGGTGCACGACGTGGAGCGAAGCGTCTCTGCTCGAGCCGTGCCGCGCCCTCAGCACCGCCTGCAGGCGTTCGATGAGTGTGTCGCGTTCGTCCTTGTCATAGGGAACCGTGCTGATGCCGCTCGGCTTGTTGACGACGACGAGCTGGCTGTCGATGAAGACGATCTCGACGAGGGCTCGTTCCCGGCTCGCAGGGCGACCGCTCATGCGGACGACTACCTGGGCTCCCGGCTCGAGCTGCATCCCGGGATCGCAAGCGGGTTGCTCGTCGACCCACACCTTTCCGCTACGAAGCAGCCGCTTGACGTCGTTCCAACTCGCGCCAGGGTGGGCCTCGCGCAAGGCGCGGCCGAGCGCGGTACGGGTAGTCGTGACGGTGAACCCCCCGTCGCGGAACTGGTGACGCTGACTCACTGGGGGGCGCAATCGAGCACCTCGACCAGGACGGGTACCACCCCCGCTCGGATCATGTCGAGCTTCGTTGCTGCTGCCCGCGACAGGTCGATGATTCGGGTGCGCTTTCCAAAAGGGCCCCTGTCAGTGATCTGCACGACGACCGTCGGGCCTGCCGGTTGCCGGGTCACTCGCACCCATGTGCCGAAGGGCAGATTGCGGTGGGCGGCGGTGAGCTGGCGCGGGTCGTAGACCTGACCGCTGGCGGTCCTGTTTCCTGCCAGCGCATCGCTGTAATAGCTTGCCTCGCCGGTATAGCGCGCGACGGTCCGTGCAGCGGGGCAAGCCGCAGAGGCGGCTGACGTCCGGTGTGGCCCACGAGGGACGACCGTCGTCTCGGGAGTCTCAGGAGTGTCGGGGGTTTCTGTCTCGACTGGCCTGCCCATCCGTTGCTCGGGAAACGGTGGAGGACCATTCGTGTGTCCAACCTGCCTGAAGTTCGCAGGTGCGCAGCTGCCGAGGCCAACTGCAAGCACCACGAAGCGCAGCCGCCACGAGGTTGCCCGGAGTCGTGAAGGCATCGACCGAGGGAATCGGAAACCACGGAGAGGCTGGCGGCGGAAAGGCAGGTGACGGAAGGTCAGGAGAGCCGGATGCCTCAGAGAGCGGCCAGGAGCGGGAGGGAGGTGTTTTGGGGACGTCACTCTGGATGCAAAGGCAAAGGGGAGGAAGGGCCGGTTGGCTCTCGGCCACCGAGACGGTCCGGGGGCGTTCTGTCTCCGCTGGAACTCAGTTTAGGCGCTCGTCACGAGCTGTAAAGCCGCCTGCGAAGGTGGTGCTCGGTGCTGGGACGCTCTGCGCTCCCAGTCGGCCATCGACCCCAGCGTCAATCGTGCTACCGTCGCGGCGCTCCGCCGTGATCTGCTTGGGTACGCGAGGCAACGATGCCCGAGCCCACGGCTTCCTCTGGCCCCGCGACGAGGTAGCGAATGCTTGTCGAAATCAATCCCGACAACCCTGAACCTCGCAAGATTGCACAAGCGGTCGATGCCCTCGAGGCTGGCGAGATCATCGCGTACCCGACGGATACCTCCTATGGCCTCGGCTGCGACCTATTCAACAAGAAGGCAATCGATCGGCTCTACCAGATCAAGGGGATGGACCGCTCCCAGAAGCTCTCCTTCGTCTGCCAAGACCTCGGGGACGTGGCGCGCTATGGCATGATGCACGACCACGTCTACCGGGTGCTCAAGCGCTATCTTCCCGGCCCCTATACTTTCATTCTGGATGCCACGCGCGAGGTGCCGAAGGTCATCCAAACGCCGCGTAAGGCCGTTGGGATCCGCGTCCCGCAGCATGCGGTCGCCTTGAAGCTGACGCGGGAGCTCGGAAGGCCGATCATCTCCACGACCGCCGCGCGCCACGGCGAAGACCCCACGCCTGACGCGCGTGAGATCGACCAGGCGTTTCGAGGGCTTGGGCTCGTGTTGGACGCGGGCGCGGGGGGCACGAGACCCAGCAGTGTCGTGGACCTGACCGGTCGCGAGCCGAAGGTGCTGCGGGTGGGTGCCGGGGACGTTAGCGAGTTCCGAGGTTAGCTCGCGATTCTCGGTTTGCGCAGATTCTGCGCGCGATGCTCAAGAGGAGTACGCCGAAGTGATTGCCCCCGCTTTGCGGCCACGGTAAATCGCGCGTGTGGCCTTCGTCGTTACCGGGAACTGCACCGGTTGTCGTTTTACGGACTGCGTCGCCGTCTGCCCCGTGGATTGCTTCCACGCGGACGACACGATGCTCTACATCGATCCCGACGAGTGCATCGATTGTGCGGCGTGCGTCACCGAGTGCCCGGTGGATGCGATCTTCGATGCCAAGCTGCTCCCGGCCGACCTCCAGCGTTGGGCAGCCATCAACGCTGAGCGAGCGCCGGTCCTGCCCGTCGTGAGGGAGGAGCAGTATCCCCTACCAGGCGCCTTGGATCGTAAGAAGAAGCTCGGACACTGACTGGCTCTCATGCCAGGAGGGAAGAGGGATGGGACACGGCCGTGCGAGAAGCGGGCGAGGGCCGCGCCCATTTAATCCGTGGCACCCTGTTCAGTGGTGCGCGCAGCCGGCGCCGTGTACGTGGCCGTGCTCACGCTCGTCGGTCGTGGCATCGCGTACGCTGACTACCTCGATGTCGAAAGTGAGCTGCTCCCCGGCGAGCGGATGATTCCGATCGACGGTCACGTGGTTGTCGCTGACCTCCGTTACCCAAAGGGGGACGAGCTCCCCGTCGGGCTGCTCAGCCGCGAATTGGATGCCCGGCTCGAGGGGCGCATCCTTCGGGAAGGCTTCCCGTGGGACCTCGAGCTCCCCGTCTGGATCGTGCTCTCCATAGCCATCTGCGGGCTCGATGACCGCACGAAACCGGCTGCCGGCTGCTTTGCCCTCCATTTCTTTCTCGAGACCGGGGACGATGTTGCCCGCGCCGTGTAGGTACGGGAGGGGATCGGCGTCGGACTTGTCCAGGACGACTCCCGAAGAAGACGTCAGCGTGTAGTGAAAGGTAACTACCTTGCCAGTTGCGATTCGCTCGGAGGAGTCATTCATGCTCGCGGCCTAGCAGGCGATCGGTGGGTGCTCAACCGGGGAACTCTAGTGATTGCAGGGAAAACGCCGCAGTTCTAGTCGCAGTGCACGGGAACATACCCGGGCCCCGGGCCCTCCCCCGCGGCCACCAACCGAGGAGTCACCCCTGAGCTGCGTGTGCTCTGCGCAGGGGCGGAGTACGCGGCGCGCGCGTCACATCGTGACAGCCCGCAGAACCTGTTCTCGTCGCTAAGGATCTGGAAACCGCTAAAGCCAGTCTTGCCGTTCCTGGCGTCGGTCCCATGTAGTGGCTCTTGGTGAGAGTCGCGCGTTATGGCAATTTGGGCGAACGGAGGCAGTGTCCACGAGCAACTCATGGCGGACCCTATCGATCGGCTCGTCCGGGATCACCGCAAGCTGATGAACCTGATGTATAAGCTCACGGTTGACGAAGCTGACGGGCCTGACATGTCCGCCGAGGAGATTCTCCGCGAGCTGGAGGAGGAGCTCGAGCTGCACTCCCGGCTGGAGGAGGCCCTGTTTCAGCCCGCCTTCGGGGAGTCAGACGGGGCAGCGCAGCGAGCGATGTACGAGCACCGCCGGGAGCACGATGAGGTAAACGAGGTGGTGGAGAGCCTTCGGCGGGTTACTCCCAATTCTCGGGAGTTCGTGCAGCGCGCCAAGCAGCTCGAGACCTACATCGCGGAACACGCCGAGCAGGAAGAGGCTCACCTATTCCCCCAGCTGCGAGAGCTGCTGAGCGAGCAGGAGCTCGATGCTATCGGCGCGAGTGTTCCTGAACGGCCTGAGAACGACTGAGCTTGCCAAAACGACGGCGGAGAGCTCTGGCCGAACAAGCGGTGGAAGAGCCGGTGAACAATCTCACCGAAGGACCGGCGAGGGCGGTCGCTATCGGACGTCGAGTCCAGTTCCACACCGCTGTGCTCCCCAGATCCCAGTTCGACCCGGCTGACGGTTGCGGGTAGAGTCGCGGGAAAGCCCTTCTTGGCCCAGTCCACGCCGGCTTAGGAGCGAGGATCGGTAGAAACCATGGTATCCAGGGTGCCGGCGGGCCCCATTGGCACCCGCTCGCTCGAGGCAGCCTTGGGTTTCGCTCGCATCAACACTGCAAGGGAAGAAGAGGAGCCGCCTCCCTCGCGCCGCCTCGTGGTGGTCAAGAGAAGCCTGTCCTGGAGCTCCCGCATCACTGTCGTGGGCCTGGCTCTCGCAATCCTCGTATCCCTATTCCAAATCAATCGCTCGCGGGTAGCCCGCGAGCGGCAGCGACAGGAATTCTTGGCTGAGCAGGCCGCCCGGGCGGAACTGGCGCTCGAGGGAGAGCGGGCTCTGTTCCTGGAATCGCCAGAAACCCCCATTACCGTAGATCCTGCCCAGGGCGTAGGTGCACCGGAGCCCGAGTCCCGGGATCCCGAGCCTGTCTCCGTCTGTCCGAGCGATATGGTGCTGATTGAGGGCGATTTCTGCCCCAGCGTTGCCCACAGCTGCCGGAAGTACATCAGCATGGCGCGGGACCGTTGCGCGGAGTTCTGGGAGACCAGCCGCTGCTTCGGGGCACCCCTAGCCAAGCGCTTCTGCATCGATCGATTCGAGTACCCCAATCTCACGGGCGTGTTGCCTCTCATCGCAGTCGACTGGACCGAAGCAAGAACCATGTGCCGACTCTCTGGCAAACGTCTTTGCACTGACAACGAATGGACGCTCGCGTGCGAGGGACCGGGCCGGCTCCCGTATCCGTACGGCTACATGCGTGATGCCGAAGCTTGCAATATCGACAAGCCCTATATCATCGCGAATCCGTACGCCTACGCCGATCCTCGGCGCAGGACCGAGGAGATTGCGCGCGTCGACCAGCGGGAGCCGTCAGGTAGCCGCGCAGGCTGCGTGAGTTCCTTCGGTGTCCACGACATGACTGGCAATGTCGACGAGTGGGTGCTCAATGAGTCGGGATTCCCCAACAAGCCCCCGTACCGGAGTGGTCTCAAGGGTGGGTACTGGGGGCCCGTGCGAAACCGTTGCCGACCCATGACGACCGATCACAACGACTGGCACGATGGCTATCAGATCGGGTTTCGGTGCTGTATGGACCCGCAGGATGGCGGACGCGCGGCACCCGACGGCGCTGGTTCGCGCTGAATGGGCGAGCGCCACGGGAGCAGCTTTCGCAGTGGAAGCCCCGGCCAGCTGCGATTCTGACGGCTCTCCGCGCGTGTGCAGGAGCAGCATTGACCGCAACAACCAACGGGCCGCCGTTGCTGCGCATGGGGCACAGGGAGTAGAGACCTGCTTCGCTGAACTTCCGCAAATGCTCGTATGCGACGAACCCCTTGTCGAGCAGCAGCAATGTATCGGCATAGCGCTCGCCCATTCAGTGCCCGAGCGGTCGGCGCTGATGAGGACGCTGCCGCTGCCCCCCCCAAAGGTCATGCACTACTCGGCTGGCTCGGCGACGACGTGAAGATGGTGATTGCCAGGTGCGCCCGAGAGCGCGGCACGGCTCCACTCCTGCTCGTGCGGCACCGAACCCGCGGAGAGGCAGGCGCTGGAGCTGGAGACGAGGTCGGCGCTTCGTTCGATGGGCGGCAACTCGACCATCACCTGGTTCCCCTCGACCTTGACAGGGAAGGTGCGGATTGCCGCCGCATCCCCCGAGAGACACTCGCCTGTGGCCAGGGAGAACGTCTTCTTGTGGTGCGGGCAAGCTACCTTTGGGCGCCCCTGGTCGTCGCCGATCAGGCCTCGTCCGAGCACCATGTCTCCCTTGTGCGGACACTGTGCAACCGTGGCGTACCACTCGCCGCGCGAAGAGAAATTGAAGACCGCAATCTGGGCGGCGCCGTAGCGGAAGGTGAGCCCGCCCTCCTTGGGGAAGTCGTGTACGGCCGCCATGGGCACCCAATGCACATCGAGCACGGGGAGCCTCCGCGGCGACGGCGTGTGGCGAGGCCAGTCCGCCGGGCGTCCCTGGCCTCGCTCTTCTACGAGGGGTCCACGACGTGGTGGCGAGGCGTTCGCGAAGTGTCTGAACCTGGAACGGAGTTGCGCGTCGTTGACCGCTGCCGCCCATTCGCAAGTATAGCTCTCGACCAGCGCGTTCATCTCACGTTCCAGGGTTTCGCCGAGGCCCAGGGCGTCCTCGACGATCACCGAGCGTAGGTGTTCGATCCCGCCTGGAAGCGCCTCGAGCCACTTCGATGTGCGTGTGAGGCGATCGGCGGTGCGGATGTAGAACATCAGAAAGCGGTCGATGTACCGGATGGCCGTGTCCTCGTCGAGGTCCGAGGCGAGCAGGTCCGCGTGGCGCGGCGTCATGCCGCCATTCCCGCAGACGTAGAGGTTGTACCCCTTCTCCGTCGCAATGAGTCCAAAGTCCTTCGAGCGCGCCTCGGCGCACTCCCGGGTGCAGCCGCTGACTGCTGACTTGAGCTTGTGTGGAGCCCGTATCCCCTTGTACCGGTTCTCGATGCGGATCGCGAAGCCGACCGAGTCCTGCACGCCGTAGCGGCACCAGGCAGTGCCCACGCAGCTCTTGACCGTCCTTACGGCCTTGCCATAGGCGTGGCCGCTCTCGAACCCCGCTTGGACGAGCTCTTCCCAGATGGCAGGGAGCTGATCGAGCTCGGCTCCGAGAAGGTCGATGCGCTGGCCCCCTGTGATCTTGGTATAGAGGCCGTACTTTTTCGCTACCTGCCCCAGCACGATGAGTTTGTCAGGCGTGATCTCGCCGCCGGGGATCCTCGGTACCACCGAGTAGAGGCCGCCCCGCTGGATATTGGCGAGGAACCGGTCATTGGTGTCCTGGATGGTGTCGTGGTTCAAGACGAGGTCGTTGTGCACGCTCGCAAGGAGCGAAGCCACTGTGGGCTTACAGATCTCACAACCAAGCCCCTTGCCGTGGGAAGCAAGTAGCTCCGCAAAGCTCCGCGCGCCCGTGACCTTGACGATCTCGAAGAGTGCCTGCCGGTCATAAGGGAAGTGCTCGCAGAGATCTCGTCGCACCTCGTGGCCAGCTGCGGAGAGCTCTGCATCCAGGAGGCTCTGGAGCGACGCCAGACAGCCCCCGCATCCCGTTCCGGCGCGGGTGTTGGACTTCAAGGCTTGAAGGGAGCCGCAGCCATGGGAAATTGCGCCCTTTACCGAGCCAACGCTCACGTTGTTGCAGGAGCAGACGATGGCCGCTGGCGAGTCGCTGGTTGCCGCCGGGGCTCGTCGCGTCCCCATGAGAAGCTCCTCCGGGCTGCCGGAGAGGGGCTGGCCTGCCTTCGTCATCTGCAGGAGGGGGACATAGTCCTTCGTGTCTCCGACTAGGATACCGCCAATGAGCTTGCTGCAGTCGGAGCTCACGACGAGTTTCTTGTAGACGCCCTGGACGTGATCCTCGAAGCTCACACAACGGTTGCCGTTGTCTTCGTCGAGTGGGTTCCCGAAGCTCGCGACGTCGACGCCTAGGAGCTTCAACTTCGTGGACATGTCGCTGCCCGTGAAGCTGGCGTCTTCCCCACACAAGCTACGCGCGAGCGCTTCGGCCATTGCATAGCCCGGCGCGACGAGGCCATAGCTGGCTCCCCGGTGAGCGGCACATTCTCCGATCGCATAAACCCGGGGCACGTTGGTGGCGAGGCCGTCGTTCACCACGATTCCACCGCGGGGGTGCACCTCGATCCCCGCGTCGCGCGCGAGCTCATCGCGGGGGCGGATGCCCGCTGAGACGATGACCATGTCCACGTCGATCGAGGTCCCGTCCGCAAGGGTCATCGACTCCACGTGTCCATTCCCCTCGATGCGCTCCGCCTGGGCCCCCAGGTGCACTCTCACCCCCAGGGCCTCCACCGCTGTGGCCAGGAGGCTCGCGGCGGCCTTGTCCAGCTGGCGAGGCATCAGTCGCGGCGCGAACTCGAGAACGTGGGTGAGCAGGCCGAGGTCGAGCACTGCCTTGGCTGCTTCCAGCCCGAGCAGGCCGCCCCCCAGCACCGCCGCCGTGCGGCAGCTTCGTGCGTAGGCCGCGATGCGATCCAGGTCCTCGATGGTGCGGTAGACGAAGACGCCGGGTTTGTCGATCCCGACGATGGGAGGAACGAAGGGGCGCGAGCCCGTGGCGAGGACGAGGTGGTCGAAACCAACCCAGGCACCGCTCGAGGTAAATGCCCGGTGCCCCTCGAGGTCCAGGGTTTCGATGCTCTCTGCCAACCGTAGCTCGATGCCGCGCTCGCGGTACCACTCGACGCTGGCCAGCGTCAGTGCCTGGCCGTCCCGGCTTGCCAGGTAATCGGTGAGGTGCACTCGGTCGTAAGCGGGCACCGGCTCCTCCCCAACGACGTTCACCGAATACTGGCGCGCCGTGTCGCGTTGGGTCAGCTCGTCGCAGAATCGCTGGCCAACCATGCCATTGCCGACCACGAGCACCCGCTCGCGCTCTCCGTCGCTCTCGCTCATGGGAACATTCGCTGGCGCATTCGAAGGGAGTGTCCTCATGAAATGAGCTTTCGACGCAGGGTGTCTCTCAGCAATCGCATTGGCGGCACGCCGCGCCGTGAAATCTCCGTTTCGGAAACATCCCGGACGCTCGCCAAAGGCTCATGCCACGAACGGAACGACTCGCGTTACATCCAGGAAACCTGGGTCTCGTGCACGCTCCGAAGGTTCACGGTTCGGGGACGAGGAAAGGGCGGAAGCTGCCTGCGCGAAGGAGCCCCGCCATCCATTCCTTCGCGGCGTCCGCTGACATGCGACCCTCGTTCACGGCGAGGCGCTGTAGGGCCTCCGCGATCTTTGCGACCTCAGGCTCGGAGCCACAAGCGCAGAGGATGGATTTGTCGATGATCCAACTCCAGAGCGTCGCGCCCTGCGCCTCGATGAGTTCCATCAGCGCGTCGGGTCCGGGAACGCTCGTGGAGTGCCAGCGCGTGAGCCTGCCGCTGCGCTGCCAGCCGGTGAACTCGGAGTCGAACCAGCGGGTATCGGAGAAGACCCAGTTCCGCCCACGCGCGCCCGTTCCCGAGCGGTAGTCCAGGAAACAACGAGCCCGGGCCACGGTGATCCCGCAAGTGAACACCACGACCGCCGCATCGGGGTCGTCCGGTAGCGCGGTCTCGGCTGGCGCTGCGAAAATGGGAAGCCAGCGGCCGACCTCGAGGTTCTCGCGGACGAAAGGCGAGGCCGCTCCAAACCCCGCGTTTGGCCTCTCATCGAGGACCGTCAGCGCCTCGACGGTTTCTGGACCCGAGGTGGCGAAGGCTACCACTGGGTAGAAGCTCGGAACGAGCGGGTGCAGTGCCTGGGCGAAATCGCGAGGACGAGGTCTAGCCGATGGAAAGCGTCGCAACAGGCCTTGCACCGTGAGCTCGCAAGGCGCGCTCGCGTCGACCATCTGGCGCAGATGGTCGCGCTCATCGCCGGCTCGCGCGACTTCGGCGAGTAGCTCCACGAGCGCCTTGCTGGGTCGCCTTATCTCGAGCTCCTCCAGCAAGACACGCCAGAGCGGATTTGCACCGCGAGGCGAGTCGACCACCTCTTGGCCTCGTGCTCCGAGTGTTCGCAGCAGCTGTCGCACCAGATCCGGCGCATTCTGGGGCGCGACTCCCAACGTGCTGCAAGGGTCAAAGGCGAGATCGCTGCCCTCCACGTCGAGGACGAAGCGAAGGACGCGGTCCGGACCCGACGACACGCTCGTCACCTCCGTGATCCGCGCGGCGAACGGGTTGACCCGGGAGTGTCGCGGCAGCGCGTCTTCGGGCGTGCTGCGTCGCGTCAAGCCTGGTGCCATGCTCCGGTGTTCCTGCTGGAGCAAGCTGCTCTCCGTTTGTCTCGCTCCCGTGGCCCCGCACGAATCGGAGGAGGACTCGAGGAGCGCGATGAGGAATCCCTGGAGCCATGCTCGTTGCTCGTCGGAGAAGAGTACCCCTTGCGGCAGGGTGGCGCGCGCTCCGCGGCCACAGGCTTGGCCCGCCTTGAAGAGCTGTTCGAGCTGATCTTGTGAGAGATGAGACATGACGAGATCCCGGTTGGCCGATGGCTAGCTCAGCAGTACGATCACCGACTGCACACCTCCTCCTCGAAGCACAGGGATTCCGACGCCCATTCGGAGTCCCGCGTTTGCTGCCGCGCCCGCCCGCACGAACTCGTCTTTCGTGAGCTGGTCGAGCACCACGGGCATTCCGGAGCTCCACACGCGGCCCGGTAGGCCTTCCTGGGGCCGAAAGGTCTGTTCCTGGGAGGCTGCGTCGAAGGCCTCCAGATCGTGATAGGCTGCGGCCGTTCGCCTGAGGTACTTGCCGGAAGGTGCTGGCGACCAGACCTCGAAGGCGCGGGCCAAAGGGCGCCCCAGCGCCGAGATGAAGACCAAGACGGAGCTGAGACGGTCGCCGTGGAAGAGGGGCATGGCCAGCCCGCTCTTGAGCCCCAGGGAGCGTGCAGCCACGGCTCGAACGAACGTCTCGCTGGTCCCCAAATCCTCGACGATGCGCGGAGCGCCGCTGGCCCAGGTGGCGCCGGGCAGACCTACCCCCTGTGGAAACGTGAGAAGCGCGCTCAGACGACGAAAGTCGTCATGTGTCCCGTAGTATCCCGAGAGTAGCTGCAGGGCTTCCCCGTTGGAATGGGGCCCCCATATCTCCAGCGCGCCAGCTTCCCGCCCGGGAGCACCGAAGATCAACACCAGGACCGCCCGAACCACCTCACCATCGATGATGGGAATGCCCAAGGCGGCAGCGAACTGTGCCTCGGCGCGCGCAGCCCTCGCCGGATGCCCGTCGCTGGCGAAGCGACGCAGCACCGCGGCGCTTCGCGTCGCCCACACGCGGCCCGGCAGGCCCTCGCCCGAGCGACACGTGAGACCGCGGGACGCCGCCTCGAACTCCGTGAAGGGGCCGTAGGACCCAGCCGTGAGCCGCAGCGCCGTCCGGTCCTGAGCTGGCGTCCAGACCTCTGCAACGCAGAGCAGGCTCGTGTCCCATGTCGTTTCCCGTTCCACTTGTTCGAGCGAACTCCCAAGCAGGTTGCGGGAGTGTGTCTTCAGGCGGCCAGGGACGTTTCATTGCGCGCATCAGCGGCTCGTGCGGTGTGGCGATCGTGCTTCGGGGGGCCATCGTCGCCAGCGGCGAACGAGCCGGCGCCCGGAGCTGGGATCATGGCTTGGCGGCCGGGAAGGGGGCCCACCCTGTCGTCGGAGGGCCCACCCCGAGCAGCGTGAGCGAACCCCTCCCCGGTGACGAACCGGGGCGTGTGCTCTCGGGCGCGCCAGTGCCAAGAAGCGATTCGATCCATCCCACAACTTTGCACGTCTCAGGGGTGAGCTCGTGAGCTGTGCACGTGCTGCGTGGACCATGGCGTCTGTTCGGAATGTCCGTTGGAAGTGGGGGCGCACTGGCCTGCTCGCGAAGCTGTAAACCTTTGAAGCACGCGGATATTCGGCTTGGCGGGCCCGGGTGCGTCCCTTGTTGAGAATAGCGGGGAGGCGTCACGCTACGCCATCTGAGTTCTGTTACGCTTCCGTTGCTATGAGGGCGGAAACGCATACCGGTGAAATGCAGGCCATGGCGCACAACGGATCGTGGACACTGGACGCAATCAACGAGCGGCTCGCGATGCCTTTGGCCAAGGAGACAGAGCTCGTCGAGGTCTTGATCGACGAGTTCGCGATGGCCCCCAACGCGGAAGGGATCTTCGACGAGTTTCACCAAGCCGCGATCCGCGACGAGCGCGTTTCCCACGTGGCAACGGCATACCGGCGCGCACTGCGCAAGACGCGTCTCCAGCACCTTCCTCGACCCGCCCAGTCTTGCGTTTACGCGTCGGCAGCGCGGTTCTTCGCTGACGTTGCAGAGGACACTGCACTCGCCATGCGGTACGCCGAGCAAGCCATCGAAGCGCAGCCGGCCAACCCCTTGGCGCGAGAGGTGCTCGAAGTCCTCTACGTGGACGCGGAGGACGCCGCTAGGCTGTCCAAGCTCTATCACAGGGTCATTGATGTCCACGAGCATCCAGAAGACCAACTACGCCTCGCGCGCCGGGCAGTCACCCTGATGCGCGCGATCCCGGCCAGTGATGCTGCCGCTGCCTCCCTGCGTCAATGGATCGTAAAACTGGACGCTTCGGATCTGGAAGCTTTCGATGAGCTCCAGGATCATCTGGCTAGATCAGGGAACTATCGGGAGCTCGCGGCGCTCTTGGAGCGACGCTTGGAGCAGGGCGAGGATCCGGAGGACGCCGTCCGTTGGCGCCTCATGGCGCTCTACCGCGACCAGCTCGACAGAGCCGACGAACTGGCGCGGCACTTGGAGGTGCTCCTGCAGAGAGAACCCGTTCCGCCTCTGGCGTTGCAAGGGGCCGAGGCGATGCTGGAGTCGCCCTCGGGGTACCTCGTCGCGCCAGCCGTGGCTGAGCTCTATCGCCGCGTCGGTCGCTCGAGCGACGAGCTGAGCGTGTTGACGCGCGCCATCCGCACGGCATCTGGGGATGCCCTGGATCGCATGGAGTGGCGCCTCGCCCACCTGCGGGTCGACTTGCTCGACGACCCAGCGGGCGCACTGGACCTGGTACACCCGCTGCTTCAGAGGGCTCCAGGGCGGGACGATGTGCGGCGCTTCTTCATTGACCTCAGTCGTAGGGTAGATCAGCTCGAAGAGGCCGCGCGCAAGCTCGATAAGGCGGCGCGCGCGGCGCGCGACCCGGACGCTCGCGCACGCGCCGAGTGGGACGTCGCTCAGTTGGCGCTCGAGCTCCACAACGCCAAGGCCGAACGTGACGCTTACAAGCGCATCGTGCAATCCGGTTCCATCAGCGAGCTGACGTTGAGGGCGGCGGAGGCGTTGCTCGCCTCTCCCGACGGGCTCGACAGGAAGTCCCTCGAGCGAGCTCTCGCGATCGTGGCCGAGCGCGGGGAGAGATATGCCCGCGAGGGAGCCGCTGAACGGCTGCTGGAGCTCAAGCCGGGACCGGGGCGAGTCTCACGGCGCGCTGCCTGGATTGCCCTGATGGATACCGAGCGGGAGCAGGAGGCCCTGGCGGCGCTGGAGGAGCTCCTCGACCCCGCTGCGGATGCCCCGCTTCTTGCCACCGTCTTCGAGCGCCGCGCCGCCTCGAGCATAGATGAGGAGGAATCCTACGACTATGGTTTCCGGGCCGCCGATCTGCGCGCCCAGAGCGCCGCCGAGCCCGCCGGGGCCGTGGAAGCTTGGCGGCAGCTCATCCTGACCCATGGGGCATCACGTGCCGTCTACGCCCGCATGCTGCCGCTGCTCGAGGAGGGTGGCGACTACCCCGCCGTCGCCGATACGCTCCACGCCGACTCGGAACTAGCCCCCCCGGAGGAGCGTGCCGACATTCTGTCGCGGCTGGGCGACGTACTATACCGGAACCTGAAAGACACAGGGACGGCCATCGAAGCCTACCGGCGAGCGCTCGTGGCAGACCCAGGCCATCTGCCGAGCCGCGCGCGCCTCCAGGTGTTGTTGACGAATGAGGATGCCCAGATCCGCCTGCACGCGGCAGAAGCGCTAGAGCCAGCACTCACCCCCGATGAAGAGGTCTGGCTCCAGATCCACGAGTTACGCGCCGAGGCGCTTCCCGACCCCGTGCAGCGCCTGGATGCTTTCAGGCGGGCTGCCGAGTTACTGCGGCGGAGCGGCAGCCAGCCGAGCAAAGGCCGGCTGCTTTGTGTGCGCGCACTGCGCTTCGCCGTTCTGGAGGCGCCGGAGCAGGTCGCCGACTGGATAGAGCTCCTCGATTTGTTTGCGGCCAGTTCCAGCGAGGTGAGCGAGGGCCTTGCTGCTGCCCTCGATGACGGGCTGCAATCCCTCGTCGGTGAACCCCTCGTTGCCCTGGCGACGGCCACCGGTCTGGCGTTGGCGCGGGAGGGGCGTACCCAGGAGGCGCTGCGAGCTTGGCTTCGCGCGGTCGACGAACGACCAACGGCCAGTCTCATGCGGCGCATCGACGGTCTGCTCACGCAGCAAGGAGCAACCCTCGATGAGCGAGTCGGACGGTACCGGGAGGTGATCGTGGGAGCTTATCCCGCCGATCGGGCAGACCTCGCCTTGGACCTGGCGCAACTCCTGGAGAACGCGAACGATCGGCGCGGAGCCGCAGAGGTTTGCGGCGAACTGCTGCGCGAGGAGTCCGGCAATCCGCAGCTCCTGAGACGGCTCGTTTTTCTGCTCAAGGCCCTGGGAGAGACCCAGGAGGTCAAGCTCGTGCTGGAGCGGGCGCTCCCCGACTTGGTGGGTGAGGACCGCGCCTACGTTCTGGGGGAGTTGGCGGGCTGCGAGCCCCAGCGTGCGGCCGAGCTGTACGCGGAGGCTCTGCGGGCAGGGAGGCTAGGCCCCGCCATGCTTTCGATCATCAAGGAATTTGCGGCGGATGCCGGGGACTTCGAGCTGCAGCAGCTCTTGCTGGAGCACCGCGCAGAGCACGCTGGCGATCCCCTGCGCACAGGACAGGCGTTCGAGGAGCTGGGCCGCTTTCTCGGGCAACAGTTCGACGCAGACGCCAAAGCCGCCTCAGCATTCAAACGGGCGGCGGGGGCGTACCAGCGGCTGCCCGATCAGCGCGAGCATGCCATCGAGCTGCTGGAGCATGCGCTCACACTCGTGCCGGAAGACCTGGAGGCAGCGGAGCCTCTGATGTTCCTGTTCGTTCAGCAGGGGCAGTGGTCAAGGGTCGCGGAGTCGCTCACCATCTTGCTGCGTTCGGAGACGGCGCACGGCAAGGTGTTGGATCGTGTCGTCAGCCTCTTCGACAGCGTCGTAGCGTCGGGATCCGTTTCCGAGTTCGTCTCCCTGTTGGAGGAGATTCTTTGGTTGCCCGAGCTCGCGGAGTCCCCCAAGCAGCGCGATATCATGGCGACCAAGGCGCGCGCTCTGGCGGTGCTGGACGGGCAGGGCGCAGCAGCGGCGGACGCGTTCCGCTCCGTGATTGAAGCTCACGCCGACCCCCGCGACCTCGCAGATTTCGCTGCATTCGTGGCCACGCTGCGTGACGGAGCCCGGCGCCTGGAAGAGTCCCGGTGGCTCTTCGAATGGAAGCTGGCGAGAGGAGCGCCTCCCGTTGCCCTGCTCTCCGAATGGGCGCTTGCCGAAGAGGATGGAGGCGATGTCGCCGCTGCTCTGGGCATCTATGAGCGCCTCGCCGAGCACAAGGACGGGAGGATCACTGCCCTCGAGGCGATCCAGCGGCTCCGTGTCACCATGGGGGACTGGGAAGCCGGGTTCGAAGCGATGGCGCAGCTTTTGGAGCTAGTCCCCAGTGAACGCAAGCGAGACCTTGCGCGGCAGATGGCTACTGTCGCGGTGCGGCAGCTCCTGGACCCGCTGCGCGCCCTGCCATACCTGGAGATGCTGCTCCCCGAGCCCGAGGCCGTGGAGCTGTTGTTGGAGGCTCTCGCTGAGCCTGTTGCGGCGAAACAGGCCGCCGCGCTGTTCGACATCGTCATCGAGTCGCTCGAAGGGTCTCCCCAGGAACTGACTCAGCTGCTGCAGCGGTTGCTCGACAACGCACCGTCTGACGAATCGGTGAAGCCCTACTTGAGGAAATGGTTCGCTGAGAGCTTGGCAGCCATGCCCCAGCATGCTCCGACCTTCTACGAGGTAGCGGTCGCCGCTGCTCGGCAGTTCCCGCTCGAGATCGCCTTCTGGGAGAAGGCAGAAGGCGCGGCACGGCTCACCAACGATCCGGAACCCACTGCCAAGGCCTACCAAGACGCGCTGCTGGATCCCGAAGTGGCCGTTGGCGACCTCGGACGGCGCGCTCAGGCCTTCTTCCAGGAGTGGTACGGCGGAAACTCCGCGCAGTCCCAGGCTCTGCTCGAACTCGTCTGTGATGTGGACCCCACGGTGAGGTGGGCGTTCGATCGCTTGAAGTTGGCGCTCACCTCGCGTGGTGAGTGGCAGAAGCTCTTCGTCCTCTACGATCGCGCCCTCAGGCAGGCCCGAGACGAAGACGAACGCGCCTCACTACTGGACGAGGCATCCGTAGCGGCCAAAGACTTCGCGAGCGAGCCGGAGCGGGCTCTCGCGTATCTGGAACCGCTGCGCCTGCTGCGGCCCCACGATCCGCGCGTCGAGAGCGCTCTCGAGCGGCTCTACGAGCGTTTGGCGCTGTGGCAACCCCTGGCGGCGCTCCTCGAGCAGCGCCTTCCGGCTCTCGACGGCAGAGCTCGACGAGAGACCGAGCTGCGCCTCGCAGACCTTTGGTTGGCAATGGAGCAGCCGGAGCAGTCGCTTGGGTTCGCCGGACCTCTGCTCGACGACGATACGTACAGCGAGGCAGCTGCAGCCCTCCTCGAGCGCATCGCCTTCGGCGAGAACGAACCCGACCAGTCCGCCGCGGCGCGCCTGGTCGTCGGCCGCACCCTCGACATGCTCGAGTCCTACTATCGGCGCCATCAGCGCTTCAGTGACGTTGCTCGCGTCATGCAGCGCGGTGCCGACGAGATCGGCGACGTGAGGCAGCGGATTCGACGTCTGCGGGATCTCGTTCAGCTTGAGCTCGAGCAGCTCGACGATCCCCAGGCGGCCTTCAACGTGATGTGTGCGCTGGTGGTCCTTGACCCGGCAAGCGAAGTGCACCGCTTCGATCTCGGGGAGCTAGCCAAGCGCACCTACTCCTTTGCGCGTTGGGCATCGGCGCTGTGCCAAGCCGCTGCTGCGACCGAATCGCCGGTGCTCGCCTTGGAGCTGTTCTCGGAGGCTGCCACGGTCTACCTCGATACCTTGGATGACAGGGAGCAGGCCACGAGGATCCTGACGGACGTCATGCTTTCGGACGCTGACCGGAGCCGAGCGTTTGCCGCTGCGCAGCGGGTCGCAGAGCTCGAGCGCGGGCTGGAGCGCTGGCCCGAGTACTGCGCAGCACTCGAGCGCGCAGCCGTGCTCTCTTTTGGACAGGTTCAGAGCGCTCGAGCGTGGAATGACGCTGCGCGTGCCGTGATCGACATGCTTGGCGACGCGGACCGCGCCATCACGGACTGGCGCCGCTCGCTCGCTTTGGATGACGCCAACTTCGAGGCACAGTGCGGTCTCGTCGAAGCCTTGACCAGGGCAGGGCGCCGTGAGGAACTCGTCCAGGCCCTCTTGCGCCGAGCGAGCGTCGTGGACCCGGCGAGTGCTCGCGGCGACAGGGCGGGTGCGGCGTCGCTGCTGACCGAGCTGGGCCGAGTCGACGAAGCGATCGTTGTGTGGTCCGATCTCGGCAATGCATTGGGGCATGACGCCGTCAGCTTGGACGCCCTCAGCAATCTGCTAGTGCAGACCGGCCGTCTCGAGGAGCTGGCCGCTTTGTGGCGTTCCCACGCTGAATCGGCGGAGGACGTCGAAACTGGGTGTCAGCTGTGGGTGCGGCTAGGGCAGCTCCTGGCGGAGTCGCTGGGGAGTCCCCACGAGGCCATCGAGGCCTACGTTCGCGGTGGCGCGTGGAGTCGAGCGTGCACCGTTGCCGTGGAGAACCCGGAGGCGCGCGATGGAGACCCGCTGCCCGAGTTTACTCGCCAGGTGCTTGCCGCGTGGAGTGAAGCGGGTGCCGGATCTTCCCACGAACTGACCGGGGTCGTGCTTCGAGCAGTGCGCGCCCAGGCTCGGCGCGCGCTCGAAGCAGGCGACCCGCGGGAGGCTGCGGAACTCTTGCGTCGGGGTGCGGAGCTGCCGTTCTCGCGTGACTTCCGCCGCGAGCTCATCGCAGAGGCGGCCGCCACCCTGGACGCTTCGGGAAGTGGCCGGGAGGAGGCCATCCAGTTGCTCGCAGGTCTGGTCCGCGAAGATCCCGTGGATGGTGTCTCCAAATCCGTCACTTCTCGTCTCGTAGAATGGCTCGAGGAGGCAGGCCGGTTCGAGGAGGTCGCGACGACGTGGGAGCTCGTGGCCAGGGGTTCGCCGGAACGAAGCGAGCGTGGCCGCCGCGCTTGGTACAGCGCCGGGACGCTATGGGAAGAGATGCTCGGTGACGATCTGCGGGCTGCCAACGCCTTCAGGTTCGGCGCGGAGCACGGCTCGCTCGAATCGCTGCGTGCCCTGGCCCGCGTTCTCCAGAGGCTCGGCGAGCTGGAGGAAGCCGCCGAGGTTCAGGAGGCCCTGCTCGCGCGGGTCGAAGCGGACGAGCGTGAGTCCGTCGTCCTCGGTCTGGTCGAGGTTCACGTGGCGCTCGGAGCACCAGCGAGCGCCGTGCGTCACATCGAGCGCGTGCGAGCGAGCGGCGTTGATTCCCCAGCTCTTCGCGGTCGCCTTCTCGAACTCTATCAGGCCAGTGGCGAGTACGCGAAGCTGGCCGAGTTGCTCGCGGAGGACGCGCGCCATCACGACACGCCCCAGGAGCAGGCCGTCCGCCTCGCAGATTCCGCCGAGGTGCACCTAACCCGACTCGAGCAACCCGAGCGCGCCGTGCCCCTCCTCACCGAGGCAGCCCGGCTCGACCCAGAGGATGGTGAGCTTCCGCTGCGCCTCGCTGTTGCTCTGAGTCGCGCAGGCGAATTCGAGAGGGCCGTGAACGCGTTCGAGTCGAAGCTGGCCAGCTATGGCGAACGTCGCCCGCAGGAGCGGGGGATAGTGCACCGCTTCCTTTCGCGGGCGCTCCTGGCCGCAGGGCAGCAGCAGCGCGCCTATCAGGAGCTCGAGGAGGCGGCAGATATCTACCCCGACCACCCCGGCATCCAGCACGAACTCGCAGAGCTTGCGCTGAAGCGCGGGGAGCTCGATCGAGCGGAGCGCACGTGCCGCACACTCTTGCTCATGCTGCGGTCCGCAGCGCCCCAACCCGACGCGGAGATGCCTACGGCCGCCGCCGTGTACCTTGATTTGAGCGAGATTGCAACGCAACGTGGCGATACGAAGTCCGCAGAGGAGTTCATCCATTCCGCCTTCGAGGCGAGCATGGAGGGAGTCGCCGAAGGCCTCGCCCTCGAGAAGGAGCTCGAACGACGCGGTATGGGGGAGTGGCAGCGCCGGGCGCTAGAGTCTCGAGTGCGGAGGAGCAGCGGTGTCGAGGCCGCCGAGGCCCTGGCCGCGCTTGCCAAGACCCTTCAGAGCGAGGCCGAGGAACCGGAGTTCGCAGCCCAGGTCCGGGAGGCGGCCGAGGACCTCTACGCGGCGCTGGTCACGGCCGAGAACCCCGACGCTCGTGCTGTGAGAGCGCTCGCATCCGTGTTCGAAGGGATTGGCTCAGAGTCCGATCTCGAGCGTGCAGGCAAGATGCACAGGCACTTGGTGATCCTGCGCCCACTCGATCCCAGGGCCTGGCGTTCGCTCGTAGCGTGGCTGGAGGTGAGAGGGAGGCTGCTGGAGGTCGCCGAGCTCGCCCTGGAGCTCCGTATGGGTGAGCTTCCTCCGGCGAGACCGATAGCGCTGGAACTGGCACGCGTCCTGACCTCTGAGGACGCGACGTTGGAGCCAGCGTTGCACCTGCTGCGGGGCCTTCTCGCGCAGAATTGCGACGACAGCGAAGCCCTCGAGCTCCTCGTTGCTTCCCTCGAGAATGCCGGGCGCAGTCGAGAGCTCGTGGAGAACCTCGAGGGGCAGCTCACCGCTGCTCTCGATCTGCAAGACGTCGGAGCAGCGGCAGGCTTGGCGTTGCGTCTGGCGGGCGTGCTCGAGCGGTCGAATCGGCTCCCGGAGGCTGTGGAGGTCCTGCGCGGCATCATCCAGCGGGACCCGGAGAACTCGGTCGCGCTCCGGGAGCTCCGGCGGCTCTTGGCAGGGCAGGGTGCCGCTGACGCGGAGTATGCTGAGATCGTTGGGCGTCTGGCGGAACACGCCAGCGGCGCCGATGCGGCCGAGCTCGGCCTCGAGGCAGCGGCTCTGTGGCACGGTCTGGGCGAAGAGGCTCGGGTCAGTGAAGCCATCGAGCGCGGTTTCGCTGCCTGTCCGGCTCACACTGGAATCCTGGAAGCACTCTTGGAGCGTGAGAAGGCCGAGGCCAACCCTGAAAGGACTCGCGATTACATTGAGCGCTCGCTGACGGCAGACCCAAGCCGAGCGGCACTCTGGGCGAGGCTAGTCCGGCTCGACCTGGACGCGGGGCTGCACGCCGAGGCGTTGCACGACGTAGAGCTGGCGCTCGAGTATCACGCGAGCGACCCCTTGCTACGCGAGCTCAGGGTCTACTGCCTCGAAGCGAGCGGCAGACTCTTGGAGGCAGTCGATGCGGCCAAGTTCTGGAGGGCTGCCGAGCGGCCGCTCGGTGGTGTCGCCGCTGGCGAGCCAACGCCACTGCTAGGGTTCATGGAACGAGCGATCCAATTATTGGAGCCACCGCGTGCCGACGAAGTGGAGCTCGAACTCGCAGCGATGCTCGTCGCGAGCGGTCTAGCGGACGAGGCCCTCGACCGCATGTCGAGATGGGCGGGCGAGCCTGCGACTGTGCAGCGACTCTCTGGGTACCGTTACCTGGTGGACCTAGCGCGCAATCAAGGGCAACCCGGGCTGGCGGCAGATGTCCTGGAGCTCCTCGTGGGCCTGGTTTCCGACGACGGAGAACGGCTGGATCTATCGCTGGCTTGGGCGACCGAATGCTCTCGAGCTGGCCGCGAGCATGCCGTCAGGTCTGCGCTCGAAATGGCTCTCTCAGTGGCCGGCGGATACTCCGAGAAACGAGCCCTTGTCGTCGAACGCCTCGATGCACTCTACCGGAGGCTCGGAGCATGGAGACCCTTGGCGCAGCTCTTGATCGGCGAAGCGGCAGAAGCACGAGAGCCTCGCGCTCGCTTTGACCGACTCCTGTCCGCCGCTCGTGTGTACCTCGACGATGCGGAAGACGCCGTTGCAGCTGCCGGCGTCTTGGAGCGCGCGCTGGAGGTAATCCCAGAGGATCTCGAGGCAATGACGCTGCTGGCTCGCGTTCAGGCCGTGCTGGGCGAGCGTGAGCGCGCGACGGCAATGCTGCATCGGGTGCTGCGCCGCGATGGCGCGGCTGCTGGTGTCGTGGTGGAAGGCTACCGCCTGCTCGCGGAGCTCTACCTGGAAGGCGACGAGCTGCACGACGCCTACGATGCCCTGAGGATCGCCCACGAGCTGGAGAAGCAACACGTCCCGACGGCCATGCGTCTCGGTCTCGTAGCGCTCGACCTCGACGACCTGGGATCGGCGGAAGCGGCGCTCCGCTTCGTTGCGCTGACGCGCTCGCGGGAGGACGACGGAGTCGGGCCGGAGGAGCGAGCCATCGCCTGCTACCACCTGGCGCACATCGTCCGCTGGACTGGAAAGCCGGTACAGGCGCGCATGTACGCGAGCAAAGGGCTGAGCGAGCACCCCGAGGGTGACATCAAAAGGAAACTGGAGAGGTTCGTCAGCGAGCTGAGAGCATGACGATGCCAGCCATGCTTTGCGGTCCAGAAGGAACATACGAAAGATGACGGAACAGCAACTCCCTCAGGTGAAACCGGACGACGGTGACGATGTCTCGCTGGCTCTCGAGACTGCAGCGACGCTCTGGGCCAACGACAATCAGGCGGAAGCGTTGCGGTGGCTGCGGAAAGCAGCCGACGCGGCAGAGCAGATGGGTAACGACCTGCGCGCCCTCGAGCTGGCGAGGGCCGCCGCGGATCTGCGAAACGCCGAACGACCGTCGAACGAGTCGCCCATGGCCGATGCGCCGGGCGCGCTCACTTCCGATCTTCCATCACCAGCGTCCCTGCCGGGAGCAGTGGCTACCCCGGAGGCGGGGACGGCCCGCCGCGGTTCCTTGCCACCCAAGCCCGCCAAGCGTGTGCTGCCCGGAACCGGCGGCAGCATGGACGCCGTCGGCGAGGAGCCGTCGCGCCGTCCGCCTCCGCCGTCATCCATGCGGTCTGGACCCTCGTCGACCCGTCCCGCGTCACTCGTTCCTGGCGCGCCCCCCAAGCCAAAGGTACCCCTCTCCAGTGACCCCGACACCAGCGGCTTCCAGGCTGCTGCGGCATCGCGCGAGGTGTCGGGTGAGGTCGCTGCTGCGGGCTTGGGTGAAGTGTCCGGTGAGGACTCTCCTGCGCCGGTGACCACAGCGTCGCCGAGCGGCGTGGACGACGACCCCTCCGAGCCAAGCAGTGACCGTCCGACACCGCCGGTCGCGAGGATGGCAGTGTCGAGCCAACTGCCAGCATCGGTGGTGGCTGCGTCGAGCGAGCCTGTCCAAGCGTCCGTCGCGCCCGGAGCGGAAGCAGCGGACGCCCCGAGGCAGGGCACCGGATCACTGCCGCCTGCACCAGCCAAGCCGTCCGCGGGAGGGACGAGAGCCGCTCCGCACGACCCCACGAACGGCTCGGGCGCGCGGCGACTTGATGCGGGGCCGCTCTCTGCCCCAGTGCTGCCGACCAACGCGGGGGCGGGGGTGCAAGTCGCCATCAAGCAGTCTGCTCGAGACGAAGGTCTGTTCCTCGTGCGCCGGCTGGGTGCTGGGGAAACGCCTCCGCCCGGGTACAGGATCGCAATCCTCATCACCGAGGACGGCTCGCTGACCTGACCAATCGACGCTGGTTGGCCGCGCTGCGCTCCACGGCCGGACCGGGGTTCGGTTCTCCGTTTCCAGGCTGCTAGGCTCGGCGTCGCTGAGAAGCCTGCCACCGCACCAGCCGGCGAGGATGAGCTCGACTTGTGCTGACGATTGGATCAGCGAGCTCACTTTGGTAGTGGTCTGGCAGAAGTATCCCCTTTGCCCCAGAAGCGCTCGCAGAGCACCGTGGTCGGGCTCCGGGGCGCTACGGAGCTGATCCTTTCGGCCGCGGCGCTGCTCGCCGCCTCTGGAGAACCATGTCTACCCTGACTCAATCCCCCGCGTGGAAGAACCTAATCGTCCAAAGAGAATCGCTGGAGAGTCGCACCATGCGCGAGCTCTTTGCGGAGGACCGCCAGCGATTCGCGCGCTTCTCGCTGCGGTTCGATGACCTGCTCTTCGACTATTCCAAGAACCGCGTCACCGCAGAGACGATGCGGTGCTTGATCGAACTCGCCAAGCAGGCGGATGTCGAGAAGTGGCGGGATCGCATGTTCGGCGGAGAGGCCATCAACCTGACCGAGGCTCGAGCCGTGCTGCACGTGGCCCTTCGCAACCGTTCGTCCCGCGCCGTGCGGGTGGATGGTTCGGATGTGATGCCCCTCGTGCGCGCAGTGTTGGCGAAGATGCGAGTGTTTACCGAGAAGGTTCGCTCTGGGGAGTGGACGGGCTTCACGGGTAAGCCCGTCACGGATATCGTGAACATCGGCATTGGCGGCTCCGATTTGGGTCCCGTCATGGCCACCGAGGCCCTACGTCCGTACTGGAAGAAGGGGCTTCGGGTCCATTTCGTCTCCAACGTCGATGGAACCGACATCAGCGAAACCTTGCGCCGCTTGGATCCCGAGACAGTGCTGTTCTTGGTTGCTTCCAAGACGTTCACGACCCAAGAGACCATGGCAAATGCGAGCACCGCCCGAGCTTGGCTCGTCGACAAGCTCGGCTCTGCCGATGCCGTGAAGGATCATTTCGCGGCCTTGTCCACCAACTCGGCGAAGGTGGCGGAGTTCGGCATCGACACCAGCAACATGTTTGAGTTCTGGAGCTGGGTCGGTGGGCGGTACTCCCTCTGGTCTGCCATTGGCTTGTCCATCGCGTGTGTCATTGGAATGGATGAATTCGAGCAGCTGCTGCAGGGCGGGCATGACATCGACGAACACTTCCGGAGCACGCCGCTGAGCGAGAATATACCGGTCGTGATGGCCTTGCTCGGTATCTGGTATTCGAACTTCTGGGGAGCGGCGTCCCACGCGATTCTTCCTTACGATCAGTACCTGCACCGGTTTCCCGCCTATCTGCAGCAGGCTGACATGGAAAGTAACGGCAAGAGCGTCACGCGCGAGGGACGGGCGATCGACGACTATACGACTGGACCGGTCATCTGGGGAGAACCTGGCACGAACGGTCAACATGCGTTCTACCAGCTGATTCATCAGGGCACGCAGCTCGTGCCTGCCGACTTCATCGCTCCTGCGCAGTCACAGAACCCAACGGGCAATCACCATCAGCTTCTTCTCTCGAACTTCTTCGCGCAGACGGAGGCCCTGATGCTAGGGAAGACCGCCGCAGAAGCCCGCCGTGAGCTCGAACTAGCCGGCGTCTCGGGTGAGCAGCTCGAGCTGCTAACGAAGCACAAGGTCTTCGGCGGCAATCGACCCACGAATTCCATAATGTTCCGCCGCCTCGACCCTCGTTCTCTGGGGCGCCTGATTGCCCTCTACGAGCACAAGATCTTCGTCCAGGGAATCATCTGGAACGTCAACAGCTACGATCAATGGGGCGTAGAGCTTGGGAAGCAGCTTGCGAGCCGGATTGTTCCGGAGTTGTCCGACGGCGACACGATCGAATCACACGACTCGTCCACGAACGGTCTGATGAACCACTACAAGGCCCTGCGGCACACGAGCTAGACGCTCCATGCGGTATCGCACAACACCTCGTGGACCGCACGGCAGCCATGCTCACGAAGCTCATCGAAAGCGTGGACCGTCCAAGGAGCGCGCTCAGGAAAGGGTTTAGTCAGCGAGCTGAGCCCAGCGCCGAACCGCCTGCGCGCGCGGAGAATCTGGATAGGCGGTGAGATACCGGTGGGCCCCTGAGCGGGCCTGCTCCATGTCACCCGCGCGCGACCAGGACTCTACCTCTCGTGCGAGGGAATCTTGAGCGAGCGAGCCCGCGGGCGCCAGTCGGCGTGCGCGTGCGAAGGCTTGGGCCGCCTCCCGAGGACGTCCCAGCTGGTCGAGCAGCACCCGCCCCAGAGTGAACGCAGCCAGCGGAGCGCGTGGATCTCCAGAATGCTCGTTGACGAGCTGACGCAGAGGGCCAACCGCTCCAGCGGCATGACCGCTCAGGCGCGCGACATCAGCTGTGAGCAACAAGTCGTCCGGGGTGTTGCGCACCGTTGTGTACTTCGCCTGCTCGAGGTGCACATAGGCTGCTTCGTAGTCGCCACTGCGGGCAAGCTCCCGCCAATCGGGGTTCCGGCGAACCTGCCGTTGGGGCGCAGCCCCACGTCGTGCGTCGTCCAGCTCGGGCGGGTCGGGATCTGGCGCGCCGATTGGGCCAGGGGCGTCTTCTTCGCCTGCGCTTGGCTCGGACCGAGCGCGAGCGACAACCGCCCTCTCGCCAGCGCGCAGCACCCGCTCCGTTTCGGTGCCGGTGACGCTCACATGCCCCTTCTCGACGATCACGGTCACGTGATCTGGAGCAAGGCTCACCTCGAAGACGGTGCCCAAGACCGTCACCGCCACGTCTCCGGCCAGCACTCGGAAGAGCCGCTGCTTCTGCGGAGCGACTGAAAAGCGGGCCGAACCGTTCAGAAGGCGCAACTCGACGAGCTGCGGTCCCAGCTCGACGGGTTTCACCTCGGCAGTCTTGTCCTTGGCAGGCGTGACCGTCGAGCCGTCCTCGAGTCGGAGGAGGAGCTTGGCTTCGCTCGGCGCAACACCAGCTGGCGCCTGCGCCCGCACCGTTGCCGCCTCATCGCTCAAGAAGCCCCAATCTCCCCCAGCAAAGAGGCGTCCCACGACGAAAAGGCAAAGAAGCGCCGAAACGGCCGCTGCCGTTACCTTGGTGTGCCGGCGGCGGCGCTGCGCGCGTTGGACGGCGTGCCAAACCACGCGCTCACGTTCGGGGGACCACCGCGCATCGACGTGCGCGCGGGCAGCAGCCATATGTGCCGAGAAATCACGAGACATCGAGCGCCTCCTCGAGCTGGCGCGCCGCGCTGGCGATACGCCGCTTCGCAGTGGCAAGAGAACAGCCGCAGGCGAGCGCCACGTCGTCCAGACGAGCCCCCTCGACATGCCTGAGCACCCACGCGATGCGTAGGTCCGGTGCCATCTCGTCCAATTGCTCGTAGACCTGAGCCAGCAGGGTACGCTGCTCGGGAGTGGCGAGCTCGCTCGCGAGGTCTCTGACGACCGGATGCTCCAGACCGAGGAAGGTGCGCAATCGTCTGAGCCTCAGACGGCGCCGAACTACGCGCACTGTGATCTTGGCCAGCCAGCCCTTGATCGCGTTAGGGTCTCGCACCGTCTTGAGGCCCTTCAGTGCATGCAGAAACACCTCCTGGACGGAGTCGTCAACGCCTTCATGCCGACCAAGCAAGCGAAATGCGACTGCAGCGACGTAGGGCGCGTAGCGCCGGTAGACCCGTTCCGGATCGAGGCTCGTTGTGTCCAGCACCTCCTCCGGTGGCGGAGTGCTTACGACGCGCAGTACGGAGCGGCCAGGATTCATCACGGTCTTGCTCCTAGTGGAGTCACCATTCCCAAATGGCTCAGTTCTCCACAAATTGAGCCGGCTCGCCACCTTGGTTCCACCGTCGAGACATGCCTACGTTGCCACTGCCCCCGCCGGGGTAACGGACTGGAACGCAGCCTAGATGTGCTCCCACAGGGGTCAAGGTAGAGCTGAGGAGCAGGGCTCGACCGAGCGAGCCGGGGGCACTGAGCTCCCGCAAAGCAGCGCATGTTAGAGCTGGCCGTGCGGTAGACCAACACGCGACAGAACGGACCTGCCTCCGCAACAGGAGATTGGACAAGAGGCCTCACGGACCCACTCCGACGCCGAAAGACGCCCCTACCCAGGCTCCGCGCAGCGCTGGCGCTCCGATACCCGATGATTTTCCGACGGGCAACACGGCATAGCCTGCTTCCGCTCCCCATTCGACGACGAGGGCTTCGTTCGTGTGGAGGGTGAGGGAAGCGCTGAGCACCGGCCACCCCCACGGACTGCTCGTCACCGAGGAAGCAGCGGCTCCGTCGAGTTCGGCCTGGACGACGGTGAGCCCCCAGCGCAGGCCTCCTCCTGCTCTGAGGGTCATCAGGCTCGCCTTGTGGCTATAGCCCACGATGCCTCCCACCGATACGGCCGTCAGCCCCAAGGCGCCCAGGTCGGCATCGACTGTCCCGCGCTCGAGCAGGGCATCGAGCGTCCAGGCGACCACGCCATAGCTGTCCTGCCCGACGCGGACCCCTCCGCCGTACAGCATGCCCGGAAGCCCTAGGATGCCGCGCCCGGACAACACCCCTAACACGCGGAGACGCGACGAGGTGCGCTGTTGCTCATGACGGTCCCGGGGTGACATCCGCACCGGTGAAGGTGGCTCGAGGTCGAGAGCCACGGCCGAATCATCGTTGACCGTCTCGAAGTCGAGGCGCGCCGCCTCGCTGGAAGAGCGGTTATTCGGGGGATGCCGCGGAGCCGCGGAATGTCGAGCGCGGAGCGCCTCCCGCGCGTTCGAGACCAGCTCTGCGCTCGGGACGAGCCCCTCTGGCTCGACGAGGGGGTGCGGATTGATGTCCAGCTCTGCCCAGCTGGCGAGCAGCAGCTCGGATGCGGCGAGCGCCAGCAGTCGGGCTTGCCCTTCACCAGTGGGGTCGGCGGGAATCGCCCGCCGCAAGACCTTGCGCGTTATGGCGTCTTCCACGGTGATGATGCTCCGAGTGGGGCCACACTCGATCATCACTTCGGTGACGAGCACGCTGCCTTCCTCGGCACGCTTCGATCCAAGCTCCAGGAGGAGGATTCGTTCGACCTCCCCGTCGATGAGGTGCTCGCAGCTGTGCAGAGACAACCGCAACGGAGGCGCTCCAAGGCAACCGTCGGCCAAGAGGCCGTGCGCGACCAGCGTCCCGATGAAGCAGGCGACGAGACTGGCTTTCCTCCGCACGAGCATCGACGGTAGCACCAAGGCCCGTTCATGCGCAGCCCCAATTGTCGGGTGGAGTTGAGCCGGAACCGTTTGAGAGATACACCAGGCGCAGAGGTGTCGATGAAAGCTCCCGTGCCCTGTGCCGTATTCCTGGTCCTCGCCGCGATCCACGCTTCCCCAGCTCTCGCGGAGCCGCTGCCGGTGCTTCCGGATCCCGAGATCGAACCCGCTCCCGCTTGGTCGGCCGCCATCGACGGCTACGCCGGTTTTGGATTACTGGTGCCCGAGGGCGATCTGGAGTCCCACTCGCTGCTGGGTGGTTTGACTCGGCTCCGGTACCGGAATGTGACCCTCGGTGGCTTTGCCGAGTACGGCAGCTTCGCCGCAGGGCGCGTCTTTCATGTCGGCGGGGCCGTGGGTGCATACCTCCCGTTCCGACACTTCGTCGACCTGGAGGGCTCGCTCGGCCTTGGACTTCGACGCTATAGCGACGACGACACCCGCTATGGTGCCGGCGGCTACGAGTTCTCGGCGCCAGCGTTGTCCCTGAGGATGGGCATTTCCGACCGCGCTGGCGGGGTTCTGGGAGGGCGGATCGGAGCACAGGTGGCGTTCAGTCAAGACCTGGATACTGCAGAGGTGCCGTGGGAAGTGCCTCCTTCAGACCAGAACCCGGAGGGTACGTCGGGCATCAGGTTCGTCGGCGGTACCTCGGTGCTCATGCTCGTCGTCGTTGGCTTGGACGTCGCACCTGGCGCCATACCGCCAGAACGCGTCAGGCGCTGATCGGGACTGGGCAGATTCACCGAGCAGCGGGGCTTGCGCCCGCGCCCTTCAGGGCGAAGCGCCCCTGAATCCGTGTTTCCATACGTAGCTGCTGGCCTGGCCTTTGCGATGATGTCAGCTGGGCTCTGAGGTCGTGGCTCACCTGGGCACTCTCGGGGAACGGAGCCTTGAGGTCGAGGTCGAGGCGGGCCTCCCCCTGCGATTCGTAGGTGACCAGGTCCAGCACTTCGCCAGCGGCGAGCTGAACCCGATTGCTGGCGGCATAGCGCCTCGTCGTCATCTCCAGGGCCGCTTTGCCGTCCTGCACGCTCTGAACACGGACCATGCGGTACGTGATGACGTCTGTGCCAGCCTCCTGATCCCTGGACGTGACCATGAAATATCCCCCGGCGCCAATAGGCTCCTGGGGCATGGCGACGAGGATGAGGGACAGCGCGTTCTTCACCCCGTCCAAGACGTCCATGAGCTCCCGGCCAGCGGCCTCCGACAGCTTTGCTTCGAACCCGTGCGCGCCCCCCGTGGGAGAAACCAGGAACCCGAGCTTGCTCCCCTCCAGCTTCTTGAGCTCTGACTGGATGCGCTCAGGGAGGGGTACTCCCATCTCTGCAGCGCCTTGGATCCCGATGATCTTCGCCGACACGGCGACGTCGGGAACTTGGCTGCCAGCGTCCGACCCAGGCGCTCGTACCGGGGCCGGCGTGGGCTGCAGCTCGAGCGTCAGTTCGAGTGGGGGCACGCCAGTCGCTCCAGAGCCAAGCCGCAGCCTCAGGGTTGCCGGCCATTTCGCACCATCTCCGGGCTGGCGGGCGAGGGTCTCGCGCGGTGCGTTCCCCGTCGACCCCACAACGACCTTGACGCTGGCGCCAGCGGGCAGTTCTGCATCCGCTTGTCCGGCAGTCAGCACGCCCGACGCGGGAGGGCCGCCGCTGGCATCCGAGGAGGGCGGAGCTTCCGCCATGGCCTCGACCGCCTTCGCGAGCGAGGGATCCACGGCGTCAGTCGCCGCCGTCACGCCGGCATCTGTTGCGGCTGGGAGCCGCTTCTCTGCACGGGTCGTGTCGTCATCGTCACAGGCCCCGAGTAGGAGACCGAGTGCAAGGGCCGAGAGCGCGGTGGAGAGCTTCATGGCTGGACTCGAAGCAAATCAGATTCGACGAGGATCGCCAAGCACCGTTTGACGTGTCCTCTGCGTCTTCCACAAAGCGGGGCGTGCGCCGGACGGACAACCGCGCGATCGAGTATCGTCCTTAGAAGGGCGGCGGAGAATGTGAGGTAGACTGACCATCCGGTGCTCGGTTGGCGCCTGCCGCCGCGCCGGGACCCGCGGGCGGCTGTGGAGCCGAGCGGGCTGCGCTGCCCGGATCGCGGGGAGTCTCACCGGTTGCATCGAGTGGAAGAGGTGCGTCGTCCGGTGGCACGTCGGGGCTCTGAGGGGCAAAGTCGGTAGGCTTCGTTCCGGGAAGGAATTCCTCTTCCACTGCGTCCTCCTGGCCAGGGAGCGCCAGGAACCCGGTATTTGGGTCGATGCGCTCCGGGATGACCGACGGGGGCCGGGGAAAGCGCGTCGGCGGTCTTCCTTCGTGCGCTGCCCGCATGTAGTTGACCCACGCGGGCAAGGCGGTCACCGCGCCGGACTCACCCGATCCGAGCGGCAGGGCATCGTCGTAACCGACCCAAACGGCAGTCACGAGGTCCGTAGTGTAGCCGGCGAACCACGCATCTTTTGCCTTGTTAGTGGTGCCCGTCTTCCCTGCTGCCGGGCGCTTCAACGCTAGTGCACGGCGTCCCGTCCCTTGCTCGACGACGCTCGTCAAGAGGCTCGAGACGAGATACGCGACGTCTTCGTCCATTACCCGCCGGGGCGGTGGACGGGGTGGCAGTGGCACGGCGCTCCCGTCCGCGGTGGCAATGCTCTTGACGATGATCGGCGGAGCAGAGATACCGCCTGCTGCAAAGGTGGTGTAGGCGTTGGCCAGCTCGAGGGGGCTGACTTCATAGGCACCCAGCGCCAAGGAAGGGGTAGCCCCAAGCTGAGATTCTATGCCCGTCGCGTGAGCCCACTGCACGACCTGTTCCGAGCCCGCGAGCTCGAGCACCTGCTCGGCGACCGGGTTGAGGCTGCGCGCGAGGGCCGTCCGCAGCAGGACTGGCGCCTCCGGATTCCCTGCCTTGTCGACGACAGTGAAGGCGGTCGCAGGGGTGACACGGCGTGACGCCAGGGCATAACCGTAGACGAAGGGCTTGAACGCGGACCCCGGCTGCCGCTTTGCGTTCGTCGCCCGGTCGAGTCCGCCGGCTATCGCCTCGTAGCTCCCAACGAGCGCGACCACCTCGCGGGTGCGGACGTCGATGGACACGAGCGCGGACTGGGGACCAAGCTCCAAGCGCAGGGAGGGCATCTCGGCATCCGCTGGATCGTCGAGCAGGGCGACTCGGAGCACTGCGCCGACCTTCGTGAAACGTGAGGGGGGCAAGCGTTGCGGGTTGTAACGCTCCTCGTGCCCGAGGAAGACACGCCCGGTTACTGCTCCCACCTGGACGTCGAAGGTGCGGGCGGAATCGTCCAGGCTGACCACTCGCCCCACGTAGATCCCAAACCTCCGTGGTCGTCCCTCGAACGGCTTACCCCAAAGGCGTCGTGCCTCGAGTGTGTACGGTGGTGCGAGCTTGTGCCGCTTCGCGTATTCGTCGAGGTTCGCTCGCACGGCTGCGCGTGCTGCTGCTTGAAGGGGTGTGCGTAAGGATGTGAGGATCGTGAAACCGCCCTGCAGTGCTTTGGCTCCGGCGGTGCGAGCCAACACGGCTCTGGAAAGCGATACGATCTCGGGTGCGAGGTCCGACTCCACCTCCGCTGCGGGAGCGACACGCAGAGGCTGCGCAGTGGCTTGATCGTACAGCGGCTTGGTAATGAAGCCCTTGGAGAGCATCTGGTGCAGCACGAAACGACGCCGATCCAGCGCCTTATCCTTGGCGCGTCGCGGGGAGAACCGCTCCGGGGCGGCCACGATTCCGGCAAGGGTCGCAGCCTCTGCCAGGTCGAGCTCGCTGGCATGCTTTCCGAAATAGAAGGACGCGGCCTCTTCGATCCCGTAGCGTCCGTGACCGAGGTAGATCTGGTTCAGGTAGAGCCCGAAAATCTCGTCTTTGCTCAGGTGCTGCTCCAAGCGTCGCGCCAAGATGGTCTCCCGAGCCTTTCGGGAGTAGCTCCGAGTGGAGTCGAGCAGCAGGTTCTTGACGACCTGCTGCGTGATCGTGCTTCCTCCCTGGACGGTGTGGCCCGCCTTGAGGTTACGCACCAGCGCTCGCAGCATCCCGAGATAGTCGAGGCCTTCGTGTTCGTAGAAGCTCGCGTCCTCGGCAGCCAAAAACGCGAGCTTGGCGTGGGACGGAATCGCATCGACGTTCACCACGGTGCGCCGCTCCACGAAGACGTTACCGAGGAGGGTGCCATCGCTCGCTAGGATGCGGGTTACTTGCGGCGGCTGGTACCCGGCGCGAAGCTGCTGCACGCTCGGTAGGTCTGCCTCGAGCCGTCGGATGGTGACAACGATGGCGGTGGCGCCGACGAGTCCGGCCACCCCGGCGAGGAGCAGGCTCCACTTCAATACCCGACGCAAGCGAGGCCAGAGCGGCTTCTCGAGACCGCCTCGAGGCCTTCGTGTCTCATCATCAGCCGCTGCTTCCGCCAGCGCAGCGGCTATTCCACTATGCTGTGATCGCGAGGCCCGTCCGCTCTGCGCACTGGAGCTGCGAGGAGGTACGCTTTCCTCGGCGCTCTTTGGATCTCGCCCTTGCTCCGGACTCATGCGAAGACGGCGCGCCCTTTCAGCTGCGTAGCCAATGCATCACCAGGACTGCCAGTAGCACTCCCACCAGCAGGAAGACGAGTGCTACGGCGATCAGTACGGCGGTCCCGGGACCTCGGTTCCCGGCGAGGTCTGGCGCCAGCTGCGGGGGCTGCACCGCCGCGTGGTGGTCTGCTCGTGGTGGCGCCGGCGTCTCGATGGGAGGAGCGGCACCTTGGCCCGGAATCCCACTCGCGTGCTGAGCGAGGGCCAAGGGGCGCAGCGCTTCCGCGAAATCCACCGCCCTCTGGAATCTTTGATCGGGATGCTTGGCCAGAGCACGGCTCAGAATGGCCTGAAGCTCCGGAGCGAACTCGCGTTCGGAGACGCGTTCTTTGAGCGGGATGGGTGGCTCCATGACGTGCTTCTGGATGTACTCCATCGGCGTCTTCGCATCGAATGGCAGCTTTCCCGTCAGTGCCTCATACAGGATGACCGCCAACGAGTAGATGTCACTCCGCGCGTCGAGGGTTCGTCCTTGCGCCTGCTCGGGCGACATGAACTCCGGCGTGCCGAACACCATCCCCTCCTGGGTCAGAATCAGGGAGCCCGGACGCATCTGGCGCTCGGTCACCTTGGCGAGGCCGAAGTCGAGCACCTTCGCAAAATCCTTCAGGCCAGCCTGATTACACAGGAAGATGTTCTCTGGCTTGAGGTCCCGATGCACGATGCCCATTTCGTGCGCCTCCTGGAGCGCTCCACAGACCTGGCTGAGGATGGGAATCGCTCGCTCCGTCGACATGGGTCCCTCGCGGCGCACCGTCTGATTGAGGTTTCGCCCTTCCAGCAGCTCCATGACGATGTAGAGCGAGTCGTCCTCTTCCAGCTCACCGTACATGAAGACCCGCACGGTGTTTGGGTGCGTGAGCTGGCTCATCGCGCGCGCTTCACGGCGGAATCGTGAGACCAAGTCCTTGCGCCCCGTCAGTTTGGGGTGGAGGATCTTGATCGCCACCATCCTGTTCATCGCTGGCTGCTCGGCCTTGTAGACCGAGCCCATGCCGCCGGTTCCTATCTTCTGGATGACGCGAAACTGGCCATCGAGGATCTCCCGGCCGATGAACGGGTCTTTCGGGCGCATGGTGGCTGATGGATAGCAAAACTCCACCCACGCTACGAGACCCCGCGCGATATACGAGGAATTCAGCATGAGACGAGCACTCTCCCTTCAGAGCCACCTGCTCACCTCCGCGGGTTTTCGCCACGCCTTCTTTACCAGGCACCACGGCTGGTCGACCGGGGCATACTCGAGCTTGAACTTCTCGGCCGTCGTCGGTGACCGCCCCGATGCCGTCGAGGAGAACACCAGACTCGGGGCTGAGGCTCTGGGCGTTGCTGCAGAGCACCTTTGCTTCGCCGACCAAGTACACGGCTGCGATGTGGCGATTATCGGACCGGAGGATGATGCTTCCAGCCTAAGGGCCCAGGCCGCCGATGCGGTGATGTCGCGGGAACCCGACAGGGCGTGTGCCGTGCGCACCGCGGACTGCTTGCCGCTCCTGGTCGCCGATGAAACGACGGGGGCTGTCATGGCCATCCACGCGGGTTGGCGGGGTGTCGAGGCGAACATCGTCGGGAAGGCGCTGCGACGGCTGCGGGAGTTCATCGGAGGCGATGGACGGCTCGTCGCGGCGATAGGACCGCACATCAGCGGCGACGCCTTCGAGGTGTCGGAGGACGTTGCTGCGCGCCTGGAGCGAATATCCCCCGTTCCAGGCGTGGTCGACAAGAGCCGCGCTCGGCCACACGTGGACCTCGAGCGGATCGTTCGGGGACAGCTCGTGGAGGCGGCAGTAGACAGGTCACGCATCGAGCGGGTCGGTGGATGCACCGCCTCCGATTCGTCCAGCTACTTCTCGTACCGGCGGGACGGACCCCGGAGCGGACGGCATCTGCATGCCATCGTGGCGCGTCGTTGAGCGCGGAAGCGCGGTGGGCCGTCCTTCCCTGGCCCGTGCGCAGGCTCCGCAAGCGGCGGGAGCAGTGGGAAGCCTGACGAGGATCGCGTAGCCTGGTCGCATGAAGCCACGGGATCCGGCGCAGCGCGCCGTCGTACAAGACCTACTCACCGGGCGCATCCTAGCCACGGGCTGGTTGCCTGCAGGTCAACGGGCCAATCTGGGCCAGGCCGGAGTCGTCACTCTCCTCGATGACCCAACTCTCGAGTCCGCATCGGCGAGTCGTACTTGGGAGATCACAGAAGCGGTCGCCGTGGACGAAGTCCTGGTGCTGCTGACTACGACGAGCGGAGAACGCGGTGGAGTCTCCGGCCCCGTACCCTTCCTGCAAGCGCTGGAAGCAACCCTGCGCGCTCGGTCTTCGAGTACGGCTGCAAAGAGCTACACTCGTGCCTTGCTCGACGGCGGTGCGGTCAAGGTAGGAGCCAAGCTGCGCGAAGAGGCGGACGAGCTGGCATGCGCTTTGGCCAATGAGAGTGACGACCGAGTTGCCAACGAGGCGGCCGACGTGCTGTACCACCTGCTCGTGGGGCTGTGCCTGCGGGGCATCTCGTTTCGGTCTGTGACAGACGCCCTGCGGCAGCGAACCGGGCGGAGCGGCCACGAAGAAAAGGCGAGCCGCAGTCCAACCGCCGGGTGACGCTCTGGGCTCACCGAACCCGGGGCGGCTGCTCCGCGCATTCCCCGGCTCACATCGACTCCAATGGTCCGACCTTACCATCGAGCCGTAGTTGCGGGCCTGCCCTTAAATAAGCGTTTGGGCGGGGTCACGAGCCCAGCCAAACGCCTCGCGCCGCCTGGCGTCGTTCCGGGGGTGCGACCGATCCCTCGGGGGAGGACGCGCGGGGTTTGACCGCGTCGCAAGTGACCGATTATCGTAGCTTCTCGAGCTGACGTCAGCCCGTAGCCCCCGTTGGAGAGGGTTCCCCATGCCAAGCGTGCTTGTATTCGAGAATGATTCCGCTTTCGCGGCCGAACTGGATGAAGGTCTACGACGGCTCGGTTGTGAGGTGACGATTGCGAGCGACGCCAACGTGGGCTTGCAATCGGCCGCTGCCGCTAGGCCCGACCTGATCCTGTTGGCGATCGAGCTGCCCCGCATGAACGGTTTCTCGGTGTGCAACAAACTGAAGAGGGATCCCGCCCTGAAGGATGTCCCGCTCATCATCATGAGCACTGATTCCACGGAGGAGACCTTCGAGCAGCATCGGCGGCTGCGGACGCGCGCTGAGGATTATGTCCACAAGCCGGTGCCCTTCGGTGAGCTGCTCAAGCGGATTCAGGCGCATCTGAGCCTCGAGCCTCAGGGCGCTCCGCAGGAAGACGAACTCGTCGTAGATGAGGACATCATGATCGAAGAAGACGACGTCCTCGAGATCGACGAGGCTCCGCCCGAGTCCGTGGATCGCGACGTCGACAACTTCACGGAGGCTGCGTTCGTCAACCTCATGAACGAGCCTGACAGCGTCTCCCTCGGCAGGGATGAGAGCAGCGCGTCAGTGAGCGGGAGCGACGCCTCCGCGCCGGAGCCTTCGGAGGGGGCCAGCCGCTCGGAGCCTCCTGAGGTGATAGAGTTCGACGACCCCTCGATTGCGCCGCCGCCCGCAGCGGCCGAGGCGGAACCGGGCGACGCGGCGCCGGGCGACGTGGTCCCTTCACCAGAGCAGCAAAGACACCTCGAGCAGCTGGAGCGCGATCTCGGTGAGGCTCGCAGCACCATTCAGGAGCTGACGCAGCGCGCTGAGCTGTCCCAGCGGCTCGAGGCGGAGGTGCAACGTCTGCATGGCGAGCTCGAGGACGCCAAGGGCCGGATCAGCTCGGGACGTGGGGCGTCTGCACGGGAGGTGTTGGACCTGCGCGAGCAGTTGAACCGCAAGGACAAGGAGATCCTGGAGGTTCGGGACACGCTCACCCACCGTGACAAGGAGCTCCTGGCTCTCAAGGACGGTACCCTCGCGCTCGAGCGGGATCGGGCCGATCTGACAGACAAGATCGATGAGCAGTCGCGCCGGCTCGCGGAGCTCGAGCGCCAGAACGACGCTCTGGCCAAGGACAAGGATCAGGCAGCGAAGCGCTCCGAGGACTTCAAGAAGCGAGTCGAGAAAGCGAAGGCAGACCTGGACCAGAGGTCCGCCGAGATCGACGAGCTGCGCGCAGCAATGACGGGGTTGCGGGAGCAGCACCGCGCGGAGTTGGACACTGCGCTCGAACGACACCAGGGGGATCTCGCGGCGGCGCTCGAGGAGGCTCGCGCTGCTTCCGAGGAGGAGAAGACGCGCGCGCTCCAGGAGATCCGCGCCGAAGCCGAGGAGGCGCAGCGGGTCGCCCTGCGAGAGCTCGAAGAGCGGCTGCTCGCGCAGCGCGCTGAGGCCCTGCAGGGCGCAGAGCAAGCTGCTGCCGCGCGGTTGGCGCAGCAGGAACAGGAGCTGCGGGCGGAGCTCGAAACCAGGTCTGCTGAGCTCGAGCTGGTCCAGCGTTCACTCGGCGAGCACCAGCAGCAGCTTCAGCATGCCGCAGGTGCCTTGGAGGTAGCTCGGCGAGAGCTCGAGGAGCGGGATGAGAAAATCGCTGCCCTCGAGGGAGAGGTGGCCGGTCGCCTCGAGGAACGTGATGCAGCACGTCGCGAGGTGGAGGACAGAGAGGCGAGGATCGCTGCCTTGGAGTCGGAGATGGCGTCGGTTCGAGGAGAGCTCGAGACGAAGCGTGGGCAGCTCGACGCGGCGTGTTCCCGCGTGGAAGCCGCGCGCGTCAAGTGGGAGGCGGACAAGGCCGCCCTCGAGCGCGCCAAGGACGGTATGGCGGCCGCGCTGCTTCAAATCGACGAGATTGAGGCTCGAGTGCTCGAGGACTGAGTACACCTCCCGGAACAAAGCAGTTGCCAATCCCCCATTTCTAGATTCGAGACTAGCAACTGGAGACCAGGGAGCGTCTTCAAAGGAGGGATTCGAGCCCGAGCCCGACTATGAGTCCGCGGGCTCGATTTGACTGGGTACGACCCTTTGGGGAGCTGAACAAAGGGGCCTGGCGCTGAAGGTTCAAGGGATCGCGCTCCCTCAAGGAGCGGCCGCCAGCTCCACCTTCTCGAAGGGCACCCAACTGCCCGCGACCAGCCGTTCATGCGCTGCGAAGCGTGCCTTGTATCGCATTGGACGGCACTCCTCGATATACAGTCCAAGGTAGAGGTACTCGAGCCCCCACGTTCGGCAGAGCTCAAGCTGCTTCAGAATGGAGAACGTTCCAAGGCTCAGCTTGCTCAGCTCTGGATCGTAGAAACAGTACACGCTGGAAAGGGAGCACGCCCCCCTATCGACGACGGCGACCCCCACGAGGCGATCGCCGATCCGATAACGCATCTCGAAAGTCTCGCAGCAAGTGTGGACGAGAAAGTCGCGATAGCTCTCGTCGTTGATCGGCGGCTGCTCATCCTCGAGGTGTCGTAGTGCCTTGTGGCGATTGTAAAGGCGCACGCGTTCCTCATCGACCTCGGGCGGTCCGAGCTCGACCGTGCACACCTGAGCCGTGCGCGCTGCGACGCGCTTCTGCGTCCGGCTCAACCGCACCTGATTCACGGACAGGCGCAAGGGAATGCACGCGCTGCACGTTGGGCAATCGGTCCGGTAGAGAACGTACCCCTGGCGCCGGTCTCCACGTGACAGGCGAACGTCGAGCTCGTCGCGAGCCAGAGGACGGGCCGGCAAGCGCAACGGCATTCGTGCGATGCGGTCGCGCAGATAGGGGCAGCGGGATGGCCTGTCGTAGACCAGGAGCTCTGGAGGGACACCGGGTAGGACGCGCGCTGAGCTCACGATGCCGAGAATCCTAGCGCCTTTTCGGGAGCGCGGCGCAGCCCGAATGCCTTGCATCGCGATTCGGCGGGTTTCGGTGTGTCAGGTGCTTCCCGGCCCCCAGCCTGCCGGCTTGTGCGGGGGCTCAGGGTTCGCGATCAGGGGGTTCAGCTACTCGGACGGCAGGAGGCGAAACCGGTGGGGCAGGAGGTCCCTCAGCGTGTGCGTCTCTTGGTGAGCGGGGTTTGCCACGACGATGAGGGCGTCATCGGCGAACTCGGCAAGCACCTGCCGGCACATCCCGCAGGGCATGGGAATGGCTGCTGCTTCCACACAGATCGCGATGCTCTCCAGCTCGTGCTCCCCTGCGCTCACCATCTGCACCACGGCTGCACGTTCGGCACAGAGCGTGGCACCGTAGCTGGCGTTCTCGACGTTGCAGCCCTGGAAGATCCGTCCGCTCTTGGTACGCAATGCAGCTCCAACTCGGAACCTCGAGTAGGGGGCATAGGCATGACGAAGTGCCTGACGTGCTACGGAAACCAGCTCATCGAGTTCTGGCGTCATTGCGGCTGACTTTCGCCTGCAGCCCCCTCCAAGCAATCTCGCTTCACCAGCTGAATCCAGCGCTGCATCAGCACGGTCAGCTGATCCGTGGCCATGCCTGCGATTCGCCGCACGTGCTCGTGATCGAGAATGGCTCCCGGAAGGCCAGCGCCGCGGTTGGTGATGATGCTGATCGCTCCGACTCTCACGTCACGTTCCCGTAGGGCGAGGACCTCGAGTGCGGTGCTCATTCCGACCGCGTGCGCCCCCATGACGTTCAACATGTGCACCTCAGCCGGTGTTTCGTAGGCGGGTCCGGTGACTGCCGCGTACACGCCGTCGTTGAGGCGCAGCTTGGACTCCCGCGCAGCCTGGCGGGCTGCCTCTGCGATGTGGGGATCGTAGGCACGGCTCATGTCGATGAATCGCGGACTTGCCGCGCCAGAGGGGTGTGTCAGCGGACTCTGGCCGGTGAGGTTGATGTGATCCACGATGAGCAGGAGGTCGCCTGGCTCCAGCGTCACTGCTACGGCACCTGCCGCGTTCGTCAGGAGGACTGCTTTGCAGCCCAGTTCTGCAAGCAGCCGCACCCCAAAAGCGACGCGTTCAGCGGGGTGGCCTTCGTACAGGTGCACGCGGCCCTGTAAGCAGGCAACGCTCACCCCGGCAATCGTTCCGAGAACGAGCTTTCCCGCGTGTCCTGGCACTGTCGGAGTGGGCATGTGCGGCACCTCGGACCAAGCCAACTCCACGGATTCCTGAAGGCGGTTCGCGAACTCCCCCAGCCCCGACCCCAGCACTATTCCAATTTCCGGCCGGCTGCGGCATTTGCTTTCTATCCAGCGCGCAGACTCTTGCAAGGCGTGGCTCTCCGCGTTCGTCATCGCTGAAGAGTTGCGCAGGGCCCCTACCGAGTGAAGCCCTTTATGCTATCGTTGCGCGCTGAAGGGTTCCTAATGGCAAGTAAGTTCGCGACATTCCTAGAACAATCGGGCATTGACGCTCGCCGTGTAGTGATGGCTTCCGCGCAGATTGAGCGGCTGAAATTGGCCGATCGGCATGTGCTGGCCGCAAAGGCGAGCAAGAAGGCGAAGGGCAAGGACGCGGGCGCGGGCGAGGCCTCGCCGGAGAAGGAGTTGCCGTCAGGGCGACCGGTCACTACGGTGCTAGTGAATCGCGCGCTAGCCGGCAAACCATTGCGCAGCAAAGCCAAGACTCGAATCGTTCGCGCAGTCAACCGCGTGCTCGAGCAGAAGAAGAAGGATCCGGCGGACCTGCGCGCCCTCTTCTAGGATCCGGTCCCGCGCCAAATCGTTCGGCCGCACTGCGGGTCCCCGGGGCCGCGGTGCAGGCCCCCGCGGCCGCTGCTTCTACAGTTCGCGTTTGAGAACGATGGCGCGACCGTCCTCGAGCATCCAGCGCATACTGTGCTCGTTGTCCAGCTTGAGCCGGAGGGGGTCTCGCTTACCGTCCTCGCGCCGGACCAGCAGTTGAACGTCGTTGCCATTCACGCTCGACACTTCGTAGCTGCCCGCTCGAGCTTCTTCCGGTGGGATGATCACCGTCAGCTCGGCGGATGCGAACTCGAGGCTGGTTCCTCTGACCCAAGCCGTGGCCGGCGCGATGTGATCATCTGCGAAATGCTCGACACTGTCGCCGTGCCAGCGGCCTTCTAGCTGGCGTTGCACGGGATGTCCGCAGCCCGCGAACGTCAGAACGAGAGCGAGTCCAGCTGCTGCAGTTGCTGTCCGAGGTGTACGGCTTCGAACCATCGCGGGTGATTGTAGGTCGGTGTAGGTGAAGCGTCCAGAATAGTGCTCACGCGAGCGACCGCTGGAACGTCGGAGCCAGCGCCTGCCCCCGGCTGGCCATCGGATAAGGCAGCCGGATCGACAAGGAAGATGCTGGGTGTGCTATTCGGCGGTCCGTTGAGCCTTGCGGATTCCGACGCGGTCCAGCGGGGCTCTCGGGCCAAACGTGCCATGCCCCGTGTCTCCAAAACGACAATCCATTCCATGGCGTGTGCTGCCGACGTCCGGCGCCTTGTTGCGCGGCTTGCCGAGGATTGGCCGGCCCGCGCTCCTCTCGAGGCCGTACCGACCGACCGTGCGGAGATTGCCTCGACGATACAGGGCCTGCGTGAAGTGTGGCGACGCAATCCGTCGTGGTTTGCGCCCGATGTGGTCGCCATGCTCAGACGTCTCAACCAACGCCTGGAACAGCCAGCCATTGGCGGTTCCGTTTTGGAGACACGCCCGGACCTCGGCCAGGTCCTGAGTAGCGTCTTCGGCCACGAACGCTTTCGTCCGGGTCAACGCGCAATCATAGAGGCGGTGCTGGCAGGCAAGGACTGCATCGCGGTGATGCCAACGGGTGCCGGCAAGTCTCTCACGTACCAAATGCCGGCGCGTCTGCTCGGAGGTGTGACGCTCGTCGTCTCCCCACTCATCGCGCTCATGAAGGATCAAGTCGACTCGATGAGCGAAATCGGGTTGCGCGCCACCTTCCTGAATTCCAGCCTCTCGCCCGAACAACGAGCGGAGCGCGTGTCGGGGCTCGCGGACGGGAGCTATGAGCTCGTGTATGCGGCGCCTGAGGGGCTCGAGGCCTACGCCGGATCCGTGCTTCGTGGCATGCCGCTCCGCCTGATCGCCGTCGATGAGGCGCACTGCATCAGCGAGTGGGGCCATGACTTTCGACCCGCGTATCGCAACCTGGCCGGCTTCAAGCGGCGGTTCCCGGGAGTCCCGGTACTTGCATTGACGGCGAGCGCCACGCCCACGGTAACGGAAGACATCGTGGATCAACTCGGGATGCGTTCGCCCGTGAGCTACCGCGGCTCCTTCTATCGACCGAACCTGCACCTACACGCCTACCGCAAGGGGCACCTCGGGGGCACGAGCGCAGCGCAAGCCATCACCAAGATCGTGCGCTCGCGACCTGGGCAAAGCGGCATCGTCTACTGCTTGAGTCGCAAGTCCTGCGAGCAGACGGCTCAGGCTCTGGAGAAGGCAGGATGCAAGGCTGCGTTCTACCACGCGGGGCTCGAAGCGGAACAACGGACTCGGATTCAGGAGTCGTTTCGGGACGATGCTATCGATGTCGTCGTAGCAACGATCGCCTTTGGCATGGGGATCGACAAACCAAATGTACGGTTCGTGATCCATCGAGACATGCCTCGGTCGGTCGAGGGCTACTACCAAGAGATTGGTCGAGCGGGGCGCGACGGGTTGGAGGCGGACTGCGTATTATTCTACTCCTGGGGTGAAGTGAAGGCCTACGACGGCTTCGCCGATGAGGGCGGGAGCGAGGCCCGCGACCGCGTACGCCGTCAGGCTCGGGAGATGTTTGCGGTGGGGGAACACCAGGGATGTCGGCACCAGCGCGTGGTCGGGTGGTTTGGCGAGACGATGGAGGCCTGCGGAACCTCCTGTGACGCGTGTACGAAGAGAGATGTCCTCGCTGATTCGCGGAAGCCCGCTCCGTCGCGCGGGTCGCCGAGAGGCGCCCGCGTTCGCGAAACGGCCGCCGCGGCAGCTCACTTCGATCGCCTGCGTGAGCTTCGTAGAGAGCTGGCAGAAGAGCGAGGTGTTCCCGCCTATGTCGTTTTCAGCGACGCGACGCTACTCGAGATGGCGGCGCTGCGGCCGAGCTCCAGGCAAGAGCTCTTGGGTGTAGCGGGCGTTGGCGCCCGCAAGCTCGAACGCTATGGAGACCGCTTTCTCGAGCTGCTCCGCGCGCTGGACTGAGCGGAGCAGCTTGCCCGCAGGTGTTCGCCGTCCGGGCACAGCCGTGGTTGCTGCTCGCGTTCCGCCGCTTCCTTCACAGGCAGCAGCGAGTGCCGAGGCTATAGTCGAAGTAGCTTGGCGCGTGCGACGCAATCCTGGCGGCACAGCCCTGGCGTGTCGACCGAGCGTAGAACCCACCGTGAAACGAGCCCTCCTCGTCCTCGACCCACTCGTCCAGGTTACCCACCATGTCGTAGACAGCGTCATCTCCCCAGACGCTCCGGCAGCCCGGGTGGGCACCCGTGGCCGCGAGCAGGAGACGACCTTCCGGTGCGACGAGATTCAAGCGCGGGTCCAAGTGATGGACCGATGCGTTGCCGTGCAGCCAGGCTGCCGGGTGGCTCTCCCGAAAGACGTTGCACGTGCCATGAACGTACTGATCACCGTAGGGAAAGCGGGTGTCTCGCTCGCCTCGACACGCTTGCGTCCATTCCTGGGGCTGACAAAGCCGTTTGCCCGCTGCCTCACACGTGCGCCGTGCCACAAGCGCCGAGAGGTAGGCGCTGGGAACGACCGAGGCTGCCGAGCGAGCCATGGGTTCGAACGAGGCTGTCAGCTGCCATTGCTCGAGAGGAGGGACTTCGAGCTCGCTCGAATGCCCCTGTTGATGAGCCAGCGGCCGGTAGCGTTGGAAGAGGCTGCGGGAGAGGGCAACGTCGGGCGGGTAGTACGGCGAGAGCACGCGGCCCGTGTCGCGGTCGACGAGCGACGCCTCATAGCGGTCGATGCAGAAGCGGCCCGCAATGTCGACCATCTCGGGCGGGCAGCGTCGCGTCGCGTCCAGCCGTGAGGGCAGGGGAGCCAGCGGAGGGCGTGGGTCCGGAGCGATGTCACCGCCGTCAGGCAAGTAGAGTACGAGTGGGCGAGGGCGCCGGCCGACACTCGCAGAGGGTGACGCTGGCACCCCCGCGTCTTCTTGTCGTGTTTCGCGGGTATCGCAGCCGACGCTGACGGCGATCGCGAGTGCCACGCCCAGCAGCGCGCGGCGACCCGCCGCTGGGCTCACCTTCCCTCGCTGGGCGTTCACTCGAGTTACAAGCAGCCGCGCCGTGGCTGACAGCCTGAACGCTTACTTGCCTCGGTAGACGATCAGCCCGTGCGTCAGGTCGTACGGGGACACCGCCACGCGCACGCGATCACCCGGGAGGACGCGGATGTGGTGACGCCGCATTCGGCCGCTCAACTGGGCTCGAACCATGGCGCCGCCTTGGTCAACCTTGATGTTGTATTGACCACCGCCGAGGGCGTCCTGGATGACGCCTTCCATCTCTAAAAGATCGCCTTTACTCATGTGCTACGAATCACCTCGCTCCTTCGCAAGAAGGCTCGCGCAAGCTGACATAAGCGCCAATCCGATGCAAGAGCCGAGATTTTTGCGCGGGAATCTCAGCCAATCCAGCTAGTGTTTCGCCCGGTCCGGCCGCGGGACCCCAACTCACTGCCCCGATACGGAGCCACGCCCCGATGACAGCCGTTTCTGTGTTTCCCGCCGTCATTTTCGACTACAACGGCGTCCTCGTCGACGACGAAGACGTGCACCTGCGTGCCTTTCAAGAGGTCCTGGCGCCTAGAGGGATCGCCCTTACGGAGCGCGATTACTGGGACAAGTATCTCGGTTACGACGACGCGGGCGCGTTCGGCGCCATCCTTCAAGCCTCGGGGAGGCAGCCGTCGCAGGGCGACGTTCGCGAACTCGTCGAGGCGAAGCGCCCCATCTACAGGCAACTCGCCGCGGCGGAGCTGCGGACGTTCCCAGGCGCCCAGCACCTGCTGCAGTGGCTTGCGACCCGCGCCACCCTCGGGATCGTCTCCGGCGCCCTCCGGGAGGAGATCGAACTCGGCTTGGCGGTTCTCGGTGCGCAGGAGCTGTTTTCCTTCGTCGTCTCGGCCGAGGACACGGCGCGGTCGAAGCCCGATCCCGAGGGCTATCTTTTAGGGAAAGAGAAGGTCTCGGCGCTCGCCTCTGCCGCTGTGGCAAGCCAGATCCTGGTTGTCGAAGACTCGCTGTCGGGCGTCGAGGCCGCAAAGGCAGCGCACATGTCATGCCTGGCGCTCTGTCACAGCTACTCCGCGACCGAGCTCCGGGCTAGCGGGGCCGACGCGGTCGTCGATCGCCTCCTCGATGTCACCCCCGAGCTGCTGGCTGCGCTCTATCGGAGCCATCGTGGCTGAATGGCCGAGTCTCGCGCGCGCTGCCGTCGCCACTGGCCTGTTGCTTCCGGGGGCGCTCATCGTGACCGTCGCGGCGGGGCTCGGCGGGGAGCGCGCGCCCCCTGGCGCTGGCGAGGCTCGAGCCGAGACGCGTCGCCCTGCTGGATCCGCTTCCCGCGCTCCAGTAGAACCTCGCCTCGGGGGACGACTCGTGCGAGGCATGACGATCGGTCCCATCGAGAGCGCGCTCCACCCCGACAAAGGCTATGGGAGCGACAGCTGCGCTATCGCGATGCGTGAAGCACGGCGCATGGGGGCGAACTGGGTGAGCATTACGCCATTCGGGCGCATCTGGGACCTGAACCCGACAGGGATTTCGCTCACCTTCGAGCAGCCGTTCGAGCAGAACCGGAACGCCGTGGGCAAAGCGGTCCTCCAGGCGCACGAAGAGGGGCTGCGGGTCCTGCTCGTGCCGCACCTCTGGGTCGAAACGGGAGGCTGGCGCGGAGAGGTAGATCCGGGGACGGACGCTGCCTGGGAAGCCTGGCAAGGTGAGTATCGCCGCTTCCTCATGGAATGGGCGGACGTGGCCGAAGAGTCGGGCGTGGACATGGTTGCCATTGGCGTAGAGATGCGCAGCTGGGTGACGACTGCTCGGGCGCCCTTGATGCTCCCGTTGATCCGTGAGCTGCGCCAGCGGTACACGGGGCTCGTCACGTATGCGGCCAACTGGGATGACGTCGAAGACACCGTGCTGCTGTCCGAGCTCGACGTCATCGGCATCAATGCCTTCTATCCGCTGAGCGCTCGCGAGGGTGTCGGGCCGAAGGCGTTGCTGCGCGGGGGGCGCCAGGTTGCCGTTCGGGTGCGCCAAATGGCGGAGCGCTGGCGCAAGCCCATCATCTTCACGGAGTTTGGCTACACCACGCGGGCTGATCCTGCTGTTCGCCCTTGGGAGTGGCCGGAACACCTCGCGAATGTCACTGTCGACCAAGAGGCGCAAGCTCGGGCGTACTTCGCCCTGCTGGCTCCGCTGCTCGACGAGCCGTGGTTCGCAGGTTTCTTCGTGTGGCGCGTATTCAGCAATCCAGAGGACACGTCACAGGAGTCGGAATGGGGCTTTTCTCCGCGTGGTAAGCTTGCCGAGCTGGTGCTTCGGGACGCGTTTGCCGCACATTGGGCAGCCGACGGTCCGCGCTCCCTGGGGCAGTCACTCCGTGCTTCACGGGCGGAGCACATCGCCCACTATTGAGTGGCAGCCGAGCGGCGTTCTCTCTTCGGGAGTCGCCGGGCGCCACCCCTTCCCAGCCCCTGAGCCGCCGGAGCCGGAGCTGGGTGATTGCGGCAGCCATGAGAACACTGGGAAAGGAGCCTGCCAAAGCTGGCCATGATCTCGACGCCAAGGGATCAGTACGCATCAGCTGGAGCGCGGGCACCGCGCGGCAAGGCGAGGTCGAGCTTCCTTGGCTCGAGACCGCCGCTGTGCAAGTACTGGTACCTCGCGTGATTCTCCAGGACGCGGTAGGTGTAGTGGCGCGTCTCCGAGTAGGGAATGCGGGCCACGAAGACGTCGACCGGGAGCTCCTCGGCGCCTTGTAGCCAGTGGGACACGGCTCGGGGTCCCGCATTATAGGCAGGCACGGCGAGGGCGATGCAGCCGTCGAAGAAGCCCAGCAGCTTCGCCAGATACGCGGCGCCCAGCTCGATGTTGTGGGCGGGTTCTTCCAAGCGCTCGGCGGAGTGCTGGACACCCAGCTCTGCCGCGACGTTCAGCGCCGTGCTTGGCATCAGCTGCATCAAACCTACGGCTCCGACGGGGGAGCTGACGCGAGGGCGAAACGCACTCTCTTGCCGCATGACTGCGTAAATCAAGCCCTTCGGGAGCTGGTGCCGTGCCTCGGCGCGGCGCACGATGGGCGCGTAGGGCGTGGGATAGTTGCACTCCCAGAGCCAGCGGTTCTTTGCCGAGATGGCCGCGTCGTACGGCCTCCATCCGACAGTTTGCTGGCCTATGCGGTAGCGTCTCGCCGCTGTCCACAATTGGGCGTAAGCACGGCAAAGGGCCTCCGAGCTGCGAGGCGCATGAGCTGCGCGTAGGGCCCTCTCTTCGCCGATCAGGGCGGCCTCGGCTTCGCCATCGAGTCCCAGGGAGGCGAGTAGCCCCGCCTTGCCTGGCAGGATGACCTCGAGCGGCGGGGCAGCTGCTTCATTCGTCGCGGACTCCGCTGCGGGCGCCAGTGGACGTGGAGGCTCGACTCCCAGCAACGACAGCCGGACTGCCGCTGCCGCTGCCGGGAAGCTGAGCGGTCGATTCCGGATGACGGACTCGTAGGTCTGCTTCGCCTCGGTCTCTTTGCCGCGGCCCTCGAGAGCGACGCCGAGCAGCTGTCGATAACGCTCCCTGCGAACGAGGTCTTTCTCTCTGGCGACGAGATCCGTGAACGCACCCTCCGCAGCCTCGAAGCGGCTGCCCGCCAGGTCGGCGACGGCGCGCGAGTAGCGCGCGAGCTTACCCCGGTCGCCAGCGGTCCCGTAACGCTTCAGGTACGTGGAGTATGTTTCGGACGCCAGCTCCCAGCGCGCGAGCGTGTAGTAGAGCCTTGCCTTCAAGTAGAGCGCTTGCTCGGCCCAGGCGCTCCCCGGCGCGTCGCGCATCAACCTGTCGAGGTGCTCGATTGCCTCGTCATCGCGTTGCGCTCTGGCGAGGGCGCGCGCGACGTAGAAGCGGCTTCGTAGGCCTTTCGTGCCTCCTTGCGCGGACGCCGCCCGAAGATGTCGAACGGCTTCGTCGTAGTCCCTCCGTGACGTATACCAAGCCCACCCCAATAGAAAGGAACGTTCGGCGCTGTTCAGCGCTGGGATGGCTCCGTCACCCACCTGCTCGAGCTCGAACTTCGTCGCCTCCACCCTGCCAGCATCGGCGAAGGCTTGTGCGCGCGAGTAGCGCTCCCTCGGACTCAACCGGAACTGCTTTCCCAGCGTGTTCAGGGTGTCAGCCGCATCCTTCGCTTCATGGTGGGTGGGGTTCTCGACAGCGAGCCAGTGCAGGTCGCGAGCTGCCGCCTTGACGTCCTTGCTCTCGAGCGCTAGCCGGGCACGCAACGCTCGCGCGCTGGTCTCCGTCTGCTGGCGCTCTCGCCCGCGGAGCCTTGTCAGTCCTCTCAACGCTCGCGCCAGTGTCGCTTGCGCCTTCGCCGGGTGTCCTGCTCTTCGATAGGAGTGTGCCGCGCGGATCAGCGCTGCGGGCTCGTCCTTCTGCGACAGGAGTGTAGCTGCCTCGAGGTCGTGGCCCGCGGCGGCCAGTGCTTCGATCAACAACGCTCGGGATTCGCTTTTGAGGAGCGGGAGCGCACCAGGGAGGGGCTGAAGCAGCTCGATGGCGCGTTCGGGCTCGTCCAGTCTCAGGGCGACGGCCGCTCGAACGAAGCGCAAGCTTGGTTCTTGCCGTTCCGCCTCAGGCAGCGCGTCGATGAGCGCGGCGGCCTGCCGCCAGAACCCCAGGCGCACTGCCTCCTGCCAAGTGAGTCGCTCTTCGGAGAGTTCGCTGACCGGCGTGTCCGAGGACCCTTCGGGCGGAGACGCCACGCCGCTCAGCGCGGCATCCGTGGGTGAACCCGAGGGTGCAGGCTTGTTGCATGTCGTGAGCAGCGCAGCCAGCGCAATGATTCCGCCCATCCGTTGCATCGCTTGACCCTCCTTATAGCGTGCTTCGTGGTGGTGGAGAAAGCCCAGGCGCGGTGAGCGGCGTGACTACCAGCCCCAGCGGTACTCTGTGTACAGGTGGATAGCGGCGATTCCGCTTTCCTGAAAGCTGTCCGGGGCGTTCCTCAGAAACGCACCGTAGCTTGCTTCCACGCCGAACCCGTAGGTTCTCACGGGCGCATAGCCGATGCCGACGACTGCACCCAGAGCGAAATCGTGGGTGTGAGTGTGTTTCGCGATGGGGCCACGAAGGAGCCAATGGTAAGAAAGGGCGGGACCCGCGTACGGTATCCATTGAATGACGTCCAGCTTGAGCACGGCGCTCGACCGCAGAGACAGGTGCCACGTGTGGTCCCGGCAGCCCGGGTCGTCAGGCACGGCGCAAAATGAGTGTCTCGCAAGAGTCCCCGAAGCGCGCAGGTCGAGCCAATCATTTAGGCCGTAGCCGCCCCCAATCACCCCGTGAGCAGCGGAGCTGGAGGCCTCACCGCCGAGATGCTCGAGTCCCACGCCCACCCGCGCTGCCTTCTGCCCCTCCAAGGCATGTGCGTTGGTTGCGAGAAGCGAGGAGAAGACCAGTAACAGCACGACTGCGGTGGACGAGGAGCGCTTCATGGATCCGATGGCTCAGTTGGGAGAGGGGAGGGAAGTGGCATCCAAAGCGTCCGCGACCCCCACGAGACTACCACGATCACAGCATGTTGACGGGATCGACGTCGAGCGACACCCTGACCCGGCGATCGGCACCGGCGCGAAGCACGGCGAGCAACGTCTGATGGAGCTCGGGATGGCGCGGTGCCTTGAGCACGAACCGGTACCGGAAGCGGTTCCGTAGACGCGCGATTGGAGCCGCGGCCGGGCCCAGCAACTGCATCCCGCGCGCCATTGCCCGTCGGGCCACAGCAGCCAGCCGTTCACATTCCATTCTCGCTCGGCGCTCGTCGGGGGAGTCGACGCGAACGAGCGCCATACGGTAGTGTGGCGGATAATTGAGCTCGCCGCGGTCCGCGAGCTCCTGCTCGAGGAACCGTTCGACGTCGTGGGTCGCGGCGCACACGATCGCTGGGTGTTCCGGCTGCCGAGTCTGCACGATGACTCGCCCGGGCTTCTCGGCGCGGCCTGCCCGCCCTGCCACCTGAACGATTAGCTGGAAGGTGCGCTCGGCCGCCCGAAAATCTGGCATGGAAAGGGCTGCGTCGGCGTTGAGCACTCCCACCAGAGTGACGCGCGGCAGGTCGTGCCCTTTGGTGACCATCTGCGTCCCCACCAGGATGTCGATTTCGCCGTCGCGCATGCGTCCAAGGATGCGCTCACTCTTGATGCCCGATGCCACGTCTCGGTCGAGGCGCGCAATCCTCGCATTCGGGAAGCTCTCAGCCAAACGACTCTCGATGCGCTCCGTGCCGCTACCCACGTCATCAAGGCGCTGACCGCTGCAGGCTTGGCAGCGCGTCGGACGCGGACGCGAGAAGTCGCAGTAGTGGCAGGCCAGCGTCTCGCCGCGGGCGCGATGCAGAGTCAGGGAGACGGAGCAGTGGGGGCACTCGACCACTGTCCCGCAATCCTCACAGACGATGCTGGGGGCAAAGCCGCGCCGATTGAGGAAGAGAATCGCCTGCTCTCCCCGCTCCAGCACCGCTTCGAGCGCGCGGTGCAGCGGGACGGTCAACAAGCGCTCGCCCGAGGGGCCCGCACGGAAACGCCTCATGTCCACGATCTCGACGTCGGGAAGCGAGGCTGCCGCCCTGGCGCGCGCGGGGAGTCGGAGTCTCGTGAGCTTCTGCGTTCTGGTCAAGAGCTCACTTGCCGTCGAAGGCGTCGCCGTCCCCAAAACGCACACGGCCTGCGCTCGTCGCGCGCGCAGCAGAGCCATGTCGCGCGCATTGTAGCGCACCCCTTCCTCCTGCTTGAAGGACGCGTCGTGCTCCTCGTCGACACAGATGAGCCGAAGCTCGTCGACCGGGGCGAAGAGGGCCGAACGGGCCCCGATGGCGACCCGCAGCTCACCCTGTCGGAGGCGCTTCCACATGGAATGGCGATCGCGATCGCCGAGGCCGCTGTGCAAGACTGCTATCTCGTCTCCGAGGCGTGCGCGGAACCGAGAGACGAGCTGAGGAGTGAGCGCAATCTCCGGCACGAGAACAACGGCCCCGCCCCCCGCTCGCAAGCAATGCTCGACTGAGTGCAGATATACCTCAGTCTTTCCCGATGCAGTCACGCCGTGCAGCAGAAATGCAGCGGAGTGGCGCGAATCGAGGGCTTGGCAAATCGCGTCGACGCTGGCCCGCTGAGCGTCCGTCAGGGTGGGCGGGGTGTCGAGCTCCACGGGAGCCATGAGGAATGGATCGGACGTCCGGGTGCGTAGACTCACAGTGACGAGCTGACGTTCCGCCAATCGTTTGACGATGGCCCGCGCCGATCCCCAGCGCCCGCTCAGGTCCGTGACCGTCACTTCGCCTTCGGAACTCAGGTATTGCAGGAGCTCCCTGGCGTGTCCCCGAAGGTCGGAGGGGATTGGCATCTCGCTCGTGCTCACGACTTGAACGAGGCGGCCCACGGCGCTGACCTTCGCTTCGGAGAGGAGCTCGACCTGCTCTGGCGACGCGCCCTGGGAGCGTTCGACGGCAGGGAGGGCCAGACGCATGACCTCGCCGATCGGCGCCAAATAGTAGCGTGCCAGCGCCAAGAGGAAATCGAGCAACTCCTCGGGGAGAGCGGGCTCGTCGTCGACGACCGCAAGGAGCGGCTTCAAGACTTCGAGCGGTACGTCACCGGGATCTTCCCGCAGCTCCAAGACTACGCCGAGGACCGTTCTCCTCCCGAAGCCGCAGAGCACCCGAGAGCCACGGGACACCGATTCACGGAGCGCCGGGGGCAGCGAATACGTGAAGGCTTGGCCGAGCGGGACGGGGATGGCAACGCGGGCGTAGCTCACTCGTGACACTGGGGGGCCATCGGTGCTCAGAGTACGGCAGCGCTGGAGAATGTCGACAGTCGCTGCTGCGGGTCCGGCTCGCGGTCTGAGGTGCCGACCCCCTGTTCGCGCCGCCCGGGCACGCACCGTCTAATCCTGTACGATTTCACTGAGCCTGCAGGGGGACCTCGCGTGGCTCGCCTATGGTGTGCTGTTCGCCCATTTCCTCTTGTCGGGGATCCCCTTCTGCGCAACACTCAGCGCGTAGTACTTGTCGGAGCCCCGCCTGTGCTGGTCGTCGGTTTTTCTCCCCTCCCCCGGCGATGCCATAGGTGGGGCTTCGGTTTATTTCTGGGGTTTATTTCTGGGGTTTATTTCTGGGGTTTATTTCTGGGGTTTATTTCTGGGGTTTATTTCTGGGGTTTATTTCTGGGGT
>JAEWRL010000024.1 GCA_023398955.1 Pseudomonadota bacterium
TGCTCGGCGCACAACGCGCTCGAAGCCCGGCGTCGGCTCGGGCCAGCCGCGAGGACTCGTGAAGCACGCCCACGAAGTCCGGGAAGGCTACCCGGGACATGACGCCACCACGTACCCAGCGGTAAAGCCACGAAACACCCTTCAGTGTGCTCGTCGAGGTCGAGTTCAGGTTGCATCTCGACCTGCGCAAAACCTGCTCGCGGTGGTGGGTCACTTTTGCCGAGCGAAACTGGATCAGTTCTGCCAAGCGCCGAAGGATCTAGGATACCAACATACCCACCCCGACCCCCGCGTCAGCAAGCTCCACGCCCAACTCTGCTGCCCCCACCACAACCGAATATCGTCCGTGGGGGAAAGGGGGAGGTCTATCCACGCGGCCGATCAACCCACGATAGTGGCCCCCCATGCGCTCGAAAACCCCAACTCCGCCCATCCAAACCTTTCATGGGGGGGGGACCGCGCGAAATCTAGGTTCACTCGAGGCACCGTTTGCGAAAGACGCGCACACCGCGGGCATCATAGAAATAGGGCGGCGAGCAATTCGCGGCCTGCTCGACGAGCATAACGACATCGCTCGGTTCCGGGGTAGGCGTGCTCGGCCTCTCCAGGACATCTGACTGCCCATGCTGGGATCCCTGACGGCTCTCGTTCACAGCGCGGCCGCCCGCTTTCGCTGGGGATGGCCGCTGACGGCTGGTGTCGACGGGAGGGATGCGCGGAAGCCCGTCCTGCTCGGGTTCGATGGCAATCGAGGGAGGTCGATGGGGCAACACTCGGTCCCGCGCTGGCGACCCCTCGGCGCTGCGGGCAAGCGGCCTCTCCAACACATGAACGGCAGGGGTATCCACCCTTGCCACCTTGACCCGAGCCTCGGGTGAGGAATCGAGGCGCATCGTGAGCACCAACGCGCCGACGAGCAGAGAAGAGGCGACGGTCAATCCAGCGGGCCCTGTGTGCGGCGCAGCAAGACGAATGGAGCCTTCGCAGCTCGGCACGGCGTCCAGGCGGCGAGCCACCTCACCACCGTTGCGGGGGCGCCGCATGGGGTCCATGGCTAGACAGTCGCCAATGAGTTCGACGAGGGCGTCTGGCATCCCCGGCCGTCGCTTGAGCTCGGCAGCAATCGAGACCGGGGCGGGTCCCTCGGGGAGCGCAGAGCGTGAGCGCGAGGGCAGACACCCGGTGAGGAGCTCGAAGAGCACGACCCCCAGGGAGTACACGTCCGCTTCTGGCCCCACCTCACCCCGGCTCGCTTGTTCGGGAGCCATATAGTTGGGAGTTCCCGCAATGGTCGCCGGCACCGGCAGGCCGTCGTCGTAATCGGGCGCATGGGCGATCCCGAAGTCGACCAACACGGGCCGCCTCGGGGGTTTTGCTGCCCTGACGACGATATTACTCGTCTTCACGTCTCGATGCAGGATCCCGGAGGCATGGATCGCGGCCAAACCCGAGGCAAGCTCTCGGCCCAAGGATAAGACGTCCCTTATCCCGAAGCGCCCCCTTCTGCGTAACAGTCCGTCGAGCGGCTCACCTAGTAGATGTTCCATCGTGAAGAAGTAGATGGGTCCCACCTCCCCTTCATGCCTGCCGAACTCGAGGACCCGACAAACGTTCGGGTGCACGACTCGCCGCGCCAGGCGCAGCTCGCGCTTCAGACGGCCGACAGCTCCAATCTGCCCTCGCCCATCTGCCCGAATCGTCTTCAAGGCGACCGACTCGTTCAGTTCAGTGTCATAAGCCTCGTGCACGATGCCCATACCGCCGCGCCCAATGACGCGGTCGATCCGGTACCGGTCCGCCACAATCGCGCCTGGTACGAGCTCCTGGGCACCCCGTTGGGGGGGCGCCGCCCAACCAGAGTCCAGCGAATCTCGGAGGGCGCGCCCAGCCTCGCCGAGGAGCAGCTCACAATCGGAACAGCGCTCCACGTCGCTCAACACCTCCCAAACCCTCTCAGGGGGCAGCTCCCCATCGACAAGCGCGAGAGCCTGGTCGGGGTCGAGGCACTTGTGTTCGGCGGCAACGGACACCCCGCACACCTAGGTCGGCAGCGCAGAATCCGTTAGCCCGCTTGACTTCGAAAGCGGGCTAACGGCCAAGAGAGTGAAGCCTGGCTGGGGGGTGCGAGCCATTGCAAGCCACCGCCGTGGCACGTCCAGCCGACCCACTTTCGAACCAAGTGGAGATCCCGGGGCTGGCGAGAGGCAGCCGCTCCTGGGCTCGCTCGAGCCTCCTCTCAACCCTCCTCGGCCTCGTCCACCTCCGGGATCTCCGGCGGAACCGCGACGTCGTCGTGGGGATCCTCAGGGTCGCTCATGGGGTCCATGGCGTCCAGCGGGGGCAGCTCGGCAGCGGCAAAGGCGGGGGCGCAGTCGGCGCTGTCGCCCTCGGTGGAGAGTATCGTGCAGGTCTCGCCGTCGATGCCGTCCATGGGGCATGCTCGCACGATGCTGTAGACGGGGCTCAGGGCTTCGTCCCAGCACTGGCTCATCACGCGAGCTTCGCTCTCCGGGACGTCGCCGCCCGTAACGATGAGGTCGCCGCGCCCGCCAGCGCCACGTGTGTGGCGCGCCCGCGCCAACACCAGCTCATCGAGGGCGCTCTCGGTCCCAGCGACGTCGCCACGGTAGGCGAGGCGCACGCGGCGGATGCCGCCGCTCAAGCGTACCTGACCCAGGAGCGCGTCGATACCCTCGACGTCGTCGCTGCGCCTGAAACCATCGAGGGCGTAGCGGACGCTGGTGCCACGCTCGCCATGGGCGAACCCGACGAGGATGCGGCCCCGCGCAGCGACGGTGGGATCGACGGAACCTAGGACGTCCATGTCGAAGCCCGCGACCCCCGCGCCGCGGCGCGGTCGCGCTCCAGGCGTCAGGCGTCCGGCAGCAACTCGGGCGAAGGCGTCAGCGCTACCGCTCGGGCGGGCATCGAGCCGCCACTCGAAGCCCTCTGCGACCCTGCGTCGCAGCAGGAAGCGATACTCCGTGGCGCCGCGCTCGACGGGCCCCCAGATCTTCACCCTGCCCACCTCCTTGTCGGGGGCGCGGTGTCGCACGAGGGCCGCGACGGGTAGAAGGAAGTCGCGCAGGGACTCGTTGAGCTCGCGCAGGGCCGCGCGCGCGCCGGCCAGCTCGCTCGAAGGGTCGCCCTGGTCCAGGCCTTCGCTCGTCTGCTCGAGCTCGTCTGCCACGAGGTTCTCTGGGTCGACGGCGTCGGCGCTGGTGGCAAGCCCTTCGCTCTCGGGGGCGCCCGTCAGCTGAATCTCGACTGCTGCGAGCTCGGGGACGCCGGCCAGATCGCCGGCAGCGGCTTCTGCACCATCACCGCCGTTCGCGCCGCATGCTGAGAGAGAGAAACAGGCAATTAAGAGGGCTGGGGTGAGATTGATGCTGCGATGGGTCATGGTTAGGGTCTCCTTGTGTTATGGGAAAATTGGTCGCGCGTGGTACGAAGGCGCGGGCGCAGCGAGCACAAGAATGAGCTGACGCCCGCGAGGATGCCTGATGCCGCCCAGGCGTGCCGAGGAGGTCAGCCTCGACGGCCCGCCGTCGTGGTCGAGTTCAATCGAGGTCGGAGAGTCCGCTCCCGAGCCACGCGGCGTCCGCGCGCTCGGCCAGATCGAGTCTGCCGTTCTTGTTGAGATCGGCGTAAAGGCTGCTGCGCCCAGCGAGACGCGCACGGATGAGAGCTAACAGGGCCGGATGGCGATCGGCGTCGATGGGGATCACGCGCTCGACGGCGCCGACACCGTCGACAGCGTCTGCGTCCTCCACGTCTCCGACCGGCACTGACTCCACCCCGTCGAGGTCCTCGTCGGTGAGCCAGCGCCGCGGGCGCTGCGCCCAGATGACCGCCGAGTCCTCGTCTCCGGCCCCCCAAACGACGCCTTCACGCGGCCGCAAGCGCAGGGTGCCCTCGATCGACGAGTAAAGCAGGAAGAGCACGCCGTCCTGTCGCAAGCCAGCGAAGAGCAGGGAGCGACCCACAAGTCCTGGGGGCCACTCGGCGGGCATCAGGGGAGCGTCGAGACCGCAGAACCCCGAGGGCGGCACCGGGACCCTCGGGAGCTCCGGCTCCACGCGCCCGGTGACGAGATTGACGACGATCTGCCCCTCGACGACGACGGCCTCCTCGCTCTGGTCACAGGGCAGCCAGCGCAGCTCTCGGAACGCGAGGATGGCGTGGCGCAGACGCTGCGCTGGGAGGGCCGCGTCGGGATCAGCCGCCCCCCGCTCTGCCTCGTCGTCAGTGACGATGCTCAGCGAGAGCGTCGCGCTCTCCTGCGCCGGGTTTCCGACGCCCGTGGAAGAACAGCCCACGAGCAGGGCGAGGCCGAGCGCGGCGGCGCGCGCGCCAAGCACTGCTTGAATCCAGCGTGAACCGCTCATGAGCCCTGCCCCGTGCCACGGTCCACGCGCGAGAGCGGAAACCACTGGATATTGAGCTGGTACACGATGCTGCCTTCGTGATCCGCATCGCAAAGCTCTGCGAGCGCTTCGCGGAACTGGTGGATGCGCTCCTTGACGGCACGCGCGGTCACTGGACTGACGCGCACGGTCAGGGCCGCGTAGTCGCGATGCTCGCGAGGAACGTCGTCGATGGCTTCGCTGGCGCGCTCCAGCATCTGGCGGTGGAAGCTGGCAGCACCCAAGACCGTCACCTCATGCTCCGTCGTCAGGGTGGGCTCCGCCTGGACGAGCCTGCCATCGGCGCGCGCCAGGAGCCCGAGGTCGATCAGGAGCGCCAGTGAGTCCAAAGCCTGGGCCGGCGTGATGGCGGGTTGGAGCTCGGCGGCTATCCACTTCGCATCCTCCTTGAAGTCCGCCCGCCCTGCGAGCTCCCTCACGGCGGGATGGTACCACTGGGACAGGTACCGCAGGAGCATCCCGTCGATGCGCCGCGCAGAGCGAAAACGGCGCGAGGCCGCGACGCGCTCGAAGGCGCGACTCTTCTCGACGGTGTTCTCGGCCTGGTCGAAAGCCACGAGGTCTGCGAAGAATTCCCGCTCCGTGTCCTCCAGACCCAGGGCCTCGGCAAACTTTGGCACGCTCGCCTGACCGAGGTTCCGCTCCCCATCCATCACCAGCTTGAAAAAGTTCGGGGAGCGCAGTCCTGCCAGCTTCGAGAAGGTCCGGAAGGAGAATCCGGCCCGAGTGCTCTTGGCTGCTGCGTAGTAGGCGCGTAGGTAGGCCCGATAGTCGAGATAGTCAAAGACGTCGACCTCCACTCCGGAGCGCTTCCTTGGGGTCCGACGAGCCGTCATCGCAGTCCTGAGCGTGACCGCAAGGCCCGCCGAGGGCAACACCCCAGGCGCAGTCTCAGAATACACCCGGTATACGCTACCCTTGACAAAGCTAGCTAGCAGGGTTCTCTATGCGCACGGCCCCACCGCTTCTGTATACGTCACCGCGCGCACCCGCAGAGGTGGCGCTCGACGGATCCGGAGCGCGGATCGCTCGCCCCCGGGAGGCCTCGCGCGGCGCTGCCCAGCTTGGCAACCGATGAGTGCTCCCACGCCCCTCGGTCCGTCACGGATTCGTTTGGCAACACCACCCATCGGGTCCCAGGCACGCGGGCCGCGCAGCCCGAGACCCGATCCAGCGCTCTGGTCCACGCGAAGCACTACCCGGCGGCCCCGCCATTGTCGCCACCTTGAGTCCCCTTCTCCTCGAGCTCCGCCGCAAACTCGAAGCGCCCGAGCACCTCGTAGGCGCTCAGTGCGGCATGAAAGGCCGTCAAACAGCCGGAGCGCAGGTCGTTCACCGAGCGCACGCCCGCCGCGGCTCGGGTCGCGTCCCGGAGCTGCTCGGCAGCCAACTCCAGTGCGGCGGCGGAGCGGAGCAGCACGGGCGCATGAACGCGGAGCACCTCCTCCAAGCGCGGGGCACGCGGGCTGGACTCAGACTCCTGGACCGGGACAGCCTTCGCTGACTGGGCCGCGGGTTCTCGCTGGCGGGATCCGCTTGCAGGTAGCTTCTCGGTCAAAACACTCCCCCTATGGCCGCGGGACGCTCGGTGCACGCCTAGTCTTATACTACTCTGTTTCCTGAGAGCAAGTCGCTCGAACTTCGTCGCCAAATGGCGACGCGCACCACCGAGGAGGTCCTGAAGAAGATGGGTCTTCGCATCCAGGAGCTGCGCCGGCAGCGGGGGCACACCCAGGAGAGCTTGGCAGCGGAGCTCAACATGCTGCCGCCCAACTATGCCAGGATCGAGCAGGGGCGCTCGAATGTCACTGTCGACACCCTGGTGCGGATCACGAATGCTCTGGACGTCGGGCTGGCGGAGGTATTCGTGGATCCCACGGTGCCGGCACCGAAACCGGGACGCCCCCAGAAGGCGCGCCCCTGACCGGCGCCGAGCCCCGAGCTGCGTAGCAACGCTCCCGTTGCCGCGACACTTCGTTGACGCCCCGTGACGATGTAGCGACCGCCCCCGCGGCCTTCCGCCTCACGCGTGACACCCTGCACCGACAGGGGAACGGATCGGCCGCTGCCAATCTGCTCACTTCGGCCGCCACCACTCCAGTTGACGGAGTCTTGGTCGCCAAATGGGGTGCTCCCAACTGGGCACGGCGCCTGCACAGGGGCACCCCGTCGCAAGGCAGCCAGCAAGCGTCCCACAAGGAGAGCAGCATGCGTCTCATCAACATCTCTCAGGGGTCCATTGGTGCTCACCTATTGCCGTTAGCGGTGCTGGGCACTGCCGCCCTCGCGGCATGTAGCTCGGACGTCCCTCCTGAGCTTCTCGATTGGCTAGGCCATGGCCACAATGATCCGGGCAGCGGACATCGCTGCACCGTCCACGTCGCGATGACGGGAGACAACGCCAACAGCGGAAGCAGTTGGGAGCATGCGAAGCGGGACATCGGACCGGCACTGGCACGAGCGGGTGACAGCGGCTGCGACGTCTGGGTACAGGCCGGCTCTTACCATCCGAACCCGGAACGGGACGGCACCCCTACCCTCGAGCTCGCGCCAGGGGTGGCTCTCTACGGCGGTTTCGCGGGCCATGAGCGTCAGCTTGGCGACCGTGTGCTCTCCGAGGCGACAGCGAGCGTCATCGACGGAACCGTCGACGCCGATGACTACTCCTACATGCCGCTGATCCAGGACGCGGCTCACGCGACGCTCGACGGCTTCACAGTGACGGGCGATCGGATGGAAGCACCCACCCTGGTCAGCACATCGGACAGCTTCACTGTGAGAAACTCCCTGTTCACGGGCAACTACACGCTGAGTTCCCCTGTCATCCAGAGCACGGGGGCGAGCTTACAGATCGTCGATAGTCAGTTCATCGACAACGACAGCCTGCGTGCTGCAGTCGCCGGAATCCAGGCTTCCGGTGACGACTTCCTTATCGAGTCCTCCCACTTCGAGCGCATCGGGGCGTTTGCCGTCATTGGAGTCACTGGCGCCAATCCTCGCATCCTTCGCTCGACATTCGTTCGCAACGGCGAGGACGGCCCCGTGCTGGCCGGCGACGGCCTACTCGTCGAGGACTGCACCTTCGAGCGGAATCAAACAGCCATCGAAGGGGCGAACCTCAGGATCCACCGCTCACGCTTCGTCAACAATGATACTACCCCGATTGGCTACGCGTCCGGAGTATACTCCACGGGAGGCCGTACCTTCATCAGCAACAGCACGTTCTCGGGTAACCGCGGCTTCCACGTGGTGCTGGCTGGCACTGGGATCGTGATCGACCACGCCACGATAGCGCACAATGACGCCTTCGAGGGCACGTTTGGCGGAGCCGTCGAACTCCACAATAGCGTCGTCTGGGGCAATTCACCGCCGGACTGCCCTCCGCTCCCCGCGAGCTGTGAGCCACCCATGCCGACGGTCGCCACGTACTCGATGAGCGACGAGGGGCTACCACCCGGTGAAGGAAACCTACCAGCGCAGGATCCGCGCTTCGTCGACTCGATGCGCAACATTGGGGCAGACAGCCCCTTGCGCGACAAGGCCGACCCGGAAAGCGAGCTCCGCGTTGACGTCGATGGTGACCCTCGAGACGATCGCCCCGACATTGGCGCGCAGGAGTTCGTCGAAGGCGGGTGAGCCCCGGGACCACGGGCATAGCCGTTAGCAGCTCTGTTGGCCCACCTGAGCGAGGTGGTCGATAGGCATCTTCGTGCTGAATATGTCTATCGACGTAGCGAGCAAGAACGGGTGGAAGCTGCTGGAAGCGGAGCTGCCAGAGGATTTCGAAACGTTGGCCAAGGAGCATAAGACGCTCGAGGTCCAGTACGGCCCAGCCAAGATCACTCGGGCACGCGAGCTGTTGCGGTTGATTCTGCTGCACGCGGATACGGACTGGGGCTCAGGCAGACGGTGGCGCTCATGGCGGAAAGTGGCGAATCTGCTTGAGAAGGTTGATTTCTGAGAGTTGTCTCCATGCCCAAAACAGGCGCAGCTTGCGTGACACCGACACGACGACTTCAGCGCTCGGGAGAAATGACCCAGGCTTGGCGCGTGCTTGGCAGAAGCGAACCACGCGATGGACGAGAGCTCACATTCTCGGCAGACAACCGTTGACGAGCTACGCCAGAATGGAGCGATTAACGCTCAGTCGAGGTTCGACGTTTGGAGTCCAGTGGCGCGTTGGCGCGCGCCAACAGCCGGCTACCCGATGAGGTGGCTGTGGATAGCGCACAACCTGGGACCGAGTTCGGGCGCCCCAGAGGAACGGGCACGCTCGAGAGTCAAAGCGCGGCCCTGGCGCAGACGCTCGGCAGACAGAGCCGTCGCAGCACCGCGCCTGCGCCTGCGCCTGCGGGTATGAAGTCAGGCTCCGCACCATCTATCAGATCACGCCTTGCTCGCTCGCGTTCAGGAGCTCGTGCGCTGCGACAGGCA
>JAEWRL010000033.1 GCA_023398955.1 Pseudomonadota bacterium
CGCGGAAGACCCTCGACGACGTCATTGGCCAGAACGACGAAATCGAGAGAAAGTTGGTAAACGTCGAGCTTTTCATGATCCAGTTCCATGCTCAGCTATCGGCCAGCGCTGGCCCCCGCGTTGCTAACTTTTTCGGGCACGGGCACGGGCACGTTTACGGAAGAGCCAACCGCATTCAGGGACAGGCCCTAGTTGATGCTCGTCGAGATGCGCTGCGCCGTGAAGGGCTCGTTGCCCTCCCAGATCTCGAACCCGGTCTGGACACTGAGCAGGTACTCGCTGGACTGGTAGTAGCCGCGCGAGACCCCATCGCGGATGAACTCCATCAGATCGAAGTCGACGCTCGGGGTGTTGGTGATGCGGCGGTAGGAGAGCGTATCCCACGCATCATCCCCATACCAGACCTCCCAGGTGGCGCCTGCGAGCGTTGCCGTCCCCACCTCAGAGCCGATGGGCGTCGCATCCCGAGTACCGATCCAGATCATCAGCTCGGTGCCACCGTCTGGATTCGGTGGATTTGTTTGCGGGTGAATCCAGAGGTCGTAAGCGACGTTGTAGCGGCCCGAGGAGGGGGCGCAGTACTCGTACACGGAAGGAGCCGAGCTTATCGCGGAGATCTGCCGCGCCGTGGTGTAGCCACCGTGGAATGAGCCGAAGTGCCAGCCGTAGACGGCCGAGGGATAGGAGGCAGGCTCCAGGCTCGACACGTTGATGTTCGGCTGCACGCGGAAGGCCACGCTGTTCGCACCGGGCCCCTGATAGGCCGTTATCGATTGGGTAGCGCCGTTCAGCGGGTTCCAGACGTCGTTCTGAACCATGTAGCTTCCAGCGTTGATGGTACCGTACTCGTCGCTCGTGCTCCCGTACTGGGTCAGGCCGGAGACATCACAGGTGACGGTGGGCACCGAGCCATCGGTGATAGGCTCGATGCTCTTGATGCAGAAGCTGTACTCGCCGGCCACCTCAGCGCCGGGGAACTGCACCTGCAGGTCGAAGATGGACGTCGGATCCGCGCCCTCCCCGGAGTTTTCCAACTCCCATGCCAGTGGCACCAGCGCGTCGGCGATGAGGATTTCTGCCGTGACCGGCGTGCCCGGGGTCAGTTCCCCAACTTCTACGAAGGGGGATGGTAGATCGCCGGGCTCCCGAGCCCCTGAGAAGCCGACGCGGATGGACTGACCCAGACTGTCCCCCTCGAGGGTGATGCGGAAACCGAGGACGCCGTTCGCCGTGGCATCATAGGCGCTCTTCACGGAGCTGTTGCCGCCGCTCTCGTTCAGGGAGAGGCCGATGCCACCGCCCCAGGCCGTGTACGTCGTGTCGATGATGGACGTACCACTGAGGCACATGCCCGTCCCAGCTTGGAAGGGGGTGGATCCCGAAGTGCACGTCGAAGGCTGCCCATCGTCGTAGCAGTACCAGGCACCCTGGATCCCAGGCGTGCCGCAGGAAGACCCCACCCAACCGCTCGCATTGATCGGCAGTCCAGAACCGCTGACGCTGGAGCAATCCGCGTCGCCGTTGGGCGTGCCGGTACTTCCCCCTGCGCTCGTGCCGCTGCCGCCAGTGGCTGCCGAGCCGCCAGCGCCGGCACCAGCTGACCCAGTGCCCCCCGTGGCGCCCAGGGTGCCGCCGCTGCCGAATAGAGGGTCCCCCGAGCCGCTCGACGAGCAAGCCGCTGCCAGGGACACTGCCATACAAGCAAAAGTCAAGTGATGAAGCATCATCCACGAATCTCCAATGAATCGGCGATTGATTGTGCTTATTCCTGCCACGGATGGCGCGAAGCAGCACGCAACGCACGGACAGCCCCGCGGGATTCCAGTGAAGACACACCGTTCGTGGTGGGGTGAACTCTGGCGCGTCGTGCTCAGCGACGTTCGAAGCTCGCTAGAAAGTAGCCGTCCGTTCCGTGCAGCCTCGGAAGCAGCCGCAACGTGGGTCGGCCTTGGGCCAGCGCGTCGATGGCCGGCACGTCGAAGGGAACCAGACGGAGCTCACTCGCCACGGCCTCCACGACCTTCTCGCACTCCTCGGGGAGCACGCTGCAAACGGCGAAAAGGACGCGCCCGCCTGGCCTCGCACGACTCGCCGCCCGCACGAGGATGGTAGTCGCGAGGGCCCCGAGCCGCGCTGGATCCTCTTGCCCCAACCGACGCAGGATCTCCGGCCTTCTCCGCAACGTGCCCACCCCGCTGCAAGGCGCATCGACGAGCACCCTGTCGAAACCCTCGGGAACGTCAGCGGTGCCCAAGGACCAATCCACGGCCGCCGTCCTCGCGGGAGGCAACCCGAGGAGCAAGAACTCCCGAGTGAGGCGCTCGAGCTTGTTCGGGAACAGGTCCGCCGCCCAGAGCTCGCCATCAGGAAGGACCTGCTCCGCCAAGAGGCTCGCCTTCTGGCCACGTCCCGAGCAAGCGTCGAGGATCCGCTCGCCGGGCTTCGCGCCGAGGGCCAACCCGACGAGCTGCGCGCCCTCCTCCTGAACCACGAACTGACCTTCCGCGTACCCCTCTCGGGCGCGCGGATCGCCCTCGACGATCCGCCTCGTGCGCTCGCCATCGTGACCCGGCGCTGCCCCTTCCAGCCATGAAGGCCAGGGGCGACCGAGCACGCGCCGGACGGCCATCGGTGCCCGGGCGCCGCCCGGACCTGCGCCGAGCAGCACCGCGGCCTCGTCCTCGCCCACGAGCTCCGTGAGCTTTACCCGCAACCAGGCCGGGGCACTCCTCATGGCCAACTCGGCTGCGCCAACCTTCGGGGAGGTCGACGCCAACCGCCGCAGGAGAGCATTGCAGAAGCCGGCAAGCCCGCCCCCTCCGCCGGTGCGCACCCCCGCGACAGCGGCGTCCACTGCGGCGAAGGCTGGGATTCGCTCCAGAGCCAGGAGCTGGTAGGCGGCCAGGAGCAGGTGAGTCCGCACCGCACGCTGCCTGGGGAGACCCCGGGGCGCCAAAGCAGTGAGCCGACGCACAAGTTCCTGCTCCGAGCGGAGCACGCCATAAACGAGCTCTGTGATGAGTCCGCGATCCCGATGGTCGAGCTGAGGGTAGCGACGAAGCTCAGCGTCGAGCGCCGCCGCGGCGAAGGCGTCATCGCGCCACACCCGTTCGAGCACGCTCGCTGCGACCCGGCGTGGATCGACGAGCTTCGGGTTCCCTGGACCACGCCCCCGATCGTCAGAAGCCACTCAGCTCACCAGCTCCATCACCTGACCGACGATGGCCTCCCAGCGCTTCTCGACGTCATTCTTGAACGCGAGCGCCATGAGCCCGATGAGGATCGCCATACCGCAAATGTGCGCGAACTCGCGCGCCCGGAGGGGCAAGGGTCGGCGCGTAATGCCCTCGATGGCAAAGAACATGAGATGACCGCCATCTAGCACGGGGATGGGCAAGAGGTTGAGGAGCCCCAGATTGATGCTCAAGAGCGCCATTACCCAGATGAAGTAGTCTGCACCTTTGCGGCCCTCTTCCCCTGCCACCTCGTAGAGCGTGATGGGACCGGAGAGGGAGTCCAAACTGACGCGCCCTTGGAAGATGCGCACGATGGCGACCATCAGGAAGCGCGTCACGTCGATGGTCTTCTCGACGGATTTCTCCAGAGCATAGGTGACCGGCGAGGGGTGATCTACCGGCTCCTCCAGGGCCAGCGGCGTCCAGTTCTTCACACGCATCAGTCGTGTGAAGTGCTGCCCATACTCGTCTGTATAATCCTCACGACCTACCTGGAAGCGCCCCGAGTGCATCTTACCGTCGGCGGCCGAGAGGTAATCGATGGTGTGCTCGTGATCGGGGGCCGCCAGCACGCGCTCCCGGAACGAAGACCACGCCGGCACCGCCTGCTCGTCCAGGGTAACGATCTTGTCACCGGGGCGGAGCCCAGCCTTGTACAGGTAGGAATCCGGGGGCACCACGGCGACGTAGAGATCCGCGGCTTCGATGCCCGTCTTCGTGAACAGGTCCGTCCCGGCGGGGTCGGGCGTGAGGGCCACCACGCCGCTCTCGTAGACCGCCATCTCTGCGAATCCGCCCAAGGCATCCGAAACCGTGAGCGGACGCAGGTAGGTCACCGGAAGGGTCTCGCCGTGGGACTCCGCGAGACTGTCGGAGAGCTCCATGAAGCGGCGAATGGGGTCGCCGCCCACGTGGGTAATGACGTCGAAGGTCCGCAGCCCAGCGCGGTAGGCAGATGAATCCGCGTGGGGCACCCCGATGACCGCCGCCGGAGCATTCGGGTAGATCCCGATCGTCCCGACGCGCTCGACGATGTCGAGCTCCCGCCGCACGACCTCGTCAGCGACCGTGACCTCTACGTCGTGGTGGGCGTTGCCTCGATAGACCTTGAAGACGAGATTCCGACCAGGGCTCCTCGCAACGATGCGCTTGAGCTCGTCGTAGGTGCCGATCTCCTCGCCGTCGATGGACATGACGCGGTCTCCGGGCTGGAGCCTGCCGTCGGCGGGGTGGCCCGGCAGCACGACACCCACGGTCGGCGGCCGGAATGGACCTTCGGTCACGAAGACCCCGAAGTACAAGAGCACCGGGAACAGCAGGCTCATCATCGGTCCGGCAAGTACGACAGTCACGCGCTTCGCGAGCGGCAGGGACTCGAAGGTGCGGTGCCGGTCCTCCGGCATGACGATGTCGGTCTTGTGCGACTCCAGCATCTTGACGTAGCCGCCAAGGGGCAGGACTCCGACGCAGTACTCGGTTTCGCGCCCACGGAGCTTCAGGATCTTCGGCCCAAACCCGAGGCTGAACGTGAGCACACGGACACCGAAGGCCTTGGCAACCAGAAAATGCCCCAGCTCGTGAACGAAGATCAGCGAGCCAGTCAGGATGATGAAGTAGAGGAGGTCCATCGCGCTTCTGGATCACCGCGACGCGAGGCGTAGCTCGAACCCCGCGAGGGACACTGCAACGAGGCGTGCCATCTCGAGGGGTACTGTCGCGGAGTGTCGGACCCCTTTGGCGAAACCCTGGTCCAGTTCGACATTCGGCGGCGCTTCACTTAGCATGCCGCGCTGGGGCGGGGTAGCTTGTCCCTCCATGACAGCGTCTCCGCCGAAGTCCCCTAGGGAATCCGAGGTATCACTGCAGCAGCTGATGCTGCCGAAACACTCGAACGGCTACGGGCAGGTGCATGGGGGGCTGATCATGAGGCTCGTCGATGAAGCAGGCGCCATTGCGGCAATGCGCCATGCCCAGCGCCCCTGCGTCACCATTGCGATGGATTCCATGGTCTTCCATTCCCCGGTGAGCGTCGGTCAGCTGCTCAGTTGCCGGGCAGGCGTGACCTACGTCGGAAGGTCTTCCATCGAGGTAGCGGTGATGGTGCATGCGGAAGACATTTTGAACAGCCGCACCACGCACACGAACTCCGCGCACTTGGTCTACGTAGCGCTCGACGGGCAGGGCCGGCCCTGCGAAGTGCCTCCATTGCGGGTCGAGACGGAGGATGAGCGCCGCGCCCTGGAATCCGCGCGGCAGCGCCAGCAAGACAGGCTGCGTAGAGCAGGCAGAACGGGATGACCCGCATGGCTTTGCAATACTGCGCCGCCAGTGGCCAGCCGTTCGGTGTGGTACTGCTCCAGTTGTAGCGCTGCGAGCCGCTACGGCTCCGCTCGGCTCTTCCGGAATCGAGCCAAAAGCAGAAACGTTCTGGCACTCGGGCCAGTGACGGACTAGCTTCCCGAGCCTCGCGCTGCTCGAGACGTGGTGCTCGCGACTCGCAGCAAGCAAAAACGAGTCGAAAACATGCTGACCTGGGTAGCCAAGAAACTTTTCGGGACGTCCAACGACCGCGCGCTGCGGCGTATGCAACCCCTCGTCGCGCGCATCAGCGCGCTCGAGCCGGCGATGCAGAAGCTCAGCGATGCCGAGCTCCAAGCGAAGACGCCCGAGTTCAAGCAACGGATCGACAACGGCGAAAGCCTGGACAAGCTGCTCCCGGAGGCGTTCGCCGTCTGCCGCGAAGCGGGTCGTCGCGTCTTGAAGATGCGGCACTACGACGTTCAGCTCCTCGGGGGCATCGTGTTGCACCGCGGGCGCATCGCCGAAATGAAGACTGGTGAGGGCAAGACCCTCGTCGCGACCTTGCCCATCTACCTGAATGCCCTCGAAGGCAAGGGGGTTCACCTTGTCACCGTTAACGACTACCTCGCGCGACGCGACGCGGAATGGATGGGCAGGCTCTACACGTGGCTGGGGCTCACCGTTGGCGCCGTCGTGAACCAGCAGAGGGAGCAGGAGAAGCGCCGCGCCTACCAGTGCGACATCTGCTACGGCCAGAACAACGAGTTCGGGTTCGACTACCTGCGCGACAACATGAAATTCTCGGCGCTCGAGTACGTTCAGCGCCCGCTCAACTACGCGATCGTGGACGAGGTAGACTCCATCCTCATCGATGAGGCGCGCACGCCGCTCATCATCAGCGGCACGGCGGAAGCAGCCAGCGACAAGTACCGAACGCTGAACGAGGTGATCAACCGCCTGGTACGCGACGAGCACTACAACGTGGACGAGAAGGGCCACAGCGCCACATTGACGGACGAAGGCGTCGAGTTCGTCCAGAAGATGGTGGGCCTCAGCAACCTCTACGACACCTCACACGTCCAAACGCTCCACATCATCAATCAGCTGCTGCGCGCCCACGCCCTCTACAAGCGCGACCAACATTACATGGTCAGCCCCGAAGGGAAGGTGCTCATCATCGACGAGTTCACCGGGCGGGTCCTGGCAGGGCGGCGCTGGAGCGACGGTCTGCACCAAGCGGTAGAGGCCAAGGAGAACGTTCCGATTCAGGAAGAGAGTCGGACGATGGCGACCATTACCTTTCAGAACCTGTTCCGCATCTACAAGAAGCTTGCGGGGATGACGGGAACCGCCGAGACGGAGGCACAGGAGTTTGCGTCGACCTACAAGCTCGACGTCAACTCGATCCCAACGAACAGACCGATGGTCCGCGCGGATCATCAGGATGTCGTCTACAAGACGGAGCGCGAGAAATTCACCGCCGTCATTCGGGAGATCCTCGAGGAGCACGAACGCGGTCGCCCGGTGCTCGTCGGGACCACCAGCGTCGAGAAGAGCGCGGCGATCAGCCGCATTCTCGCCAAAAAGAAGGTCCCTCACCACGTGCTGAACGCGAAGCACCATGAGAACGAGGCCTTCGTCGTAGCGCAGGCTGGACGCAAGGGGTCCATCACCGTCTCGACCAACATGGCCGGTCGCGGCACCGACATCATGCTGGGCGGCAACCCCGAGATGCTCGCGCGCTGGGAGTTCAAGGAGTTGAACCGGGACCCCGACGTCGACCAGGAGGGCTTCGAGGAGAAGGTCAAGGAGCTCGAGGAGAGTTGCAAGGCCGAGCACGACGATATCATCGAGCTGGGCGGGCTACACATCCTCGGCACCGAGCGGCACGAGTCCCGGCGCATCGACAATCAGCTCCGTGGGCGTGCGGGGCGGCAGGGCGATCCTGGCTCCAGCCGGTTCTATCTCTCCCTCGAGGACGACCTGATGCGTATCTTCGCGGGCGACCGCGTCAAGAATCTGATGGACCGTATGGGTATGCCCGACGACGAGCCCATCGAGCACCCGTGGGTGACCAAGAGCGTGGAGAATGCTCAGCGCAAGGTCGAAGAGCGCAACTTCGACATCCGCAAGAACCTCCTCGAGTACGACGACGTGATGAATGCCCAGCGCAAGACGGTGTACACCCTGCGCCAGCAGCTGCTCCTGGGTCGCTACGAGCCGGAGGAACTCGACGAGCTCGGCAAGGCTACCGGAAAGACGCGCGTCATTCCCATCGACGACACCATCCGCGAAGCAGCGCAGCCGCTCGTCGCGCAGCTCGTGGGCATGTTTGGGGATCCGCCGATTCAACCGCGAGACGACCGGGGCAATCCGCGGCCGCCAACCCGCGAGGAGCTGGATACCGTCGAGAAGCTCGTCGATCTGGATAGCCTGCAGCGGGAGGTCTATCAGCTCTGGGGAGTTCGTGTCGAGGTGGGCGAACGCCGTCGTCTCTCCCCGACGAAGCTCTTCGAGGAACTGGATGAGCTCGTGGCGCGCGGGCTCAGCGAGCAGCGCGATCGCATGCTCGACCTCATCGACCGCGTCATCAGCGCCATCGTCGAGGAAAGCTGCCCCCGCAACCGCATGCCGGAGGACTGGGATTGGAAGTCCCTCCACGACGGATTCCGCGAGCATTTCAAGGTGGACCTGGAGAGAGACGTCGACGAACTCGGCGACCCGGAGCGCCTGGTCCGCACGATGTACGAACGCGCCGAGAAGCTCTACTTCCAGAAGGAGAAGGAACTCGGGGTCGACCTGGCCTTACGCATCTTCCGCCACATCTACCTGGAGGCCATCGATACCTCGTGGGTGGAACATCTGTCGAACATGGAGCACCTCCGCGATGGCATCGGGCTACGCGGTTACGGGCAACGCGACCCCAAGAACGAGTACAAGAAGGAGGGTTACAACCTCTTCTTGAATATGATGGCGCGGGTCTCCAGCAACGTCCTCCTCCGCTTCTTCGAGGTGCGCATCCGCGAGCAGCAGGAGATTGCCGCTATCGAGGCGGAAGCGGAAGCCAGGCACCACGCCGAGCTGGAGCAGGCCGTTGCGCGTCACCCTGGCGAACAGCCTTCCCTCAACCCGGCGGCCGCGCTGGACTCGATGCGACAGGGCGCCGTCGCTCCTCCGCCTCAAGCGCCGCCCGTGCCGAAGATCGGTCGGAATGATCCCTGCCCGTGCGGGTCGGGCAAGAAGTTCAAGAAGTGCCACGGCGCCATTCTGGAGGACGACACCGACGAGGCGTGATGCGCTTACGGGTGATCCGTCTCGTCGGCCTGTCCCGAGCTGCGAGCCCCGTCGAGTTGAGACCTTCCAGGGGTCGGACTCCGGCGAGGTTCCTGGGGCTCAAGGGATCGGGCTACCAGGACGCGGCTTGCCTTGGCCGCCCTCGGGGGTTCGGACGCCAAGGCGCCAGTTGACTTCGTGACCCTCCAGGGTTCGTGCACCAAGGCGCCGGTCGACTTCGTGACCCTCGCGGGTTCGTGCGCCAACGCGCCGGTTGACTTCGTGTCCCTCCAGGGTTCGTGCGCCAAGGCGCCAGTTGACTTCGTGACCCTCCAGGGTTCGGACGCCAGGGCGCCGGTCGACTTCGTGACCCTCGGGGGTTCTGACGCCAAGGCGCCAGTTGACTTCGTTCCCTCCAGGGTTCGGACGCCAAGGCGCGGCTTGACCGATGCGGGCCCGCGGGACCAGATGCCGAGGTCTGGCCGACACGCGCCGGAGCCCACGCATCCGAGCTGTCGGTCCGACCAGAACTGGGGGGACTGGGGGGCCGCGCCGCTGCTACGGGGCGCGACGGACGTGCAGAGACGGCGCGAGCGCAGACGGTTCAGCATCGTGGCACGGCCGCGCTACCGCGCCGCTTCGGCTCTTTCGACGACTGCTTCGGGGTCGGTGCAAGCAGCTGCTTCGGCAGCGGCGGCGGCGACTGCGGCGCCGTCAGCGCCTGCGTCAGCGTCAGCGTCAGCTCCTGCGTCAGCGTCAGCTCCTGCGTCAGCGTCAGCCCCTGCGTCAGCGACTGCGACTGCGCTGGCAGCGGCGGCGACTGCGCTGGCAGCGGCGGCGACTGCGCTGGCGGCGGCGGCGACTGCGCTGGCGGCTGTTTCGCTTGGGCGACGGTTGGGTCGGTAGCTGTTCCGGCGGTCGTGGCTGCAGGAGCGCCTGCGCCTGCGGCTGCTTCAGCGGACTGCGGCGCCCGCGACCGCTTCGGCGGAAGCCCCATGCTCAGGAACTCCTTCACGGCAATGCGCGAGCAAAACGAGGCGGGTGCCAGTTTCCAGGACCGGGCAGCCCTTGTCGGTGCGCTTGTGGCGGCAGCCGGAATGCTCCATGACAGTCCTCATGTCCGCCACTTCCATTGGCCTCGACCCGACCGTTTGCGCGTATCTGCTGGACCACTCGGGCGAGCCAGCGGAGCTGAACCATCTTCGCCACGAGACGGCCGGCCTTCCCGAGGCCGACATGCAGATATCGCCTGAGCAGGGCCGCTTCATGGGCTGGCTCGTCGGGCTGCTGGGGGCGCGCCGTTGCCTGGAGGTTGGGGTATTCACCGGATACAGCTCCCTGGCCGTGGCCCTGGCACTTCCCCCCGGCGGGACCCTTGTCGCCTGCGACCTCAGCGCGAAATGGACGCGAATCGCCCAGCGCTATTGGGAGCGCGCTGGCGTGGCGGAAAGAATCGATCTCCGGCTCGGGAACGCCATGGACACATTGGATGGGCTCATCCAATGCGGAGCAGCGGGGAGCTTCGACTTCGCCTTCGTCGACGCGGACAAGAGCGCGTATGAAGGCTACTACGAGCGTTGTCTGGCCCTGTTGCGGCGCGGAGGCGTCATGGCCTTCGACAATGCGCTCTGGGGGGGCCAGGTTGCTGACAGCAACACAGCGGACTCCGCGACAGTGGCTATCCGTCGCGTCAACCAGCGCGCGCGTGAGGACGCACGGGTGAGCGCAAGCCTGGTGCCCATCGGCGATGGGCTTCTGCTGATGCGAAAGCTATGAGTCAACGCCGACTGCACCGTCCACCCGACCTAGCCAGCGCTGCGAGGGCGCGCTCCATGGGGGCCGTCGTGCTGCGCTGCGAGTTGGCGCTCGTCGTTGTGAGGCGTCATGACGAAAAGCGATGTTGGCGTCAGCCTTCCCCCCGCCACCTCGGCTTCCAACGAGCCGCCGCGAGCGCCTGTGGGTCCTCCTGTTCTCCGCAGCGCTCGCGGCACTCTTTGCGGCAGAGGTCGTGAGTGACTTCACGACGGCGAAGCTCGGAGGCGTCTTCCTCATCGTGTTCTGGACTCCGGCGCTGATCCTCCATGAGCTTGGGCATGCCTGGATGGCTAGACGACTCGGCTGGCACGTCAGCGAGGTGGTCATCGGATTTGGCCGCGAGCTGCTGGTATTCCGCCTGCGCGAGACGCTCGTGCGCTTCAAGCTGCTGCCGATCGAGGGTTATGTCGTCCCACATCCCCGCAACCTCGAGCGCGCCCGACTGAAGAGCGCTCTCATTTATGCCGCGGGTCCCGGCGCAGAGCTACTGTTCGTCTTCATCTGTTGGATGGTCCTCGGTCGCGACCTTTTCACTCGCAGCGATTCGGTCTCCGTCATCGCGCTTCAGGGCGCCGCGACAGCGGCAGCAATGGGCGCGGTGTTCAATCTGGTGCCTTATGCCTCGGGCCGAGGAGTGAGTGATGGCCTCGGCATCATCCTGAGCTGTTTTGCCACCGAGGACGTGTTCCGCGCACGCCTCCTTTTCCCGTTCATAGCGGGGGCCAGGCAACACCTCTATCGGGAAGACGTCCAGGGGGCACGTGGCCTGCTAGAGAAGGCGCGCTTGCGTGATCCTGGCGATCTCCGCGTCCACGCACTGAGTGCGGTGGCGTGTGCGATCGCGGGCAGCCACGAGGAGGCCTATGCTGCTCTCGAGGACCTCGGGAACCCTGACGACCAGCCCGAAGAAGCCCGAGTGGAGCTGCTCCTTGCAGCCGTTTGGGTGACACTGCTCGCGAACGAGCGTGTGCTCTTCGCGCGAGCAGACGCGGCCTGTGAATCGGTGCTCGAACTCTCGCCGGGTGATTCGCGAGCGCTGCTGTTGAGAGGTCGCCTGGCCCTCGCGCGTGACAGCTACGAAGAGGCAATCGCCATCTTGATGCGCGGGTACTCGGCGTCCCGTGAGCGGGAAGAAGAAGCTCAGTACGCTGCCTACCTCGCCATCGCATGGACGCGCGCGGGGCGCCGCGACGAAGCCGAACGGTTCATTGGAGAGCTCGTGGATGCACCGTTGGGCCCTGCGCTCCGGTGCGAGGTCTCCGAGCTGCCCACACATCCCTCGCTCTCGTGACCCGCTTCACGCACGCTCACGCTGGCGTCCACCGTAGACGGTGGCCCTGGGCAGGCTCATGTAGAAAGCGACGCCCAAGCCCGCGTTTTCCACCTCCAGGTAGCCTCGATGCTGCTCGACGATTCGCGCCGAGATCGACAAACCGAGGCCCGTTCCGGCTGGGTCCGAGCCGTGGAAGGGATCGAACAGCTTCTCCAGCTCACCATCCGGAATCGGTGGACCATCGTTCTCGATGGCCAAGCGGTGCAGTGGCCTTTGGGAATCCCCCCTCCCCTCCTCCACGCGAAGGCGAATCGTCCCGCCGTTCTCACCGATCGCCCTCATCGCATTCAGACAGACGTTCATGACCACCTGGGCGAGCTGATCGCGGTCACCCCGTACCTCGACGGGGTGCTCGGGAGCGTCCAGGACCAACTCGATACCTCGTCGTCGGGCTTCCGCTCCGACGAGCAGCACGAGGCGGGCAGCCACGTCGCGCAGATCGAGGGTCGTGAAATCCGGCCGCCGCGGATTCGCGAACGACAGGAAACGCTCCGCAACCCGCGCCAGGCGATCCAGCTCGGCTACGTGGAGCTCCCAGAGTCGGCGCTCGTCGGCATCTGCCGGGATGAGCGGATCGATGACTTCTGCCGTACCCTTGAGGGCGTGCAGAGGATTCTTCACCTCGTGGGCGATCCCCGCTACGACCTCGCCCAATGCGCTCAGCCTGCCCGCCCTAACGAGCTGCTGCTGCAGGCGCCGCTGCTCGTTCAGCGCTGCCTCCAGAGAGCGACGCCGCCGGGCGTCCTTATCAGATAAGTAGCCACCGATGACCCCCAAGGCGTTGTAGAGCACGAGCTCGATGGCCTTGTCCACCTCGTTGCCTGGATCCGAATGTGCCAGATGCCCGAGGTGCAGGAAGGCGTGAGGCAGATACGTGAGCGATACGACGACGGAGGCCAGGAGGCCACCGCGCACCCCGCCCTGAAACGCGGCGAGAACAATGGGAATATAGTACGCCCTTCGCAGAAGGTTATGAACCCAAACCTCGTGGCTGTGCGTCATGTAATGAGAAGCACCGATCACCGCGATGGGTATCCAACACAACGCGATCATCCACGGCGTGAAGAGGCGACCGCGCGCGCTCGCCCGCGGAACCTCTCCCGAAGGCGAGGGCCTCAGTCCTTCCCTAGGACCGCTCGATACCATACTTCGCCAGCCGGTATGCGAGAACGTGCCGGGGAATGCGTAGGTAGATTGCGGCTTGGCTGACGTTGCCTCCCTTGATCGCCAGAACGCGCTCGATGACGCGCTTCTCCAGGTCGAGGAGGCTAAGGCCATCCGGAGGAAGCTCCGGCCACCCCTCCAAGCTTCGGGCGGTACTGGCGTCCTTGTCGCGCGCCTCGCCGCGGTCGGGCGGCGGCAGATCGGCGGCATCGACGTGGTCCCCCTGGGCAAGGAGCACCATTCGCTCACATGCATTCTGCAGCTGGCGCACGTTGCCCGGCCAAGTCCGGGCTTCGAGCTCTCTCTGGACCGCCTCGGGAAAGCTCAAGGGACCGCTCGCGAACTGCGCGATGAAATGGCGGGCCAAGGGCGCGATGTCTTCACGACGCTCCCGCAGCGGCGGCACCTCGATCTCGACCACATTCAGACGATACATGAGGTCTTGGCGAAACTCACCTCTCGCGGCGAGCTGGGGAAGGCACCGATTGGTGGCAGCCACGATACGAACATCGACGGGCTCGGGGGCGTCACGTCCGACCACGTCGACAACGCGTTCTTGCAGCACCCGAAGGAGCTTTCCCTGGAGCTCCAGGGGTAGCTCGCCGACTTCGTCAAGAATGATGGTTCCGCGGTGCGCCTGTCGGAACCGTCCGAGTCGGGCCTTCGTCGCTCCGGTGAAGGCCCCCTTCTCGTGTCCGAAGAGCTCGGCCTCGAGCAAGGTCGGTGGCACGGCAGCGCAGTTGATGGCTACGAAGGGCCCAGCGGCCCGGTGGCTGCGTGCGTGGATGCGACGCGCGATGAGCTCCTTGCCCGTTCCTGTCTCGCCGGTGACGAGGATCGACGCTTCCGAGGCAGCGACGCGGTCCGCCATAGCGACGACGCGCCGCATAACGGCAGATTCGGCGACGATCGGGCGCTCCACGCCGTGGAGCTGGCTCCTCAGCGTGGTCAGCTCGCGCAGCAACGACGAGCTATCGATCGCCTTGCGAAGCGTCAGCAGGAGGTGATCACGGTTGAAGGGCTTGCCGATGAAGTCGAAGGCTCCCGCTTTCATCGCCTTGACCGCTACGTCCACATCTCCGTAGGCAGTAATGACGAGCACTGGGGTGGCGGGCGACACCTTGTGCACCTCGTCGAGCAAGGTCAGCCCATCCATGCCTGGCATTCGCAGGTCGGTGATTACCGCGATGTGGCGCGCTGGGTCGAAGCGCTGCACCGCTGCCACCCCATCTGCCACCGCGTCCACCTGATAGCCGGCCTTGACCAGGTTGAAGGTGGCCAAGTCACGCCCGGCAGGGTCGTCTTCCACGAGCAGCACGGCAAGCGAGTCGGCAGTCATGTGTGGCCTTTATCATGCCACAACACACGCGTCGCTCCGGACACGCCCCCCCTTGGCCCCCCCAAGATACCAGACCGCACCCACGACTCCCATAGGAACATTTTCGCGGCGAGGGCTCGTGAAGGGCCGCTGTCCTCGGGCCTGCTCAGAGGCTATGGCCCACCAGCGAGCGCACCGGGACCGGTTCCTCCCATCGGCTCAGAACGACGCACAGTGGGCAACGCGGACCGGCGCCGCACTCCGGGGCTGCCGACCCCATGAGGGCAACCACGTTCCAGATGGTTCCGCGCTGGGACGGCTGGTGCTCAACCAGCGTTCCGAGGCCAGCGCGAGACGGGCCGCGACCGTGGCCGGCGAGAATGCCGTCCGCCGTCCGCGGCCCTCCGGGGGCCCAAGCCCAAGCTCAGGCCCAAGAGAGGAGGAGGTCAGCTGCCGGCGCTGCCAGCGCTGCCAGCTGGGGATGCTCCTGCGGTGCCCACGCCGGCCGCACCGGCCTCGCCGCTTCCAGCAGCGCCACCAACACTGACTCCACCGGCATTGCCTCCCTGAGCGACTCCGCCAGCGCCACCGGCCGGAACGCCTCCGCCCCCGGCCAGATTCGGAGCTCCAGCTTCAGCAGTCCCACTCCCGGCACTGCCACCTGCGCCACCGACGCCACCAGCGCCACCTTCCCCGCCGGGGTCTCCACAGCCTTCAGCGCCTTCCTGAGTAAAGCCCTCCAGGCAAAAATCGAAAGCCGTGTCCTGGGCGTTGCTGCCAGGGACGATAATCATCACAGCGTTGATGGGCTCCATATTGTAGTAGGTGCCGTCCTCCGGCTCCCAGCACGTCGTGTTGAACTCGGACCACGGAATGGTGCCGCTGCCGCTCGACGGAACATCGGCGCACCAGCGGTGCGCCGGGTCGTCACCACCGTCCTCATCTTGGATTTGTACGCGCAGCGCACTGCCCGCGTTGTTCGTCACGCTGACGGTGAGGCCGGTGCTCGATGGAGAAAAGCTTACATTGGGGGTGTCTTCACCTGCCTCCTGGCCAACGTTCACCCCGAGGATGGCGAACCCTTGGTAGGCCGCATCCTCGGCAACGCTGCCGCTGACGCACAGAGTGCCTCCTGCCTCGACCTCGGAGAAGTCCGCCGGTGTGATCGAGCTCAAGGAACCCGTGTCGTTGTCCGGAGCATCAGGACCAGCGGCGACCCAGGAGTAGCCGCTGAAGCCGCAGGTGGTCACGAACCCACCCTCGTCGACCGAGTAATCCTCGATGATCACGCCCGCAGCGCCTCCTGCGCCGCCGCTGCTCGTCGCCCCGCCGCTGCTCGTCGCCCCGCCGACAGCGGAGGCGCTGCCTCCCATCGAGTAAGAACCACCAAGGGCTCCGCTCTGCCCTCCGAGCGCCGACACGCCGCCCGTGCCAGAGTCCTCGTTCGAGTCGTCCTCCCCACCGCACGCCGCAAGCGCCGCGCTGATGGCCAACACAAATGCCAAGCCGAGCCGGCTTGTTCGGTATTCATTCATCACAACAACTCTCCTTAAGCGCTTCCCCGCGCCGTTCTGCCCAGCGCACCGGGCCAGCTAGGTGAACAGGCGACCACCGAGCTCCAGGTCCGTGGTCACCGGTGCTTTCAATGCCTCGCTATCTGAAACGACGACACGCCGCACCGCAACAGGGAATTGTCGCTCAGGCACCCACCCGCGCGCCGGTCGGATCACCCGCCGGCCACGATCCACGTGAGCAGTGCGGACGGAGGGGTCCGGGGCCGACGGCCCGTGGCGGCAGTCAACACTGGCCGTAGAACCGAACTAGCAAAAAGCGGATTGCGCACGGGGAGTGGCAGCATCATCATTGCGTGGATTGTCGCAGGCGGTTCCGTGCCGAATAGTTCTCTCGACGTTGGCTATCGCCAGGGGCGAGGGAGCTGCACGCCCGCAGCACACGGCGTCGAGCCCAGCTGCTCATGGTGAGCCAGCAAGCATGTCGCACGCCTAGGTCCGTTAGGTTCCGTGATCACCCCGGGTGCTCCTTCGAGCAACCAAAGGGACTAGCGCCATGAACAAGACACCACGCTCATCCTCCGCGAACGGCGAGCGACCCTCGTCCAGCACTCGTCAGCAGCCTCCTCTACCCCCCGGCGCGCCGCGTGCCACGGAGCAGCCGGAGTACGCGAGCTCCACCGGGATCGCGGTGTGGCTCGGCTTGGCCCTGCTCGCGGTGCTCGCGGCAGGGTTCTTCATGTAGGCGACGCCGCACATCGCGCGAGTAGCGTCGGGAGCTCTCGGGCGCGCGCCACCGAACGCGCTTGCCCGGGTCCGGTTGGCACGGTAAGCGTCAGCGTCGGATGGCGTCGAGAATTGGCAGTGTTGAGGTAAGCGACCCAACCCTGCACCGCGCCCTCATGGATAGCCTTCTCGATGGCATCTTCGCGACGGTGATGATCGCTCTCGTCGAGACGTTTGGCATCGCCGCCGCGGTCGCCTTGGGGGTTCCGGCCTTGCCGCTCGCGCTGTTGAGCTCGCTTCCCGTGTGGGTGGGGACCATGATCCAGCTCCGCCTCCGCAGCAGAGTTGCGGGGGCTTGTCGCAAGCCGCTCATCGTACGCGCCGTCCGACTCCAGGCGTTGAGCCTGGTCGGGCTTGCCGCAACAGGCTGGTTCCCGGGCTCCATTGCACCCTGGCTATACGTCGCCGGGTTCGTACTGCACGGTGCCAGCAACGCAGCGGTAAGCCACCTCTGGATGAGCTGGTTCTCGGATATCTGCCCAGCGCAGGTTCTTGGGCGGCACACGGCGTGGCGCAGCTCCGCGTTTGCGTTGGTACAGCTCGTCGTCGCTCTGACTGCAGGCGTCCTTGCCGCCAGATACCAAGCGAGAGCAACCCCCTGGCACGTCTTCGCGCTCGTGTTCTCCATCGCGGGTGCCGCGCGCCTCGCCTCCTCCGCTTTCCTCTCACGGCAGTACGAGCCAGCGCCGGAAGCCGTTGCCCCGATGCGCTCCGCGTTCACCCCGAGCTCCGCGTTGAGACGCTTCTCGGTGGCCATCGCGCTCCTTCAAGGGGCGGCTGTCATGGCGGGACCTTTCTTCGCCGTTTGGTTCCTGCGAGACCTACGTTTCAGCTATTGGATCTTCGCGGCCGTGGGGGCCGCTACGCTGGTGGGTAACCTTCTGTGCGCACGGGTCGTCGGACAACTCGCCGACCGCTATGGCGCGGCCCGGGTTCTCTCCACATCAGCAGTGTTGGCGGCGACGGTTCCGTTCCCGTACCTCGTCGTCGAGTCCCCCGGGTCGGTGGCGGCAGCCAACTTCTACTCGGGCGCAGCGTGGGCCGGTGTCAACGTCTCGGCTTTCAAGTACCTGATTGGTGCTTCTCGGGGAGACCCGACGCGCTCCGGAATCGTATACGCCAACGTCTGGCTGACGAGCTCCGTACTGCTCTTCAGCATCGCGGGAGGGGTCCTAGCGACTAGGTTGCCTGTTCTTTTCGAGTGGCGCCTGCAGACGCTCTTCGCCCTCTCCGGAATCATACGAATCCTCATCGCCCTGCTGCTCTTCCCAACGCTCACGGAGGTAGAGGTCACGGAGCGGACGCGGCGTGGTGGTCCAGGGCGGTTCTTCCAACTCTTCCGGTGGAAAGGCCCGGGCACCAGCCAGACCTGAGGTCCCGGCCCTGCCGGGCGCGGGCATTCGAGCAGTCCGCCTCCCGAACTCGGTGTGCCAGGGCCTCAGCTCAAGGCCAGCATGCGATCGATCGGTGCTTTGGCGCGGAGGCGCAAGCTCTCTTCCATCTCCAGGCGCGGCGTCAGATCTCGCAACGCGAGATAGACCTTCGCGGGTGTGTTCAGGCGCATGAAGGGGCACTCGTTACAACTGCAATTGGCCTCGGGCGGAGCAGCGATGAAGGTCTTGTTGGGCATGCGCTTGCGCATCTCATGCAAGATTCCAGCCTCCGTCACGACGATGAATTCCTGACCCGCATCCTTCTCGGCAAACGTGATCAGCGCCGCCGTGGAGCCGATGAAGTCCGCCATCTCGAGGAGTGCTTCTTCGCATTCCGGGTGGGCAATGATCCGTGCCTCGGGATAGCGTATCCTCAGATCGACGAGCTTGTGCTGACTAAAGGTCTCATGCACGACGCAGCTGCCGGGCCACAGCACCATGTCCCTACCCGTCTTGCGGATGAGATAGCGGCCAAGATTTCTGTCCGGCGCAAATAGGATCTGCTTGTCCGGGGCAATCGAGTTGACCATCTTCTCGGCATTGCTCGAGGTGCAGATCAGGTCGCTCTCCGCCTTCACGGCAGCCGAGCAGTTGATGTAGCTGATGACCTCCGCACCTGGGTACCTCGCGCGCCAAGCTCGAAATGCGTCTGCCGGGCACCCATCCGCCAGCGAACAGCCGGCTTCCATATCCGGGACCAGCACGAGGCGCTCGGGGTTTAGTATCTTTGCAGTCTCGGCCATGAAGTGGACGCCAGCAAAGACGATGACATCCGCCTTGGTACGCTGCGCCTCCCGCGCTAACTGCAGAGAATCCCCAATGAAGTCCGCGACCTCCTGGATTTCGCTCTCCTGGTAGTAGTGGGCGAGCAGGACGGCGTTCCGCTCCTTCTTCAGCCGCTCAATTTCGTCCTCCAGGTCGGTAGGAGGTACCTCGCGGGGGTGTTCCAGCGCAGTGACCATGGCGGCAACATATAGGCCCCGTGCCCGAACGACGCCAGTGGAGAGTACACGCGCAGACAGTAGACTCAACGCGCTGTCGGCCTCCGGGTCGTCCGTGCAGGGAACGCCATTTCAGGCGCGCTACTGCTCCAGTATTGCGCTGGCCCTGCTCCATCTTGCCGGGACAAGGCAAGATTCTCGGCATTGGGGCTGGAGTGGTGCGCAGGGGTTTGTAAGGATGCGCTCCGACGACCCTAGAAAGGACTTCAACCCATGCGAATCCTCTCGCAGCTTTCCATCTTTGCACTTCTCGCAGGTCTCGCTTCGAGCTGCGTGCCCAAGGAGGGCCACCGAGTCGGCTCGGCCAACACCCTGACGGCGAACACCCCCGGTGATCCTGCCCACAATCTTCTGAAGCAGAGCGACTTCGAGGACGGGGTCATGCTGCCCTGGATGACGAGCTTCACGGCCCCGGCAGCGGGCGAGGCCGCGGTCAAGAACGGAGCTTTGTGTATCAACGTGACCAACGGTGGAGAGAATCGCTGGGACGCCCAGATTCGTCACCGCGAGATGGTCATTCAAAAGGGACATCACTACAATTTGAGCTTCAAGGCGTGGGCAAGCCGGGAGACTGACGTCGCCAGCAAGGTTGGCATGTCGGGACCGCCCTACACCGACTACTGGTCACAGCGCGTCGCGTTGACGACCGAGCCACAGCAGTTCCAGTTCGAGTTCGACATGAACATGCCGGACGATGCGACGGCCGAGTTCGCGATGCACTTTGGCGGGCACATGATCAAGGGTGAAGGTCCCGTCGAGCTGTGCTTCGACGATCTCATCCTCTCCGACCCTGAGTTCACTCCGCCCCCCAAGGTCGTGGCACCTCCCCCCCCCGCCGTGAGGGTCAACCAGGTGGGCTACCTGCCAAACCGCGCCAAGATCGCTACGCTGGTCTCGGACGCGAAGGAGCCTCAGGCCTGGAAGGTTGTCGATGCGGCTGGGAAGGAGGTTTTGTCGGGACAGACCGAGATCTTCGGGGACGACCCGGCCTCGAGGGACCACGTCCACCTCATCGACTTCTCCGCGTTGAAGACGCCCGGCGAGGCTTACGTCATCCAGGTCGGGGACAAGAGCAGCGACCCGTTCGCTGTCTCTCCCGAGATCTACGCCGAGCTGAAGTACGACGCCTTCCGCTATTTCTACCTGAATCGAAGCGGCATCGAGATCAAGATGCCTTACGCTGGCCTGGAGGCGGTGACGCGGTCCGCTGGACATCCAAAGGACGTGGTCGGGTGCGCCACAGAGGCCAAGTGCGACTACACCCTGGACGTGAGCGGCGGCTGGTACGACGCCGGTGACTACGGTAAGTACGTCGTCAACGGCGGTATTAGCGCCTGGACGCTCGTGAATTGGCACGAACGCGCCAAGGCCTTTGGTGGCGACGTCAAGGCCTTCGGCGATGGAGGACAGCGCATTCCCGAGAGTGGGAACAAAGCGCCCGACATCCTCGACGAGGCGCGTTGGGAGATGGAGTTCATGCTCCGCATGCAAGTGCCGGAAGGGAAGCCCAACGCCGGCATGGTCCACCACAAGATGCACGATGTGGAATGGACAGCGCTGGGGCTAAAGCCCTCGGATAGCAAAGTCGAGCGTAAGCTGAGGCCAGTGAGCACCGCGGCGACCCTCAACCTGGCCGCGACGGCGGCGCAGGCGGCTCGCGTCTGGAAGGCGTACGATGGCCCGTTCGCGCAACGTGCGCTGGAAGCAGCGGAACGGGCCTGGGCGGCAGCCAAGAAGAACCCGAACGTCCTCGCTCCCGCCTCGGACACCATGGGCGGCGGTCCGTACGACGACAAACACGTGGCGGACGAGTTCTACTGGGCTGCAGCCGAGCTCTTCGCCACCACAGGCAAGGCGGAGTACCTGAAGGAGCTGGAGAGCTCCGCCCTCGACGGAACTATCAAGGAGTTCGAAGGCGGTGGGGACGTGACGACTGCCATGACGTGGCAGCGGGTCGATGTGCTCGGAAAGATCACTCTCGCGACGGTCCCGAGCAAGCTGCCTGCAGCCAAGAAGAAGGCCTACCAGGACCAGATCGCGGCGGTCGCAGATCACTTCATCGGGGTCGCGAAGAAGCAAGGCTACCGTGTCCCCTTCGAGCCCGATCCAAAGACCTCTGAATTCCCCTGGGGCTCCAACTCCTTCGTGATCAACAACGCGATGATCATGGGGTTGGCCTACGACTTCACGAAAGACGTGAAGTACCTCGACGGCATCTCTTCCGCGATGGACTACATCCTGGGACGCAACGCGATGGGGCAGAGCTACATCACCGGGTACGGTGATCGGCCGCTTCAGAACCCCCACCACCGCTTCTGGGCGAATCAGGCCGATCCGAACTTCCCGAAGGCTCCCCCCGGCGCTCTTTCGGGCGGTCCCAACTCTGGCCTGCAAGACCCCTACGTGCAGGCAGCGGGTCTGAAGGGCTGCGCGCCGCAGAAGTGCTTCATCGACAACATCGAGGCGTGGTCCACGAACGAGATCACCATCAACTGGAACGCACCGCTGGTGTGGGTCACCGCGTGGCTCGACGAGCACGCCAAGAAGTAAGGCGAGCGCGGAGCTAGGCTGAGAAGCGGGGTGCGGCGCAGAACGGCGTCGCACCCCTTCCCTTTGTCGGGCGTGTCCCTGAACCTTTGCAAAGACTCACGCCGCGAGCTGCAGCGGCAACTTCCAACGTCGCGGTAGGTCGTGCAGCGGCGGGTGTGGGCAAGCCCCATGGGCCTTTGCAGGCGCGGTGCAACTCTCGAGCTCTCGTTGGAACTGCCTATATCGATGCAGACAATAGTCGTGGCGCGCACGCTGAGGGGCCGCTCGGGGAGTGGTGGATCCGGCGGTCGCGTGGAATAATGCGAACTCCTCTTTGAAGATCGACATGGGTACGGCCGGGAGAATCGAGTGATGAACGACACTTCAACCGTGGCAGCGCTGGTGCGAAACGCCGGTAGGTGGGCAATTCTGGGCTCCTTGTTCGCGCTCGCCGCTCTGGCGGCGCCCAGCTGTTCGAGCGATGACGAGAAGGGTAGCGGCGGCAGCGGCGCATCCGCCAACGACGACGACGACGACGACGACGACGACGGGTCAGGGGGGCGTGCGTCATCCAGCGACGATGACGACGATGACGACGATGACGACGATGACCAGGGCTCCGCTGGTTCGGGCGGCAACACCAGCACGGCCACGGGCGGGCGATCGAGCAGCGGCGGCAGCACCGGGATGATCTCGGATGTGCCGTTCGCCGAGGCGTGCGAGATGTTCGCCGATGACAACGACCTCGGCGAGTGCGGCGCTACTGCAACAGCCGCCCGGCAGGTCAAGGTAAACCTCCTTCTCGTCGTGGACAAGTCAGGCAGCATGGCGAACGTGCCCCCGGAGTACAGCTCTAGCCTCTGGGCCTCGGTGACGACGGCCCTCTCGAATGCTCTGCGCGGCGCCCAAACGCAAATGAACTTCGGTCTCGAACTCTATCCCTATCCCGAGTTCGGCAACGAGCCCATCGATAGCGAGAGCTGCGGCGACCTGGGTAACTGCTGTGAGATGCCGCTGAGCGGCGAAATGAACGTGGGCATGGGCGCGGGCAGTGCCACTGTCGACGAGATCATCGAGGTTCTCGAGGCGACCGCGCCAGGGGGCGGTACGCCGACGGCGCAGGCCCTACGGAGCGCGCTGGCCTACCTGCAGAGTACGCGGCTCGACGGGGATACGGTGGTCCTCCTCGCGACGGACGGGGGCCCTAACTGCAACGAGGACCTCACCTGCGAGAGGGAGTCCTGCACGTCCCACATCGACGGACCGTGCGCCAACGAGCGCGACGACGTCAATTGCTGCGCCGAAGTCCCCACCGGATGCCTCGATGACGAAATGACGCGCGGGGCCATCGAACAGCTGCGGAATGCAGGCTATCCGACCTACGTGGTGGGCATTCCCGGAAGTGAGCCTTACGAGGAAGCCCTCGACCAGTTTGCGATTGCTGGCGGCGTTCCGAACGTCGACGACGATCCAGAGACTCCCAACTACTACCAGGTCTCCGCGTCGGGTGGTGTGGCCGCGTTGCAAGCAACCTTCGAGCGTATCACCGAGCAGCTCGTCACTTCCTGCGAAATACCTCTGACCGAAGAGCCCGACGATCCAAACAGGATCAATGTGGCCATCGATTGCCTCCTGGTCCCCCAGGAGGACACCGACGGCAATCCCCAGTGGCGCCTTGCGCCAGATCAACGCAGTATCGAGATACTGGGCGATCACTGCGAAACGGTCCAGAGCGGCGTCGACCGCGTCGATGTCCTCCTCGGCTGCGCAACACGCGGCCTGGGGTGAGAGACCTTCCAGAAACGACACGGCGCCTTGCGGGGGCGGGACAGACCTGCTCCCAAGGCGTTTCCGGGTCGCACCCGAGTGGATCTACCGATCCACTTGATGCTCGAGGAGCTGTAGATGAGGCACGGGCCGGCGGAGCGCCTGCTCCCAGGTCACCCCCTCCGCGATGACCCAGCTGGCACGAATCACTCCGGCATGAGCGACGACGACCCACAGGGAACCGCCGGACTGCTCCGCGAGGAACGCGGCGACGCGCTGCGCCAGCTGCGAGGGTGTCTCACCTCCCGGGGGGGCCGTGGTCTGCCAGCACCGCATCCACGTGTGCAGTCGAGGAGCGTCCCGAGCCTCGACCTCGGTCCACGGGAGGCCGTCCCATTCGCCCATCGAGAGTTCCCAGAGCCGCTCGTCCGGGGGAAGCGGGTCGAGTCCCGCCACCGTGCGGACCAGGTAGCTCGCAACCTCGACGCAGCGTCGCGCTGGAGAAGTGAACAGTTTGGCGTCGCGACCAGCGAGGCGGCCACGGAGGTCGCGCACCAGTCGATGGACCTTCGGATCAGAAGCCTCCATTGGCGTGGTGGGGACATCGGCGCGTCCGTAGCAAAGGCCGCCCTTCGTCACCGGTGCGTGTCGTACGAAGAGGAGCATCAAATCCCGGCCCGCGCAACGGCGAGCAAGGTCAGCAGCACGACGACCTCCCCTACCTGCTCTGCCGCTCCCAGGAAATCCCCAGTGATGCCTCCAGCCCGCACAAGAAACCACCCGCCGAGCAGCGCGGCGCTCGCCAACCCGCTCGCGATCGCTCCAACGGTGGCTGGCACGGACAGCACTCCAGTAACCGTCAAGCCCGCCCCGATCACGAGTGTCCATCCGGTGGCGACAAGAGCTTGCGTCATGCCGGCTCCCGCGACGCCCCGTCCTTTTGCCATCGCGAGGTTCAGATAGGGCATCCGCGCGATCAGCCACACGGGACCAGTGCGCGCCACACAGCCAGCAACCACCAGGCACCACGCCTCGTCGAGCTCCGCCAATGTGCTCACGCGCAGCATGAGTGAGCCGAACAGAACCACGCCCGCGTATGAACCGATGCGGCTGTCCTTCAGGATTTCGAGCATGGCCTTGCCCCCGTGCGTCCCTCCCAAAGCATCCGCTGTATCGGCGAGGCCATCTTCATGAAACGCCCCCGTCAGCGCCACACTCGCACAAACGGCGAGCGTGGCGGCGACAGTGGCGCCCAATCCGCGGGCAGCCAGGAACATCAACGCCGAGAGGCCACCTACCACGGCGCCTACCACGGGAAAGTAGGCTGGAGCCCAAGCGAAGTCCCTCTCTCTATAGGGGAAACCGCCCAAAGGGAGCCGTGTCATAAAAACGAATGCTGCGCGTGCGCCCCGTAGCGCCGGAGAGCTCACCGCACCCGCCATCGTCGTCTCGTCGGCCATCCCGCTTCACCCGGGCTCCGGCACGTTCGCCGACGCAAAGGTAGCCATCCGCTCATGAAGACGACACGCCTGCTCCACGATCGGAAAGGCGACGAGCGCTCCGCTGGCCTCTCCCAAGCGCATCCCGAGGTTGAGCAGCGGGCTAACACCGAGATGCTCCAGTACTGTCCCGTGTGCCGCCTCGTCGGACCGGTGCGCGAAGATCATACCGGCCTTGGCCGCAGTGACCTGCTCGATGAGGACGAGGGCCGCCGTGGTAACGATGTAGCCGTCCACGACAATCGGGATGCGCTCTTGGGTTGCCTCCACCATGGCGCCGTAGAGTGCCGCGATCTCGCGCCCCCCTAGGCGACGGAGGGCCTCCAGCGGCCGGGGTCGACCGCCGTCGTTTCCAACGACGCGTGCCACTGCCTCACGGACAACGGTCCTTTTACGCTCGAGCTGATCGCCGAGACTTCCGGTACCGGCGCCGACGAATGCCTCTGTAGGCCCCCCGAGCAACGCCGCGCAGACAGCCGCCGCAGCCGTCGTGTTGCCAATCCCCATCTCGCCGAGCACGAGGCATCGCGGCCTGGGGGTGAGTCGCCGCACGGCAGCGCGCCCTGCCTCCACCGAAGCGCTGAACGCCTCGTCGGTCATCGCGTCTTCGCACCAAATGTCCCCGGCGCGCTGCTCGGAGACGGGGTCACGCACCAGCGTCGCTCCCGGGTACTCGCGTGGGATGGTCGTGCCGCTCGAAACGCCTACGTCGACGACCGTCAACGGGATTCCCATCCCCGAGCACAGCACGCTGACAGCGGCTCCCCCTGACGCGAAGTTGTCTACCATGGCTCGAGTTACCGCGCTGGGGTAGGGGCAAACGCCGTGGCGAGTCACCGGGTGGTCCGCGGCGAAGATCAGAGCAGCCGCGGGGCGCACCGACGGAAAGCTGGCCCCCTGCCAAGCCGCCAACTGGAGAGCGAGCATCTCGAGGCGGCCGAGACTTCCAGGCGGTTTCGTGAGCTGCGCTTGGCGTCGAGCAGCGCTGTCGCGCGCCGCCTCGTCGGGGAGGGGCACCACGGGAACGGTCAGGTGCGCCCCGCCCTGAGGAGCGCCCGCCCCGTGCTCGATCAGGGCCCCGGACAAGGGCTCAGCCTCGGCAAGCCCTGACGGCTCGGACTGTTGCCATGACGATGACACTAGAGTTCCTTGCGACACGGTGCACTTCCTTTCACGTAGTGGCTAATCCCTGCCACCATCAGACAGACCGCGTCTGCCCTGGCGGCGATGTGTTGATTGACGAAGCCTTGAAGATCGGCAAACTTACGCCCGAGCTCGGTCGGCGCGTGCAAGCTCATGCCTACCTCGTTCGAGACGAAGATCCATTCGATAGGGAGCAGGAGCGCTCGCTCGAGCTCCGCGTTGGCATACTCGATGCTCGTCTGGAGGCAGCTGCCATGGTCGAAGAAATGGTTCGTCAGCCACATGGTGATGCAGTCCACGACGACGACTTGGCCCTGCAGCTCAGGCAGCGCGAGCCGCTTCTCTTCCTCGATGGTCCGCCACTCGGACCCCCGCTCCGCCTTGTGTCGCTCGATGCGAGCCCGATGGTCGTCGTCCCAGTGCCGCGACGTTGCGAGGTAGACGGGTCTATCGCTGAGCTCGCGCGCCAGGCGCTGGGCGTAGCGGCTCTTGCCTGAGCGTGTTCCACCGATGATGAGCGTCGTCGTCACAGCGTCGCATCTCCTCTCGTGCTCATCGCTGGCCCCCGCAAACACAGCGCCAGCCCATGCTGTCCGCGCATGAGCTCCGCGTCGATGCGGAAGATGTCCCGGAAGAGCGCCTTCGTGAATACCCGACCTGGTCTTCCAGCGGCGACGAGCTTGCCCGCATCGAGGACAGCCACGTGGCTAGCGTAGCGCGCCGCAAGATCGAGATCGTGCACGATCACGATCGCCCCCGCGGCTCCGGTCGCAAACTGGCGCACCCGAGCCAGCGTCTCGAGACGGTGCGCCAAGTCGAGATGCGCGGTGGCCTCGTCCAGGAGCAGCAGCCGAGGCCGCTGTGCCAGGGCCCGCGCGAAGTACACCCGCTGGCGCTCGCCATCGGACAAGGTCGCCACCAGGCGCTGCGAGAGCGCGCCGCAACCGCTACTCAGCAGCGCTTCCTCGACGATTGATACGTCGCCGAGCGTGAGGGCACCGAGTGGACCGAGGTACGGTAGGCGTCCAAGCGCTACGACCTCCCTGGCCGTGAGACGCAGATCCCGCGCCTGCTCCGTCCCTACCAGCGCGACACGGCGCGCCCTGTCGCGCCCAGAAAGGGAGCTCCAAGGTCTCCCCTCGATGAAGACGTCCCCGGCAGTCCTCGGTACCGCCCCGATCAGCGCTCGAAGGAGCGTGCTCTTACCTGCACCGTTGGGACCGACCAGCGCCCAGCATTCGCCTGGCTGCATCATCAAGCTAACGCCCTGAACGACCTCCCGCTGATGAATCGTTACCGTCAGCGAGCGCACCTCGAGGAGCGGCTCCATCATCCTGCCGCCTCCCGCAGCCGGGACCGCAGCACGAGGATGAACCAAGGCGCGCCGACGATGGCCGTCACAGCACCCAGCTGCAACTCGGCGGGGGCAATGACGGTACGGGCCGCCGTGTCAGCGCCGACGACGACTGCTCCGCCGAGCCACCAGGCGAGCGGAACGACTCTGGAGTGCGACGCGCCAACCCAACGTCGCGCCAGGTGTGGCACCACCAAGCCAACGAAGCCGACCACGCCAGCAATGGCCACCGTGACGCCGCTCAGGATCGCGACAGCCACGACCACCTCGCGCCGCAGCTTCGCCACAGGCACTCCGAGAGAGAGTGCCGTCGCTTCGCCGAGCATCATCGCGTCCAGCTGTCGCGCACGGAGCAAGACCCACGACGATGCGGCAAGCGTCGGCAGTACGCCCCAAGCTACGTGCGTCCAGGTTCGGCCGTCGAGCGAGCCGAGGGACCATCGCAGCAGGCGCTGCGCCACTGAGTAGTCGGCCAGGGCGATCGACACGATGAGCGTGCTCAGCGCAATCGCAACCTGTCCGACTGCAACGCCACCCAGGACGAGCAGCTCCATCCCGCAGCTCCCGGCACCCCGAACCAGCGTCAGAACGACAAGCGTCGCCAGGAGCGCTCCCGCGCACGCCGCGAGCGGCAGCCAGTGCATCGTCTCGGGTCCACCCGTGAGGAAGAGAAGGACCTGGGCTCCAAGCGCGCCGCCAGCGGACACCCCGAGCACCGAAGGATCCGCGAGGGGGTTACGAAACAGGCCCTGAAGAGCGCAACCCGCCACCGCCAATGCAGAGCCGACCACCCATGCAACAATCACCCGAGGCAAGCGCACATGCAGCAGCACGAGGCGCGTCGGATCGGTCCGCGAGCCGCCGAAGAGAGCCTGCCATGCTTCACTTGGGGCAATCGGGACCAACCCGAACAGCAGCCCCACGGCGAGAATGGCGGCCGACAGCGCCAGCAACAGCGGGAGGTAGCCTCTCACCGACCACCGGTCGCGATCTCGCTCACCGCCGCGTCGTCCGGCGCCACCTGGCTCAGCCGCGGCTCGGCCGTGCGGGTGTCGGGGGGTCGCGGCGTGCCGCTTGCGAACCGTGCGTAGGCCTCGCAAGCGCGCACTGCGTGATGCGAGAGCGATCCTACCCAAGTCTCCGGCACGGCGACGATACGGCCGCTGCTTGCAACCCGTGCCTCTCGCCAAGGAATGCCAGCCGGGAGCAGCTCCGGCGTAGCGGGACGGGGAGCTGGAACGTCTGCTGCCACGAACAGCAGGTCTAGCTCGAGCCTTACCCATACTTCCGACCCGAGCGCGGGAGCATTGGAGATCCCCAGCTCTTCGGCGACATTGATGAGACCGGCGCGCCTCAGACAATCACCTTGGACGGTGCGGCCACCGTAAACCAATGCGCCGTGAAGCACCATCGCGCGTGGAGACGAGCCAGGAAGGGGCTTGGGCAGCCGCGTCAGCCTTCCAGCGAGTGCCGCCGTCAGGTGAGCGGCGCGCTCAGAGGTGCCAGTCACCTCTCCCAGCCACTCGATGGTACGCAGCACGTCGTCGAGCGAGCGTGGCGCTCTGGACTCGGCCACGCAGCAGCCAGCTGCAGCCAGCTGCGGTGCGGGGAGTGAGCCATTGAATTCGCTGAGAAGAATGAGATCCGCACCCAGGCGCAGCAGGTGTTCGGCCGTTCCCCAGGTACGCGGGAGCTGCGGCGGAAACCGCCCAAAGGCGGCGGTGGCTCTCGGCCAGTCCACGACGAAGGAAACTGCGGCCAGCCGCTCCTCAGGCAGCAGCTCGATCAGGATCTCGTCGGTGATGAGGGAGGCGGAAGCAACCATGGCTGTCTCGGGCGGTACTCGCCCACACCCGGGACCCTCCAACCTGCCCGCCACGGCGTGAGTGCCATCCGGAGCGGCCGCGGACAGACCTCCGGGCAACAGCTTGCCTAGCCACAGAGAGCTCAGCAACGTGAGCACGGTGACGGCACCCCAACTGCCGACTCCGCTCATCGGTAGGCGACGCCCCTTGGCGGCAAACCCACCTCCTCCTCGACGACGACGGGAGCCAGCGGCTCCAGCTCACCGTCGGGATGCACTCGGACGCGCCTCAGAACACCAGCACCCGCGTCCGCCAGGAGGCACACCTCGCTGCACCCTGGGGAGCACACCATGCCGCCATACACGAGCCCCTTACCCTTACCCTCCGAATCTGGCTCTGCCTCGACGAGCGTCGTCGTCTTGCTACTCTCCAGGTCGTAGGCAATCCATCGGTTGTTCGTCGGTCCACCAAAGGCCGTCTGCGTCTTGAGTAGGACGAGGGAGCCGCTGGCGAGCTCGACGTCAGACTGAATCAACTCGCCGGCGATCTCTTCGGCCGGGATACGCTCCACCTCCCGCGGCGGACGCTCGGATGCATCGAGAATCACGAGAGCGCTCTCGTCCACGTCAGGTTCTGCGCCATCGAAGGTCATGACCCCGGCGCAACCGACGAGCCAACGTTCGCCGTCCGGAAGGGCCACGGGCGCTCCACAGTTCTTCAGCCCGACGAGTTCGAGCGTCCAGCTTCGTTCGACATCGGCGACGGATACCCCGACGAGCCGGGCATCTCCCCACTGTATCCAATCGGAGCTGACGCGCTCGAGGGCCACTACCACCTCGTCATTCATCCGAGCCATACCTGCAGGGCGGGGAGGCAGCCCATCCTCCGGCTCGAAGACGATGCTCCCGACAATCTCGTAGCTGTCGGTGTCGATGATGAGCAGGTCCCCACCGGAGTCGTGCTCACTGGAGCCCGGCGAGGCGTTCTGACCATAGCGGCTCACCAGAGCCGTCGTCTCGCCGATTTCCAGGTAGTCGGCTGGGTTCGATTCGAACCCCGTTCCGACGGCAAGCTGCCCGAGCACCTCGGCCGTCGCTGGATCCAGCCAAGTGATGACGTTGGTGCCAAAGCGATCGAGCAACACGACCCGGCCCGAGGCTGGCGCCGCGCTCGGGACTACGACGTCTCCAGAGAGGGCAAACGCAAGACCAGAGGACCGCGACGACGCAGTCGAAAGGAACGACTCCGACAAGGTCTCTCCTTCGAGATCACTCAACGCAATCTGAGTTGCGAGAAAATCAGAGAGGACGATGGTGGTTCCCCTGGGACAGCGCGCGTCCGCCTGACCAGCACCCATCCCGGCGGCTCCCGCGAAGGAGTCCGAACCCGGGCCGGCCCCCGCGGCACCTGCCTCCGGCTCGACCCCACCCGTACTTCCGCCCGTGCTACCCAGATCGCAGGCGCTCCCTAGGGCCCCCGCCAAGAGCGAAACCGGTATCAATACGTATGTCTTCATAACCTTGCCTCCATCGAGAAGAAGAAGCTCCGACCAGGGAGCGGAAAGCCAACAACGTCGAAGCACTGAGCCCCCAGCGCGTTGACAAGGCGCGCGGACGCCTTGAGCGAGCCTCCAAGCACGACGGCACCCCCTTCGAGGTCCACGCTGCGTTGGGCGGGGATCACCCCCAGGCCAGCAGGATCTGCGTAGCGAGACGACTGATGCAGGCCCGTTGCGCTAAAGGTCAGGCGCTCTGCCCCGACCTGCGGCAGTGCCGTCGAAAGCGTCAGCCGAGCGCTGCCCACGAAACGGCTATGGAACGGCAGCACGTCGTTGACCGTCTCTCGACGTGGGCTCGTGTCGCGCGGATCGAGGACGCTGGCGCTCGCTTCACCCTCCACCCAGCGAAGGGGCGCCGCACCAGCCGACGCCTCGAAGCCGAGGGTGCGCGCGCGATCGCGGTTTACGGGGTGCATGAAGCCCTGGGCGGTCCGAACAAATGTCACGAGCTGGCTCGTCTGGCGTCCAAAAGCCGAGGCATCGAGCCAGAGCAGACGACGCCGACCGGCACCGAGCCATTGCCAGCGGCCACCCAGCTCGGCATTGTGCCCCAGCTCGGAGCCAAGACCATCGTTACCGCGCACCAGAACGGATACTCCGTAGAGCTCACTGAGGGTGGGTACGCGATGGTAGCTACCGACGTTGGCGAACAGCTCGTAGCTCCGTCGGCGAAGGCTAATGCCGAGGCGACCCGTGGGTCTCGCCTCATCGCAGAGCCCCAGGTCGCCCGTGGCCGTCGCGTGGCAATAGGCGGCACCCTCCCCCTCCAAGAACACGCTGTCCGTAACCCCATACTCCATCCCCAGGGCTACCCGCAGCTGACTACGCCGAGCTGAGAGCTCGAGCTCTGAGACGGCGTCGTTGCTGCGATAGCGTTCGAGCCGTTCGACGGAGGCCGTTACCTGCTGAACGAACGAGAGAGAGCCCAGCTGCTCCCGCGCTCCAATCGTCTGCTCGAGCCGTTGCCCTGGCGTCGTGGTGCGACGAGTCAAGAGTCCAAGCTCCGAGAGCGGGTCGTCCACTGTCGTTTGCGTGGTGATTATCGCCGTCCTCGCCTGGATTGCGCCGCACGAGGAGCCGATCTCGAAGGGAATGCTCGCGGTCATTCCGAAGAGGCTCCGTTCGAAGTCGATGCGCGCCTCTCGCGACGGAACCGTCGCCAAGGTTGGCGCCCCCTGCTCGCGCTCAGCACGGTTGAACAGAATATTCAGGTGCGCACGGCCCAGCCTACGGCGAGCGCTGAGCCACACGTTATGGCTGCTGAAGTCCGCGTTCTGCAGCGCTCCCGGCCGGTCATCAGCCGCGCGGTACAGCGTCCCACGGTCGTCGTGGAATGCATAGTCGTTGGCAGCACCGGAGACCTGGGCGCCCGCCAGTAGCGCACCGGCACTGTCGCCCGCCCCTACGTAGAACCATCCCGCCCGCGAACCGTAGCTGCCGCTCATGCCCCCGATCGCTGCCTCGGGCCCGGTGGGGCGTCGGGGCTCGAAGAATATCGCCCCCCCGATGCCCATTTGGTCACCGACGAGCGGCGCATGGCTTCGATACACCTCGACTCTATCGATCAGGAATAGCGGCACATCAGCGAGATTGGCGGCTCCCCCCACTTCGTCGTTCAAACGAATGCCCGCGAGGTAGACGGGCGTTTGGGCCGCGGTCGCGCCGCGCAGGGAGGCGGTGGCCGGCGCCCCAAACCCTCCTACCCGGCTCACCTGCACACCAGGAGACTCACGCAGCACGTCTGCGGCTTGGCGACCAGCAAGCTCGAGCCGGGCCCCGCTGGCTACCCACCCGGCGACGTGCCGTGCCTTGGGCGCTGCGTTCGGCTGGGGGCGCACTGCGCGCACCGAGATCTCGATGGGCTCCTCCAGGGGCATGCCGTCGGCGGCGATTGCAACCGGCGCCGTCGAACCCAATCCGGTCGCGTTTCCGGGCGCCGGTGAAACACCGGACCGCGGCTCCGTTGCCATGGCGGTGCGAGCCCACCACAGGACCACGAACACGACGGCGGCAAAAACGCTGGGAAGCGCAGCCGTCGCTCGTCCTTGGAGCCGGGTCAGCGAGAAACCGATTGGAGGCAATGCCGGTCCTTCCTCGCCCGCATGCACTGCTTGACGCCGTTCAGACCCATGCCTGCACGGAAGCCGCTGAAGCGCTGCGAGCAGCGAGCCCTTTGTTTTCCCGCGAAACTTGGGGCCGACACCCAATCAGAGTGTCATCGCTCGTCAGGTCTTCGGGCTCTGGGCTCGGCCTCTTTGTGCCGCCTAACGGCCACCGCTTCCCAGCCTAATGGCCAGTGCTTCGGGGTGGCTTTCGTTCCCATTACCGCTGCGGGGCAGCTCCGGAATTTCACCGGATTCCCTTGCGCCAGCCCCAAGGACTGGCGACGGCGATGCCCCTGACTACTCGAATCCCGCCGACCCGGCAAGGTGAATCAAACGCTGGCCCGACAGTGCGCGAACGGGGTGCCAGTTGGGCGCCCGCTGTCCCGGGGCGCGCCGACTCCGAAGATCGCCGACACTCCCCGACGATACAGCTGGCCGACCCCCTTGCCGCAGGCCGTATGCGGCTCAAGGTGCTTACGGGTGACCGTTCCTGAAGCAATGACTCGCGGAATCCGCATCCGCGTGGAGACCGAGTACAAGCCCGAGCACAGCACACCCAGTGGGGGCCGCTGGTTTTTTGCCTATCACATTCACATCGCGAACGAGGGGCAGGAGACGGTGCAGCTCGTGTCCCGCAGGTGGGTCATCACGGACGCCCACGGCAACGTGCGACACGTCGAGGGCCCCGGCGTGATCGGACAGCAACCCGTGCTCGAGCCGGGAGCCAGCTTTGCGTACACCTCCGCGTGCCCCCTCGAGACGCCCTTCGGGTCCATGCACGGCACCTACCAGATGACCGTCAGGGGCGGAACGGCTTTCGAGGCTCGGATCCCGGCGTTTCCTTTACGTATGCCCGGTGCCGTGCACTGAAGCCACGAAAACCTCGGCGCTGAGAAACGACGCTAATAGCCGGCAGCGGTCAGCTCGCGGCGGACCTCGGCTGCCCGCGACTCCACGAAGGAGTGCAGCTCGGTGACGCTGCGCTGCCAGGCGCTATAGCTCTGACCGCGGCCGCCATCATCCAGCTGCATTGCGGCGCTTAGCCTAGCGGTCCAGGCGTCGATATCCGAAGCCCAATCGATGCTCTCGAACACCTCCAACTGCCGGTAGAGCTCTTCGATGTAGCGCTGTTCGCAGGTCATGCCGCGACTATCCGTGCCGCTCGCCTCCATGCAAAGGCGCGCGACGTCGCCCTTTGGCGCGAGAATCCCAAAGGTACCAGGGCCATCCCCGCCCCAGTCCCCCCAGCCGCCGCCTCCACCAACCGCCACCCATGTTTGATCGGTGCCCCAGGGAACAAAATACCAGAGATCCGTAGCGGGCTCGTGATAGATGCGGTAGTTATTCTGCCACGGGGCGTAACCGTCCCAGTCGACGATGATGGATGAGGCGGCCCACATCGCCGCGAACTGCTCCCACGCAACGGTCGCAGTAATCGCCGGGTAGTAGCTCTGCGCGCCCTGGATATCGTCGAGGGTTCCGCCGAGCTCCTTGAGGAACTTCCAGGGGTCCTGCAGTGTCTCCCCGTCCGATTCGTACCATTGGAGGTCGTCCTCGGGATCCGGCTGCGCATCACAGCCGTCGAGCTCAAACTCACGCTCCCAGCAGGATCCGTCTTGGGGCCGATTGTCGCCATCACCGCTCAAGATGTCGCAAAAATACGAACCCTCGTACATCATGCCCTTGCCGAGCCGTGTATTGAACCAGCGCTTGAGAAACTGACGATCAATCGTTTCGACCAGTTGATAGACGCCGTAATACTCGCCGTTGACGTACACCTGAATGGCCGCGGTGCGGGGCGCCGGGACCCCCACTGCTCGGTAGTATCGAAAAGATAGGTGCTCGTGCATGGCGGTAGTGTCCTGCACGCCGTTGTTCAGCGTCAGGTGCTTCCTGCCATAGATCGTCCGCTCCAGCGGGCATTCCTCGTCCTCTTCATCGGAGTCCCACGCCAGGTGAAGCTTGAACGAGGGCTTCTCCTCGAGCTCCTGCGACGACCCGCATCCGCCTTTCGTCCGAACGCCGACACCTTCATAGGTCTGGCCTTCGAAGGTGATCGAGCCCTCGTAGTAGTTGCGATGGACGGCGACGCACCCCGAGGGCGCAGGAGCCTCCGCAGCAATGCTCTCCCAGCTGCTCGGTGAGCCATTATCTGTGGGAATATCGATGTCGATACGCCGCAGCACGGTTGGATCGAACAGGGCGTCACTCGCGTCCGAGAGCGGTTCAGGACGCAGCCCTGGCACCGTCGACGCTTCATCAGAACCCGAACCGCCACTGGCGGTCGGCGCGCCGCCCCCTTGGCTGCTGCCGGCTCTCGCCGTGTCCCCGGTGTCGGAGCCCCCACCTCCAGAGCACCCCCAAGCATATCCCAGTGTCCCGAGCACGCCGCAGAGGAGGTGCCGATAAGCGATGGCTGGCTTCATCGAGTGCTGCGCCTTCGTAAGAAATGGCGCCCCAAGGGGCGCTCTCTGGTTAGTACCACTCCGCCGGGGAAACCACCACAGTGAAGCGCTCCTTCACCCCCCTTGGTTCCGCGGTTAGACCACGTCTCTCGGGGCGCGCCCTGGATCCCGTTCCGCCGCGCCGCTCTCACTCACTACCACATCGAGGGGGCGACCACATCGGCGACAGAAACGAGCGTCCACGCGGTGGTCGCCCGTCGAGCAGCCGGGGCAGCGACGGCCGCGCCCGGTGGCGCGTGCCATCTCCGCGGACACAATCCCCGTCGGCACGGCGATGATGCCGTAGCCCAGGATCATGAGGACCGAAGCGAGCAGCTGACCGGGCATCGTCCGTGGAGTAATGTCTCCGAAACCGACTGTGGTGAGCGTCACGATGGCCCAATACATGGCGCGCGGGATGCTCGTGAAGCCGTGGGCAGACCCCTCGATCAGGTACATGGAGGCGCCAACGATCACCACGACAGAGACGACGGCAAAGAGGAACACAGTGATCTTGGGCATGCTGGCCCGAAGTGCGCTGAGGAGCGCATCCGCCTCACCGCGGAAGCTGACGAGCTTCAGCACACGGAAGACCCGCAAGAGCCTGAGGACGCGCACCACCAGCAGAGACTGAGCTCCCGGCGCGATGAGGCTGATGTAGGACGGGAGCACGGCAACGAGATCCACGAGCCCGAAGAAGGAGAACACGTACTTGAGGCGTCGCGGGGCTGCATACACCCGAAGCAGGTACTCGACCGTGAACAGTAGGGTGAAGGCCCACTCCAGAAGGCGAAGGGGCGCACCCGCAGCCTGTCGGATCTCGTCGACACTCTCGAGCAGCACAGCGACAACGCTTCCGAGCACGACCCAGAGCAGAGCGACATCGAACAGCGCTCCTGCCCGCGTGTCGTGCCGGAAGATGACGATGTAGAGCCGACGCCTGGAGCTCGCCGCGCGGCCCGCGGTCGTGGCTCTCGGGCTTTCGGAATGGGAGTGTGAAAGGTCGGGCATGGCTCTACCACCCAATAGTGCATGGGGGAGAGTGGCGCTGGACTCGTCGCACTCTACCCGCGCACCTTGTGCTCTCCCGGGGGCTCGCGAGGGCCTATGTCGCCTCGCAATTCTGCGAAAGCCTGGCAAATTCGGACACGGCTCGACGGTCGGCGATCAGACCCCAGAGCCCGGTCGAGCCAGGCTGACGCGCGCGATCGTCCCGGCGTGGCATCTCCACCGCCGCTTGCAGCACCTTGGTGTAGACTGGTAACTACACCGTCCCGTCGACCCATTCCCTTCGCAAGGAGCGTCATGATCGAGCGCGTCGAGATCCCCCCACTCCCGAGCCTGGACGACTACGCTCACGTCGCCCAACTAACCCATACCGTCCAAGAGCTTCGCAGTGAAGCGTCCGTTCTTGCACCCAAGTTGCAGGGGCGCCGCGTCTGGATGGTGAACTCGACGGCGAAGGGAGGCGGCGTGGCGGAAATGCTGCCACGTCTCGTGTCCATGCTGGGAGAGGTAGGCGTAGACGCGCGCTGGATCGTCATGAATACACGCCGCGCGGAGTTCTTTCCGCTGACGAAGCGCATTCACAATCTCATCCACGGAAGCGGCAATCCAGCATTCACCGAGGAGGATCGGAAGCTCTACGAGCTCGTGAGCCGAGAAGTGGCGGAGGCCCTACGCCCTCAGCTCGATCCCAAGGACATCCTCGTGGTCCATGATCCCCAGCCGGCAGGGATGGGCGCGATCCTGAAAAGGGAGCTCGGAATCCACTGCATCTGGCGCTGCCACATTGGCCTGGACAATGACGTCCCTGAAACCCGTGCGGCTTGGGATTTCCTGAAGCCATACATTTCACCATACGACCATAGCGTCTTCACTGCTCCCGAGTACATTCCAAGCTACCTTTCCGGGAACGTGTCGATCATTCATCCGGCTGTCGACCCGTTCAGCCATAAGAACAGGGAGCTCTCCACGCACAAGCTCGTGGGGATTCTGACGAACGCGTCCCTCGTGGCTCCGCATCACCCCGTCGTCACCCCCCCCTTCGATGCACCTGCCATGCGCCTGCAAGCGGACGGCTCCTTCGCCCCCGCGACCTCCCCCGAGGACCTGGGTCTCCTGTACCGGCCCATCGTGGCGCAGGTTTCTCGCTGGGACGACCTCAAGGGATGGGAGCCGTTGCTCGAAGGCTTCGTGGCGCTCAAGGCGAAGACGCGCGGCCCAGAGATCCTCGAGCGAGGCCGCCAAGCGCTGGACCTCGTTCGGCTCGTCCTGGCCGGTCCGGATCCGGCGGCGGTCGCGGACGACCCCGAGGCGGTGGACGTGCTCAACCGCCTCATTGCCCGCTACCGAGCGCTTACACCCGAGCTCCAGCGCGACGTGGCGCTGCTCAGCCTTCCCATGGGTTCCCGCAAGCAGAACGCTCTGATGGTCAACGCACTTCAACGCTGCTCGTCGATTCTCGTACAGAACTCGCTGCGCGAGGGATTTGGGTTGACGGTGACAGAAGCCATGTGGAAGCGAGTTGCGGTACTGGGCAGCACCGCCTGCGGGATCCGCCAGCAGATTCGCCACGGGATCGACGGGTACCTCAACGGGCAGCCCGATCAGCCCGACGCGATCGCTGCGGCGCTGGAGCATCTTCTCGTGAACCCTCAGGCTCGCATCGCCTATGCGAGCCGCGCCCAGCGACGGGTCAACGACGAGTTTCTGGTGTTCGTGCAGGTGGCGAAGTGGCTCCGCGTCTTGGCAGACACGATCGATCCAGTGCGATACTCTCAGGCCCCGCTCTCCACACGCTAGAAGGGCGAGCCCAATCGTCGAGCACCTCGCCGATTGCGCGAGCATCCGTGGGGTGGAAGCCCTCGCGCGAAGCGCAGGGGAGGGGTCTCGGCAAGGCCCCCTCGAGAACAACAGGAATGAGTCCGAGCAGACCGCGGCCTTCGAGCTTCTTGCCCAGCCCTCGCCCCGTCAGGGGCTGGGCAAGAAGCGTCCGAGAATCGCCGCTCGCTCATTTAGTCCCTCGGCGACCGAGGGGCTATCCCGCTCGCTCCAGCCTCGCCAGCGTCCCAGAAGGTGGCGCGCTGAACACCCAACTTCGCCGGTTCGAAGTGTATGCTTGTTCGTGCTGCACGCTGGCTCTCATAGTCTCGCAGGGCGGCCATTGCCGGCCGCTGTAGGATCAAGATGGCCACAATGTTGAGCCAGGCCATGATCCCGACGCCCAGATCGCCGAGCCCCCACGCGACGCTCGCCGTTCGCACGGCAGAGTAGACGACGGCTGCGATGAGGGCCAACCGAAGGCCGACGATGAGCCACGGCCGACTTGCGCGGCGGTCGAGGTAAGCCACGTTCGTTTCGGCAATGTAGTAGTAAGCGACCAGCGTGGTGAACGCGAAGAAGAACAGCGCCACGGCCACGAAAGCCGCACCAAAGCCCGGCGCGAAGGAATCGACCGCTGCTTGGGTGTAGAGTGGACCTTCTTCGACGCCCGGCAGCCCTGCCACGATCCAATCTCCCGCAGGACCGCGCACGTTATAGGCGCCGGTCATCAAGAGCATGAAGGCGGTGGCCGAACAGACGACGAGCGTGTCCACATAGACGGAGAAGCTCTGGACCAGCCCCTGCTGCGCGGGATGCGCTACCTCGGCCGCGGCTGCCGGCTGACACCCCGTACCTTGACCAGCTTCGTTGGAGAACACGCCTCGCTTGACCCCCCAGTGCACCGCAAGGCCCAAGACCGCCCCGAACGTTGCGTCGGCGCCGAATGCGCTGCTCACGATGAGCGTAAGCATGGCCGGCAGTCTGTCGATGTTGGCGAGCACGATTACCCCGGCCACGATAACGTATCCGACGGCCATGAATGGTACCACGACCTGGGCGAACCGCGCGATCCTCTTCACACCGCCGAAGACGATGATCGCAAGCAATGCGGCGAGCACAAACGCAGTTGCGACCTTGGGCATGGAAAAAGCGCGCTCCATGCTCGCAGCGATGCTGTTCGACTGCACGCCGGGCAACAGCACACCTGTCGCAATGATCGTGGCGACGGCGAAGGACCGCGCGTACCAGCGAGCGCCGATCCCCTTCTCGATGAAGTAGGCGGGCCCGCCCCGCAGCTCGCCGTCGATCGATTCCTTGTAGATCTGCGCGAGCGTGGATTCGACGAAGGCGGTACCCGCACCCAGAAACGCGACCGTCCACATCCAGAAGACCGCGCCTGGTCCACCAAACGTAATGGCGGTCGCCACTCCGGCTATGTTTCCTGTGCCGACTCGGCCCGACAGAGACAGGGCCAGTGCCTGAAAGGAGGACACGCCTCGCTCCGAGCTCCGCCCGGAGAAGGTCAACCTGACCATCTCCCGAAAATGCCGTACCTGCAGGAAGCGAGTCCGAAGGCTGAAATAGAACCCTACACCAAGGAATAGATAAACGAGGAGAGGACTCCAAACGAGGGCGTTGGCCTGCGAGACCAGCTCACTTAACATTATTGAAGGACCATCATTGAAGCCCTACTATTGAAGGCAGCCTTGTAGTGATACAGCACTTGATTGAAATGCGTCAAGCGGCTGCTTCACCGCTCCCTACAAGTAGAGAACCCGAACCCATTCTGCAATGGGGAACGGCGCGCCGCGACGGTCGTCTCCGCCGGGCACCTGCCGCGCGGCTCGAGACGGAGGCTCACGCATTGTAACCGTCGGCGCTCACGCTTTCCGGCCAATGAACCGCGTCGGTTCCCAACGCGGGCTCCACGCCGCGATGGCAAGGATCTCCAGGGAACGCTCATTCCGCAAGGACCGGCCAACGGGTCACAACGCTGCCACCCGCGAAAACTGGGAGGAGCGGCCGGTACCGGGTTGCCGAGACCGCCACTGTCCCCATGGATCACGCCGCCCCCTCTAGCCCGGGGCAGGAGGAAGTATCCAATGGCATTACGACTCGGCGACACCGCGCCGGATTTCAACGCACAGACAACGGAAGGGGAGCTCCGCTTCCACCAATGGCTCGGCAGCAGCTGGGGGATGCTCTTCTCGCACCCGAAGGACTTCACGCCCGTCTGCACGACAGAGCTCGGACGGGTAGCTAAGCTGAAGCCCGAGTTCGACAAGCGCAATACGAAGGTTATCGGGCTCAGCGTGGACCCGATTGAAGACCACGTCGCTTGGATCCGCGACATCGAGGAGACGCAGGGAGTCAAGATGAACTTCCCCTTGATCGCGGACGCCGACCGGAAGATTGCGAAACTTTACGATATGATCCACCCCAATGCGAGTGACACCCTCACCGTGCGCTCCGTCTTCGTGGTTGGTCCAGACAAGAAGATCAAGCTCATCTTGACGTATCCGGCGAGTACGGGGCGCAACTTCGACGAGCTCTTGCGGACAATCGACTCCCTGCAGCTGACCTCGGAGTACCAGGTCGCGACACCCGCGGACTGGACCGACGGCGAAGACGTCATCATCGTCCCTTCGCTCAGTGACGCCGAAGCGCGTGGCAAATTCGAGAAGGGATTCAAATCGATCCGACCCTACCTGCGCGTCACCCCCCAGCCGAACCGCTGAGGTAGAAACCTCTGGCTCACGCGCGCTCGCTGGCCACGAAAACGACGATGGAGCGCGCGTGAACCAAATAGCTGTCTTCGCTGAAGACGGGCGCGTCACCGAGGGGAAGGATGTCCCGGGGGCTGGGCGCGAAGGTGTCGATGACTCGCAACCAGCCGCCGTAGATTTCCGGGAGCTGGAAGTGCATCGCTTCCCAGAACGCGTTGAACATCATGTGAAGGGTCCGGTGTTGGGTACGCAGCGTCACGGCCAGAGAGCGCGAGCAGTCGCTCCAGTCAGGCTTCTGTAGTTCGACGCCGTGCCAGCGGATGTCAATCTGTCGCAGGGTCTCGGCGAGGGATTGGTCGCGGTCTTGCTTGGGCGCGACCCGCTGACGAAACTCGATGAGCAGCCGCGCGAATCGAAGCACGTCGGCGTGCTTCTTGAGCAGCTCCCAATCGAACCAGCTCAGGTGGTTGTCCTGGCAGTACGCGTTGTTGTTGCCAAGCTGGGTGCGACGCACCTCGTCGCCCATCAGGAGCATGGGTACGCCCATGGAAAGCAGCGTCAATGTGAACAGGTTCTTCACCTGACGATTGCGCAACGTCTCAATGGCGCGGTCGGTCGTCGGGCCCTCCACACCACAGTTCCAGCTCACGTTGTGGTCGTTTCCATCGCGGTTGTTCTCCCCGTTGGCTTCATTGTGCTTCACGTTATAGGAAACGACGTCGTTGAGCGTGAACCCATCGTGGCACGTGACGAAGTTGATGCTCTGCTCGGCTTCCCTGGACCCATGTTCGTAGAGGTCCGGGCTGGCGAGCAGCCGGTTAGAGAGCTTGCGAATGCAGCCCCGATCCCCTTTGACGAAGCCTCGTATGTCGTCGCGGAAATGCCCGTTCCACTCTCTCCAGCGATCGCCGACGAACGAACCCACCTGGTACAGACCACCGGCGTCCCACGGTTCCGCGATGAGCTTCGCCCCAGCCAGCACTGGGTCCGTCTCAATGCTCCACAGCGTATGCGGATTGGCCAGCACCTGCCCACCATCACCACGTGCGAGGATTGAGGCCAAATCGAAGCGAAAGCCGTCGACGTGGAAGGTCTTCACCCAGTACCTCAGGCTGTCTTGGATGAGGCGCCGCACCACCGGGTTGTTCGTGTTCAGCGTATTACCCGTACCGCTGTAGTTAGCGTAGTGCCCCTCCTGCAGCATGTAGTAGGTGGCGTTATCGAAGCCCTTGAAGCAAGCTGTAGGACCCAGCGCATCACCTTCCGCGGTGTGGTTGTAAACGACGTCCAGAATGACCTCGATGCCCGCGCGATGAAGCGCTTTGATCATGTCCCGCAGCTCGTCCAGTGGCGCCGTGGGGCTCGAGCCGCCGGCATAGGACGCGTGCGGCGCGAAGAAACTGATGGGCGCATATCCCCAGTAGTTCGCACGACCCAGCGGCGCGTCCTGCTCATCGAACTGGAATACGGGCAAGAGCTCGACGGCCGTGATACCAAGCCGCTGCAGGTACGGGATCTTCTCGATCAACCCGGCGTACTTGCCACGGTGATGAGCCGCAACCCCCGAGTTTGGGTTCTTGGTGAAGCCTCCCACGTGCAACTCGTAGATGATGGTGCGCCCCCAAGCATGCCGCAGTGGTTCGTCCCCCTCCCAATCGTATGCCCCCTCGTCCACGACGACGCTCTTCATCGCACGCGCGCAGTTGTCGCCAGGACGGATCGCCGCCTCCCGCTCGTAGCCACTCGGGACCGCAACGAGTCTTCCGTAGGGGTCTAGGAGGATTTTTTCGCTGTCGAAGTGGTCGCCTGTGTCCGGCACGCGCGGAGCGTAGGTTCGAAACCCGTAGAGCTGTCCCGCCGTGATATTGGGCAGAAAGACGTGCCAATATGGGAACGTGCGGTTGAAGGCCGGGTCGAGCTCGATAATGCGGGACGGGCGAGCGCTGTCGACAGCATCAAAGAGGCACAGCTCCACTCTGCGGCTACGCCGCGAATAGACGCTGAAGTTCGCGCCCCCGTCCCGTAAACGAACTCCTAAGGGAGCGCTCGCACCTCGTCCAATGTCTCTCATGCAGCGCTAGGGTAGCTGGCGGGCAGAGAAAATCGAGGTTCGATCCAGCAAGCCTCAGGGTCCGAGAAGGTGGGCGTCCCGCGCATCGACGGTCCGGAAGTGGTTCTCCAGCCATTCACCTATCGCGTCGACCGCAACGCGAAGGTCCTCCCGAGTTCGACAACGCATGACTGCGCGCTTGGCGGCCTGCATCGCCGACAACAGGGCATCGTGGGAGCAGCGGTGGCTGAACCACCTTTGTTCGTCCTGCTTCATCAGGAGCATCTCTTCCTCGGAGAACTCATTGGTGACGTCGAAGATGATCTCTTCGAGCATTCCAAAGGCGTGGGCGCGGCGAAACAGGGCGTCCCGGTCGTCCAACGCATCCCGCAGCGCCGTCAACCGCTTCGCAATTCGATCGCGCGCTCCAGCGAACGACCAGCGCACTTGAGAGGGTGGGTCGCTATCGCCGGGTGTGAAAGAAACTGCCTCCGAGACGGTGAACGCCTGATTCGACATATCCCAACTTAGGTGATGCTTCTATAAGCGGGGCGCCTGAGGCCCGCGTTGGCCCCGCTCTATCCGCACATCCCACGCGAGCCGCTGGCTCCAACGGCGCCCGAACTGATGCCTTAAGGGCCCGCCCCTCATCAGGTGGTGACGCGGCGCCGCGCCAAGATCCGGCTCAACAGCCGAAACAGCAAAGACCCCTCGAAGACAATGGGAATGAGTCCGAACAGACGACGGCCTTCGAGCTTCCTGCCCAGCCTCGCCCCGTCAGGGGCTGGGCAAGAAGCGACCGAGAATTGCGCTCGCCCATTTAGGTTCCGCGTTTTCGGCGATCAGACGGGGTCAGCTTCTCCGGCGCGCGCACTGCCGGGGCGATCGCGCCGGTGCCGAACTTCGCCACGATCGCGTCGATGACTGCTCCAACCCGCTCACCGCGGTCGACGGAGCTAGTGTCACTGAAGAGCTCCAGCTGAGCCGCGGCCTCTCGCTCCAGGGAACTCACGGATACCCCCAACAGGCGCACGGGTTCGTCTACTCCGGCGGCGTCCCACAACTCGATGGCTGCCCGGGCGATGCGTTGACCGTCCGCGGTAGCTCGCTGGAGAGTGCTGCGCCGAGTGAGCAACGGGTAAATGCGGTGCGGCCCGGGGAGTCCGCCCGGCAGCCTTCGGGCCAGCTTCACCTTGAGGGTAACCGTGCGACCACGAAGCCGCTCCCTGCGCAGCCGTGCGGCAACCGCCTGAGCGTGGGCCCTCAGAGCCTCGACGATCATCTCTCGCGCCAGCACATCGGTTTCGAAGGTGTTCTCCTCCCCCATGCTCTTCGGGTCTGCCGTACCGTTCACCTCGCGCGAGTCCTCACCGCGCGCCAACGCAATGAGAGCGTGGGCACGGTCCCCAACCAACCGCTCCAGGACGCTCGGCTCGACGTGCCCGAGCTCGCCGAGCGTGCGAAGCCCCGCTGCTTCCAGCTGCTCCGCGAGCACCGGCCCAACTCCCCACAGGCGGCGAACGGCCAACGGCGCGAGAAGCGCCTCGACCCGCTCCTGGGGACAAAAGAAGAGGCCGTCGGGCTTGCCGAGCGAGCATGCAATCTTCGCAACGAGCTTGTTCGGTGCAATGCCCACCGAGATGACGAGGCCGGTCTCCTCCCGGACCCGCTGTTTGAGCTGGCGCCCGAGTGCCACGGGGCCGCCGAACAGCCCAACCGACCGCGTGATGTCAAGGAACGCCTCATCGAGGGCCAGCGGTTCGATATCGGGCGTAAACTCCGCAAAGACACCGTGAATTTGAGCCGACACGCTGCCGTACTTTGCGATGTCGCTCGGCAAGAAAACGCCCTGGGGGCAAAGCCGTCTCGCTTCATATCCCGGCATCGCTGACCTGACACCAAAGCGTCGAGCTTCGTAGGATGCAGCAGCAACGACCCCGCGCGCAGAAACTGCGCCAACAATGACCGGCTTGCCGCGCAGGTCCGGTCGGTCCCGCTGCTCGATGGAAGCGTAGAACGCATCCATGTCCGCGTGCAGAATCACTCGCTCCCGAGGGGACACGCGACCATTCTAGCCTTGACCCTGCCCGCCTGCGCACCTAGTCTTTTGCTCTTGGGTGCGCGGCACGGTGCCGTGACAGGCTCTCCGGGTGGTCGGGCCGCCATCCGACACTCTGCCTGGGGCAGTCCTGGCCGGTTTGGTGCCGAGGACTGCTCGCGGCGGGCGATCGGAGAGCAGCATGCAACAGACCACGGACCCAACCGCGGCCAGCGAACGCGCCTTGGGCTCAGCGCCGCCCACGCCAAAAACCGCGGAGACGGGGGGCGCGTCGACAGCGCACGGGCCCTCCTCGGAGGAGCTCTCGGAGAACGCCAGCCCCGGCGGATGTCTCGTGCGTCTCACTTGGCTCATGTTCGGGCACGTCGCCCTGGTCACCTTCGCGGCACTGATCCTGAAGAACGATCCCCCCCTCTTGTCCGTGATGAGCGTCGCCTATTGGGGCGTCGTGCTAGTCATCGTCGCCGCGCGGTACCTCGATATCGTGCATCTCGACGGCACCACGGCCGACGGTGACCCGGCCACCCGTCGCGATCTGCACCGCTTCTCGGCCGTGACGGTCACGGTCGCAGCCGTGCTTTGGGCGGCCGTGCACGTCCTGTAGCCCAAACCCGGCGGCGCCGGAACCAAAGAGGACGCTGGCAATCAGCGGTCAGCGATCAGAGCAAGTCAGGCGAATGCAGGCGAATGGGAGCTTGGCGGTTACTGGCTGATTCCTGACCGCGGATAATATGGAAGGCACTGAAGAGAATGCTGCCGGTAGTGGTCAAGAATGAAGCGCTAAGGGACTCACGGCCCGTAGCGCACGGCAGTACCGGATCGAGCGCATCCGTTCGACACTAAGCAACGTCCTCGACGACGTACTCCCGCGGGCCCTGAGGAAGCTGGACCTCGAAGGCCTCTCCGCAGTCCTTGCCAACAAGATGGCGGCCGAGCGGCGCGCCGAGGGTGACCGTCGTCACAACTAGCTCGCCTGCGGACAACTGGAACCCACCCGCGGTCGGCAGGAGCCAATAGTACTCAATTTCCCCCTCCTCGGCGCGAAGCGCAACGAGCGCTGTCGACTGCACGGCGTGCGCGGAGTCGAAGCGTCGCGGCTCGAGGCTCGACAACACGGCCCGGACCTCCTGCAGCTCTCCTACCCGGCGCGCCTGGCCACGTGCCAGATAAGACGATTCGAGCGCACGCGTGTCTTTGTCGTTCTCGGGCCGGCTCTCTTCATGCGTGGCGCCGTCCATGGCAGCTCTCTGAGCAGCCTGCACCTGAGCCACTTCCCGGTCGACAATCTCGATGAGCTGCGTGAGCAGCATACGCTTATCCACGTCCCGCAGGTTCATATGCCCTGGAGCTCCTTCTCGTGTTCATCTGATATACGCCATTTCGCCGAACGCTCCCAGGACTTCCAGCGGCTCACGGCGCGCGAAAGGTGTCGCCTCGCCCGGCCGTCGCCGCGAGAACCCTGGCGCGGCCCGTGCAAGAACCCTGTTGTCGAGATTCGTGCACCAGCATTTTCGGGGTGCGCTGCATTTCCCATACCGAGCAGACACTCCGGACGAGAACCCAGGGTTTCTCCAGCGCGCCTCGACAGCCACGCCCGAGCGTTCGATGCTTCAGGCATGGGTATGCTCATCGATGGCAAGTGGTCGACGCAATGGTACGAGCCGGACGAGGACGGACGCTTCGTTCGCGGCCAGACGCGGTTTCGAAGCAGCGTGAGCCGCTGCAGCTCCTCGGAGTTTCCCGTAGAGAGCGGTCGCTACCACCTCTACGTCTCCCTTGCCTGCCCTTGGGCTCACCGCACCCTGCTCATGCGGCGACTGCGAAAGCTAGAGGGGGTTCTCGGTCTCAGCATCGTCGACCCCTACATGGGCGAGGATGGCTGGTGCTTCTCGGAGATGCTCCCGGAGCCGCTCTACGGGGCGCGGTGCCTGCGGGAGCTCTATACGCGGGCACAAGAGGACTATACCGGGAGGGTCACCGTCCCGGTGTTATGGGATAGGAAGCAAGAGACCATCGTGAACAACGAATCGCGAGAGATCATGCGAATGCTCGATGTCGAGTTCGCCGAATACGGCGACAGCAGCGTCTCGTTCCTGCCCACTGGAAAAGCCAAAGACGTTGACACCCTGATCGCCGCCATCTACGAGCCCATCAATAACGGGGTGTACCGGGCTGGGTTCGCGACCACACAGACCGCTTACGAGGAAGCCGTGGCAGAGCTGTTCGCAGCACTCGATCACTACGACCGCCGCCTCGGGCAGCAGCGCTACCTTCTCGGCAACACGATTACAGAGGCCGACTGGTGCCTCTTTACGACGCTGTTCCGCTTCGATCCCGTATACCACTACCACTTCAAGTGCAATCAGCGCCGTCTTCGCGACTACCCAAACCTATGGGGCTACGTCTGTGACCTCTATCAGGTACCCGGAGTCCGAGAAACCTGCAACCTGGAGCACATCAAGCGCCACTACTTCTGTAGCCATGAAGGCATCAATCCACAGCGCATCGTTCCAGTTGGCCCCGAGATCGACTACGACGCGCCCCACGAGCGTGGCAGGTTCGAATGAGTGGCACCAGCGCTCGCGGCCACGCCAACAACCGCAACCCGTGTGGCAGATCGCCACATCTAACCTGTCGGTATTGAGGCACTCGCCCCTGGCCTCGGTCTTGCGTTGCCGTCCGTCATGCCAGAACAGCATCAGTCGCGCAGCCAGGCGGCAGGCGCCGCGCCTAGCGGGAGCTGCACCCAAACAGCAGTGGTGAGCTTCGAGGAGCTAAGGGGCGCTCTCGCGGCCTGGGCGGAGACGGTCCACGAGACCCATATATCGCTTGTGTACCTCCGAGGCGAGGACGCCTTCAAGCTCAAGAAGCCCGTGGACCTCGGGTTCTTGGATTTCTCCAGCGCAGAGCGCCGCCGTGTGGCTTGCGAAGCCGAAGTGCAGCTGAACGGCCGCCTCTCGAAGGATGTCTACCACGGGGTGCTGCCCGTGACCCGCGACCGCAATGGCAACATTCGCCCCGGCGGCGAGGGCCCCGTCATCGACTGGGTCGTGCACATGCGGCGGCTTCGCGACGAGAACCGCGCGGACCTGCTCCTCGAGCGTGGTGAGCTCGCCCACGACGACATCTCGACCATGGCGGCAACAATCTCCGAGTTCCATCGTAAGGCCCGCTGCGATGCGGCCACCCAGCACTACGGGGAGCCATCCGTGGTCGAGGATAACGTCAAGGAGAACTTCGAGCAGACTCGGAGTTCGATCCATCGGTACCTCCCGGGCCCCAGAGCGAAAGAGCTGGAGGCTTGGCAACGCGAATTCCTGAGAACCAACGGCGAGACGCTCTCCGGGCGTGCCGCGGCAGGCCATTCGCGCGACGGTCACGGAGACCTGCGCCTCGAGCACTTCTACCTGGAGCCGACAGGTATGAACGTCATCGACTGCATCGAGTTCAACGAGCGCTTCCGGTTCGGCGACACCTGTGCCGACCTTGCGTTCCTGGCCATGGACCTGCGCTGGCGGGGGCGTCCGGATCTCTCGGAACACCTCCTCGCACAGTACGCCAGCGACAGCGGGGATTTCGGACTCTACCGCGTCATCGATTTCTACGAGAGCTATCGCGCGCACGTTCGGGCCAAGGTCGCCGCGATGATCGCAGAGGACGATTCCTTCGAAGAGGAAACCAGACGGAGCGCCGCAGCCGAAGCCCGCCGCTATTACGCATTGGCTTTGGCGGAGAAGCGACGGGGCAACTCGGTCGCGCCTGCCATCATCGCCGTCGGCGGCATCATCGGTGCGGGAAAGTCCACACTCGCCAATGCGCTGCAGGCGGAGCTGTGCGTACCCGTCGTCAGCACAGACCGCGTGCGCAAACAGATGCAAGGGATTCCGGAAGACACCAATCAGAGGGCTTCGGCGTTCGAGGGCCAATACAGGCCAGCGCGCACGGCTCGGGTCTATGAGGCGGTCCTCGAAGCCGCCGAGGCGATCATCGCGTCTGGGCGCACGGTGATTCTGGATGCCTCTTTCCGCGAGAGCGAGATGAGGCTACGCGCCCGTGACCTCGCGCGCCAACACGGCGCGCGTTTCTGCTTCGTGGAAGCGCGCGCGAGCCATGACACGTGCAGATCCCGACTCGTGGAGCGGGCGAGACGAGGCAAGGGGCCGAGCGATGCTTCGGTCGAGCTCTTCGATGTCCTGGCAGCGGGCTGGCAGCCACCACGCGAGCTATCACCCGGCGAGCATGTCGTCGTGGACACGGAGCGACCTCCAGCACAGGTCGCCCATGGTCTGCTATCGCGGTTGTCGCTCTCGTGATCCTGCCCAGCTCCGCGTCGCCAGAGGGACCCCACAACGCAGCAAGGGTTACGGAGAGAGGCTCTCTCGAGACGCTGGTTCATCAGTCTTGCGTCCTGGCACATCCGGAACCCAGTCGGCGTGTCGCTGACTCTGGAACCTGACGACTCGCCGCAGCGCACCGAGGGCGCCAGCGCATTCGCCTCCTGTCTGACGCAAGATCTGACGCGAGACGGACGCCACCAGCGTTGACGGCTCCCTGCGAGAAGAGCACTCTGTGGTTCACCACGGCGCGGGGAACTGGCGTGGTCAGAAGCACAGCACATTCCGTTTCAGAGGAAGCATATCCTGAAGACTTGCTCGCGTTCGCGACGTGAGCTCTGCGAGGTCGTCGGTGGCAGAGTGTCCGGCACAGGGATTCTGCGCCGGTCGAGCCATGGCAGTCGTCGAGCTACTCGCTGGAGGCGCACCCAAGAAGTGCTGTGCGGGCCCTTTCCGCAGCGCCATGAGCCGGGCCTCCCCCGACACAATGTCGAGGGTCGATGAGAAAGAAGGAGAGTCAGATGCACATTCACAAGACATCCCTCGTTTGTCGTACAGGTGCTGCGTTGGGATTCGCTCTACTCGCAGGGGGCTGCGCCGTCGAAGCGATGGACGAGACCGCTGGGAATAAGGTGCAGATCGAGGACGAAGCCAGTGCCGCTGACTTCGAGTACGCCCCGGAAGACGACGGCGCTCCCGTGGAGAAGGAGGTGCTTGAGCAAGACCTCACCGCGAAAGGCTCCTGGAGCCAAGACGTGAACCGCGGAAGGGTCTTTCATGCCCAGGTCCCCGTAGCGGCGGGGCAGACGGTCACCTGCAGCACGACCCAGAACGGCGCCGCCATGGACACCGTGATGGCGCTCTTGTGGCGCTACGATGGCTACACGGGCGGCGTGTGCGATCCACAGTGTAGGCATCAGGCTCGCTTCTCCACAATGGCGATTGACGACGACAGCGGGCCAGACCTCTATTCGCAGCTCACCTGGACGAACTCCGGCAATGCCGACACCTACCAGCTGGTCGTCTGGGGCTATGGCAGCTCGCGAGGGGTGACCAATGTAACTTGCACCCGGTCGGGCGGCACCACGTTGACCTGGAACGACCAGAGCATCAATGGCGGCTCGCTGGCATACTGGGGCTGTGATCAAGGCCAGGCGCACACGACCAGCGCGGACGGCGGCGACCCCATCCTCTACGCAATCGATCCAACCGTCGGCGGCGGGAACGGGTACTGGAACGACGACGAGGTCGGCGGCTCGAGTCTGCAGTCCAAACTGACGAGCCTCTCCAACGCATCCCTGTGGTACGTCATGGGTGGTTACAGCACCGGCACCACCACCCTCCATTGCCCGTGAGTGGGGCTCACGCCGCCGGCCCGAGCACGGCGCTCGGCTAGGCGACGTTTGGGAGCGAAGGTGGTGCCGTCGTAGCGCCACCTTCGGTTTACCCGCTACTGGGCGCTTAGGTAGGGGCGCACCTGTTTGGCGACGATGCGGCCGTCCCTCGTCACATCCACCTCTATATCGAGGGCCAAATCCTCGATGTCCTCGTAGACCGTCGTGGCGAAGTGGTCCTGAAGCTGGAAAAGCATGCTCGCGAGTTCGCCCACGCCCGCCTCGGACCACAGGCTCTCGCCTCCGCTTGCCAAGGAGGATGGCTGCACCAGGGTGAGCGCGCTCGGCAGGGAGTCTTCACTGCGTCGGAAGCTCAGAATCTCGGGAGTGGCCGATGGATCGGCGGGACGCGCGACGCCGATCTCCCCGGCTTGACTCACTATGCGATAAATGGGTTCGGCTGCCCTAGGCTCCAGATTCGTGAGAGCGACGGCTTCCAACTGCTCGCCAACGAAGGCTGGGTGCACGGCGAGGCCCATGAAGACGCGCCGGTGATCGATCCCGTAGTATTCCCGGTCGTCGAAGGCCCGCTCGTTCCAGAGGCTCGCCCAGACACGACGTATCGCGTGCACTGCGCTCTTTTCCTCCGTGAGATCCTCCTCCAGGTCTTCAATGATGTCGGTCAGGTAGATACGCTCGGGGTGAGCAGCAAGCTCGGCTTGGCGCCGCATCAGTTCGTCCCGGAGGTACGCCTCCTGGTCGGGTTGAAGACATGCCGAAGGTCCTGCGCTGTCCCCGTCCAGGTCATCGGCGAGACAGCCACTGCGCGAGTCATAGAGCCCTGCTCCGGACACCTCGGGAAGGTCTTCCGCATTGGTGCTGCTCCGAAAGCGCAAACGCGTCGTGAGCCCCGCCTCACCATAGCTGCTCAGCACCGCCTCCTCTAGGGCCTGGACGAAGTCGGGGAGCAACGCAGCCGAGCGCACACGGTCCCGGAGCGCGTCGAGACGACGCGCCTTGTAGGTGGCGTCTGTGCGCACGAGGGGCTCACCCAGCAGCGCCTCCACCTCCACCGCGAGCCCGCGTTCGCCCATGAAGTCCGCGTAAGCTCGGAGCGGGATCGCGAAGCCCTCGACGCGGCTGTCCGGGGGCAAGACGCGAGTGAGCTCTCCAAGATTGCTTGCCTTGCTTCCAAACGCACCTGCGTCGGAGGCGCGTAGGTCGTCGAACGGCGTGAGGGCGTCGCGCTCGAGATCGAGGGGCGGCTCTCCGATCTCGGGTTGGCGCTCTCGCCAGAACGCTTCGGCCTCATCGAGGCGAGCCGGCTCGATCTCGACGCTCGTTCCCTCGGCGATGATACGAACCAGGCTCCCGGTCAGCGCCGAGAGCGCCACGTTGCTCGAGATGGCGGGAACGGATGCGCTCGGGACACCCTTCTCTCGCAGCCTCAAGTTGACATGGCTCGCCTGACTCTGCGGGTTCTCCGTAACGAGCCCGGCGACCAGACCCAGGTCGTTCGGCGCCGTCTCTGTGACGAGCACGTCACGCGGTCCGATCCCGTCCAGACCCGCTCCCTGCGTGAGGAGCTTCAAGTACCCATAGCCCTCTCCCTCGCTGTAGGTCTCCGCGACGAGCCCTGAGCGCAGCGCTGCCGGCTCGATCACGGCCACCCCAGCCGCTCGGAGCTCGTCGGCCATACCCTCCACAGCCTGGGCCTGAGCGGCGCCGTCCGGCATGAAGACGAGCCAGTCGGCAGCGAAGCCGATGCAGTCCTTGAGACGCTGATCCGCCTCGACGACATCCTGCACGGTGAGAAGCTCACTCGGCGACGACTCGCTGTAGACGACATAGGCGAGAACACCGAGATTGCCGCTGACGGGGTGCTGGGTGGCGGGGGAGAGCTTCAGGCCGCCGCCCCACGCCACGCGGCTGGTGCGCCGCAGGACCATGTCGGCGTATCGCTCGGAGGCGAGAGTCGAATATTCGGGGAAGGTGCGCAGGAACTGCAGGTGGTAGGGGTACTTTGCCGTGTTCTGAAATAGGCACGATGCTCCACCGAAAACAGCAGGCGGTTCCACGCCATCCACGATCGCGAGGTACTTCACCTCCGCTCCAGCGCCGGAGAGCGCTGCATAGTGGTCGCGCGACGGCAAGCTCGTGAGGGAGTCGACGGAGCCTATGGGTCCTGTGCCGCCGCCGGCACTCGTGCCTCCCATCGAACCGCTGACACCGGCGGCCCCCGCTGCGCTCATCCCCGCTACCCCCGCGACCCCAGCCGCGCTCGTGCCCGCAGCCGCGGAGCCACCGCCCGCACCCGCAGAGCCAGCGGCGCCCGCAGAGCAGCCGCGCCGCCCGTGACATGGTGAGACGCTCTCGTCGCCGTCCTCGCAGGCGGTCACAACGCGGGCCGTGACCAGGACGAACAGCGAGTGCATGAAAACTCGCGCGACGGTTCCCATCACGGACACCTCAGTCCGCTACCCGGTGTACGTACCGCACCACGGAAAGCGGCTGCAAACGGTTGAGCTCGCAGTCGACGGCATACGCATCATCCTCCGCGTAGTCGTCGAAAGGCTCGAGCCCCCCGATCTCGACCCCGCAGACTCCGCCGATCGGTTCGTCGAACAGCACGGCGAAGTAGCGCTCGAAATGGTGGTGCGTCGGGTGGTAGACGAGCTTGAAGTAGTCTTGTTGGTCGAAGGCGGTGCCTCGGAAGCTGCCGGACGCGCGCACGAATGCACCCGGCTCGGTGCCGGCAAAAGAGGACCCGATTCGCAGCTCGAGCAGCACGTTCCCCGTATCGAGCTCCACCTCGTGGAGGTGAAGGGTCGCGTTCTCATGGGTGCAGGACCCGAATAGACGGTCCACGACGCAGTCCTCGCTGGCGCCCTGGCAGAGGGTGAAGGTGGCGCTCGGCGCCGATTCGTCGAAGGCATCGGGCGCGCTGCCATCAACGAGCATACCCGGCATCTGCCCGGCGAGAAGCCCGACACTCAGGCTCGCCTCGATGCGCCGCTCGGGATCGGGGAGGTGCTCCACGAACCGGTAGCGGTGCGTGACGATGTCTGCATAGGTTCCGGCCTGGTACGTCATGGCGCCTGGCGCTGCGGCAACGGCCATCCCTTCCTGACCGAACGCGACGCACAGCGGCAGGCCGAGACCAGCGGTATCCGCATCCGGCAACCGGTAGCTCCCCGGGGTGACACGCAATAGGGCCTTGGCTGCGAGCTCTTCCTTCAAGGTGCGGGTCTCGTTGAACGTAGCGCAGTAGATGGCCTCATCTGTCACCTCGAGCGTATGAGGCCAGCTTGAATCCCCCGCGTAGTCGTCCGCCGAGGGGCAGTTCGTGAAGCGTTCGTCTCCACCGTCGCCGCCAGCTCCAGCACTGCCGCTGTCCTCGCCCCCTGCGCCGGAACTGGCCCCGGCGGCGCCGCCCGAGGCCGCGCCGCCCGAAGCCGCGCCGCCTGAAGCCGCGCCGCCTGAAGCCGCGCCGCCTGCTTCAGCCCCCGCGCCGCCGTTTTCGGAGCCCGCCTCCCCCGCGCTGCCGTTCTCGGAGCCCGCCGCGTTTCCGGCGCTACCCAGTGCTCCACCGGTATGGCTACCTGCCCCGCCGTCACCAGCGCCGGCCCCTGCGCCTCCACCGCTCGAGCCACCCCCGACGCCCCCTCCTCCAGACCCGCCGCCGGTGGACGCACCGCCCACAGCGATCACACTCCCCGCAGCGCCACCTGGACCGCCGGTGTCGTCGGAATCGTCACCGCAGGCCGGCAGCAGCAGCAGGCCCATGAGCGCCGGAACCGAACCAAACCCGAAGCGATACGACATCTGTTTCTCCTTCTCGCTTGAAGAGCGCCATCTGATCGCAACCTTGGTGCCAAGTCTAGCGTGCAAGGGGCCGGAATACTGACCCCCGCGGCGGTCCGCCTTCGCGGCCCCGAGCTCCCCTGCTTCAACACTTGCAGAGCAGGCGCCAGACGCACTCGCCCAGCGACATTCCTGTCCCGAGGTGTGCCACGTCGTGGCCTTGGAGAGACCCACCAGCGCAGCAGCATGCCATCCGCGGTTCTATTCGCGCTGTCGCGCCGGTGCTCAGGCCCCCCGGTACGCCTCTGCGAAGGTATCAGCGAAGCGTTCGACCGGGGTGGGCGTTTGGACCACGGGCGTCCCCTCCTCTGGTGCCAACAGACCGCGGGCCGCGCCTTGGTAGAGCTCTATGTAGAGCTTGGCCAGCTCAGCAGGCACACCCCCGGCGACCATGCCGCGCTGGGCATCCTCGTAGGAGAGCTGGGTGAAGGGGAGGTCCGGCTTACCGATGGCCTTGCCGATGATGGCAGTCAGCTCTCCGAAGGTGACGGGACGCGGCCCAACGAGATTCACGACTTCGAAACCCTGGAAGTCGAGGGATCCCAAACGCTGCGCCGCGTAGGCGCCAATGTCCGCAGCAGCGATGAGTGACAGGGGCGCGTCCGCCGGGCCTGGAGCCGCGAGGACCCCCTGCTCCTTCACCGCGCCCACGTCCGTCAGGAAGTTCTCCATGAAGTAGCCCGCGCGAATGGCAAGCACCTCCACGCTTTCGAGCGCGCGCAAGGTCTTCTCGAGCTGGTAGAGCCCGACGATCGGCCCCGTGCCTTGGGAATGCTGAGCGCCAAGGCTGCTGAGCATGACCACGCGCGGGCAGCCGGACGCCTCGACGGCGTCGCCGATGATACGAGCGACGCGATCCTGGTAGGCGCGGAAATCGGCTGCCGCGAAGTTGGGCGGGATGAGCACATAGGCTGCCTCCGCTCCCTCGAGGGCGCGACGCACAGAGGCGCCGTCCTCCAGATCTGCCTCCACCGCCTGAGCCCCGTGCTTCTCCAATGAAGCCAAGCGCTGCCGACTCCGCCCGACGACGCGCAGCCTCGAGCCTTTGCCCAGAAGCTCCCGCGCTGCGACGCTCCCCGTATTCCCCGTTGCGCCGAAGATGACGATCATGGTTTCTCCTTTCCGAGCGGTAGAAGCACCGCCGTCGTAGACCTGGCGCGGAGCAGGCTGAAGAGCAAGGGGGGGACGGCGGAGAGCCCACCAACGGCCCACAGGACCGTCCAGGGCAGGGCGCGGCTCTGGACGTCCTAGCGAAGGGCGCGGCTGCCAACGGTCCCGAACACGCGGTCCCAAACCATATTCGAGACAGCGAAACGAGAGGTCGTGTCCGCGAAATGGTGCAGCATGTGGTTCTTCTTCAAGCGAAGACCATAACGCGATTTCGGGCTGGCGTGATGGATATAGTAGTGCGTCACGTCGTAGAAAACGTAGCCAAGAACGAAGCCGGCGTGCCACGCCCAAACGTAGGTGGCGCCGAGCACCGGGTAGAACAGCGCGAGAAAGGCGAAGTAGAGCACGATGCTCACCCCCGGGGGCATTACGAGCCGGTACTTGTCCTTGGGCCAGCGATGGTGCACCCCATGGACGAAGAAATGCATCCTCTCACCAAGTCGCCCGGGAGGCTGCCAGTGGAAGAACGTTCGGTGCAGCCAATACTCGGTCAGCGTCCACGCGACGAAGCCGACGCCCGCCACCACGAGCGTCAGCAGCCAACCTGCCCCGCTCCTCGAAGCGCTATGCCACAGCATGAAGGCGCAAACGGGCACCCACAACACGGGCACGGTCGCCCAGTGGGTCCGGGACATAAGGTCGAGAAAATCGTTCTTGAAGACCCGTGGGGAGTCGGGGGTGGCGCGTTGCACGTCTCGTCTCCGCGGTAGCGCGTGGGAACATAGGGCGACCCGACGCGAGGGCAAGCAAGAGCGCCAAGCACGCAAGCGCTGACGGCTGCTACTGGTCCGGCCAATTCACCAGCCCAAGAGCCGAGCCAAGTCCGGCACGAAATCCTCGGCCATCTTCACATGCTCTTCCCCGGTGGGGTGAGCATCGGCCAAGTCACCTGGGTAGTAGGTCGAGGGGATGAAGACCACCTCCGGGGCGGCGAGGATTTCGACGACCTCGGCGATGTACGCTCGCAGGAGCGACTTGCGCTTCTCGCCATGGCTCTCGTCCTTGACGATGGCGCCCTCCGTCAGGACGACCTTGGCGCGCGGATAGGTCGCGCGGATGACGCGCAGAAACTCGACGTAGGCGCCGACGAACACCTGCCGCGCTGGCGGGGCTCCCAGCTCCGCGTTGAAGTCGTTCGTGCCAAGGGAGACGAAAACGAGGTCCGGCGCGTACTCCCTGTGATCCCACACGACGGGCGCGGTTTCCTCGGGCAAGGCCAGATGGAAGAACTGGGGCGCGTTGAGGCTATCCCCGCGGCCCTGCCAGTCCCGAACCAGCCCGCGCCCACCATAACAGACGAGATGGCACTGCGCGCCCAGCGCTCGAGCAATGAGCATACCGTAGGATCCGTACGCGTCTGCGCCCGAGGACTGCTCGCCTGGCTGCAACGACGCCCTATCCACCCCCTCCCCACAGGTCACCGAGTCCCCGATGAAAAGCAGCCTTCGGTCCGGCCACGCCGCAGGCGCCAACACCCTCGCTTCGGCTGGAAAGACAAAGCCACGAACGGTCACGATACCCTGCCACGTCTCGGTACGCTGAACGACGTCGACCGTATGTACCCCAGGGGCAAGCCCCTCGGCGAGCACATACTCTGCCTCGCCCTGCAGCAAGCGAATGACCTTCGCCGGCTTGCCGTCGGTGACCACCACCACGCGACAGTCAGAGGTCGCACAGCTTGCACGCCATGCGACCCTTGGCCCCTCGAAGGTGACACGTAGCGTAACACCGGGATAGCCGACACGAAGGGAATCGCTTTCGCTGCGGTCCACCCTTCCCATGACTCCTACAAGCGGGTCGCTCACCGTGACGAGGCGATGACGCGAAGGGGCAGGTGCCATGGTACCCTCCCTGACTCGTCGATCAGGTGTCGCAGGAGGGCGCTTACAACCCCGGACACAGCCCGCAATGCCCAACGCTGCAGAGAGAAACAGGACGGCGGTATTCGTTGTCAGCAGCACCATCTCGACGTGCGAGGATAGCGGCGGCAGCGGCGGGATGAAACGAGTTTCAGGTCCCCTGCGCAGTTCCGGTATGCGCGAAGGGTGCGCGGGAAACGGAAGGGCTCGGCTGACCTCAGCGCATCCGGGGCCGCTATTCCGCTCTTTGACTCGGCCCGCGTTGGGCGAAGACCACGACACGCAATACCGCGTAGGTCTCCCCAACCAAGATGGCCTCCGTCAACACCTTGGCGAGCAGCAGCTGGGAGTCCAAGGCGTGGTAGAGGGCGTACAAAACCCACGGCGCCACCAAGACGTTCAGGATGGCGAGCGCCACGTAGCTGGAGGTCTGTCCTCTCAGTGCTCTGGCCCCGCCTGGCGCGGTAGGAAACGTAATCCACCGATGGGCGAGGAAACCGACGCAGGCCCCCACGATACGCCCGCTCGCCTCCGCGAGCCGCACGTCCCAGCCGAAGCCGCGCGCGGCGACGAACACAATGACAGTACCAAGCAGGAACAGAGCAAAACCCACGCACAGGTAGCGCATCCCGGAGAACCGCCAGAGGCGCCGAGGAAGAGCGAGCGCCGCCAGCGGCTCGCAGCAACCGGCTCTCGTCACGTCGTCAGAACCCATGAGGCTGCGGGTCATCGAGGATTGCACCGACCGGTTCCGGCGGCAAGCTGGCGTCAGAGGCAGCCTCCCCGTCGTTCTCGTGGGTGGGGGCGCGAGCTAGCGCAGGTCGGAGCAGGTCACTCGCCGCGAAGAGGATGCCCACGGCGAGCAGAGGGAACAGGTGGTAGACGTAGCGCAGCCCGGCCCACACGAAGAGGGAGTGGATCCCTGCGTAGCAGAAGAATATCGCGAGAACCACCGTCCCCATACCCCAGCGCGGCCGTCGTGATAGGAAGCCCGCACCCGTGAGGATCAGCAGCGTCACCAGAGAGCCCGCGTGCACCGCCCGTTGTCGCGACTCGGCAACTTGCTCGTTGAACCCGGTGAAGCGAGACAGCCTCCACCACCACCCTCGAAACGCCCGAAGCGGCTCCTCTCGCCAGTACGCAAGCACATCGTTCAAGAGCAGACGCTGACGCGCCTGCCACCCGATCTCGATGGAACCACCGTAGCGCGGCACGACAAGCTTTGCGCGCTTCATGAAGCCGGGTTCATCCTTGGGCTTCCTGTCTCCCTCCTCCGGGCCGACGTACGGGTTGTTGGCGCAGTAGAGCGGCCAGGCTCCATAGGTGCCCGTCGCGAGGCGGCTGTCACCGTACTCGGCTTCTGAATAGAGTCGCATCCCTCCAACGACCCCCTCTGCGATGAGCAGGGCGACCATCACTGCCCCGAAGGCTCCTCGGCGCGACGGAAGCCAACGCTCGCGCCACTTCGGGACGAGCCAGAGAGCGATCCCGAGCAGCGTGAGCAAATGGACGGGGAAAAGGAAGACTGGCCTAACGAGGAGGTGCAGCGCCATCGCGAGCCCCGCAAGGATACCCCACGGCAGCCAGCGCGGCTGGCGGTAGAGCTCGACGAGGGCGGCGACCAGCACCGCAGTGGCAAGCATCACGGAGGACTCGACATTGCCGGCGAGCCATCGGACCCCCAGAAGCATCTCGCGCACCAGCAGGAGCGCCGCTACAGTAGTCAGCACACTACGCGAGTAGCGGTACACCGCCCAGATGAGGAGGGCGGAAGCTAGCCATGTGGTGAACAGGGTGTACTGGGCCGGGGTCCACCCGAACTGACTCCAGGCGAGCGCCATCAGCCCCGGATGGCCGACGGTAGGTAGGATCTCGAAATTGCGAACCGTGTCCTCGAATCCGTTCCCTTCCGCCAGGTTCTTGGCAACCCCCCAGTAGAGCTTGGCGTCGGGGTTGATTCGTTTCACCTGCTTCGCCACGGACAGCGTGACGGAGAGGTTGGTCGCGATGCGGTCAAAGGCGCACAGCGAAAGCATCAACGCAAGGACGGGGGCGCCTTTCCACCTATCGAGGACGCTGCTCGCGGCCCAGAAGGCGCGCCATGCCCGACGAAGGAGCACCATCATGAGTCGCTCCCCCCGCCCGCGGTTCTATTGTTGAAGTTCCCAAGCATCTCGAATGTTACCGCCTGAAGGAGGAAGTTGACACCGATGATGAACGGCAGCCCAGCGAGCATCACCGTCCCCGCCGACGCTGGCGCTCCCTCGCGAATGGATTGCCACCAGGAGACTCCACCGAACCCGAGCCCCCACAGCACGAGGGGCAGCCCAGCGAGCAGCAGCAGCGCACTGGGCGTGAAATCGTGCCAGAAGTGCCTGTAGGCGAAGCGGCATGCTGCCGACTTCAACAGCCGTGGAGGAAAGCCGAACAGGGCACGCACTATCGACAGCGAACTCGGTTCGTCGTCATATCGGGGGGGCATGGCAACCTCCTCGATACGAAATCCGTGCTTGCCGAGCTCGACGAGCAGGCTCGTCTCGAAGTAATAGCCGTTGCTGAGGGCAGCGACGTCCAGGCTTGCCAGCACATCCGAGCGGAGAGCCACGTAGCCGTTCGTAGGATCCGAGATGTGCCAGTAGCCAGAAGCGACCTTCGTCAGGAAGGAGAGTCCAATGTTGCCCATGCGACGCGCGAAAGGCATCATGGAGAGCTGCCTCAGGTTGCGGAGGCGATTGCCTTTCGTGAAAGCGGCGCGCCCGCGCATCAGCGGCTCGATGAGCTTGGGGAGCCAGCTGGGATCCATCTGACCGTCGCCGTCCATCTTCACGACCACATCCACGCGCAGGCTCAGGGCGTGCTCGAAACCCGTCTTCATGGCTCCACCCACGCCCCTGTTCGCTCCGTGACGCAGTAGCACGACGCGCGGATCCCCGACGGAGAGGGCAATGTCCCCAGACCCGACCGGACATGCGTCGTCGACGACGATGATGTGTCGCACGAAGGCAGGCATCGAGCGAACCACGTGATCAATCCGTTGGGCGACGCGGTAGCAGGGCACCACGACGGCGACAACGCCGAGCTCCCGGCGATCGTCTCGGGCCGCCAATGGAGGGAGCAGGCTGGGGGTGACTCCGAGGTGCAGGGGCCGCCGGAGGCGCGCGAACCGCTTGGGCGAAGGACGCCGCCGCAGCGAGCTCGGTGGCTTCATGGCGTGGCCATCCCCTGGCACACGGCCCCCAATGGCTGCGCAGTCGTCTGATCAGACCGGTGACCTCCGCCGGGCCTGTTCGCGTTCACCGTTGTTGCTACCATCCCTATCATCGTTCCGCTGGTGCAAGGTTAGGCGGCGCCCACCTGTACCGTTACCTTCCCGGAGCGACAGTATCACGAAACGCTAGACAGCAAAGCAGTCGCGGCGTCGAGCGCGAACTCGCCACCGCAGTTGGCGGCGGTCGGGCCGCGCGGCAAGCCAGCTTGCCAACGTGCTCGGCGCCTCGGGAGGCGATCGCCTCGGGAAATTGGCACAGACTGGCTCAACCAGGAGCCAGTCGCCAGGCAGCACAGGTGCACGCGCAGCACGTTCAGATGTCTCCACCTCCGCAACGCGCCGACCCTCACCGTAACAGCCTCGCGGATGCCATACGGCCGACTCGAAACGCGAGAGACACTCGAGACCATTCCCGGCCCGCAGGCGCGGTACGCCGGGCGCCTCCCGAAGCGCCATCATCGATTGAGTGTGTTGCCCACTACGAGCCCCACGAACGCCGTTGCGGATCGCGGCACCGAGGCCTATGGCTCGTGCCTCGGGCACGGCAGGAGCAACCAGCCGGTCCGTGCTGTGCCCGGTCGTTCTTCCAAGGAGCCTTTCATGACCCTTCACGAAGGCGGTTGCCATTGCGGCGCCGTGCGTTTCAAGGCGGATCTCGAGCTCGAAAACCTCATGACGTGCAACTGCTCCATTTGCGGCAAAACCGGCGCCGTCATGGCCTTCATTCCTGGGGACAAGCTTCAGGCCACCGCTGGCCGCGAGCTGCTCACGGACTACCAGTTCGGGAAGAAGTCCATCCACCACACCTTCTGTTCGGTATGCGGCGTGCGGCCCTTCGCCGAAGGATCCGGGGAGGACGGTTCGGCATGGGCCATGGTCAACGTCCGTTGCCTGGACGGCGTCGATCCACACCAGCTGCGGGTAACGCGGCAGCACGAAGGAAAGAGCACGTAACACCGCGCAGCATGCCGGGCGCCATGGCCCCTACCCGTGCGCCACGCCTGCGTCGCAGGCAGGGTCGACGTCACTCCCGCGGTCCTACCGCCGTCAGGCATCTGCTGCCATGCTAGCTCGACATGGTCGCTTCGTCCCCGCCCCTCGTCCCCGATCCCAGCACCCTGGCGCCGCACGCGCTCGGCCTCACAGACGCGGCCGCGACCCACTCCGCGGCACCAGCATCCCTCGCCGATGCCCTGATGCCGCTCACGGGGGCGGACCCCGCTACCTCAGCCGCCGCGCCCCCCCAGCTCGATGCGGTTCCCGCCTGCGGTCCTTGGCGATCCTACAAGGAGCGAGTCGCGGGTTTGGCGCAGCGGCTCGTTGATGCCCAGCGCCCCATTCGCGTATTGGACCATATCAAATGGCCAGGAGAGGTGTTCGATGCCTTCCGAACGTCGCGGTGGAGAGAGCCACCCCGTATCGACAGGGCCTACTATCAGGCCATCCCTCTCGGGTTCGATCCCGCGCCATTGAAAGCACGGTTCCGCGAGTTGGCCGCGGACGTGCGCCGCGAGCTTGGTCCGAGCGACGCCATCGGTGGCATCCTGCAAGCAAGCGCGAGCGAGTACGCGCGCCTCATCGAGATGCTGGAGGCGCGCGGAACGCGCCGCTTCTATGAGCTCAGCCGTGAGCTCTATGGCTCCGCGCGGGACGTCTTCAAGGATGGCGTCACCGAGGTCCGAGATCTGGCTCGGGACCTTTACCAGGTGCTCACGGAGCTCGACGATTCACTGCTCGGCCCACCCCAGCAGCGCAGCGTCGGCGCAGAAGAGGTGGTGGCGGAGCTCGAGCGACGGTTCAGGGAGACCTTCGGCCCCGGCACTATCCGTGTCATTTTGGACGACGGCATCGTCGCGGACGCCGCGGCAGGCAGTGATTACGTGAAGGTGCGGCGCGGAGCTCTTTTTACCCCCCGCGACATTCGCGTGCTGGAGGTGCACGAAGGCTGGGCCCACGTCGCCACGAGCCTCAATGGGCAGCACCAGCCCGTCGCGCGTTGGCTCGCCAAGGGGCCGCCCCGGGTAGCCGCCACCCAGGAGGGCTTGGCATCCCTTCTCGAGGTGCTCACCTTCGCGAGCTATCCGCGCCGCGCCCGGCGCTTGAACGACCGCGTGCTCGCGGTAGACAAAGCGGAGTCCGGGGCGGACTTCTTGGAGGTCTTCGATTGGTTCCGCACCGAGGGTTATGACGAGGAGGACTGCGTGTGGAACGCGCACCGCGTCTTCCGCGGCGGCACTACAGCTGGCGGCGCACCCTTCACGAAGGACATCGTCTACATGAAAGGAGTGGTCAGCAACTACAATTTCATGCAGAGCGCCATCGCGCGAGGGCGGCCCGAGCTCATACGCTGGCTCTTCGTTGGCAAGGTGGCTCTAGAGGACATCCCGGTGCTGGCCGAGCGGGCGCACGAAGGCGTCGTGCGGGCTCCCCGCTACGTCCCTCGCCATTTCGACGATCTGAACGGCATCGCCATCTGGCTTGGTATCAGCACCTTCTGGGGGCGGCTCAACTCCCGCGCCATCTACGACCATTTCGAACGCCTCTTCGATCCGACGGATCGCGGTGCGCAGCTCTCGCCCCGCAGCGAGCCACCCTCGTGCCGCCCTGCGCCCCCGTCCACATCCGCGCCCAGGAAATGAAGCCGTGAGCGTAACGTTCGGGAAAGCAGCACTCAACGAGATACGGAGGCGGTGGGAGCCGGAGGCTGCCACGACCGCGGCCCTGTTGGCAGCTGCGCTGAACGGCGTACTCGGATGCGGCAGCAGCGCTAGTGCCTCCCCCGTGGCCGCGACGAACCCAGCTTCCGCGCCCAGCAGCACCACCTCACCAACACCTGGCGGCCTGCCCCGTGCCCCTGTCTCGCCGCCCCCTCGGCGGGTTCCGTTCTCCCACGATCCTCCCTCGGCGTCGATATCACCAGTGCCGCCTGAGCTCGCGGCGGCCGCGGCCATTCCGGCGCCCGCCGCAGCGGAAGAGCCGGCGCGGCCAGGCCAAGCCTTCGTCGAAGCCGCCATCTTCCGAGCTCCGCCGAGCGCCATCGCGGATCTGGCACGCCTCGGGCCGGCCGCGGCCTGGAGCGCCCGCGAGACGGGAAGCGAGGTGACGCCACAAGTCTCGGTGCGCGTGCTGCTGGAGGACGGCAGCCCACGAACCTTGAGAACGGGAGGCACCCGGGGCGACGCCGACTACACCTGGCACTTCGTGTCCCATGTGCTTCCCGAGGGAAGGCTGCGCCTGGGGGTCGAGCTGCGCTCGGTCGCTCGTGACCTCAGTGCCCGCACTACGCTGGTCTTGAGCGACGGGCAGACGCTCATCATGCCGCTGTTGTCGAGCCCGGACGAGGCAGACCGCCTGCTCCTTGGCGTGCTTCGAGCTGAGGTCATACGCCACGAAAATGACCTGCAACGTATCCTCGCGCGCAAGCATCGAGGGCTCGACCCGGAAGGCTCGTCGGAACGAACGCCCAGTGGTACGCCCACCGACGCTCCCAACCAAGCGCCGGTAGCCCCACCACGCGAAGACTGAGCACTCAAAGGGCGCCGCATCGCTGCCACAGTTCGGTGCGCTTTGCCCCGCCAGCGAGGGTCCCAACGAGCGGAGGCCCTGTCTGCGGCTGGGTCGAGACGCCCTGCAGTCAGGGCCTGGGGAGCGGCAGATCCCATGCCGCGCGCGATCTGTGAGGCTGGGAGAGACGTGCTGCCGCCAGCCGGCGACGACTTGGCACTACATCTGCTTTGGGGCAGCAGACGCCGGTGCGGCGAGACAGCCCACTCATGGCGCTAGCCAAGGAGGAATATCGAATGAAGCAGATGAAGTGGTTGGTCGTAGCGCTCCTCGGGATGCCTCTCGCCCTCGGCGTGGCAGCATGCGGCGACAACACCGACGAGCTCGAGGACGAGATCGCGGACCGCATCGACTGTGCACAGCTGTGCGCAAAATACGATGAATGCATCGAGGACATCGACATCAGCGCCTGTACGGACGCTTGCGAGGAGGGCGCCGACGCCGACTCGGACTACGAGCAAGCAGCGGAGAACTGCGAGGAGTGCCTCGACGACCAGACCTGCGAAGAGGCCGACGACGCGGGGTGTTGGAACGACTGCCCTGTCGTCCCCCTCACGGACTAACAGCGGACCCACGCCCGCTCGGCCCCGGTAGCGCACGAGGCGACAAGCGAGGAGCTTTGCCGCCGGTCGCCTCGTGCCGCGCCGAGCGCGGCGGGGCTCCACCACCTTCGGCCAGCCCAACTCTGCCGCGTTGACCCGGCACCTTGGCCCGCGTCCAGGTCTCGGTCGACCCACCCTCCGCATGGTCCCCCGTCACGGGCGATGCCCTGGAATACGGAATCGCAAAGCCAATAGTTCAGGAAGAGCCGCGCTCGCAGAAGCTAACGCGAATTCACGATGCCCGGCCTGGCACCCGGAGCGCTCTTGGTTCAGCATGCGAATGCACCCTTTCCCTGCGTGCCGGCAAGCGGCCGCGCGCGTGGGGCCAGCGAGGTAGCTTCATGGCTTGGCTCTATCTTGATCGACTCATCACTGCCGGTTTGTTGGCCGGCGCCACCCTGACCCTTTCCCACTGCGGGGCTGGCAGCGCTTCCCCCGGCACGGGCAACACCGCCGGAACCAGCGGTGAGGGAACCGCCGGCGCAGGCGGAGCCCCCGGGAGCCACGACACGTCCCAGGAGGGCAGCCTCTGTCTCGAGGCGGGCTGCGGCGAGAGCATCGCCGCCGAATGCGACGAGGACAGCATCATCGCCGTCTTCGACATCCTGAGGGAACCCACAGCGGCGGACGTAGAGGGCGAAGAGGACCCCGTCGCCGAGACGAGCGGCGAGGAGGATCCCTGCGTCGAGCACGTCGAGTGGGAGGTGGAGATCCCGCCAGCGCCCTCCGAGGAGGATCCCCCGCCAGCCGAGGAGACCTTCGAGTGCCCCAGCGGCTACACGCGGGTGCACGTGCGCGACATGTGGTCGGCCGAGGCGGATCCGAGCTTCGGCATGTTGGAACAGCGACCAGCCACGGTGATGATCCAGGACACGCAGGACTGGACTGCCACCTACGGTGCGCGCCGCGACGCAGCGGCGTGCGATTGGTACTCGACCTGCGTACCGCCCGATGCGCTGGAGCAGTTCCAGATCATTCCGCTGGCGGCTGACAGCTGTCCCGTGCGAGGCGACTTCGCGAACCTGAGCGCCGACGCAAGCTCCACCCCGAACCTCTGGATCTACTACAGCGGCACGGGTACCTCGATGGACGTCTCGAGCTACGTGATGACAACGGACGAGGCAGACGTGGCCTCGATGCAGTGCACGGATACCAGCCTCGACACGGCAATCCCGACCGGGTTCACCAAGCTGCACATCCGCTACCCGTGGGGCGACCCGAAGCTCACTGGCTTCGCGGGCACCGCCTGCAACGACGACCTGCTGGGCGCTGAGGTGCCAATATACCCCTCGAGCCTCAAGGTGGAGCTCGGCGCCAGCGATGGGGGCGGCTGCGGCCCAAACCGCCAGGCGGTGCTCGAGTTCCAGAATGGCCACTGCCCCTGGTACTCGATCCTCGTTCCGAACGAGCTCTGGGACGGCAACACGCTTGCCTTCGCGCATCCGGACACTCCCACGGCGCCACGCATGGCCACCAACGCGCTCCCTCTGCCCGAACGCGAGAGCAACGAGTACTGGCTCTCCTACGCGGGTCCCCCTGATGACGAGACCTATGGACAGGGAACGCCGTGCAACCTGTGGTCGACGAACAACGATGCCTATCGCTTCTACACGAGCAACCCCGGCCCCGGCTATGCCGGCTGCGGCTCGGACTCCGACGTCGTCATCGATCCGTGTAACCCCACCCTCGCTCAGGGCTACCACACCGTCCACTTCCGCTACATCTGGGCGGGTCAGAAGATCTTCACCTATTTCCCCAAGCCCGAGCTGATGCCCAGCTGGATGATGCTGGAGGTCAACGGCACGCCCGTCATCTGCTCCCGCGAGGCGGACCGCCCCTGGTACAACTGCCCCGTCCCCGACAGCGAGTTCTACGAGGGCGCCCAATGGCGCGCCGTGGACAAGACCCACGAGCCCGAGTGGAACACCGTCGCTCCACGGCCCTTCCCTTCCACTCCCGGTGAGTACTGGGTGCGCTGGACCTACGGCAAGCCGGACATCCCGGAGTTCAGCGACTTCACGTTCTACGACTACTACCCTGACGCCACGAACGGCGATTGGTCAGCGACGGGCGACTGGAACGACGAGAACTGCGCCCCCAAGCCTCCACCCGTCCCCTTTACCGTCGGCTACGACGGCTGGTTCCCCTACGACGAGACGAATTACGCCTACGCCTACGGGTCCTCCCTGGCCCGCACCTTCCCCGATGCCGCCAGCGTGCAGGACCTCCTGAACGCCTTCGTGGCCGAGCGCTACGAGATCTGGAAGGAGAACTACCTCAGCTACGACCACGTCTGCGGCGACGGCACGGCACGCGTCATCCGCGAGGACAACACGACGGTGAGCGAGGGTCAGGGCTACGGCATGGCGATCGCCGCGGCCATCGGCGACAAGCAGACCTTTGACGAGCTGTGGCGCTTCGCGCGGCATTTCCTGTCCCAGGACGATACCAAGTACTGCGGCGGCTTCATGGGCTGGATGTGGGACGATGCCGCCCAATGCCGAGAGATCGACACGCCCTGCGATCCCGACAGCGGCACCTGCGGAGGCAACCAGGACAGCGCCTTCGACGGCGACGTGGACATGGCCATCGGCCTGGTCTACGCAGCGCGCCAGTGGCCCGAGTACGCCACCGCAGCCACCAACTGGCTCCTCAAGATGGAGTGCATGATCAACACCGCCTACGACGGCCAGTGGTACTACCCTGCCCCGGGCGACACCTTCGGGAAGAACTGCCAGAACTACCCGAACGAGCCGTGCTTCTTCCCCGAGGGCGGCGGCCAAGACGACCGCGTGAACCTCTCCTACTACCCACCGGGCTACTTCCGCGTCTTCGGCGACTACCTAGCGACGTACCTCGACAGCCGCTACTACACCGCGGAGGACAAGGAGTACCACCGGAGCTTCTGGTACCACACCGCTTCGACGGTCTACGAGATGCTCGAGCGCTGCTACGACGACCCGACGGTGCACCCCGCCCTCGTCACGGATTGGGGTACTTACTCGGCGCCCTGCTCGGCGGATCAGGACAACTACAACTGGGCCCGTGCCCTCTGGCGCATCGGCGTGGACGCCGCCTGGTTCGGAAACCGCCTCGACCTGCCGGAGAACCGCCCCGGCTCCTCCCAGCACTTCGCCCCCAAGTCGCGGATGCAGGCCAAGATCGACAACATCCAGGACTTCTACGCGAGCTTCTACGAGAACAACCCCGTCGAACCCAACGCCAATCGCTTCTCGAGCATCTGCGAGAATCTCTTCCCCGACGGCGACGTCGCCGGCTGCGACCCCGCCTTCGGTCACAACTCCTACTTCGTGACGACGGGCCTCACGTCCTTCGTGAGCCTCTTCAACAACGATGGCCAGACAGACCCAGCGCTACGTCGCGAAGCGCTCGAGGAAGCCGTCAGCACGACTGTCATCAATGATCGCTACTATCAGGAATCGATCGGCGTCTACACGATCCTCTTCATGACGGGTAACTTCCCGAACCCCATGGTGGTCCCCCAGTGAGGCCTGTCCTACTCGCGGCTCTCTTCGCCGCGGGCTGCGGCACCAGCAGCGCCCAAGGCGGAAACCCCGCCCCCGAGGGCGCTGCGGGCGGCGCGGGAGTCACGTCCTCCAGCGGCGGCACCCTCAACGACGGGGGAGATGCATCGAGCGGCGGCAATCCCTCGGCGCCCAGCGGCGGAGCCGGCAACACCGCCGCGGGCGGCTCCGGGACCACGACGGCCCGCGGCGGCGGGCAGCAAACGACGTACACAGTACCCGAGTACAGCCCCAGCTGCGAAGACGAAGCGTGCACGCCCGAAGAAGAATGCATGCAGGGCCCGGACGGCACGTACTGCGTCCATCCCTGCCCCGGGCAGCCGTGTCCACCGGGCACGAACGGCGAGTCGTTCTGCACGAAGACCGGCGGCGTGATCTGCGGGTGATGGACCGCCAACTGGGACGGGGCGCGACTGCCGTCTTGAACGGACGCTAGCGCAGACACTCCGCGGCGCGGCCAGCGCTACACCGCGCCGCTTCGGCAGCTGTCTCGGCTTCAATGACGGCGCCCGCATCTGGGTCCGCGCCGGCTTCGGTATCGGTGTCGGCTTCAGCGACTGTCTCAGGCACAGCTTCGAGGTCCGCGGCGGCGGCGGCGGTGACCGTACCGGCTTCGGCTTCATGGTCGGCGGCGGTTTCGATAGCTGCGGCAGCTTCGATGGCTGTCCGCTTCATTGGCTGGGGATTCGCTCGTCGCCGGTGACTGAGCCTTGCATTCGTCGGACGGGCGCGGCACCTCGTCGGAGGCCTCGGGCACAAGAACCCTGACCTCGAGTCGCAGCTGCAGCGCCACCCTGCACAGTCGCGCTGAATCTCGCCGAGGGTTCTTGGGTGCCACACAGGCAATGCTCCCCGCGGTCTCGCACCGCTAGGGTCGCTCCACGAGGCCAGGCGGCGGGAGGTCTGGGCGATGGCGGCGCCTTTGGCGAGGGCGGGACCTAGAGCGGCAGCGGCGTCCGGCACAGTCTGGCACACGTGTCGGCGGCGGCTTCGAACGCCCTGCCAGAGTCAGTGCGGGCAGCGGCACTGGCGATGGGGACCGCATCATGTTCACGTTGAGTATCGAGGGCAAGACCGAACGCCGCCGTATTAACGAAGCCTGCCACGCAGATCAGAGGCTCCATGGAAAGCCGTGAGGGCATATAATCAGTCTGAGACAGCCCCGGGAAGCTTCATGCGCCGGGACGTGGGAGGAGTTGGCTTGTGTTAAGAATCGGTAATGTGATTGGAGAGTGCTGGAGCGGACGGGCCCGCGATTGCCTGTGCGGTTTCCTTGAACAACAATTGCGACGGAGGCACATATTCTTACTTAGACTGGCATTGGGTGCCATAGCTTTGTCCGGAACGGCGTACTTGGCCCATCTCTTCTTGGGAGATCCGGATCTAGGAGCGTTCTTCGTCTGGGACGTGGTGTCGGTTTGGTTCTGGGAGCTCCTCCTGGTGGGCGGGTACTTCTCGCTCGGCCAGTTTCTGACAGCACACCTCGGCCTGCCACAAGACCGCAACCCGGCAGAGAGACGAATGATCGCAGCAGCGTTAGGAGTAACCGCTTACGTACTCATCAGCCTCCTCCTGGGAGTGCTCTCCCTGTATCGACCATCCGTGGCTGTCCTGGTGCCGACGCTTCTGCTTGGACTGTCGGGAAGACGCTGGTTCTTCGCCCTCCGCGCCATGCTCCTGCGGCCCCCGCTGCTGCATCTCACTCCGCTGCAGTCTGCTGTGGCCTGTTTTGGACTGCTTGCCGCAGCGCTTCTCTACCTTCCGCTGCTGTCTCCGGCGTCGGTCAGCACGGACGCAGCATGGTTTCATCTATCGACAGCGGAGGAGTATGCCAGGCAAGGGAGAATGGTCCCCTTCTATGGGGACTGGGCCAAGAGCATTCCCCAGCTCACGAGCTTGCTACAGGTGTACGCCTTCCTCGTCCCAGGTCTCGAGGAACCTCAACGCTGGGTACTGGCGCTGCATACGGAGTTCGTGCTCGTCCTCTTCACGCTCCAAGGCATCACTGTGTTTTCACGGTACTTGGCCCAGGGGCTCCCCTCCCGATTTGCCTGGGTCGTCTTCTGCCTGTTCCCGTCGGTGTACATCTATGACTCCAACCTCGGGGGTGCAGCGGACCACGCTGCTGCGTTCTTTGCCATCCCGCATGCCTTGTACGTCCTCAGGTTCGTGAAGTCGCCCAATCGCAGGGACGCGGCCCTCGCCGGAGTGTTCGCTGGCGCATCCTTCCTCACCAAGCTACAAGCAAGCTACCTTTTCTCACCGCTCGTACTGGTGCAGGTAGCGGCTTTGCTCTGGGCGTCGCTGCGCAAGCGTCAGATTGACTGGAACCGGTCCCTGGATTCGGGGCTCTACTTCGCGACCTTTCTCCTAGCGTTTCGCCGCACCTCATCAAGAACTGGGTTTATTACAAGAATCCCGTGTACCCGTTCTTGATAGACTACTTCCCGAGCCATCCGTCCATCCCGGACGCAGCGCGGCTATTTCGTGAGCACTATCCACCCTTCGATCAGGGGCCCTTCTGGCCTCACATGAAGAGCGCCATCGAGCTCACTCTGAAGTTCCCATTCACGATGACCGATGTCTTCCATTCCCACAAGCCGTTCGTCGGAATGCTCTTCACGCTCACCGCGCCGATCGTACTATCGTGGAAGAACGGGCGCGTGTGGCTCGCCAGCGCCGTGGCGTGGCTCGCATGCTTCACGCTGATGTACGCGTTCCCATCGGCACGGAACCTTCAAACGTTCCTGCCCGTGCTCGTGGCCATCACTGCCGTGTGTCTCGCCAGAGCCTGGTCGTTGGGGGCGTTGGGCAAAGTGGCCGCAGTTGGATTGATTGCGGGTCAGCTGGTGGCGGGTGTCGACATCCTCGTCAGTGTCCAGCGTGGCATCATCGCCGACGTTCAGAGGCTGGCTCAGTCGGGCACTGCGGCCGGTAAGAGCAGCCGCTACCACGGCTACCGCCGCCCGTTTCGCGACATTCGCGAGTATGTGCCCGCGGACGGAGTGGTGCTTCTCCACACTGCGTACTCCCAGTTGGGAATCATGCGAGAGGTCATCCTGGACTGGCCTGGGTTCCAGGGTCTGGTAGATTACCGCCCCGCTCGCACGCCGCGGCAGCTCTACGAGATCCTCAAGGGCCACGGGGTCACCCACTTGGTGATCGAGCCCCGATGGGCCGCTCACTCTCGACAGGAGCAGGTCCTCTTCGATGCCTTGCTCGAACGGCATGCCCGTCTCCTTGGCACCTCCGGCCCGCTTCGAGTCTACGAGATGCCCCAGAGAGCGCCGCCGCGGGAGTCACCCTACCGGGTCTTGTCGTGGGGCGGGCCGCGACAAGTCGACGGCCTCTATCGCATCGAACTTCTCGACCAACTGGACGACGGCCTCCCTTTGGGGCGCGTTCCGGACGCCCCGCTCTCATCCAAAGGCTGTAACATCGAGCTACTCGCCGAAGCGGATGCCGTCGTGCTCGGTAGCGAGGTCCAGGTTCCCTCCGCTTTTCAAGCCGCCGTGCACGGGTCGTTCAGGAAGTCCTCGAACCTAACCTCCTATGCAGTCTACCTCAGGCAGCAACCTCGTTCCCCGGCCGAGAGCGACACCGCGCACGCTGGCTCTGCAAGGCAAAGGGTGCTCCAGACGTCGACGCATCCCAGATAGCCATTGCACGACGCTGAGCGGCATCAGCTTCGGCGGGCGACACGGGGTGCGTCCATCGCCCCGCCAAGCTCGCTACGACTACCTGTGGACCCGCCACGGGAGGCCCGCGGCCCATGCAGCGGCAATCGATGCGTGGACGCGCGGCGTGCTCCTCGTCGGTGTACCGTAGGGTCACCGGTCTGACGTTCGGCGTTCGGAACCTGCAGCGGAAGCATGGTTCAAGGGCCAAGGTCGGGCTAGCATCCGCCCGTGGACGGCTCGGTATCGGATGTTGCGATCCGCACGCAAGCGCTCGTGAAGTCGTATGGCTCGCAGCGCGCCCTCGACGGCGTGAGTGTCGAGGTGAAGCGCGGCGGCGTCTTCGGGCTCCTCGGGCCGAACGGGGCCGGCAAGACGACTCTCGTCAGGCTACTATCGACATTGATCCGTCCCGACGCCGGGCGCGCCTGGGTGCTCGGACACGACGTCGTGCGCGAGGCCGGGGCCGTGCGGAGCCGCCTCGCCCTCACCGGACAGTTCGCGTCCCTCGATGAGGACCTCACGGGCCGAGAAAACCTCCTCATCATCGCGCGTTTGCTGGGGCTCTCGCGCACCGCGGCCCGGGCTCGCGTCGAGGACCTGCTCTCCGCCTTTGGGCTCGCGGAAGCAGCGACGCGTCAGGTGCGGGCGTACTCCGGCGGCATGCGGCGCCGCCTCGACATCGCGGCGTCCATCATGACACCGAAGGAGCTCCTGGTGCTCGACGAGCCCACCACGGGTCTGGATCCACGCAGCCGCGCCGAGGTGTGGAGCATCATCCGCGAGCTCGGACGTACTGGCACCACGGTGCTGTTGACCACACAGTACCTGGAGGAAGCCGACCAACTCGCCGAGCGCGTCGCCGTGATTGACAAGGGACGGCTGGTGGCAGACGGCACGAGCGCGGAGCTGAAGGCCCAGGTGGGCTCAGGGCTGTTGCGCCTACGGCTCCTCGATGGGGCACGGTCCGCCGACCTTCGTCGCGTCGCGTCGATGCAGGGGCTCCTCGTGCGGCAGGAAGGGGACTCCCTCTGGTGGGAAGCGCCGTTGGGCTCCGCGGCGGAGGCCTTACCGCTCCTGACTGCGTTGAGCGCCGAGGGCGTCGGGATAGCGGAGTTCGCCTTCGGACAGCCAAGCCTGGACGCCGTGTTCTTCGCGCTGACTGGACATCCCGCCGCGCCGCGGGAGCCAAGCGAGGAGGCGTCGTGAAGCGGCTCACGTCCACCCCGGCTACGGAGCGCCCCGGGAGCGCGGTCATGGTGGCCTGCGCTCGCGACCCGAATGATCTCGGTCGACCGGGCACCGTCGCGAAGGCGACCACCGATACCCTCATCTTCGCCTGGAGAGCGCTGCTCAAGATCAAGCATACACCGGAGCAAGCCTTCGATGTCATCGCGACCCCAATCCTCTTCACGGTCATGTTCACCTACATGTTCGGGGGTGCGGTGCTCGGGTCGACGGACGCTTACCTGCAGTACCTGCTGCCCGGCATCCTCGTCCAAACAGTGATGTTCACGTCCGTCTACACGGGCATGACGATGAATCAAGACATCGCGAAGGGCGTCTATGATCGCTATCGTTCCTTGCCCATCTGGCGCCCAGCTCCGATTGCCGGCGCCATTCTTGGTGACTTCGTGCGCTACACCGCGTCCGCCGTGCTCGTCTTCGCGGTCGGAATGGCGATGGGCTACCGCTCAGAGGCGGGTCTGCTCGGGGTGTTGGCGGCGCTGGTGCTCCTCGACGGCTTCGCCTTCGGCCTGGGCTGGATCTTCACGGCTCTCGCTCTCGCGGTCCGTACCGTGGGCACGGTGATGACCCTCTCTTGGCTGTTCCTGATGCCCGTCACGTTCGTCTCGAACATCTACGTCGACCCGGTGACGATGCCGAGCTGGCTCCAGCCGTTCGTCGCGGCGAATCCCGTCACCCTCATCACGACCGCGCTGCGCGGCGTGCTGGGCGGGCAGCCCGTGGCGAGCGACATCGGGCTCGCGCTGTCGGTGCCCTTCGTCGTCACGGGGCTCTGCGCACCCGTCACGTTGTGGCTCTACGGACGCAGCCGCTGAGGCGCCGGTCCACGCAGACGCTCACGCTCCTCAATGATCTCCGCTCTGAAGGCGTCGAGGCGAGCGAGCGCGGCACCGAGCTCCTTCGTTCGCGCCTCGAGCTTCTTCTCGAGCCCCCGTTTGCGGTTCTCGAGGCTTCGGAGTTCGTCGTGCCGCTCGAGGACCCGCTCGGTGAGGGCCCGGCTGGTATCCGTCGACTCCTTGCTCGACAGGGACTCCGCATCCTTGCGGAGCCGCCCGAGCTCCGAATCGACGGCGGCTCGCTCCACCTCGAGCTCCGCGAGCTCCCTGACGACCACGCGTCGCGCCTCGAGGGCGGGAATGGCGTCCCGCAACACGTCGCGTTCTCGGCTGGGGAGAGAGACCTCGCTCGCCAGGTCGTCGAGCTGCGCGCTCTCGAGGTCCCCGAGTGGAGTCGGTGCGCTCAGGGCCTCGCGTACGGTAACCTCGCGGACGGAGCTGGAGCCCGGGGGGATGTCGAAGACGGCGAAGCTGGTGCTCGTCGTACTGTCATAGTCGATGCGATCCGCTCCGCTGACGGAGGCATTGCGCACCGCATCGAGCCCCACGTACACCTCCGCGCGACTGCCCGTGCGGTTGTCGAACACCCAGCGCTCCTCGTCCGTGCGGATCGTGTGAATAGCAAAGGTCGCGCCATCAAAGCTCACATGAAGGCGCTTCGCATGCACGTCGAGCTGATTGGCACGGAGTTCCGTGTCCGGTTCGTCACCGATCCGCGCAAACTGCCGAGCGCCAGGCTGGAGTCCGTCGAGCATGGCCTCTCCCAGGAAGCCGCCGTCGCGATAGACGGCGAGGGGGCCGCCCGGCAGCGAATGGGTGCTGTCATTGCTCAGGGCGACCGCGCGCTCTGCCAGGGCCTCCTTGCTGCTAAACCAGACGATGGGCTTGGCCGCCAAGGGGGTCGCGAGGAACCGAAGGAGCGCCGAGTGGCGCGGCCCGAGACTCAGGGCCTGCGGGACGCGGTACACGGAAATGGCTCTCTCCGCCTTGGGGGTCACGCCCGCCTCGGCAACCAGGTCGCCGATCCAGAGCAGGTCACTGGCGTCACTGCCAACGCTGGTTGCTGCGCCTTGCTGCTTTAGCTCTGGAGCCCGGTGGGAGCCCCCCAACCTTCCGTGCCCCGAACCAAATCCGCTGCCGCTGCCCCCTCCTCCTTCGTAACCGCTCAAGGTGGTGATCGTCTCCCCCTGATAGTCGCTGAAGTCCCCCCACATGGCGTCGGGAGTGGCGGTCGAGAGCTGAGGCACGCTCGAGAGCTCGGCGGCGGGGATCTCGAGGGGCCGCCTTCGGTAGCGGGGCGCCGCCAGGGGAAAGAGGAAGGAGCTCGGATAGCCATCCACGAGCTCGAGCAGGATACCCTTCCAGGGTTCGTCCGTGTCATTGTGGACCAAGGCCCACCCCTGGAGCTCGGCGGCCTTGCGCGCACCAGCAGCGTGCCGAGCTCCAGCCGAGTCGTTCGAGGGCGTATCCGCCAACATCAGGCGATAGCTCGCGCGCCACGTCGGCGTCTCGGCGAGGTAGGCGAGGCGCAGTTCGGACAGGCCCCGGCCGCCAGCGGTCAGGTCGAGCCACTGCGACTGATTGGAGCGCCCCGCGATGCGCGCCGCCATGGCCGCTTCCAGGCGCTCGGCGACGCTGGGCTCGAGTGGACGGACGGAGGCGATGTCCGTGATATCGAGGCGAACGAGTGACTTCTCATCCGTGAGGAGCACCACGTGGAGTCGCGTAGGTTCCGGTGCCGCCTCCCGGTCCTTGGGAACCGTACGCCACGCAGGGCCATGATCGTAGCCCGGGTGGCTCGGCTCTACTGCGACGACCTCCACGACGCGCCCGGTGAAGCCCGGGGTTCCCCCCTGAGCCTGCCGTGAGCCCGCCACGAGCTCTACCTCGACCTCTTCGCCGCGTAGGGCTGCCACCAAGCGATCGAAGCTGATTGCAGCATCATCCGCCGCCGGCAGCCCCGCGCGAGCCCGCGCGACGGCGGGGCTCAGACGGCTCGGGAAGGTGACGCTGAGGCCCTCGTCACCTTGCCCGAGCACCATCAAGCTCTTCAGCGCATCATCGAGGTGCCCGGCCGGAACCGGCACCGAACGCTGACCAGCCTTCAGCTCCCCGTGGCGCTCGAAGTATCCAACACCAGAGGCATAGAGGCGTACGCGCACGAGCGGCAATGCCTCTTCCTCGGAGCGCGCCGTGTGGTGCGTTCCGGGGGACCGCGGACCGCTCGCGCAAGCAAACGCAAGAGGGACAACCAGGAAACCGAGGGCGGAGCGGATGCGACGCATGGAGGGCGTAGACCGGACGGCGGCGGAAAAGGTTCCCGCTCGGACGCTGGTTCGCTAAATGGGCGAGCGCCGCGCTCCCCTATCCAGCGCGGGGCGACCGGCCTCGCTCTCGCGCTGGACTGGAGAAATGCCATCCCCTCGAAGGGGACCGCGTCGCGGGGCGACTCGATAGCGCCTCGGTTCAGATGCGCAGCGGGTACCCGGGCTCCTCGGGCCGCTTGCCGTCGACCCGGAGCACCTTGACCCCAGGGATCACCGCGCCCGGTCCCACGAAGCCGATGGTGCCGTCGACCTTCGAGACCACCTTGACGAGCACCGCTTCCGAGTCGATGGCCTTGGGCGCCCCTGCCTGCCCCCGGATCTTCCGGTCGATCCAGTAGAGGGACACCTGATCCGGGCTCATCCCTAGCACGGCCTCATCGAAGCGCTGGCGCTCGCGAGACGACTTCGGGTACGTGAGGGGCACCAAGCTCTTGCCACCAGCCATGACGGGGCTGCCCTTGTAGAGTCGCTTCAAGTCTCCGAGGGAAATATCGTCCACGGAGAGCTTGCTCGATACGACGACGGCTACGGGCGCGCCGCCCGCCGCACCGAGGGACGTGCTGGAAGCACCGACCGCTGACGCCATTGCCAAGACCAAACAGAATCCGATTCGCTTCAGGCTCGTCATGTCAGAAGCTCCATGCAATCTGTGATATTAGCATCTTTAGTGGCTCGGGCTCTTCAACGTTGGGCCAATCATCGGGATAGAAGGCATACGTGCCCTGCACCTTCACGACCAGGGGAGCCGTCGGACGTACATTGATGCCGCCGTGCAGCGCCGCCGCGCCCGGCACCAAGTTGGACCTGCCCTGGCTCATGTACTCGCCACCGAAGAACGGCATGATGCCCAAGAAGTCGAAGCGGTAGCCGCCAAGGCCGTAAACGCCCCAGGTCCGAGTGTCGGGAGCCCATCCGGCAGGACCCATGTCCATCGCGACCACGGCAGGCCTGGATTCATCGGGAAAGGCCTTGTCGCTCATGATCACTTCGCCCTGCAGCACCGCCCCGGCCCAGGTCCACTTGAAGTCGGCAGCTAGGCTCAGCTCATCGAACTCCGCGTTCGTCACGAACTCGTTGCTCAAGACCACGTTCTCTGGGTCCGAGATGTCGGCTACGATGGTCTGGGTTCGGTCGGTGAAGGTCCCCTTGTACCCTGACGTCCCGAGCACGAAGGTGCCGATGCCCGTGTCCTGTTGAGCCCAGACTCGCCAGCCAAAGGCCTTGTTCTTGTCCATGTCCCGGTAGCTGTCTATCGGGCCTCTGCCGTTCGAGAGGGTCAGGTTATAGCCGACCTGAGTCGACTCGAAGCCCTGGCTCCCGTGAAGCTGCACGCCCGTTTGGCGCTGGGGGAACATCTCCGCACCGATGATGAACGGACGGGTCGTGCTGATGATTGTCGGAGAGCCGTGATCGACGTTCCAGATGCCATAAGGGGTCAGCCATTGACCAAAGCGCGCTGTGAGCAAGGGATGGGCCGTGTACTCCACCCAGACCCGTTCGATGATCACCCCGCCGACATCCACGGGACGATTGAAGTCCGTGTAGTCCGGGTACGCCGTCGAGGTTCGAGTGACCTCGTAGGTCTCGAGGTCGGTGACGTCCGCCCCGTCGGGGAGATACGTGAACCGCACCTCCGAGAGGGCGCGCAGGTTCTGCCCGAGCTTGGAGCTCAGGTACACGTTGAAGTTGCCGACGTAGAAGCTCGGGTAGGCGAAGGGATAGTTGTTGTACTCCCGGCGCTTGCTGAGCAGGCGATGGTACGTGAAGTCAGCGAAGCCGTAGATGCTCAGCTTCGTTTCCTCGCCAGTGAGGGAATCGACGACCTCTGCTGCCGACGCGCCACCGCCGCCAGCGAGCAGCTCCGCTTCGACGGCCGCAGCCTCGGCGTCCGCTTGTGCGGCAGCGGTCGCGTCCACTTCAGCCGAGGCGGGGGGGGCCTGGACTGTGGCCGGAGCCCCTTCCGCAGCCTCTGGAGGGGCAAGGGCCTCGAGGTCAGCCCCTGGGACCGCTGCTTGCTGAGCTCCTGGAGCGAGCTGACCGCTCGCCGGCCCTTGCTCGGCGCCAGCAGCCATTGCCTCATCGGCTGGCGCGGCGTTCTGGTCAGGGCCCTGCTGCGCTACGGCGGCTGCGGCGTAGCACGATGCCGCCAGTGCGAGGGCCGAGGCGATGCCTGACCTCGAGAGAGACGTTCGCATGGAAAGGGTATTCATGTGGCGCAGTCTCCTTCGGCGAGGCACAGCGGTTGCGAGATACCGTAGATGCTCAGATCACAGCACTCGGTGCCTGGGAAGCAGTTGTCCGGAGAGAGGGTACATCCCTGAACGAGGCAGGACTGGGTAACAAAGGTGTCGCAGTAAGTCGCCTCGAAGCCCGCACAGTCCGCGTCGGACGCGCAAGATTCGTTCAGACCTACAGGACGCGGCAGACAGGTGGGGGTCGCAGCGTCGAGGTCGCAGCGCGCGCCGTCCGTGCATTCCTCGTCGGACGTACACGGGGTCCCGCCCGCCGGGTTCTCTGGATCGCCCGTCGTCTCCTCGCAGGCATCCGCTGGCGTTGCTCGGGCGTAGCCCGCCTCGCACTCGCAAATGCCACTGGGAGCCGTGAATTCATGGTCGCCGCACGGTTCACAGGTGGCGTCGGGATCCTGGCGGCCGTAGCCGTCCGCACAAGCGCAGCCGAGCAGGCCAGCTACCTCGTTCTCGCCGCATTCCGCGCAACCGCCTTCGGTCGACGCCCAACCTTCCTTGCAGATGCACCGCTCGATACCGTCTTCATAGACCATTTGCCCCTCGCCACAGGGCTCGTCTCCATCGTAGACGCAGCTCACGACCGCCCCGGCGGCAAGTGAACCCAGGAGTACCGCCACCGCCGCGTGGCCATACTCGAACCTTCTCTTCTTCTGCCAATGTGCTGTCACGCTTCCACCTCTGTACCTTTCGTATCAGTGGTACCTTGCATCGTGCTGCTGACGCGGCCCAGTGGGCTCCTAGGCGCCAGGGGGCCCGAGCTCTTTGGGTTGCTCGAACGCCTCGTACCGAATACTCTACCGCGAGCATCGCGCGCACATAGTAACGCGCATGCCCTCCAAATTGAACTCAATATCCATCTGTCCTTCGTGACTTACCCTGGCCAGGCCGAGTGACACCCGCACCGACCCGGTCATGGACCGTGTCATCTCCTGCAGGTAAACCTGCTCCGCGCCCCCCGCCATGAGCCGTTCCAGCTGCGCTTGAAGGGCCGATACGCGCCCCGGCGAGGAATGGTTGATCACGCGCACCTCCACCGTGCGGTCCGACTCGTACAGGGTGTACTCGACGCTCGTGGAGACCGAACCGTAGCTCATCGCGTTGTCCACCAGCTCCTGGCTTGCCAGCGCCACCCTCTCAGCGGTCCGGGGGTTATACCGAGCCTTTGCGTAAGCCGCGACGAACTCCGCCAGAGGCTGGAGCAGCTGCGCGGAAGGATCCAGGATCAGCTGCAGCAGCGTGGCGACGTCGCGCTGCGTGCGAGCCGCCGGGACTTCGCCGCGCCGGGAGGAGGTCTTCGCACTAATGACGGCGTGGTTGCCGGTGACACCTTGCAGCGCAGGCCGCCCGCTGGAACTGGTGAGCGGAAGCGACCCGCTGGACGCCGTACGCCGGGGCGCTGGCGTACGAGCCTGACCGGCAGGAGCGCCCAAGCGCGAGAATCGTCGCGATCCGTCCGATACCATGTCACCTCGATCCGGCAAAGACCCCTGAATCCAACTATGCCGTACACTCCAAGGACACGACCTCCGGGGCAAGGGTCCGCAACACTCCAAGGCTGGTCTTCTGCCAGGTCACCTTTTCGTCCATTAGGATCCGAACGCCATAGCGCTTCGTCGCCGGTTCCTGCTTGACCCACGTCACCCAGTCGACGAACATCCGAATCGCTGAGGAATTCACGAAGCTCAGCCCGGAGAGATCGAGGGTAAAGGTCTTGAGCCCATCGGCGACGATGGCCTTGTGTACTGCTCGGAAGAACGGCGCGATACTATCGGCCGGATCGCGAGTGGCTATCGAGCCCTTGAGGCTCAGGGTTCCTCGCGGGTCCACGGTCATGACGACCTTCGGGATCGGGGGAGCTTTCAGGTTCTGCAGCTGGCTCATAGTATTGCCCTCGCGGTAACGCGGATGCGACCATCCGCTTCCTCTTCCACCGAAAGCGTGGCGCGGCACTCGTAGCGCAGGCGTGCCAGGCCCAGCTTGGCGCTTGCTTCCGGATCCTTCGCGGCCCGCTCGAATGCCGTCAGGTAAGCCTGCTCGGGCTCCTGGGCATTCAACATCTCCAGCTCCTTCTTGAGGGTATGCAGATGGTCTCGGGACGGCGAGCTGCACACCGAGACTTGGAGGTTGCTGCCATCCATGCTCATGACGAGCTCGAGGTCGCTCAAGGTAGCGCGGTCGGAGTACTTGACCGCGTTCTCGAGGGTCTCCTGGATCATCACTTGAGCGCGTTCCGCGATTTCCGGGTCCTTGAAGGTGGCACTGCAGAAGAACCGACCGAACTCGCGGATGCCCTCGATATAGATCCATGCCGGTTGAAAGCGCACTAACACCGCAGGATCGCTGGAGGCGATGTGCAGGGATTCTGGGAAATGGGTTGAGCTCAATGGAACTCTCCGGGTTATGTCGAACGAGCTAGCCAACGCGAACGCGGGTTCGTGGACTCCCGACGATTCCCTAATTGGCAATCACACTAGGCGTCACGCCACGACGATTCTTAAGCGGGAGTGTCGAACCATTCGCATCAGGAGCGCAAGTCCCTTTCACTCGTGAGCGGCAGGGATGGTGTTTCCATGAAACCTACACGCGACCGCGCCCGGGCGGAGCAGCTCTCGGCGGATATCGCACCGCGGGTTACACTGCCGCTCCAAGACCACCTACCATCTCATCCAACCTCGCGAGGAGGCGATTGACGGGTGGCGCGGGGCGAGCAACGATGGGCCCTTCAAGCCCTCATGGCTGTCGTGATCCGTGCCGTAGCCAGCAGCCGTAGCCACTCCGTGTGCGGCCGCCGCGGCTCTCAGCTTCATCATCGACGGCATGGCGGAAAGCGAGCGTTCTTAGATCATGAAGAACCTGTCGATTCGTTCCAAACTGACCCTTCTTGGGGGGATTCCGATGTTCGGCGCTCTCCTCCTCGCGATCCAGATCGTGTCGGACGCGCGCGCGCAGGTTCAAAAGAACGAGTCGCTCGGCACCATCGAACACGTGGCGCAGCTCTCGGAGGCCATGGGTCGCCTCGTGGACGAGCTTCAGCTCGAGAGAGCGTTCGCAGCGAGGCTCCAGGGGCATGTGGCAGCAACGGAGGGGGCCCCCAGCAGCGAGGGTGAGCTGGACGAGCTCGCCGCCCCGGTGGCGCCCAGAGCGGACCAGCGTGGTGCGCGCCGCCAAGAGTTCAACGCCCAAGTCGAACGGGCGAATCGTGCGCGCGATGCTCTTGCTGGCCTGATTGGCCGCTACGACCTCAACAAGCTCCCGGCCCGCTTGGCGGTCGACGTACGGGAGGTCACGGCTGCCTTGCAAGGGCTCGCCGCCCATCGCGGCGCCGTCGCTTCGAGTTCGCTCGGGCTCGACCGAACCGTAGAGCGCTATGAGCGCCTCGTGCGCTCCCTCGTCGGGGGGATTGCAGCACTCTCCGAGCTCACGGACAACGGCGAACTCCTGCGGCTGACAACATCCCTCGTCTCTGTCCTCCAGCTCAAGGAACGAGCCAGCCGCGAGCACGCCCTGTTGGCCTACGTATTCGAGCTTGGCACCTTTCCACCCGGTAGCTACAGGGAGCTCGTCACCCTCGTCACGGAAGAGAGCATCTTCTTCGATGCGTTCAAGACGACCGCTTCGCAGGACCAAGGGGAACTGTTCGAGCGTCTCGTGACGAGCGAAGCCATCGCCCCAGCCCTCAAGCTGCGCGCGTTGGCCATCGAGGCGACGGACGAGAGGCTCGACAACCGCGCGAGCGACTGGATGCGCGTGCAGCGGGAGAAGCTCGCGCGCATTGGGACGGTGGAGCACGAGCTGCACGGGCGCGTGGGCGCCGTAGCGCTACAGAGGATCCGCGAAACGAACCGCGCACAGTGGGGCAGCGCGGCCCTCGTCATCGCCGTCATCCTGACGAGCACCCTGCTAGCATGGGGCATCGCGCGAGGCATTACTCGGCGGGTGACCGGGCTTCGCAGCGTTGCCGCAGAGGTCGGAGGTGGCAACCTCGAGGCGCGCGTGCTGGAGGCGGGCGGCGATGAGCTGGGCGCCCTCGGTGAGGCTTTCAACGACATGATCGGCGAGCTCGCCCGCGCGCGCATCGCCCTTGGCGACAAGATTCGGATGGCTCGGGAGCTCGAGATTGCTGCCACGCTGCAGCGCGCCATCCTCCCGCCCGAGCCCACCCATCCGGAGTTCGACTTCGCAGGGCGCATGCTCCCAGCCGACGAGGTGGGGGGCGACTTCTACGACGTGCTCCGGGACCCGAACCAGGACACGATGTGGATCACGATTGGTGACGTCTCGGGCCACGGCATCGACGCGGGGCTCGTCATGCTGATGACCCAGTCGGCGATAGCCTCGCAGTTCCATGCGAGCGCCGACACCAAGCCCGGCATCACGCTGCGAAACGTGAATCGCCTCCTGTGCGAGAACATCACCGAGCGGCTCAAGGACAGGAAGTACGTGACCGCGCAGATGTACTCCTACCGGGGCAACGGTCGCTTCGTCTTCGCAGGAGCCCATCAACCGGCAATCGTCTACCGCGCCCAGACACGGCGCTGCGAGCTCCTGGAGGTCAACGGGGCGTGGCTCGGGATCGATCCCAGTATTCCCGAGCTGGAGGAAGGAACCCTCGAGCTCGAGGAGGGCGACGTTCTCTGCCTCTACACGGACGGCCTGCCCGAGGCGCGTAACCACGAGGGTGATCTCTTCGACATCGAGCGTTTCGTGGGCGCCGTGGAGGACGCCGTCACGCGCTTCTCGGATCTGGACGACGCGACGGCCGCCATCTTCGCTGCCGTTGGGGCGCACACCTCCACGCGCGACGACGATTGGACGATCCTGCTCATGCGTCGCAGGTTCGCTGCGTAAACCGTACCGCCTTGGCTGATGGACCTGCCGCCTCGAGGCGGCCTCGGTCAAGGAATGGGGCGTGGGCGTCCTCCTCGCAGTGTTGAAGCTTTCCCCGAATGGGGGGAGATGTTTCGCCCCAGTCTGGCAGCCACGGTGGGGCGCAGCCGGGAGCGCGAAGGACACCGGAATAGCACCTGCGCAGCAACGACGCGAAGCTCGTGCTAGCGTCGCTCGTTCAGGACGCCCGTGAGCGTCGTCAGCCCTGGCCTGCAGAGGGAGAGCTTCATGAAATCACACAGGAAACAACATCTCGCAGGTGCATCCGTCTGCGTCGGGTTGCTCCTTGCTGCGCCCGTGCGCGCAGCGGAGCTGCGGCAGCTCGAGCAACAGGAGTGGTGGGAGGGCGTCACCGGCCTGCCCAGCTACGTGAATCTTTTCCTCTACGTCCCAGACCAGCTGGCGACGAATCCGCCGATCGTGGTGGCACCCCACCACTGCCAGGGAACTGGTCCAGGGACCTTCAGCGAGATGTCTGCACTCGTAACACTGGCGGATCGCAACGGTTTCCTGATGATCTTCCCGGAGGCAACTGGGCAGAATTGCTGGGACGCCGGCTCGGAGCGCTCCCTCCAGCACGACGGCAAGGGTGACACCCACGCCATCGTACAGATGGTGCGCTATGTTCTCTCTACTTATGATGCCAACGCCAATCGGGTTTACTCGGTGGGCGGCTCCTCCGGCGGCATCATGACCGAGGCCTTGCTGGGGGTTTATCCCGACGTCTTCATGGCGGGCGTGTCGCTCATGGGGGTTCCCTGCGGCTGTTGGGCAGTGGGGTACAACGACGTCGTCGGACAGCCATCCAACGGCACGGGCCAATGGAGTGGCCCCTGCGCGGGTGGTGACGTCACGCATACGGGCGCGGAGTGGGGTGATCTCGTTCGTTCCTACTTCCCCGGCTACAGCGGACACCGCCCACGCCTCCAGCACTGGCACGGGACGGCCGATACGGTTCTCGATTACGCGAACGTGGCCGAGGATATCAAGGAGTGGACGAACGTCCTCGCTTTGAATGAAGCGCCAAGCGGCACGGACACGCCGTCGAGTGGAACCACACGCCAGTACTGGGTCAATCCTTGTGGCTACACCGTCTATGAGGTCTTCTCCCTGTCCGGGGTCGGGCACTCCGTACCCTTCGACGCCAACGCGGTCGCCACCTACTTTGGCCTCGACGATGCCAGCGGGGAAGACCCAGAAACTGCTGCTTGCCCCGGTGCCGTACCGGGGGGGGGAAGCGAGGGCGGTGCGGGCGGAGGCAGCGGTGCGGGCGGTGTAGCAGGAGCTGCCGCAGTTGGGGGAGCAAGCAGCGCGGGGGCGAGCACAGCGGGCGGAGGCGGGAGCGGGAGCACCGAGGCAGACGGGGGTTCCGCTGGGTTCGCGGGAGCTGCTGGCACCAACGCGAGCAGCGGGGGAGGTAGGCTCGAGTCCGCTGGGGGGGCCACAAGTGCCGGCGGCGGGGTTGCAGCGGGCGGCACCCTGATCGGCAGTGGTGGCGCGATGGCTGCTGGCGGCGCCCTGACCACCGGGGGCGGCGGCGTGGTGGCCATGGGCGGCACCTCCGCAGATGGAGGCACCGGAACGACCGGTGGCAATCCCGCCGGGATCGGCGGTTGGAGTCCCGCGGGAGGTCTTGGCGGATCAGCGCTCGGAGCCGGCGCCGCGAGCTCGGCGCTAGGAGGAGCACCCGCTGGCGGCGCGAGCCATGGACTTGCTGGCATGTCGACGAGCGCGGGCTCGACTTCGGAAGGCAGCCCGAGCTCGGATGGCTGCACGTGCACGATCATGGGCAGCCCCAGGCGTTCTGACGCCAAAGCGCCGCTGCTGCTCGCGATACTCGGATTGCTCCTTGGCCGCCGCCAGCGCCGCGCAGTGCTTCGACGCCAAGCGACGCTCCCCACAGGGTAAGCGACTGCCGGATGGGCCGGCACGAACCGGACCGTCAACCTAGATTTCGCGCGCCCCCCGGCACATGGACGCTGATCCTGCGGAATTCTCGGCTGTTCATCCCGCGGTGTGGCGCGCGTGGCTTCATCCATGAGGTGAAGTAGCGGCTACCCGCCGGAGCTGTCGATCAATCGTCCGATCTAGGATCTTCAGCGCTCGGGAGAAATGACCCGGGTATGCTCGCGAGAAATGACCCAGGCTTGGCGCGCACCAACAGCCGGCTACCCGGTGAGGCGGCTGTTGATAGCGCACAACCTGGGACCGAGTTCGGGCGCCCCTGAGGAACGGGCACGCTCGAGAGTCGAAGCGCGGCCCTGGCGCAGACGCTCGGCGGACAGAGCCGTCGCGGCACCGCGCCTGCGCCCGCGGGTACGAAGCAAGCCGGCGGCGGCGCCGTCCCAATCCGAGGGGCCCGAGTCCGCGGTGGCCTCCCAACCCGAGGGGGCGGAGCACCCGTTGTTGCCGCGCGTGGCCTCGGTTGCCGCGGCTCGCGATGCACGGGCGGAGTGCGCGCCGCTGGACGCAGAGCGCTACAAGATTGCGTTTACCGCGAGCGCGTCCCTGAAAGAGAAGCTCGAAGCAGCCCGTGCCCTGGTCAGCCACTCGCTTCCCGACGCGACTCTCGCCGATATTGTGGAACGTGCTCTCGACGTACTGCTCGAGCGGGAGCGAGCGCGGCGGTTTGCGGTGCGGCAGCAGCGCGGTCCCAAAGAGCGCCAGGCCCCGCACGGAGAGGGAACGTCGTCCGGCCAGCGGAGGACGCCAACTCGCCGCGCGGAGAGTCCATCGTCAGACTCCGAGAGCGAGGGCGCGGCGCGGCGTAGGCTGGCGGCGGGTGCCGACGGCAACGGCGAGACGCGGCGCGGGCTGGCGGCGGGTGCCGACGGCAAGGGCGACGGCGACGGCGAGGCACAGCGCGGGCCGCGCTACATCGAGGCCGGCGTGCGACGGAAGCTCGTCGAGCGTGACGGCGAACGTTGCACGTGGACGGACGAGCACGGCCGCCGTTGCAGCGAGACA
>JAEWRL010000077.1 GCA_023398955.1 Pseudomonadota bacterium
TCGGTTTCGTCGTCGTCGTCGGTTTCGTCGTCGTCGTCGGTTTCGTCGAGGTCCTCCGGCTCCTCGTCGCTCTCGACCACGAGGTCCTCGTCGTCGTTCTCATCGAGAACAGCGTCGAGTGCGTTCACGCCAACGACGTCGTCCTCCACGCTAACGAGCTGGCCCGTGTCTCCCGAATCCTCTTGTGCAGATCCCGCGCCCACTTTTTCGACAGGTTCGATGGAGCGAGCTGCCATGGCGCCGGTCAGCGGGTCTGGCCGAAGCTGCCCCGCACCAGTGAGCACCGGCGAACCGAGCCTCAATGCCGGATCGTTGGCGCTTCGGAGCGGATCGACGAATGCTTCAGCCTCTCCACCCACTTCGCCGGAAGCCCCGCGTCGCGCCGGCTGCGCGTCCGCCAGTTGGGGCGGGACCTCTGAACGAGCGGGGGCAGGCGCTCGCGTCGCTTGCCCGGGTGCTGATCGGGGCGTTGCCGTCGAGGTCCTCCGGTCATCCGTCGCCTGCCGCCTCGCGCGGTTGTTGGTACGGGGTTGTGCGCCTTCACCGCTCACTACCGCATCGGACCCACGGGCGACTCCGGTGGCGACGGGTGCAGCATTGTTTACAATGTCGTCTTCGGAGTCGTCGCTATCCTGCTCGACCGCGAGATCCGAGCGACCGTCCGCGCGTCGCCCGCCGTCACCGCGGCTGCCGCTGCGGGACAAGTAGCTTTCGAAGTCGTCCGGGCGGATGAGATCCTCGACATGGAGGAACGCGGCGCGTTCCAGGCCCACATCGATGAAAGCAGCCTGCATGCCAGGCAAGACGCGCGTCACCTTGCCGAGCACGATGTTTCCGACCGTGCCCTTGGCGGATTCGCGCTCCAGGTGAAGTTCGGCGATGACGCCGTCCTCGATGAGGCACACGCGCGTCTCACGGAGATCGCAATTAATAACGAGAACGTTTCGAGCCATTGCTATCGGAAGTCCAGGGCGCTGTGCGCCTGCGAACCCCAGGAGCTCTCACAGTGATCCCCGACCAGCCACCACGTCCAACGCAGCGTGTGTCTGGCGGAATCCTGACGTAAGGTCTCCCTCGGTTCAGAAAGAGTCTTGAGTTCGGCGAAAGTAGGCCAAACCCCGCGGCCACGCCAGTGCGATTGACCGAATGCCAGCGGGGCAGGATCCTTCCCCCGTGGCAAAGAACTACCTCGTCCTGGACATCGAGACAATCCTGGATCCCGAGCTACCGATTCCCGAGGCCAACGAAACAGAACGGCTGCCCGCTCCGCCTCACCACCGTGTCGTCGTGATAGGGGCCCTGTTGCTCGGTCCAGAGCTCGAGGTGCGGAAACTCGGCGTCATCGGCGATGGCAAGGACGAGCGTGGCATCTTGGAGGATTTCGCTAATTTCCTCGACGAGCGTCGGCCTTGCCTCGTCACTTTCAACGGACGCGGGTTCGACATGCCCGTCATTGCGAATCGCTGCCTGAGGCACGGACTGGTCCTGCGCCACTACTACTCTGCGCGCGACGTCCGCTATCGGTTCTCTGCCGAGGGCCATCTGGACCTGATGGACTTTCTGGCCGATTTTGGGGCCGCTCGACCGTCCAAGCTCGACATCGTCGCCAAGCTTTGCGGGATGCCCGGCAAGGTGGGCGTCGACGGAAAGGACGTGGGACCGCTCGTCCACGCGGGTCGGCTTCAGGAGGTCAAGGATTACTGCTTGTGTGATGTCGTCCAGACAGCCGCTGTGTTCCTCAGGGTCCAGCTGTTACGCGGCGAGATGGAGCGGTCCGCGTATCTCGCTGCGATGAGGAGCATCATCGATTTGGTGCGAACCGATCCGCGAGTCGAAGCCGTTGGCCCCGGGATGCACCTGCCGCGTCTGCTTCTCGAGGAGAGCGGTGAGGCGCCAGCGGCTCCTTGACGGCTTCGTGGGGTGCGGACGAAAGCCAAGAGCCCGCGGCTGCCCGTCAGGGCTCGCGGTAGAAGCGAGGCACCCGGCGGGAGATGCTCGTGAGGACCTCCCAGGGAATGGACTCGATGGTGGCGGCCACTTCCTCCACCGTGATGGTGTCCTGTCCCAAAGGCCCCTTCTGGGTTCCGACCACGACGCACTCGTCACCCACAGCCGCTCCGTCCACGTCAGTCACGTCGACCATCGTCATGTCCATGCTGACGACCCCTGCTAGGGGGGCCGACTTGCCTCGGACCAGGACGCGGCCACGGTTCGATAGCGCTCTGTGCAACCCATCGGCGTATCCGATGGGAACCGTCGCTATACGGCTTGGCCTCTGGGCGATCCACGTGGCCCCGTAGCCGACGGGCTGCCCGGCACGCACGCTCCGCAATGCTACCACTTCGGTGCGAACGCTCATGCAAGGCCGTAGCTCAGCGGACGTTCCGGGAGCTGGCTCCACGCCATAGAGGGCGATTCCGGGTCGGACAACGTCGTAGCGTGCCCGTTCGGCAGCGAACAGTGCGGCGCTGTTCGCCGCGTGGCGTATCGACGGACGCAGTCCGTGTCGACTGAGCACGCCACTGGCGTCCTCGAACAGACTGAGCTGGTGCTCGATGGCGGCGACCTCGCCCGAGTCTGCGCAGGCCAGATGCGTCATCAGTCCTCGAATGCACACCTCGGGGCGGGCCGCTGCGGCGCGTGCGAAGGCATCGAGCTCTCGGGGCATGACCCCGAGCCGGCTCATGCCGGTATCAACCTTCACATGAACGTCTAGCGGGGAGCACTTGGCGTATCGAATCTCGGCTGCCAGCATGTCGAGCTGGCCGGCGTCGTGGAGGACGGGGGTCAGGTCGTAGTGCAGTAGCTCCTCCCACGCGCGACCGTAATGGCCCCCCATGACGAGGATCGGTAGTCGCACGCCGGCCTCGCGGAGCTCCACGCCTTCCTCCAACAGGGCCACGCATATGCCAGCAACGCCAGCGCGCTCCAGGGTACGTGCGATCGCCTTGGACCCGTGCCCATAGCCGTCTGCCTTCAGGACCGCCCACACGCGAGCGGGGCCCGCTGTGCGCTCGATGACACGGAGGTTGTGTCGCAGGTTTGCCATGTTGACTTCGGCGCGCGTCGGTCGAATCGCTTCCGAAGGCAGCGCGCGCTGGGGGCGAAGCACGCGCGGAAGGGGAGTGACCGTCGCACCGGTCGTGGTCTCACTCGCGGGGAAGGGCAGGGGCATGGGTACCTTGACGTCGATTAGCTCTGGTCCAACGCGACGGTCAACAAATCGTCTGGTCGGGCTCGAGCCGGGGACGTGGAGCGGTTGCGCCTCGCGGACCCATCACTCGTAGCACCGCCTTACACAACGCCGGAAGTCCGCTGCGCAGCCATCACAGAGAGGTAGCTCGCGGCCGGACGTACAATTCTTCTGGCAGTCGCGCCAGCCCTCCCCGCAGCGACCTGAGCAAAGGTGGCCGGGTGGTAGGTCTTTTCCGGCGACCTCCACCGGAGGTTGTTCGAAGGCGGTCTCGGAGGCTGAGCCCGCCGCTGCTGGGTCACCCTCTCCGGCCGCGGTTTGCGCCGTGGATGGTGGCGCCTCATGGGTCGTTCGCGGGCCTGTTGCCTCGGCAGGTGCGGGCGCAGACGGCGCTGGCGCCGCGAGACGCATTCGCAGCACCATCAAATTGGGCGACACCTTGATCTCCAAGAGCCGCCGCCGCGCGTACTCGATCCGATCCGTCGTCTGTCCGTAGGTGTACGCACGGAGCCACTCTCGCCAGCACGCCTCCCGATGAGGCAATGCAATGGCTGGATCGAGATCGAGGCGGTAGCAGTGCTCGAATCGTACGTTGCCCTCATAGATGGACTGCACGCTTGGTCCGCACCCGAGAGTGCAGACGCCGAAACCAAGGAGGAACAACCCTGTCCGACGCAACCGTCGACCCTCCGGCAGCTTGCGTGAGGAGCTCCTCGAACGGATGGGGCGAAGTGACTCCAAGGCAGCGCACAGCCTGCCGGCTTTTGGGGGGGGCCGCAAGGTGGTGGAGCGTTCGCCGCGTGGCGGTGCTAAGCCCCGCCCAATGTTCACGGGACTGGTGCAGCAGATTGGACGGATTCAGCGGACAATCCCCAGGACCCAGGGGCTGACCCTCGAAGTCGGCTGCTCTTACACCGACCTTCAGGTCGGAGAGTCCGTGGCGGTGAACGGCGCTTGCCTGACGGTCGTCCGCGCCACGCCGGGTGGATTCCTCGCTGACGTCTCGCGTGAAAGCGCCCACGTCACGACCCTCTCCCGGCTCGTCCCCGGTCGTCCCGTGAACCTGGAGCGAGCCCTGCGGCTCTGCGACCGTCTCGGGGGGCATCTGGTGAGCGGCCACGTCGACGGGCTGGCCCGGCTCTTATCACTCGACGCAGTCGGAGAGGCGCGCCATCTCGTTGCGCGATTTCCGCAGCAGCTCGCGGGCTTCATCGCCCCGAAAGGCTCAGTGACTCTCGATGGGGTCTCCCTCACCGTCAACACCGTGGACGAGCAATGCCTCAGCGTGATGATAGTGCCGCACACGTGGACCAACACGACCCTTTCCACCCTCGCACCCGGTTCTGACCTCAACATTGAGGTCGACCTCCTTGCCCGCTACGTTGCCCGTCTCCGGGAGGTGCGCGAACCCGATAGTTCGGGGCCGGAGCCTGGCGACGATCGGGTCCGCTCTGCGCTCGAACGCGCCGGCTTTCTCTAGATTAATGCCCATGACGCCCGATCCCCCGAGCAACCCACCCCCACGTCTCGACATCGACCCGCGACACTTGGAGAACGTGCAGCGCGCCGTCGAGGATATTCGGCAAGGGAAACTGGTCGTTCTCGTCGACGACGAGGACCGAGAGAACGAGGGCGACTTGTGCATGTCGGCCCAGGCGGCAACTCCCGAGGCGATTAACTTCATGGCAACGCATGGACGCGGCCTCATCTGTTTGGCTCTGAGCGAGCAGCAGGTGGAGCGCCTGAAGCTGCCCATGATGCAGCTTCCCGACCGCGCCGGGCCGCCGCTCGGGACTGCATTCACTGTCAGTATCGAGGCACGTGAAGGAGTGAGCACCGGCATCAGCGCTGCGGATCGGACGCGCACCATCTTGGTCGCCTCCGACCCGCGCTCGCGGCCCGAGGATATCCTCGTGCCCGGGCATGTCTTGCCACTGAAGGCGCGTCGAGGCGGTGTCCTGACCCGTGCCGGGCAGACGGAGGGCTCCGTCGATCTCGCGAGACTCGCCGGCCACACCCCAGCCGCCGTCATCTGCGAGATAATGAACGACGACGGAACGATGGCCAGGATGCCGGACCTCGAAAGGTTCGCTGCGCGGCACGGGGTCCGCATCGTGACCGTCGCCGAGCTCATCGCGTACCGCCTCGAGAAGGAGCGGCTCGTAGAGTGCCGACGCGAGTCCGAGGTGATCATGGATCGGACTGCCACAGTGTGGACCGCGAAGGTCTACGAAGCCGTCGTGGAGGGCTCGCAGGTGCTTGCCCTCATCAAGGGAGACCCCGCGGGTGACACGCCGGTGCTGTGCCGAATGCACAGCGGCTCCGTTCTCGCCGACACCTTCTGCTCCACCTACGACGAGGGAGGCAAGAATCTGCAGGAGGCTATCGACGCCATCGAACGGGAAGAGTGCGGCGTCGTCGTTTACCTCCCGCCGCGCTCTTCCTTGAGCGACGAGCTTGCTGCCTACGAGGTGGGTCGTGCTGCGCAACACGCTTCAGGCAGCTCCGGGCCCGTCGGCGAGCCACCGGGACCCTCGAGGGAGCGTCCTCGGACCCTGCGTGAATACGGCTTGGGAGCGCAGGTGCTTCGGGACCTTGGCCTGCGTCGCATCCGTCTCCTCACCAACAATCCTCGTAAGATTGCTGGGATCGAGGGCTACGGGTTGGAGGTCGTCGAGAGCGTGCCCCTGATCAGCATGCGTGAGACGTATTGATCTTTCGCTCCGCCCGCCGCCCGACCCGCTCCTTGTGCGGGGTTGGAGGGGCCGGCTCGGTGAGGTGACCAGCCGCAACTTGGAAAAGTGGGAGCACGCGGCCTTGGAAGTACGACGCGCATGGTCGCGTTGAGCGTCGGGTGGTAGCCTCCGCCGCCTGAATCATGAAAACGGAGCAGTTTGGTTCACTCAACGGTGTCCGCCTCCTCGAAGGGACACTTCGTGTCTCGGGGGACTCACGATTTGCGATCGTCGCCTCACGGTTCAATGCCTTCATCGTGGACCGGCTGGTGGAAGGGGCTCTAGACGCGCTCCTGCGCCACGGTGCCTCTCGGGAGCAGCTGACCATCGTCAAGGTGCCAGGTTCCTGGGAAATCCCACTCATGGCGCAGCGGTTGGCAGAGCGCCGGAGCTGCGATGCGATCATCGCCTTAGCAGCCGTCATCCGTGGGGGAACCCCGCACTTCGACTACGTGGCGGCCGAGGTGAGCAAGGGAGTGGCTTCCGTGTCGCTGGCAACGAAGCTCCCCATCAGCTTTGGCATACTCACGACGGACTCCATCGAGCAGGCGATTGAGCGCGCCGGGACCAAGGCGGGCAACAAGGGCTACGACGCTGCAATGGCTGCCATCGAGATGGTGGAGCTAACCGGAGCACTCGACGCCGCCGGGCTGTGAACCACAGCGGTTCGGCTTTGGCGGCGAGGAACGATTGATGGGAGCACGTACCAATGCCCGCGAGGCGGCGCTGCAGATGCTCTACGCGTACGAGGTGACGAAGGAACCGATAGAGACGGTGATTCGTGATTTCTGGCGGGAGCTTCCCGGCGACGCCGAGGAAAGAACCTACGCTGACGCGCTCGTGCGAGGGGTCTCTGAGGAACTCAAGCAGCTGGACGAACTGATCCGCGTGTCCAGTCGTAACTGGAGAATCGAGCGCATGACGCGCATCGACCGCAATGTGATTCGCTTGGCCGCTTGGGAGATCGAATACGGTGGAACGGTTCCGTTTCCCGTGGTCTTGAACGAGGCAGTGGAGCTCGCCAAGCGTTATGGAACGGAGGAGGGTGCTAGCTTCGTCAACGGTGTGCTTGCCAGTATTGCAGGCCAGCGCCAGGCCCGTTCCACCGACGAGAAGGCGCGCACGGAGTCGTAGCCGGTGGAGCTCAGGTACATAGCACCGCATCTGAGGCGCCTCGACCTGGCTGGAACCGAGGTCCTCATGGCTTGTGTTCACGAAGGCGAGACTCCGCCCCTTGGTGTCGCTGGTCTCCTGGATTGGCGCCTGGGAGGGAGGCTCAGTCGGCAGATTCAGACCGGGTTCTTGACGGGTCGGGTCGGCGAGGTGCTGCTCGTTCCGGGACGACCCCGCCTCCCCTTCGACAAGGTCGTTCTCTTTGGAGTGGGCCCCGTTTCCGGGTTTGGGGAGCACGTGTTTCGGGCGGTGGTATCTCGAATGCTGACGGTGCTGGAAGGTCTGCGTGTGCGCACCGCAGTAGTCGAGCTGCCGGGCCGCAAGGCCGACCTCCTCTCACCTGAACGAGCCGCTGACGTTCTTCTCGAGACGGCCGGGAGCCGGACCGAACACGACCTCTGGACTCTCGTGGAGTCAGCCGACGCACAACGGGCCATCACACAGCACATGGTTCAGGAACGGCGCCGCTTGAGGTCAGACGTGGTCGGCTGACCGTCTTGTCGGGCGGTCTGCGAGGTCACTGCTCCCTTGGCGCGGCTGAGCCAGCGGAGGTCACTGTTGCGGATTTCGTCCGAGGGATGACGCGGATGCGACCCAGCATCAGACGTTTCGTCTGGGGGTTGTAGTCATAGTCGAGAATGCCGCCCTCGTAGTAGTGACGTTCCACTGTGTTCGTCGCGCTGGTGGCCGTCAGTTTTTCGATGCGCTCCGGATTCCCCAATGCCTCCTGGACGGCCTCGGGAACCATCCCCGGCAAGATGTCGGGCGGAATCGCGCCGTTGAAGACGTTGAACACATCTTCGGGATCTGCCGTATCCGTCCGCAGCCGACCCCCGCGGAATACGTCGATGGCGGCGACGACGCCGTCCTGGAGCTCCAGGATCACGCCGCGGTCCGGATAGGCGCAACGCGCCTCGCTACGCTCAGTGCAAGGCTTGCCCATGAGACGCTCCACGGTGGCAACGGTTGCCCCGAAGCGGATGGGCCCAATGCCTTTGCCGAGCTCGATGGGCATGAGCGGGCCTTGGGGTAACAGCACCTGTCTGCGGCTCGGTCGCGCGGGTGCTCGGGCAGCGGATGGCTGAGCCGAGGCGGTCGTCGTCTGCTGCGCGTGAGTGGATTGCGAGCGCTTGCAGCCACTTGGGCCGAGCACGCAAAGGAAGATGCCGGCGGCCAAAGCTGGGCCGGATTGAGAGACGAGACGCGGGAATATGCGCACCTGCATGGCGGCGGCTGGCATAGCACGCGGTGGGGGCTTGTGGGTTGACACGAGGCTCGGTGGAAGCCGGGCCGGAAACTAGAAAGCATCTCGCAAGCCCGGGGGAGGGGCGCTATCGTGCCGAGCGCAGCCAATGCCAGACGAGCCACGCGAAAAGCAGAGGGTGCTTGCCGAACGTTACCGGCTCGTAGAACAGCTGGGCAGCGGCGGGTTCGGCACCATCTGGAAGGCGGACCATCTGGTTCTCGAGGCGCCCGTCGCCGTCAAGTTGATTGCCCCTGAAGTGGCGGAAGAAGAGGGGGCCGTGGAGCGGTTCCTCCGGGAAGCGAAGGCTGCTGCGGCGCTTCGTAGCCCGCACGTCGTGCAGATACTCGACTACGGAGTCGACGCTGGGGCGCCGTTCATGGTCATGGAGTTGCTCGAAGGCGAGACGCTGGCGCAGCGCTTGAGACGTCTGGGCACGCTCGGTGCCGAGAGCACGGTCAAGATCATCACGCATGTTTGCCGCGCAATGGCTCGGGCTCATGCTGCTGGCATCGTTCATCGCGACCTTAAGCCCGAGAACGTGTTCATCGTCGACAACGAAGGCGAGGAGCTAGCAAAGGTCCTAGACTTCGGGGTCGCAAAGCTCGACAAAACGTTCGCTGCCGGGTCGGCGCGCACACGCACGGGCTCGCTGCTCGGGACCCCGTACTACATGAGCCCCGAGCAGGTGCAAGGCACGAAGGAGGTAGATCACCGTAGCGATCTTTGGAGCATCGGCGTGATCGCCTACGAGTGCCTGCTCGGCCGGAAACCCTTCGTAAGTGATGGGTTGGGGGAGTTGGTGCTGCAGATTTGCGTGCGGCCCTTGCCTGTGCCGTCGAATGCCTCGGATCAACTGCCTCGAGAGTTTGATGCGTGGTTTGCCCGTGCACTACAAAGAGATCCGGAGCAGCGCTTCCAGTCCGCTTCCGAGCAGGTCACCGCTCTACGCGAAAGCCTCGGGGTTGAGGTTGGCGAGCTGCCTGCTTCGGGGGGCGAAGAAGACCTGCCCAGTGTTGCGAGTATTGCCTCCGCACCAACGATGAGGCCGCCGAAGCCCGGCGAGGCAGGCGCCATGGATGCGCGGGAACCGGATGTGGTCACGCTGCGTCTCGGGCACATCGTCCGGGAGGAGCTCGCGCGCTCGGCTGCGGCTGACCGCCCCTCGTCCACGGTTTGGGTCGCCCTGATAGCGCTCGTTCTGGGCATGGTGGGTGGAGGGGTGTACCTCTACTCCTCGCCGCTGCGCGTGCAGAGCGGCGCAGATCGAGACCTGCCCGTCGCTGCCCCGAAGGCAAGCGGGATACCGTTGGGCCGCGCCGCTGCCGCCGCTGCTCCCGCCCCGGCGACGGACGGCGGCGACACTCAGCCGGATGCGGCTACAGCACCTGCGTCGCGAGCTCCGAGGGGGCATCCCTCGTCAGTCACCCGGGAGCCCCCGCCCGATTCCGATGAGGTGGACGCCGGCGTCACAGACACTTCGCCAATGCTCCACGGTGCGGATGCAGGACCACCGGTGCGTCCGGCGATGGGCGGAGGTGGGGCGCCAACGAGCTTGGCGCCACTCGCCGAAGGGGGCAGCGCGCCGAAATCCGACCCGGCACCGTCGCGTCCTGAGTGGGTTACGGATGCCGGAGCCGCGAATCCTCCGTATCATGTGCCGAGCGCAGGAGACGACTGACGAGGGCCGCCAAGTTTGCCGCATCGACTGTTCGCGCAGCGAGCACGGCCCGGCTCCGGCTATCACTCACGAAGATCCGCATCAGCGGTTGCTGGAGCGAGTGCACCAGGATGAAGGGCAATGAGTGTCCGCGTGCCCGTTGCTGTGCCAGGACCTGCACCCCACTGCGCCGGGGCAGCTGCGAGCGGGTCACCACGAGGTCGATTTGGCGGTCTGCCAAGAGCTGGGCGAGCCCCACGCCGTCATGGACTTCGTGCAGATTGGCGTTCAGCGTGTGGAACACGGCGCCGAGCGCCTTGCGGCAAGTGGCGTCGGGGTCCGCGATAGCGATATCGGGCCTCGGTAGTGTGTGGTGCGAGCCATGCGGCGCGGACCGTTCGAGGGATTTTGGTTGGGGATCGGCGGCGAGCTGAACGGAGGGGGTAGCGTTCATGGGGATGGTGCGCGTGACGCGGCACCGCCTGCTTTGCAGGATACGTTCCATGGCGTGCGCTCGCCAACTATCTGCATTCCCACGATGCCGAAGAGCACGGTGCTTGTGCGCCTTTCGGTTCTGAAATGCAGCCGTGCAATCCGTACCAGCGCGTCCGTGCTGCGTCCTACCACGGCGCCCAGCTACTCACGTCGTTGCAGGGAGGGCCATCGGAGCGTGCGCCCTGCGCCCTCCGGTTCCGTGCAAGGTACCTCTGGTACCTCTTCTGTATCGATGCTCGCATGGCCTCCAGGGTTGCTGTCGACCACTCGCCACTCCGCGGACTGGCTCCAAGCCTCCAGCGTCGTTAGCTGCGCCCGCCGACACGCTGCCGCGACCCTGTTGGGCACGGGATTGAGGAGCACGGCGCTGGCCCGCGATGAGGCCCCGAAGTCGGCCAGGACTTGGGCGCTTCGGGAGAAAAGGTAAAGGTGGTTCAGCGGACCCAAAGAGCGGGTGATTCTCTGGGCATCTGCCAGGCCGTCCGCCTCCAGAAGCAGGAGAGTCGGTCCCCGCCCCACGGCACGCACCAGCGCCATGTAGGGGGTCACGTTGGCGAAGAGGCGTGGTCTTGCATGCAGGGGAAGGTTCCGGCGCGCCTCGCTGTCTGCCAACGCAACGCCAAGCCGCGGACCGTCTACGATCAGCTCGGCCCCATCGTTCAATCCGACCGCTCGCAGCTCGTTCCAGGCATGAAGCACTGGCTCGCTGAGAAGCGGTCCGAGCGTCGTCGCCGGAGCCCGCGGATCCCCCATCTCCTGCGAGACGAAGCGGCGCGCCAGCTCCTCGCGCACCACGGCGGCAACGCGCCCATCCACGATGGCGTGGTGGCAGGCGTCCTCCGTTTGCCCAGCGCCCCGGAGACAGGCTTCCGCGATGGCGGGGACAGCCAGACTCACGTTCGCATCGGCCAGGACCACGGCGGGGCTCGGCCTCAGGGGAAGGAAGCCTGACGCCGGGGCCACGGATCGCCCGAGTATTCTCAGGCCACCATCGAGGCAGCGGCGCACGAGGATTTCCTCGGTTTCGAGATCACCGTTGACCACGACGAGTCGCTCGACTGGCGCGCGCGTTTGCTTCAGCAGGTCGATGAACAGTCGTGTCATCCCAGCGCATTCGGGCGGCGGCCGCAGCACGACCGCCCCGCCGCGCGCCAGCGCTCCTGTAACCCGCGTGAGCAGGGAGGTCGCTGGATCGAGTGCGCTCGCCGGATTGACGACGACTACCGGAACGGGAACAAGTTCACCATAGCGACGGTGACCGGCTTGAGCTTCGAAGGGGAGCTGCGTTCCGCACGTCCCGGCGCCGTGCAGCCAACGGCACGACTGGGCAGCCCCGATGATCTCCGCGACGAGATCGAGTCGAGACTGCCCGATTTCTCGCGCGCCGAAGTCGGCCAACTCCTCCGCGTGCTGCTCGAGCAGCAGGGCGAGCTCCAGGAGCCATCGCAGCTGCGAGCCAAGCGGTATCTGACTGCTAGAAGCGCCGAGCTCTTCGGCCGTTGACAACGCTTCGGCGACCTCCGCCGCGGAACTGCGTGGTACGATTGTCGAGATGTCCCGCCGATCTGTCGGATTGCGCCGAGCGAGGTGCTCCGGAGTGGCCTGCGGCCGGCCTCCCAGAGAGTTCTCCGCCACCAACGATGGGGAAAGGTCTTCTGCTTGTGGCTGAAGCTGAATGCTCATCGGGATTGCCGCTGGCTCCTTTCGAGCGAGATGCACTGGAGTGATAGCGCGCAACCGAGTGGTGTGCCGTCCTCCCTGGAGTGAGCCCTCCGGACGCGGGTATGTCGCCGAACGGGATCGCTCCTGTCCTGAGAAGTCAAGTGGCAACGCCCCCCCGGCCGCCCATGGGCACGCACGAAAGGGCATGTACATGTGGCCGTGAAGCAATGAATGGAGCGCTCCCGGCGCGGCCGACCGCGAAGTCGCGCGCGGGGTCTCGGTCGAATGACTTGCCCAGGCCTTCCGTTCCACGGTGCTTTGGAGTAGAAATGGCCCCATGCGTGTCGTCGTCACGGGAGCGGCTGGGTTCATCGGATCCCAGGTAGCAGATCGTCTGCTCGACTTGGGTCACGAAGTCTGGGCCGTAGACAACTTCGATCCGTATTACGATCCTGCGCAGAAGTGGCGCAATGTCGCTCGTGCCAAGCAATCCCAGGGCTATCACCTCCGTGAGGTAGATGTCCGAAACCGCGAGGCGCTCGCCGCGGTGTTCGACGAAGCCGCACCGAGCGCGGTCGTGCACTTGGCGGCTCGCGCTGGGGTCAGAGCCAGCGTAGAGTCTCCGCTGAGCTACATCGAGGTGAACGAGCTCGGAGGCTTCTACGTTCTCGATGAATGCCTGCGACGTGGTAAGCTGCCCCTCGTCTTGGCGTCGACGTCGTCTGTCTATGGCGCCAGTACGAACACACCCTTCCGCGAGACCGAGCCCGCCTGTGAGCCCTTGTCCCCGTATGCGGCCAGTAAGCGCGCCAGCGAGCTGATGGCTTACGCATACTGGCACATTCATCGCCAGCCCACGGTGATGCTGCGGTTCTTCACAGTCTATGGGCCGCGGGGGCGCCCGGACATGGCCTACGCGAAGTTCACCGAAGCCATGTTGCGCAACGAACCGATCAGGCTCCATGGGCCTGACACCGAGCGGGATTTCACCTATATCGACGACATCGTCGATGGGGTCGTTGGAGCAATGGGCTGGCTTTCGCGAGAGCGCGTCACGGCGACCTTCAATCTCGGTGGCAGAAGCCCTATCAACATTCGACGCATGGTGACCCTCTTGGCGGACCGGCTGGGGAGAGTCCCGCGAATAGAGATGGGCAGCCTCCAGCCCGGGGAGTCGCTGAAAACCGCTGCCGATACGAGCGCGGCGGAACGGGCCTTCGGCTTCGTGCCCAAGGTTTCCATCGCCGAAGGGACCGGACGCTGGGTAGATTGGCTTCGCTCGGAAGAGTCTTCGCCGGAAATCCGGCAGCTGCTGCACGGGGCGTAGACCCGCTCGCCAGCATGCACCTTGACGCCTGCCAATCCAGCTACGACAAAGTAACAACCAGCGAGGCCAGCGTGGCGTCTCGCCTCGGTTCGGGTTCGCCTGACAGAAACGCAGGACTTCCGAGGTGACGACCCTTGCTTGCTATCCCGCAGAGCGCCGACTCCCCAAACACAACGAATCAGAGAAGAGGCGAGTGCCAGTAATGTCAGACCACGAGCAAGTACGGATCGAGGATCTGCCGCGGTTGGTCATCGAGCAGGTGACGCCGCAGCTCGATGGCGGGCGGTATCCGATCAAGCGGATTCGCGGTGATCGCGTCCAGGTGAGCGCAGCCATCTTCAGGGAGGGTCACGATCTGATATCGGCCCGCATCCTCTACCGAGGACCCCAAGACGCCGAGTGGCGTCATGCCGCCCTCCAGTACTCCTACGACCCGGATCAGTGGTTTGGCGAGTTCACTGTCGATCAGCTCGGTGAGTGGACCTACCAGATCGAGGCTTGGCCAGATCACTTTCGAACGTGGCGGGAAGACCTGCGCAAGCGCCTGACGGCGAACCAGGACGTCGTCTCGGAGCTGCTGGAGGGTGCTGTCCTGCTCAGGGAGGCCCTGACACAGGCTTCAGGGGGCGCGAAGGTCACACTGGCAGGCGCTGTCGAGCACCTCGAGGACGTCTCCTCCCCGACGGCGCAGCGCATTGCCGTTGCTCTGTCCGAAGAGGTCCTCGCGGCCGCCTACGGGCCTCTACGGGACGGAGATGCGACCCTGTTCCATCGCGATCTGCGCTTGCTCGTCGATCGCGAGCTCGGCGTTTTTGGGAGTTGGTACGAGCTATTCCCGCGTTCACAGAGCGACACTCCGGACCGGCATGGGACCTTTGCCGATGTGGAGCGCAGGCTACCGCACCTCGCAGCCCTCGGATTCGATGTGCTGTACCTGCCGCCCATTCATCCCATTGGAAGGACACACCGCAAGGGAAGAAACAATGCTCGGGAGGCGAGTCCGGAGGACGTCGGAAGTCCCTGGGCCATCGGTGGCAGGGAGGGTGGTCATAAGGATATTCATCCCCAGCTGGGAACCATAGACGACTTCGACAGGCTCGTGAGAGTTGCGAATGAGCACGGTATCGAGGTAGCCCTCGATTACGCCCTCCAGTGCTCTCCCGACCACCCGTGGGCGAAGGAGCACCCCGACTGGTTCTTCGTTCGACCCGATGGCAGCATCAGGTACGCGGAGAACCCACCGAAGAAGTACGAAGACATCTATCCCATCAACTTCTGGTGTGCCGATCGCGCGGCCCTATGGAAGGAATGCCTCAGCGTCTTCCTCCACTGGATCGAGCATGGCGTCCGCATCTTCCGCGTGGACAATCCACACACCAAGCCGTTCGCATTCTGGGAGTGGGTCCTTGCGGAGGTTCGGTCGCGCCATCCAGAGGTCCTCTTCCTGTCAGAGTCGTTCACGCGCCCCAACCGCATGAATGCACTGGCGAAGCTCGGGTTCACGCAGAGCTACACCTACTTCACGTGGAAGAACTCTTCGGCCGAGTTGCGGGAGTACCTGACGCAGCTCACCCACTCGGAGATGGTCGAATACTACCGGCCCAACTTCTTCACGAACACCCCAGACATCCTTCACGAGTACCTTCAGCACGGCGGGCGTCCGGCGTTCCAGATCCGCCTTCTGCTGGCTGGAACCATGTCGCCAACGTATGGCATCTACAGTGGCTTCGAATTCTGTGAGAACTTGCCAGTGAGGCCCGGGTCCGAGGAGTATATGGACTCTGAGAAGTACCAGATTCGCACCAGGGACTGGAACGCCGCGGGTAACATCAAGCAAGACGTTTCACGGCTCAATCGAATTCGTTACGAGAACCCAGCGCTCCGGAGGCTGGACAATCTGACGTTCCTGCACTCAGAGTACGATGGCATCATCGCGTACTGGAAATCGGCGCCCGGAAACGACCTGTTTTGCATTGTCAACCTGGATCCCCACGAGGCCCACGAGACGATGATTCAATTGCCGTTGCGCGAGCTCGGGATCGGACCCAATGAAGCGTTCGAGGTGGAGGATCTCTTGACTGGTGCTCGCTACGCCTGGTCCGGAGCGCAGAACTATGTACATCTGGATCCGCGCGAACAGGTGGGCCATGTCCTGCGCTTGGTGAGGACGCTCGGATGAGTCACGGGCGTCCCCTTTGGTACAAGGACGCAGTATTCTACGAACTCCGAGTACGTTCGTTCTACGACAGCGACCGTGATGGCTTCGGCGACCTCAAAGGGCTCACCGAAAAGCTGGATTACCTCCAGGACTTGGGGGTAACGACGCTTTGGTTGCTCCCGTTCTATCCATCGCCCCTGAGAGACGACGGGTACGACACGGCGGACTACATGACCGTGCACCCGGAGACTGGCACGCTACAGGATTTCAAACTCTTCCTGAAAGAGGCACATCGTCGCAATCTCAGCGTGGTGACCGAGTTGGTCCTCAATCATACGTCGGATCAGCACCCCTGGTTCCAGCGTGCGCGCCGGGCTCCCCCCGGAAGCAGGCACCGCGACTTCTACGTCTGGAGTAACGATCCGACTCGATACGGGGACGCACGGATCATCTTTCAGGACTTCGAGACATCGAACTGGACGTGGGATCCGGTCGCGGGGGCCTACTACTGGCACCGGTTCTACTCTCACCAGCCGGATCTCAACTTCGACAGCCGCGACGTTCAGAAGGCACTCCTGCAAGTCGTCGATCACTGGTTCGAGCTAGGGGTCGACGGGCTTCGACTCGATGCGGTGCCGTATCTCTACGAACGAGAAGGCACCAACTGCGAGAACCTACAGGAGACGCACTCGTTTCTGAAGAAGCTAAGGGCTCACGTCGACCGTAAGTTCGACAACCGGATGCTCCTGGCGGAGGCAAACCAGTGGCCCGAGGACGCTGCCGCCTATTTCGGGAACGGCGACGAGTGCCACATGGCATTCCACTTCCCGATCATGCCGCGCATGTTCATGGCGCTGCACATGGAGGATTCCTTCCCACTCCTCGACATTCTCGAGCAGACTCCGGAGATCCCTCCTGACTGCCAGTGGGCGATTTTTTTGAGGAATCACGATGAGCTGACGCTCGAAATGGTGACCGATGAGGAGCGGGACTACATGGTCCGGGCCTATGCCCGCGACGTGAAGGCACGTATCAACCTAGGGATTCGACGCCGGCTGGCGCCGCTCTTGACCAACCATCGCCGACGTATCGAGCTGATGAACGCCCTACTTTGCTCAATGCCTGGCACGCCGGTCATCTACTACGGCGACGAGATCGGCATGGGCGACAACGTCTACCTTGGGGATCGGGATGGGGTTCGGACGCCGATGCAGTGGAGTCCTGACCGAAATGCCGGCTTCTCGCGAGCTAATCCCCAGCAGCTAATCCTGCCGCCAATCCTCGATCCTGAGTACCACTACGAAGCTGTCAACGTCGAGACTCAGCAGGGAAACCCCAGCTCTTTGTTGTGGTGGATGAAGCGGGTCATCGCTCTTCGAAAGGAGTTTCGGGCTTTCGGGCGAGGCAGTCTCCAAGCGCTCCACCCGTCCAACAGAAAGATTCTTTCCTTCATTCGCCGCTACGAAGAGGAGGTGATCCTCATCGTTGCGAATCTGTCGCGCTTCACCCAGTTCGTCGAGCTCGACCTCAGTGACTACCGCGGCTGGCGCCCGCTAGAGCTGTTCGGGCACACCGACTTCCCGGTGATCGGTGATCGAGCGTATCTGCTGACGCTTGGGCCCCACGATTTCTATTGGTTTCAGCTGCAGGCGCCGGGTGGTGTCGTCACGCAGCCGCTGGGCGCAGCGCCCGCGGTGACGCCCACGCTGGACGTCAAGGGTGGTTGGGAAGAGGTGCTGACGTCGCAGTATTCCGCGGCGTTCTCTCGCGCGCTCACGCGCTTCGTTCAAGGCCGGCGGTGGTTTCGAAGCAAGTCCAGGCGAATCAAGGACATGCAGGTCGCGGACGCGATCGCCTTGGAGAAGAGCACCCTCGCCATACGGCTAGTGATACTGGATGTTGCTTTCTCAGAGGGCGAACCCGAGACCTACTTCCTGCCAATCCAGTTCGTGCCCAAGGTCGAACACGTGGAGGATGCGATCTGCTTTCTCCATGTGCGCGCCGGAACGGGCACCCTTGATGGGGTCCTCGTCGAGGCGTCGCAGGAAGCGAAGGTTGCACAGGTATTGATGGAGTTGGTCTGCAAGAAGCGACGTCTTCGCGGTTCCGCTACGGAGCTCATCGGGGTTCCCGAGCGTGGGCTCAAGCAGGTCTGCCACGAGTTGCAGGGGAACGCGCTGACGCGGCCCCTTGGTTTGGAGCAAACGAACACCTCGTATCTGTTCGGTGACCACCTCGTCGGAAAGCTGCTGAGGCGCATCGAGGAGGGGGACAGCGTGGAGCTCGAGATGCTTCGCCACGTCACCGCTCAGGGCTTCCCGCACGTTCCCACCCTCCGAGGTCACCTGAAGCTGCGCTGGGGCCGCGGTACGAAGAGCGCTACGCTCGGGGTGTTTCAAGACTTCGTTCAGAACCACGGAGACGCCTGGCAGCTGACCGTCGACGCGGTCCAGCGCTTCTTCGAAGATGTATTGACTCATCGCGAGCAGTTTGCTGAGAGCCTCAGTTGGGCGCCGCGGCTCATGGAGCTTCCGGACGAGCTGCACCGCGCCGACAGTGAGCGCCTGATAGGTGGGTTCATGGCCGAGGCGCGCCTGCTTGGGCAGCGCACGGCCGAGCTACACCTAGTCCTGGCACGAGGCGATCGAGAGAGCGGATTCGGTGTCGAGAGCTACGGTGCCCTCGCCAAGCGCGCCTTCTACCAGGCACTAAGGAACCTCGGTTCGCGCGCGCTGGACGACCTCAAGGCAGCCGTCGGTAGCCTAGAAGGAGCGACCGAAGCGTATGCCAGGGCAGTCCTGAGAAAGGAGCGCGCCATCCGTTCGCGATTCAGGCCGATTCTGGAGAAGCCGGTAGGTGGCAAGCGGCTCCGTTGCCACGGTGACCTCCATCTGGGTCAGGTCCTTCGGGTTGGAGGCGACTTCTCCATCATCGACTTCGAAGGCGAACCGGCGCGCTCGCCAGCAGACCGCCGTCGAAAGCGCTCTCCGCTCGCCGACGTCGCCGGTATGCTGAGATCATTCCACTATGCTGTACAGGGTGTCATTACGGCAGCACTTCCTGGGACGCGTACGCGAAGGGAGGACGTCCCGGTATTGGAGCCTTGGTCCGAGTTCTGGTACGCTTGGGTTTCTCACGCCTATCTGGGCGGCTACCTGGGTACCAGCGGGATTTCCGAGTTGTTGCCCCACGGATCTGACGAGCTTGCCACGCTGATCGACGTTCATCTGCTCGAGAAGGGTCTCTATGAGCTGAGCTATGAGCTGAACAATCGTCCCACGTGGGTGAACATTCCACTGCGGGGCATTCTCAACGTAGTGGGAACGGAGCCGGCGGAATGACGATGAGAATCTGGCCAGGTTCGTCGCGACATCTGGGCGCCACCTGGGACGGAGAAGGGGTAAATTTCGCTCTGTACTCGCAGACCGCGACGGGCGTCGAGCTGTGTCTCTTCGATTCGCCTTCGGCCAAGTCCGAGAGTGTGCGCATCCCCTTGACACACCGCACCAATCGCATCTGGCATTGCTATCTCCCTGATGCGAGGCCTGGTCAGCTCTACGGCTACCGGGTTCGGGGCCCCTACGCGCCTCTTCAGGGACACCGGTACAATGCCCACAAGCTACTGCTCGACCCCTACGCAAAGGCCATCGCCGGACACGTGGAATGGAGTGATGCTCTGTTCGGCTATCGCCTCGGCACACCTGACGGTGACCTGTCGTTCGATACGACGGATAGCGCCCCCTTCATGCCGAAGTGCGTGGTGATCGAGTCGGCGTTCACCTGGGGTGAGGACAGGCTGCCGCGGATCCCATGGAGCCAAACGCTCATCTACGAGTGTCATGTGAAGGGGATGACGGCTCGCCATCCAGGTGTTCCAGAGCACCTCCGGGGGACCTACCTCGGACTTGCTTCGGATGCGATCATCGATCATTTGCGGAGTCTCGGCGTGACCGCAGTGGAGCTGCTGCCCTTTCAACATTTCGTCGATGACCGCCGGTTGGTAGAGCTAGGGATGAAGAACTACTGGGGGTACAACACTCTCGGCTATTTCGCGCCGGATCCGCGCTATGCCTCGGGGTGCCTCGGGCAGCAGGTCACGGAGTTCAAGACGATGGTCAAGGCGTTTCATCGCGTTGGCATCGAAGTGATCATCGACGTCGTCTACAACCATACTGGCGAGGGTAATCACCTCGGCCCAACCCTCTGTTTCCGTGGGGTAGATAACCTCTCTTACTATCGCCTAGTACCGGACTCTCTGCGGCACTACTACGACTTCACGGGCTGCGGAAACAGCCTCAACGCACTGGCGCCCCGGGCGCTGCAGCTGGTCCTCGACAGCCTCCGGTATTGGGTGACGGAGATGCACGTCGATGGCTTCCGTTTCGATTTGGCCCCGACCTTGGCTCGGGATCCTTTCGAGTTCGACGCCTTCAGTCGCTTCTTCGCCACCGTGCAGCAGGACCCGGTTCTCAGCGGCGTCAAGCTGATCGCAGAGCCGTGGGACCTCGGTCCCGGAGGCTATCGCTTGGGCGGGTTTCCCCCCGGGTGGTCAGAATGGAACGGTCGTTTTCGGGACACGGTACGGCGCTTCTGGCGTGGGGACGACGGCCAGGTACCCGACATGGCGTCACGTCTGAGTGGATCGAGTGATATCTTTCAAGCTGGTGATCGCGGGCCCTTTGCGAGCGTGAACTTCGTCACCTGTCATGATGGGTTCACCCTCCGCGACCTCGTATCGTACGATCGTAAGCACAACGACGCGAACGGCGAGAATAATCGAGATGGAGCCGACGACAACTGGAGTCGAAACTGGGGCGCCGAAGGCGAGACGAGGCAGGGCCCCGTGCTTCGCCAGCGTGAGCGCATGCGAAGGAACATCCTCGCCACGTTGGCGTTCTCGCAGGGCGTTCCGATGATCTCCCATGGAGACGAGCTGGGTCGGTCGCAGTCAGGGAACAACAACGCATACTGCCAGGACAACGAGCTGAGTTGGATCGACTGGGAGCTCGATGAGTCGAACAGAGAGTTCCTGGAGTTCGTTCGTGAGATACTGCGTATCCGTCGGGATAATCCGGTGTTTCGTCGCCAGCGGTTCTTCGCTGGCGATGCTTGTTCCAGCGGCGGAGTCAAGGACGTCACATGGCTCCTTCCGGACGGGAGCGAGTTCAGCGACGGCGACTGGCGCAATCCCAAGACCAAGTGCATCGCTATGCTCCTCGATGGCGAAGCGGCCGACGAAGTCGACGAGCGTGGTCACCTGCAGGGGGGGCAGACGTTGCTCCTCATCCTAAACCCCAGCAATCGGGCGCGCCACGTCGAGTTTCCGAAGCTGCCCCACGGATGCCACTGGCGAGAAATCATCAACACGGCCGGGACAACCCGCCGCACACCGCGCGGCGCTGGAATCAATGCCCCCCCGCACTCTCTGATTCTGCTCACCGAAGAAAGACGTTAATGGAACACGATAGCCAGCCGCAATTGGACCCTGAGACAGCAACCCTGGCCGGAGACTTGAACCAGCTCGCCCTGCTGCGGAGGGCGGAACACTATGCCCCCCACTCCGTGCTGGGGGCTCATCCGTTCAATCTCCACGGGCATCCTGGACTGGTGTTGCGAAGCTTTCATCCCGACGCGGAGCGCTGCGAGCTAGTGATCGACGGCTCTCCACCGGTAGAAATGCGCGCCACGGGTGGAGGCGTGTTCGTTCTCTTCCAGGCTGGGCGGTCGCTGCCCTTGAAGTATCGGTATCGCTTCCACTTCTCGGACCAGCAGGTTTGGGAGCTGATCGATCCGTACGCCTTCTTGCCAACGGTAGGTGATCTCGATCTCCACCTCTTCAACGAAGGCACGCACCGACGGCTTTGGGAGGTGCTCGGAGCCAGGCCCTGCACCGTGGCTGGAGTGGCGGGGACTGCATTCTCCGTGTGGGCTCCGAACGCCAAGCGAGTCAGCGTGATTGGAGACTTCAATGGGTGGGATGGTCGCATTCATCCGATGCGCGCCCTTGGTTGCTCGGGCGTTTGGGAGCTGTTCATCCCGGAGATCGGTGTCGGCGCCCTCTACAAGTTCGAGTTGAAGACGCAGAGCGGGGACCTTCGCGTCAAGACTGATCCCATGGCGAAGGCCATGGAAGTGCCCCCGGCCAACGCATCCGTGGTCACCGCCAGCGAGTACGAGTGGGCAGACGGCCAGTGGATGGGGACGCGACCGCGGCGCGACATCCTGCGGGAGCCAGTTCACATCTACGAGGTACACCTTGGCTCGTGGGCGCGAATCCCGGAAGAGGGGCACCGATACCTGACATATAGGGAGATAGCGCCGCGCCTGGTCGAACACGCCAAGCGGTTTAGCTTCACCCACGTCGAGCTGATGCCTGTGGCGGAGCACGCCTACTATCCGTCCTGGGGCTATCAGATTACGGGCTACTACGCGCCGACGTCCCGTTATGGCTCTCCGGACGACTTCCGGTTCTTCGTGGACTATTGTCATCAGAACGGCATCGGTGTCATCGTGGACTGGGTTCCAGCGCACTTCCCCAAGGATGATTGGGCGCTGCGTCGCTTCGACGGGACCGCTCTGTATGAGCATGATGACCCCAGGCGCGGCGAGCACCCGGATTGGGGAACCCTGATCTTCAACTATGGGCGCTCCGAGGTGAGAAACTTCCTCGTCGCGAACGCGCTGTTCTGGCTCAGCGAGTACCACGTCGATGCGCTTCGCGTGGACGCCGTCGCGTCCATGCTCTACCTCGACTACAGTCGCCGGGAAGGCGATTGGATGCCAAACCCGTATGGTGGGCGCGAGAACCTTGACGCGATTGACTTCATTCGCAACACGAACGCTACGATCCGCGACGAGGTTCCTGGCGCGTTCACGATTGCGGAGGAGAGCACGTCATGGGGCGGCGTATCGCGACCGACGGAGCTTGGTGGCCTGGGCTTCACCTTCAAGTGGAACATGGGATGGATGCACGACACGCTCCTGTTCTTTTCGAAGGAGCCAGTACATAGGAAGCATCACATTGATGAGCTCACGTTCTCCATGGTTTACGAGTACACCGAGCGCTTCATCAACTCCATTTCTCACGATGAAGTCGTCCACGGGAAGCGTTCCCTCATCGAAAAGATGCCGGGAGATATTTGGCAGAAGCTGGCCAACCTTCGCTTGTTGCTGCTCTACCAGGCGACGCGTCCGGGCAAGCAGCTCATGTTCATGGGGACGGAGCTGGCCCAGCATTCCGAATGGAGCCACGAACACAGTCTCGATTGGCATCTCGCGGAGGATCCTCTGCGGCAAGGCTTGATGCTGTTCCTGGAGCACATCGGCAGGTTCTATCGGGGTACGCCGAGCCTCTGGCGAGGAGATCCGAATCCAGAGAGCTTTGAGTGGATCGACTTCAACGACCGGGACGCCAGTATCATGAGCTACATACGGCGGGACGGTGACGACCAGGTGGTGGTCGTCCTGAACTTCACGCCCGTTCCGCGGCCGGGGTACCGCATTGGCACGCCACGGCCCGGGCACTATGTCGAGGTCTTCTCCTCGGACAGATCCGAGTACGGGGGCAGCGAGTTCACGACGTTGGCCGCCGTCGACACCGAGCCGGTGCCGTGCCACGGACGCCTGCAGTCCGTTCTGATCAACGTGCCACCCCTCGGCGGCATCGTTCTGAAGCTGGGATAGCTGGTCACGGTTCCCCGCGAACTCGAGGGCTGAGCGCAGACTTGTGGCCGGGCCCCCACCCCGTGTGAGGGCCTCGGCAGACAAGCGTCCGAGCTCGCGCAGTCGTCGAGGTGCTCGACGATTGCGCTCGCCCCTTAGAGCGTGGGGCGAGCGGGTCGGGCCACAGGGCGACCCATTGCGCGGTAGGTGAGGCCCGCCTCCGTCACCGCTTCTGGCGGGAGGATGTTGCGACCGTCGAAGATGAGCTTCTCCTTGAGCAGTGCTGCCAACTGGCTCAGGTCAGGGCTGCGGTATTCATTCCATTCCGTGGCGATGATCATCGCGTCGGCGCCACGGCACGCCTCGTAGTTGTCGGGGACGAGCTGCACGACTGCATCGCTGAGTCCCTGGGCGTTCAGCGCCGCACGAGCGGTCGCCAGTGCTTCGGGATCCGTGGCGCGTACTTTCGCACCAGCGCCGACAAGCTCCTTGATCAACCTGATAGCGGGCGCCTCTCGCACATCATCTGTGCGGGGTTTGAAGGCGAGGCCCCAGACAGCGAGGGTGCGTCCCTCCAGGGGGCCGAGCTCCGAGCGAATGTGATGCATCATGAGGTCCACGGGGCCGTCGTTTGCTGTGGTGGCGGCCTCCGCTACGCGCATCGGGGTTCCCAGATCCATTCCAGTCCGCGTCAGCGCTCGCAAGTCTTTGGGGAAGCAGCTCCCCCCGAAACCGAGACCAGGATACAGGAACTGAAAGCCGATGCGTTCGTCCGAGCCGAGGGCAACCCTCACATGCTCGACGTCGCCACCTGCCGCGTCACAAAGCCGCGCGACCTCATTCATGAACGAGATCTTCGTGGCTAGCAGTGCGTTCGCCGCATACTTCACGATCTCGGCACTCTTCGGGCTCATCCGTTGAAGGCGATTTCGTTGGCGGTTGTATGGAGCGTAGAGTCTCGACAGTACCTCGAAGGCGTGGTCGTCATCCGTGCCGACGACGATTCGGTCTGGTTTCAAGAAGTCGTTGACCGCGTCCCCCTCCTTCAAAAACTCAGGATTGCTCACCACGGCGATGTGATGCTTCGAGTACTCCCGCACGACGCGCGTGACCCGCTCGTTGGTTCCGACGGGTACCGTACTCTTGAGGACGAGCACCAGATCGTGCTCACTGGCTCTTGCCACGTCCTCCGCAACCTTGAGCACGTGGCTCAGATCTGCGGAGCCGTCCTCATTGGGGGGGGTCCCCACTGCTATGAATACCGCGCTGCTATCCTTGATGGCTGCCGCGAGATCAGAGCTGAACGTCAATCGCCCAGGCCAGTTTCTGGCCACGAGCTCGTCGAGGCGCGGTTCGAAGAAGGGCACCTGCCCCGCCCGTAGCCGTTCGAGCTTCGCCTCGTCCACGTCGACGCAGACCACCTCAGTTCCACTGTCGGCGAAGCAAGCGCCCGCTACCAGCCCGACATACCCAGTCCCAATTATCGCTGCTTTCACGGGCGCCAGGCTACTGCGAACTCGCGCAAAGGTCGAGTCTCAGCGCTCGCTGCCGACGTGGTCAATGACCTCGAGTCCAGTCGCGCAGCCCCACTGGCAGCCTCGAAGGACCTCGCCGGCAGGCCCGGCCCTATGCGCTTCTGGGTGCGTCTTGCTCCAGCTCGTCCAGTAACCGGGTAGCGCGGCCGGTCGGGATTCGAAACCATACCGCGAGCTGCCGTATGAAGGCGGTCTCCTCGTCCGTGACATTGTCATCTGCCAGGGCGACGGCGGCGGCCAACACGAACGCGGCTTCTGCCTTGCTCGTTTCGCTGCCGATCTCGGCTGCAATCTCCTGCAGCCTGGCGTCGCGACCGCTCTCGCGCAGACGCGCCTCGAAGGTCTCGAGCATCACGGCGATGACGCCTGCGTCCTGCAACAGGTCTCCCGTCAAGCCCCGGATGGCTCCGCGGATCGCGTCACGCTCTGCATCCTGCACCCGGCCATCGGCGGCCATCATGAGGTACATGGTTTCCGCGACAGGCTCGATCCGGGTCAGAGCTGTGCGCTCTTCCGGGCTGAGGAGGTTCTTCCGCGCGAGCGTCTCGTAGGCAGGGGAAAGGACGATACTCGGCCTCCTTCCGGATCGAAGCAGCGCATCACGCAAGCGACGGATGGTGGAGGTCTCCAGCTTCATAAGCCCTCAAGTTACACGTAGACGCCGCTCGCTTCCACCGTCTACCACCCAGCACTCAACCGCAGCGCGCCGCGCCCGTCCCGCGAAACCTCGCAGTGCCAGCCCGGGCGTGGGCCCTGGGCCACGGGCCGTGGTCCCAGCAGGTCACTGGCGCCAGAGCTAAAGAGCGCTGGGGTCGGGCCGTACCGCAGACAGCCGCCGTGCCACCAAAGCCTGTTCGTTCCACGCCTCCCGACGAGGTACCCGCCGTACCATTCGTGGCGCTCGTAGGGAGAGATGCCCTCGCAGAGCAGTCTCTCGTCTGGATGCGTCAGGAAGGCTTTGCGGCCGAACTGTATCCATCTGTGGCTCGGGTTCTGGCCAGCAGCGAGCCTCCCGAGGCAGTCTGCCTCGACCTCGGCTCGGAGCAGTCCGAGACCTTGGAAAGCCTGCAGGCACTGCGCGCCGAGGAGCCGGACCTGCCCGTCGTCGTGCTGGGCGCAAGGCGAGACGCCGAGCTTGCCGTAGCAGCAATGCGCGCAGGCGCGCAGGATTACGTATCGCGACCCCTCGAGCGCCGACGCTTGCTGGAGGCGGTAGGCGCCGCCCTCGAGCAAGGGCGCCTCGCGCGTGCCGTTCGGGGGGACCTGGTTGACGGCCTCGAGGTCCTGGCACTGGCGGGTGAAAGCGCGCGCATCTGTCGTGTGGTGTCGAAGGTGCGGCGAGTACTGGCGACGGATGTCGCGGTGTGCATCCAGGGCGAGCGAGGGACTGGCAAAGAGGCGATCGCTCGTGCAATACACGTCAGAAGCCGTCCGGAGGGTCCGCTCGTGGTCGTGAGCTTCGCGATCGTCCCCGAAGAAGACCACGAGCGCACGCTCTTCGGCGACGCGCTCTCCTCCTTCGAGGCGGGCACGCTGCGCTTCGGTGGTGCGTTTCAGGACGCCCGCGGGGGAACGCTCGTGCTCGACGAGATAGAACGGCTCAGCCTGTCGGCCCAGGTATCTCTCGTCAGGGCGCTGCAGCACGGCCGACGGAACCCGCGCGCCGCAGGGTCGACCGTTCGAATCGTCTCGACGACGTCAGTCAACCTGCGGCGGCGCGTGGAAGAAGGTTGTTTCCGGGAGGACCTCTTCTTCGGCCTCGTGGTGTATCCCATCGAACTGCCTAGTCTGCGGGAGCGGCGCGCCGACATCCCTGCGCTCGTCGGGTGCGCCTTGCGCCAGCTGTCTGCCTCACGGGATACGGGGGTCACCGGCGTCGAGCCCGACGCACTTCGTGCGCTCATGCGCCACGGATGGCCGGGAAACGTCTCCGAGCTCCGGCACGTCGTGGAGCGCGCGGTTCTCAGCTCGCCTGCCGGCAACCTGCGTCTCGCCAGCTTCCCCGAAGGCATACGACCCGCTCCGACGGCACGACCGAGCCTCCCCGCCATCGAGCACGAGCACGACGAAATAGTACCCCTGCGCGAGCTCGAGCGGCGAGCGATTCGGCGCGCGCTCAAAGCGGCCAACGGGAGCGTCTCGCGTGCGGCGAAGCTGCTCGGCATTGGTCGCGCGACGCTCTACCGTCGGTTGAGCTCCATCGGCGCTGGCCGTGGAGCTGCCTAGTCAGCCAAAGCGATCGTCCAGGTCTTCCACGATTGCCCTCGCACCTTCAGGAGGGGCGAGGGCTCGCCAACAAAGCAAGAAGCGGCGCCCCTCAAGAGACGCCGCTTCACGATTCCGGAGCTCTAGCTCTTTTACTGAGCGATGGCGATTAGCGGTGCAATCACCAGTGAGACCACGCTCATCAGCTTCACTAGGATGTTCAGGGAGGGGCCGGCAGTATCCTTGAAGGGGTCGCCCACTGTGTCACCCACCACGGCGGCCTTGTGCGCCTCCGAGCCCTTCTTATGGAGGCTGCCGTCCTTCATCGTGTAACCCGTGCCTTCGAAGGACTTCTTGGCGTTGTCCCAGGAGCCACCAGCGTTCGACATGAAGAGCGCCATCAACACGCCCGTGACCGTGACTCCCGCGAGCATGCCGCCGAGTGCTTCGGGACCAGCTGCGAACCCGACCACGACGGGAGTGACGACTGCCAGAGCCCCTGGGGCGACCATGCGCTTGATGGCGGCCCGCGTCGAGATGTCGACACACCGCGCCGCGTCGGGCTTGGCCGTGCCCTCGAGGAGTCCGGGGATCTCGCGGAATTGGCGCCGCACCTCTTCGATCATTTCCATGGCAGCGATACCGACCGCCGACATCGCCATCGAAGAGAAAAGGAACGGTAACATGCCGCCGACGAAGAGCCCCGCGACGACAAGTGGCTTCGAAATATCGATGCCCGTGATGCCGCTCTGCTGGATGAATGCTGCGAAGAGCGCAAGCGCCGTCAACGCAGCCGAGCCAATCGCGAATCCTTTGCCAATGGCGGCGGTGGTGTTTCCGACGGCATCGAGCTTGTCCGTGCGCTCGCGTACCTCGGGCGCCTGGTGGCTCATCTCCGCGATGCCGCCCGCGTTGTCGGCCACAGGGCCATAGGCGTCGACAGCGAGTTGGATTCCCGTGGTGGAGAGCATGCCGAGCGCTGCGATGGCAACGCCGTAGAGGCCAGCCACCCAGGCGCTGCCGATGACGCCGGCAGCAATGCAGAGGATTGGGTACGCCGTCGACTGCATGCCGAGCCCCAGGCCTGCGATGATGTTCGTCGCGGTACCTGTCTTGGACTGCTCGACGATGCTGTTGACCGGGTGCTTCCCGATGGAGCAGTAGTAGCTCGTGATGAGGCCCACCGCGACGCCCGTCGCCAAGCCGATCACTGTCGCGAGCCCCACGTCGATCCAGTCGACCGCGAGGTCACCGAAGGTGACGCCAGCCTCCGGCCACAGGAGCTTCGCAATCGCAAAGGTGACGCCGGCCATCACTCCCGCGGCACCAAAGGAACCCATGTCCAGCGCGAGCTGCGGGTTGCCGCCTTCCTTCGTGCGGACGACGAAGGTGCCGAGGATCGAGCAGATGATTCCGCCCGCCGCGACGACGAGCGGGAGGAGGATGGGACCGAGATTGCTATCGCCAGCGACGACTGTTGCGCCCAGCCCCAGGACCATCGCACCGACGATGGCACCGACGAACGACTCGAAGAGGTCGGCGCCCATCCCCGCGACATCGCCAACATTGTCACCCACGTTGTCCGCGATGACCGCCGGGTTTCTCGGGTCGTCCTCCGGTAGCCCGCTCTCGACCTTGCCCACCAGGTCCGCTCCGATGTCCGCCGCCTTCGTATAGATACCGCCGCCCACGCGCGCGAAAAGCGCGATGGATGACGCACCCATCGAAAACCCGGTCAGGACGTTCAATACCGTCGTGAGCTGGTCGGCACCGGGGAACACCACGAGGGTGTAGATCAGGTACAACCCGCCGAGCCCGATGACGGCGAGCCCGACGACGCTCATGCCCATGACTGTGCCGCCGGAGAACGCGACGGCCAGCGCTTCGGGGAGTCCCTTGCGGGCAGCAGCGGTGGTACGGACATTCGCTGCGGTAGCAACTCGCATGCCGAAGTACCCCGCCAGTCCGGAGCAGATTGCCCCGACGACGAAAGAGACCGCAATGAGCGGGCTGTGGCCAGGCTCGTCCTTCAAGTTGGCGAGCGCAAGCAGTGCCGCAACGACGACGACGAACCAGGCGAGGACCTTGTACTCGCGGGCCAAGAAGGCCATGGCGCCCTCGCGAATTCGCGCGGCGATGTCCTTCATCTCATCCGTTCCGGCGTCCTGCTTGTTTATCCAAGACGACTTCCACAGCGCAAACAGCAGGGCGATGACGCCCGCCGCTGGCGCGGCATAAATCAACGATTCCATCTGGAGAATCCTCCGACGCGTTGTAGCTAGGGTAGATGCGCGCCGCCCTGGTCCGAGAGCCCGAGGTGGCGAGAAGTGGCAACCCGGTCGGATCCCGAATCCGGGCGGCTGGCACTTGGGGCCTGGCTATAGTCCAAAACGCGTCGCGGAAAAATGGATGCGTCCTCGCACGCAGCGGAATTTTGCTGCTGACCACGACTGCGCAGTTTTTGCGCAATTGGGTCCTGTCAACCCCGACTCTGATGTCCGCCTCACACAATTGCCGTCAGTGTCTTTGCCCGCGCTCCCACAGGTCACGTAATTGGGGTCGCTGACCGGCGGCCGCCGCCATGGCACTGGCAGCGTTGCGCGGAGCCGTCAGCTCGAGGATGTCGAGTAGGTCTTCTGGTTGGGCCTCAGTCGTGACGTCCACCAGCGTCGAGCACACGCCATCGACGTGGCTCAGCAGCCACAGGGCTTTCTTGTGGAACGGCCCAACAGAAGAGGAGTCGCCCGAGTCGGGGGTGATCGCTTCGTCCAAGATTGCGGCCGTTTTCCGGGTGCGTCTCCCTGCTTCGTAGCGCACCGCATCCACGGTCTCGGAGAACGCCCGGAGGTAGCGATCCTTCCACGTCTCCCAGGACCGCCCATCGCCGGTCTGGAAGGCACGGTCGATGGCGTGGACGGTGGCTGCCAACCGGGGTGCGATCCGCGCGAGATACAACTCCTCGATCTGTCCGGGCGCACGCGCGTCGCGCAGCGCCTCGCCAAGCAGCGGCGCCAACGTGAATAGCGTCGTCGGTGCCATGGTGTCCCCGCGGATGCGCAGGTGAGGTGCGAACTCTCTCTGGAATTCTCGTTCCCGATCCTCCAACTCCGCAATCAAGGTCGCTGCGGATGCCCGAGGGGCTTCGATTACCTGGCCGAGGTTCAGCAAGGCGTCGCACCACATCGCGAGGAGCGGGCGTTCGCCCAGTACCGCGACGCCTTGCACTCCGGCTGTCCCAATGAGCGAGTCAACCCCGTGGCGCCATTGGTTCTGAACGAGGGCGGCCTGGCTCTCGAGAAGGTTGAGCGGAACGCGGATCACGCGGAAGTGATGCCCTTGCCCGGCCGTCGTACGCGCCACATCCATCACACGCTCGAGGCTCAACAGCCCAGGCTCGTTCGGTTCTCCCGCGAACGCGCTGCTAGACACGCCATAGAAGCGCAGGCGGCCGTCTTCGACTTCGGCCTCGAGGAACGCAAACGCCTTGCCGAGCTCATCATAGACACGATCCGCAGCCTGCTCCCGTTGTGCTTCATCGCCCGGTTCGGTCTGCGTCAACAGTAGCTCTGGCTCCCCGATGAGGGCCACATCCAGGCAGTGGACGCCCAGGCGTTCGCGAATGCCGCGAAGCTGATCCCGGAGCCAGTCGGGGTGGATGCAGTGCCAGAGTGATTCGCTGAGCTTGGCCACCCCTGGGTATGGCCTCCCATCCCGCTGTCGCGCCTGAGCCGCAGCGAGCCTGCTCCCCCGGAGCTGGCCCATCGTAGCCACGAGGACAAGCTCGTCACGAGCGATTCTGCCCGTCCGAACGAGGGATGCGAGCACTTGTCCAAGGACGGTTTCGGCGTCCTCGTCCGCGCTTCTGGCAGCAACATCGACGAGATTGATGCCAGACGTCAGCAACTCTTCCCACGCCGTGTCGCCCGGGCTCCTGGAAAGCGGTGCGCCGGGCGCGGCCAACCCCAAGCGACTGACGCGAAGCTCGGCGAGCATCTGGAATGCACCAGGCGGAAAGCGGTCCGAGAAGCGAGCCGCCAAGCGAGCGGTCCCGGCTGCCGTTGCCAACCCCGCGAGTTTTGGGGTGCCCACCTCGACAGAACGCAGGTCTGCCCCTCGGTCCCGCGCGTTGCGGAATGCTGCCGCCCCGCGGCCTGGTTCGGTGATCGGTGCCTCGCAAGTGCCGGCACAGCACACGTAGAGCGTGGGTCGACCGCCCACTGCCTCCCTTCCTGTGGTCAACGGGAAATGGGGCTTCTCTCCGGCATCCGGATCGGCACGAGTGATGGTGCGGCTTGGCAGGTAGTGCCCCGCCATCAGGTCCTCCAACTCGCGGTAGGCATCGCTGCCCGGGCTCCCTATCAAAACGAGTTCGACGGGCGGACGGAGCGCCGCGTCGATCGTCGACAGGAGGCTTAGCGCCGCCTGCGGAGTCTCGTTCAACATTTCACGCTGAGCCTCGAGCGCGGCGTGGGCGCGCCGCGTAAGGATCTCGTCGTGGAAGTGGTTGCCAAGCCGCAGGAGAGCGCGCGCAGCGACGGCCGTCGCGCTGGGCATGGCACCGTCATGCGGAGCACGAGCGCGGAACGGTAGCCCCGTGTGGTCAGCTGCCGATTCGAAGAATCCGCCGCCATCCGGGATCGAGAAGCGCTGGACCAGCCTTTGGCCCAGTCTCCTTGCCTCGAACAAGTACTCGGAGCTGCCGCCGGCCTCGTAGAGGTCGATCAGCGCGTCCGCGAAATAGGCATAGTCCTCCAGGAAGCCAGGGACTCGTGCCTTGCCGGCACGCCAGACGCGCAGCAGATCGCCACCGGGACCTCGGAGGTGATGGAGCACGAAACGAGCAGCGCGCTCGGCTGCCTCCCGATAAGCCTGGTCGCGCAGGAGCCGTGACCCTTCCGCTAGGGCGCCGATCATGAGTGCGCAGTGAGCCGTTACCACTTTGTCGTCGAGCTTGGGCGCTTCTCGGGCTTCTCGGGCCTCGCGCAGGAGCTCGGTCGCGCGTGCGAGGCTTTCCTCCAGGTCCGCCGGATGCACTTGAAGGCTGTCCGCCACCGAGCGAAGGGGACGGCCCACATGGAGCACGTTCTTGCCCTCCCAGTTGCCCTCTTCCGTTACGCCGAAGTAGGCGGCGACGTGCGCTGTGGTCGTTGGCCCCAACAAGCTCGCGAGCTCGTCGAAACTCCACACGTAGTACCTGCCCTCCTCGCCAGCGCTGTCTGCGTCCATGGACGTGAAGAATCCCCCCTCTGGATGGCGCATCTCCCGCAGCACGAAGTCGAAGGTGCTTCGAGCCAGTACCTCATAATGTGGGTCGGCGAAGACGACCGAGGCTTCGGCATAAGTCCGCGCCAGCTGCGCATTGTCGTAGAGCATCTTCTCGAAGTGAGGAACGAGCCACCGCGCGTCGGTTGAGTACCTGGCGAAGCCTCCTCCGACGTGGTCGTGGATGCCACCGGCTCCCATGGCGTCCAGGGTGCGCCGCACCATCATGGCTGCCCGGGCGTTGCCGGTGCGATTCACTTCGCGCAGGAGGAGTTCGAGGGCTGCGTGCGGCGGAAATTTTGGCGCGTTTCCGAACCCACCGTGTTCCGTGTCGAAGGTACGGGCCAAGAACGCCGCTGCGCGGTCAATAGCGACTTGTCCGACGGGTCCTGCCTGAGCAGGCGTGGCTCCCCTGCATACGACTCGGGTCAATTCCGCGGCCTGGTCGATCAAGCCCGTCCTGTCCTGAGCCCAGAGGTCCGCAATGCGAGTCAGTAGCGTCCGGAAGCCAGGGCGCCCCCAGCGATCCTCGGGTGGGAAGTAGGTGCCAGCGAAGAACGGTTCCCTCTGGGGCGTCAGGAATACCGTCATGGGCCAGCCGCCGGTGCCATTGAGCGCCACGGTCGCTGACATGTAGATACCGTCGACGTCCGGTCTCTCTTCACGGTCGACCTTGATACACACGAAATTGTCGTTCATGAAGGAGGCGAGCGCCTCATCGGCAAATGACTCCCGCTCCATGACGTGGCACCAATGGCATGCCGCGTAGCCGATACTAAGCAGTATAGGCTTGTCTTCTATCACCGCGCGTTCGAAGGCTTCGTCTCCCCAGGGGTACCACTCCACTGGATTGTGGGCGTGCTGAAGGAGATAAGGACTGACTTCCAAGGCTAGGCGGTTGGTGGGCCGTTTCGCGTCCATGTCAGGGGGTCGGTAGGACGCCTAGCGCAGCTTGGCAAGCGCTCCTGCATTCCCTCGATGCTGCCCTTCGAGCCCGCGGTGGCTCCCCCTGTGGCAGATTGGCTCAGCGTGGCGAGATCCGACGGGAACCCACGAGTCGGCCGCTGCAATAGTCGACCGCCCGCGGAAATCACCAGATGCCATAAGTTCTCTCGCGGACTTCACCCAACGAGGATAATGCGTCGTATACTCCGCTACGGGATCCACCCAGGAGCAGGGCCTTAGCCAGATGCAGCGGGTAAATCATCGTCGGGACAGGAAGCAGGAGCCGAATGCGTCGGATCGTATTCCTCCAGCACCGCGTCCCGAGCCGTCATCGCCGGGACCTGCCCCCTCTGTCGCAAGCGGCTGCCAACCCTCCAGCGCGAGATCTCTCGCTCCTGGGCGTGCCGCGATGCCTCCGCCCGCACTGCGGCGCAACGCGACGCCTCCACAGCCGCCAGCACGCACCCTCGCGCCGGCGGCTGCAGATGGCGGCAAGGGGGGCACTGGCAGGCCGCGGCTTCCCTCCGTGCCACCGCCGCCCGCGCCACGCAGCTCGCCGGCCCCGTTGGTACCGAAGGCGGGCTTCAAGAGCAGCCCAGCCCCGCGACCGCACGCCACCGCGCCGCGACCGGCTGTCTCAGGCGAATCCACGCTCCGTGACGAGCCGGACTTGGAAGTGATCGAGGATCTCGAGCCGGACGCACCGGACGAGGGTCGGTCGGAGTCGGACGGAACCAGGGCGTCGGTCGAACCAAGGGGGCGTACGGCACCTCCGCCGCGCCCCAGCCGCGCCACGGGTCGCGAAGCGGCTTCGCCACCCGTCTCTCGAGCCGAGCCCCCACCGTTGACGCCAGTCGATAGTCCCGGGAGATATTCCCTGACCCCTGACTCGGAACAGCTGCGGCACGCTGGGGTTCGACCACGGGCGGCGGGGCCGGCGGCTCCCCCTGTTCGTTCCTCGACCATGCCGCCGAATCCAGATGCGCCCGACATCAGTGCTGAAGAGCGCATTCAGCGCTTGAAGGCGATGGTGAGCCGGCTCTTGCGAGAGATTCGCCACCGCGACGGCGAGCTGGCGGCCGCCAACGACCGCAAGGAACGCCTGCGGTCAGAGCTCCAACAGGCGAACGAGCGCCTTGCTGCCGCGGTCCTGGGTCGAGGTGATGACCGAAATCGACCAGGGGATGCGGACGAGGGGGAGCGGAGCGCATTGCGACGCCGCGTCACGAGCTTGGAGGCGGCGCTCGCAACGGCAAGAGACGCCACCCGCTTCCCTAGTGCCGATTATTCTGCCTTGCGGGAACAGAACGCGGCGTTGCTGAAGCGCAACGCGGACCTGGAGCTTGCGCTGGCGGAGCTGCGCGCCAAAGGATCGGTCAAGGGCCGCCTTTGGGGCGAAGGGGATCCACAGGCGAGTCCACCGCCCGCTGGGGGCACGGCCACGTCGTACTGCAGGCGAGAGGAACACCCAGCCCAGGGAGCCTTCGGCGCAGATGGGGCTTCCAGGGAGCCAGGCGACGTTCACTCGGCGGAGCATGACCTTGGCGAGCGTACTCAGGAGGAGAGTCGGACAGATGAGCATTCCTGCGCCATGGCACGTGCTGGCTCGGAGGTTGGGGGAGGCCGCTCGTGAAGGTGGCGTGAAGAAGGCCTCGCGGGTTCGCTCCTCGCGGTGATCGCGATCGCGCTCAATCGTTTGGTGGTTCCCGACGGGTTCGGCTGCGGCGCAGCAGGACTACGTGCTCCTGCCGGGGGCGAGTGGAGAAGGCGTGGGCGGTATGCTGATGGAAATAGGGGCGCACCTGAGACGCTATCCCCTCCACCTCGAAGCCGTGGTGCACGGCCAATGCGCGGGTGAACTCGGCTGCACGGAGCGCCCTCTTGCCGACGACGCTGTCTGCAATCACCCATAGGATCCGAGCGTCACGCCTCAGCAGCCCGCGTAGACGCCGATGTACTTCGCCGAAGTCTTGGCGCCACGCCTCGATGGCCTGATCGGCTTGCATTCGGGCGAGCTGCCGGCGCGACCCCATCTCAGCGTGCTCCAGCTCCTGTCCAGGTAGCTCGAGCCACCGGAGCCGGGTGGCGTGGTGGTCGAAGTAGTCGTACACCCCGGGATACGGTGGTGACGAGACTACGAGATCGATGCTGCGGGGCGGGAATCCGAGGGGCTTCCGAGCGTCCCCCCGGTGAAGCTCGAGAGCAAGCTTCTGCCTTGGGAGCTCGCGCGCGAACCGAGCTAGGCGGTCCACCAGCTCGCCTGATTTCTGTACGAAGAGGCGACTGGCGAATCCCGCGGCGATGCGTTTGGCAACGGCATGCCGGGACGAGTCGCTGGTGCGACGGCTAACCTTTGTCAGAATGGCGGAGAGCACGAGGCGGAGGGCACGCCGGAGGTCCGCGTTCTGAACACGGTCGATGCCGCTGCGAAGGCCGTCTAGCTCGAGCAACACGTGTGGATCGTAGAGACTCACGTCCTCTGCCGGGTATCGGCGAGATGCGCCCGTGCGTTTTCGACGTTGCTCGTCGGCATACTCACCAACGCCCTGGGCTGCGGACAGAATGGTGTCTCGCTCGTGCTGGGTCGTGCCTCGCGCCTTCAACCAGGACAGCTCGGTGGCGAGCGGGTTTGCATCATTGCCAAAGGCGTGGCGTCCCGCTAGGCGGGCCTCTACGAGTACCGTGCCGCTGCCGCAGAATGGATCCAGCACGGAGTGCCCCGGCCGAGAGAAGGCGGAGATGACGGTTCGAGCCGTTTCCGGATGCAGTCGAGCCGGATAACTGTGGAACCCGTGGACGTGCTTCATCGTTGCGCCTTCGTCGGCGCTGACGTTCAAGGCCGCCCGCAGCGTCGCGGACAGCTCCGCATTGGTCGAGTCCACGGTGATTCTACCGCCCACATGACTCAACGCGCGCCGCACGTTGGGACGCCGCTGAGCGGGGTCGGCTGCTGCTGGTGGTTTGTTGCGTTGTATTCGTCGGCGGACGGTGGCCACGCGCGCAAGCTTCGTCGCAACCGCGGGCTTCGTCCAGCGCGGATTGCCGTTCGTGTCGAATGTGCCGCGACTTGGTGGTGCGGCCACTCGTTGGGCATCCAAGGAGCCGCGGTCGGGCGCGCCGGGATCTCCGATGATACCCAAGGGCTCAGCTAGGCAGTGCCGTCCGTTGGTTGCGCGAGGCGGTGCAGCGTGGCGTCGTCGAGGAGCCGACGCGCGGCCTTCGCCTCGGTGAGGATGCGCGCGACGGTTCTCGGGTCGCTCGGGTAACCGTGGCGCTTGAGCCACCATAGGACGTTGGATGTCCCCGAGCCATGTCCGATGCAGACTTCCTGTGCACGTCCGAACTCCGCTGCCGACACGGCGCTATAGACGCGCTCCGCGAGCCACGGCTCCTGCCGTTCTTCGGCTTTGCGAATCGCCGCGGCATGCACGCCCGCGGCAGTGCGAAAAGCATCGGCTCCCACGAGAGGATAGTTGGGGGGGATGGGCCAGTCGAGTAGGGCGGCCGCTTGTTCGGTGTAGGGAATGAGCTCCCGCGCCGCTCGATGCCCTACGCAGCCCGCCAGGTAGAGGTTCAGAACGAGGAGCTCGATCGCCGTGTTGCCCACTCGTTCACCGATGCCGAGTACGGTGCCATGCAGCCTGTCTGCGCCGGCTTCCCATGCGGCGAGGGAGTTGGCAAGCGCCAGGCCGCGGTCGTTGTGACCGTGCCAGTCGATACCGAGGCGCGCGCCTGTGCTCTCGATGACGCGCTGCGTGTGCTCGACGATGCGCCGAGTTCCCCTGGGCGTCGCGGCCCCGACAGTGTCACAAAGGCATAGGCGTTTCGCACCTTCTCCAATGGCTGCGCGAAAAACCTCGCTGAGGGTGTCGGGATCCGAGCGGGTAGCGTCCTCGGCCACGAACGCGACGCTCACGCCGACGCGAGCTGCCTGCCGAACAGCTGCGGCGGTACGCTCCGTCAGCAGTTGCCGCGACCAGCCCTCGACGATCCCGCGGATCGGACTCGTGCCGAGGAATACATGCAGCTCGATGGCGCCGGGTGCCTCGCTGCAGAGCCGAAGAGCGACTTCGACGTCGCCCGGCAACGTGCGCGCTGCGCACACCGGGGTCACGCCCAGGTCTCGCCCTTCCGCAAACCGGCAGAGCTCGAGGCACTCGCCGAACTGCCGGCTCGATGCGCTTGGCATCCCAATCCCGACTGACGTGACGCCAACGCGCGCCATATGTTCCATGAGCGCGCATTTTGCTTGCAGGCCCGGGTCGACGACGGAGGGGTTCTGTAGACCGTCTCGCAGGGTGTCGTCGAAGAGATGAGGGGCTGACGGTTGCCGTGAGCCCGTCGGTTCGCGTCCCCAGTCGTGGATCGCGGATTGGTACCGCTGCGGGACGGGATCGGCCATTGGGCGAAGTATAGGGCCAGGCGTGCCGTGCGCACGATGCTCGAGGCCAGTCGAGAAGGGCGGCCAGCTCTCCGACCAACGGTGGCTCTACACTTCAGGTGTGCGCGAGGCTTCGCATGAACGCTGCCCATACTGTGAAGCAAAGCGGCGTCGCGGCATCCCACGACTATACTCGGCCTCGATGCTTTCCGAAGCAACGCGGAAACTCGTGCAGAAGCGCCTCTTGGCCGAAACCGGTGGGCTCAAGAAGCAGGCCCCTTTGGCTGTGTGTCTCGCCTACCCGTCGCCCTACGCCGTGGCGATGAGCTCGCTGGGCTTTCAATCGGTGTATGGGGCTATCAACGAACACCCAGGGGCGGCCTGCGAGCGTGCCTTTCTCCCTGACGATGGTGTCCACGGGGCTTCGTTGGAGCGTCCGGTGACCTACGAGTCTCTGCGCGAGCTCGGGGACTTTCAGCTCGTCGCTTTCAGCGTTGCCTACGAGTTGGAGCTGGCGGGGCTGATCCGTATGCTCGAAGCTTCGGGGTTGCCAGCACTCCGAGAAGAGCGGTCCCAGACCGCCCCATTGGTGCTTGCCGGCGGTCCCCTGACATTCTCCAACCCGGAGCCTCTTGCCCCCTTCGTCGACGCGATCGTTTTGGGCGAAGCGGAGGACGTCATCGGCCCCGTGCTGGACGCCGTTCAAGCAGCGGGTGAGCGTGGCGCTGCCATTTCGGCGCTCGCTGACTTGCCAAGTGTCTGGGTCCCAGCGGTTCACGGGGACTGGATGCCGGAACTCGCGGTCTGTGACAACGCGCGGCTCCCGGCGATGAGCCGGATCGTCACTCCTCACACCGAGCTGTCGAGCATGTTCCTCATCGAGGCCGAGCGGGGGTGCTCCCGGGGGTGCACCTACTGCGTGATGCGGCGGACCACGAACGGAGGTATGCGTGCCGTTCCCAAGGAGCGTCTTCTCGCGAGCATCCCTGCGGATGTTCGACGAGTGGGTCTCGTGGGGGCTGCAGTGAGTGACCACCCGCAGATCGTGGATGTCCTGAAGGCGCTCGCCTCTGCGGGTCACGAGGTTGGCCTCTCGAGCCTGCGTCCCGACAGGCTGAAGGAGCCCCTGGTGGAAGCGTTGCGTCTGGTGGGGTACCGCACTCTCACCACGGCGCTCGACGGAGCGAGCGAACGACTGCGCCAGGGCATCGAACGTCGCGGGCGAACGCCACACTATCGACAGGCGGCAGAGCTGGCGCGGCACTTTGGCATGAGCCGGCTCAAGCTCTACCTGATGGTCGGTTTGCCCGGGGAAACCGACGACGACATCGATGAATGTGCCGCTTTCGTCAGCGAGCTCTCGCGAATTGTCCCAGTTGCCCTCGGGATCTCACCGTTCTGCTCGAAACGCAGGACACCGCTGGACCGGATGCCCTACGCTGGTGTTTCGGTCGTGCAGTCCCGGTTGAAGCGTTTGAGAAAGGGCGTTCGCGGACGGGTCGAGGTCCGCGCGACGAGCGCCCGCTGGGCATGGGTCGAGCACGTGCTCGCGCAGGGCGGTCCCTCCGAAGGGCATGCGGCCTATGAAGCCGTTCTTGCAGGCGGAGACTACCATGACTACCAAGGCGCCTTTGCGCGCCTGGGCCACTCACCGCGCGGAGACGGTTACGCCAATGCCGTGCTGCCGCCCTCGCCAGAAGCCTTGAAGCGCAGCAAGCGCGCTGGCAGCCTCGTCCTGCCTTGAGCCCGCGGAGCCGGAGCCCATGAACCTAGATTTCGCGCGCTCCCCCCATGAAAGGTTTGGATGGGCGGAGTTGGGGTTTTCGAGCGCATGGGGGGCCACTATCGTGGGTTGATCGGCCCCGTGGATAGACCTCCCCCTTTCCCCC
>JAEWRL010000086.1 GCA_023398955.1 Pseudomonadota bacterium
ACCAGCGCCAGAAGTCCTCCAGCTCCTCCGGCTCCTCCACCTCGAAGCGCACCTGCAAGAAGAACCAGGCGCGCTGCGCCTCCTCTTTGGTCGCCCGGCGCCGCCCCGGAGGCGGTTCACGAGGCGACGCGTCCGTCAGCTCGAACTCCGTCCGAAGCGTGCTCAACCTGATGCGACCCCGCCAGAACACCTCAGTCCTCCCTGGACCGAGCGTGCTCGAGCCGTCGCCGTGCGTCACGGCGCACACCACGGCGCGCGCCACCGCGGCGTGCCTCATCGCGCCTGCCCCCCAAAAGCCGGAAGTCCCTCCTCGATTCAATCATTCGACTCCTCCTCGATTCGCCGGCCGAGTCTACTCCCAGTGGGGCGACGTGCAAGCGCTTCATGCCGCCTCGCCTTCTCGGTGGCGGGACGCAGCACCAACGATGTTGCAGCTAGCGCGATGTGGCTGCAGGCAGATCGGATGCACCCCGCCTGTTGCTCAGCCGTGACCACCACACTTGAAGTACCGCGGGTCCCGAGCCGGCGCACGCGGCCCGCGCGGGCCCCTGGACCTCTCCCGCGGGCCTGTGGTGTCGCGGGCCCGTTGAGTCGCGTCTCAAAGGGGAACCAACCCTCCAACGACAGGGCGCGTCGACGGACCCGCTACCGGAAGGTGCAGACACGCTCCGTCTTGTGGACGGTGTGCTCGTCGGCGACGTACAGGCTCCCGTCGGGGCCCACGGCAACGCCGCTCGGCTGGCTCAGCCCGGCGACGTGACGCGCCTGGGCATGCCCTCCTTCGTCGAATTCCCAGACCCAGAGGGCACCGCGCCGCGCCCGACGCGCCTCCACGGGATCGAGGTTCCCGCTCGGGGGATCGGCACCTTCGGCGATCCACAGGCGCCGCCCTCCGCAGCCGAGGAGGACCCGCGGGTTCGCCCGCCCCAGCATGGGCACCTGCGCCCAAACGGGCCCAGCCCCCTGGTTCAGCTCCATCACGTACAGGTCGCGCCGATCCCGCCGGCACGAGCAAGGCTTCGTAGCGAGCCGTGGTCCGAAATCGGGGGCCTCTTCGATGGCTGGGCCGATCTCGGCGGGGGGCATGCCGGGCTCGATCTCTCTGAGGGAGACCGGACCGAGCTCGACGGCACCTCCGAAGAACTCTCCGGTGACGAGCAAGCCTCCGCGGCTCGCCGCCACTCCGTCCCCCAGCGCCGCCACTCCGTCCCCCAGCGCCGCCACTCCGTCTCCCACCACCGCCACGTCGCTGACGTGTAGGGAGGCGCCAGGTGCGCCGTGGAGCCACTGCCGCAGCACCTCTCCCCCTGCATCCAGCTGGACGACGAGCAGGGCACTCGCTGGCTCGGTGCAGACCTCCTCCCGCCCTGCGCAGCGGTAGGACACCGACTCCTCGAAGCGCTTCGGCTCGCCACCGAAGTGCGCCGTCCCCCGCAGCGCACTGGCAAGAACGAGCTGCCCGTGCGGTCCGAGGGCGATCTCCGGCACCGGTCCCGCGTGCGCGTAGCGCCTTTCCCACGAGCGCACCCCTGCGGCATCATACCTCTGGATCACGAGCACCCCGGTGGGTACGCGGCCGCCGCTTCCTGCCGCGAACCCCACCACCCAGGCGTTGCCCATTTCATCGCTCAACAGAGCTGGCGGAGCGGAGCCCCAGAGCGCGAGGGGGCGATGCCACGAGAGGCGGCCGTCTGCCGCCACCCGCGTGAGGGCTGCCGTGTCCCCGGTCAGCGACTGTGACGCTACGCTCAACACGTAAGCGTCTCCCGCTGGCCCTGGCGCGACCCTCATGGCTCCCCGGCGAGGTGGCTTCGAGGTCGACGGCACGACGCCCCCCAAGAGTCCCTGCCACCCTTCGCTGCCCTCGAACGAGATTCGCGCTACGGCAGGCTCTCCCTCGGCCGTCATCCCGCAAACGAGCACGCCCGAGCCGTCGACGGCCAGATCGAAGATACGCCCCCCTGCGCCGAAGGGCGACCGGCTCCATGCGACGGAGAGCTGCTCTGGCGCTGCCGCCACGGGCGCTTGGGCGGGCGCGGCGCCCTGCTTGGTCTGCGCCGGCCCGGGGTGCTCTCCCAGCGCAGCGTCACTGGAGGACCCGCTCCCGGATGGCGCTACGGGGGTGCGCGGCGAAGCCTTGTGGCAGCCCGCTGCCAAGACCCACGCGAGCGCCACCGCCCAGGCCCGCCCAGACCCCCTGAGCGACGGCGCCGAGACCGTGGCCCCGCCTACGCTGTGAAGAGCTCCCAGCGTAGGGGCACGCGGTACTGCCCAATACCGAAACCCTTGGCCAATCCTCATCCCGTCTTCGCCCCTTCAGCGGATCCGAGAGACCCGCGCCTCGCGTTTCAGGAACCGAATCCCGGGGCGATTCTCACCCAATCCTCGAGGGTGGGCAAGACGAAGGAAGGGGCGACCCGTGGGCCTGTCTGGTGCTTTCGCCGATGCGAGGCTGGCGCGCCGACGTACTCGAGTGGTCTCAGGGCGATGGATGCGCCCGTGACGATCTGCGCCCGGTACGTCCACCGGTGGAGGAGAGCGTCCCTAAGAACCTCCTGGCGACGAGCGCGAGCCCGAGTAGCGATAGCCAAGCCCCGCTGTTCGAGGGTCGGCGTCCCGGGATCGCACAGCCGCAGCCGGAGTCCGAGTCCCCGTCGCCCGTCGTGGGTGAGTCCCCGGCGCCTGTCGCACCGGAGATACCGCCCACCTGGCCCCCCACGGCGGAGCTCGAGCCGCCCAGGTTGCCGAGCGCGCCGCCCAGGGCGTTTCCGCCAAGGCCTGCAGCGTTTCCGCCGGAGCCATTGTTCGTGGGCACACCGCCAGTGTTCGCGCCGCCGATCCCGATGGCGCCGCCCGAAGCCGTCGCGGGCACGCCACCCGCGCCGCTCGAGCGACCGCCGGTGCTCGAGCCTCCGCTTGCCGTTGCACCGCCCGTCGCGTTGCTCCCGCCAAGCCCTAGCGCGCCGCCAGTCTGGTCGCTGCCGCCGAGCCCTACAGCGCCGCCCGTCGCGTTGCTTCCAGCGGTCCCGGTGGTGCCGCCGCTCTCGTCGCTGCCAGCGGTCCCCGCCGCACCAGGGGCGCCACCGGCTTCGTTGCCGCCGCCAGCCCCAGCACCCCCGCCGCCGCTGCTCCCCCCAGCCCCGCCTGCGCCGCCGCCGTTATCCACCCCGAAGTCGTTGTCGAAGGCCACGCCGTCGAACGGGATCACGATGATCTTGCTACCGTGATTGGAGTTGCCCGGTATCTGGTTGTCCTTGTCCACATCGGCGACGGCCCAGGTGAGGTGAGTGGGGTGGCCGTCTTCCAAGACGACACCGGGGCGCTCCATCTTGTACCATTGGCTGCAGGTGGTGCTCCCCTCGAAGCAGAAGAGCCTCTCGTACTCCCGGGGAGACCAGGCGTAGCCGTTGTCTTGCCAGTCGTTGATGCCGTCGACGGAGTACACATGCCAGCCGACGCGATCCCCGGAGCCCGAGTAGATGACGTGATAGACGCCTCCGCTGCGCCAAATGTGGGGGTCTTCCTGCCAGTCGAAGGTCGGGTTCGGCACATTGGGGATGGAGTCCCGCCTCGGGTAGATTGTGTCGCCGTTGTCCGTGGGATAGGAGCATGTCGGCCTCTGCTTGACGTACCTGCCGCAGAGGGTGTCCGCGATCGCGATGTTGCCGTAGCGCTCGACGACCTGGAACCTGCCGTCGTGACGCGGGAAGAGACTGACGTTGGACGAGGCGACGTCTATCGCGGGCTGGCAGCTCGTCCACGGACCGTCGAGCGAGCTCGAGGTGTAGATGGTGAAGGGAACGGTCTCGCTCACGATGACGGCGTAAGTGCCGTCCGGGAGCTCCACGGCGGAGACGTTGTGCCCCTTGTGGGAGCCGTTGTTCGAGTAGACGTAGTCGTCGCGACGGTAGGGCCCCAGCACCCCTTGTTCGCTGATGGCGTGGAAGGCGTCGGAGCCCAGCCAGCCCGGGTTGAAGCCGTCTGCTCCGGACCACGTGCTCAGGAACATGTGGTACTTACCGTCCCGGGCTTTGAGGATCTGGCCGTCCCAGTAGTAGTACTCCGGCGGGACCCCCGCGCCGCGGGCGCTCTCGATGCCGTTGCAGAGGTCACGCGGCAGCACGGCCTCGACCCCCCACGTCTCCGAGCTCAGGGAGGCGCAGGTGATGGGTCTTGGCTTGATGTAGTCCATGAAGGGCTTGCCCGTCTGCGCGCCGGCGACTCCGCTCAGGTTCACGCAAGCGAGCCCTACGGCTGCGGCGAATCCGAGGCGCGGGTAGGCCGCGGACCGGCGAGACACGGCCGGGTGTGGCTCTCGTCTCCTGGGCGTGGACGGAAGTAGCCCGGATTGCCGGGGAAGAGGCGAAAAGGGGAGGGGCGATCGGCGCATGAGTCGTTGACTCCGTTCTTCGGGTGAGAATGGCTGCACTACGCTTGGCAGCCCGCAAGGAGGAGGACGGATGGTGCGGATGGTGCGGATGGATGGGGCGCCCTACTGGACACTAGGCGTGATCTCCTCGCCGCTCGCCTGAGCTTCGCGTTGGTCGGTGGCTGAGAACATGTCGGAGTTCAGATCCATCCACAGGGCGATGGTGCGTAGCTCCTCGTCGGAGAGCGCCACCCCTTGGTGACCGCCCGCGAGCAGCGGATAGAGGGCGGAGGTGCGAGCGCCGTACTCACCCGGCTTCGTCCGTGAGGGGCCGAAGTCGTAGGGATAGTCGTGGAAGGCGACGTAGGGCTCGAGGCTCCGGTAGGATTGGTAGAAGAGCTCCGAGTCGGCCTGGTAGTTGCCCGCGCCAAGGGAGATCGTCTGCGGGCTGCTGTCGTGGCAATCGACGCAATGCGTGTCGAGGATCGGCTGGATGAGCCGCGCATAGGAAAGGGGCCAGCTGCCGTCCGCTTCGGGTTCGAGGACCGAGGGGGAGCGCCGCATGGCCATCGGCATGAAGTCGCGGGGACGCGGCGCGCGATGGCGTCGCTCGTGGCAGCCCTGGCAGGTGAGACGCGTCGTGCCGGGGGTGGCGTAGGTCGCTGAGCGCATTGTCTGCACGACGAGGCCATTCTCGTCGAGGGCCTGGAAGTACACGGCCTTGTTCGGTGGCAAGAGGAAGCTCGCGCTGCCGTCTGCCTCCACGGGTACGGTCCCCAGCGACCCCCGGCCGTTCTGATCGTTGTAGAGGATGGCGCTGTGACCGAGGCGCGGCTCGATTGTGTTGGGCATGGCCCGAGGGAAGACCTGCACCACGCGGAGCCTCGTGACCTCGACGCCTTCTGGGAAGGGGTAGAGGCTGTCGTACACGTTGACGAGGGTCACGATGGTGGGCTCGGTCTCGCCGAGGAGCCGTGTCGAGGGGATGATCGGCGGGGCTTTGCGCGGGGCCAAGGGGATTGGATCGAGGCAAGAGATGTTCGGATCACCGTAGAGCCGTCGCTTGTTACCCTCATCATCGATGAGATAGATGTCGAAGCGCTTGTTCGTCAGCCCGTGCTCGTTGCTCAGGGGATCGTGCACGACGAGGAAGCGCCGCTCGTCGATGGGCCACGCCGTCGCGTACTTGTGGTCGTCGTTCTGTCCGACAGTGGCTTCCGGAAAGCCGGCGTCCCGTGTCAGCACCGTGTATTGGGCCATACCGTCATCGTCCTCGACGTCGGGGTCGACGATGACGAGCGAGCCGTAGGCCTGCTGATGATGGGCGGCGGCAGTGCCGACGAGCTTGTTGGAGCCAGGGATGGCGCGAAGGTTCAGCAGCATGCGCGGGGTGACGTTCGGGCGCGTTGCATAGTTCGTGCCGATGGCCCGCGCGTCGAGCCCGTCTGGTGTCGTGAGCCAGCCGTGGTGCACCTGGTTGGAGCCGCGATCGACGTAGTCCCAGCGCGTGTAGAGGATGAGGCCGCTGTTGTCGACGCTCGGATGCCATTCGTTCGTCTCGTGAAGGCTGATCGGTTCGATCCCGCTGCCGTCCGCGTTCATCACGTACAGCGTGTAGACCGGCACCGAGCGCTGGTGGCAGCGGCCGTATCCACCGCGGCGATCCGAGATGAAGACGATGCGGCCATCCGGCAACCATACGGGATCGAAGTCGTTGTGCGGGCCCTCCGTCAGCTGGGTCAAGCCGGAGCCGTCCGCGTTGACCTTGAAGATATGGAAGGTCGACTCTTCGTTCCACACGCCGCGCCGTCCGCCGATGTCTGTGTAGGCGAAGAGGATCTGGTTACCGTCGTAGTGGACGTCAGGAGAGAGGAAACCGCCGCCCTCGAGCTTCTGACCTTGGTGGGGGCCATTCTCGCAGACTGAACCCGCGAGCACGTTCCTCTCGGTGGGGCTCCCCGACAGGACGTTCTCGAGGACGTAGAGCCCGCCCCCGGGCACGGCGTTGAATCCGTGATACTGGTCGCACATATGCCCGCCGCTGAAATGGTCTTGGGTGGGCAGGTAGTGGCGCTTGATGAAGAGGATCCTGTCCAAGCCGGCCAGGGCGGGAGCCTCCAGGTCGAGGCTATCGTACGAGCTGGGGGGCGAGAGCTCGCCTTGGAAGGGTAGCGCAGGGGGAGGGTTCTCCGCGCCTGGGAAGAGTGCGACGGGCTCGGGAGCGGGCGCGGGAAGCTCGAGCACGTACTGGGCCAGGTCGTCGATATCCTCGGCTGTCATACCGCTCGTCATGCCGTGGCGCTGCGCGCCGTTCTTCACAGTCAGCACCTCCTGGAGCGTGGCGGCGGAGCCATCGTGCAGGTACGGTCCGGTACGCCACATCTCCGCGAGGGTCGGCGTGTCGAAGGGTCGGTTCTCTCCAGGGAGATCCCGCTCGCCGAGGGTGCCCGTGTCGTAGAGCCGTAGGTCGGTGGTGTAGGGGCCTGAGTGGCACACCCCGCACTGTGCCTGCTCGTAGAGCGCCGCACCGCGCTGGGCGGAGGCGGAGAGCTCCCCGCTCTGGCGGTAGGGGCTGCCCTCGGCCGCGAGCGAGTTGACATAGGTGGCGACGGCGAGGAGCTGGTCCTCGTTTGGCGTCATGAACTCGATGAATTTGAAGCCCGCTTCGACGGCGACGCCAGCATCCGCGCGGACGCCGTGGGCCATCGCGGGGGGCGTGTTCGGCGAGTAGAGGAGGGACTTCGTGTTCTTGGGGTTGCCAGCGCCGTCGTTGAGCAGGTCCCAGTCGAGGCCGTCGGCGCGGCCGTCAGGGTGGCATGTCGCGCAGGAGAGCCAGCCTTGAAGCGTGGTGGAAGCGTCGTGGAAGAGCCTTTCGCCCTGCCGGGTCCATGTCTCTTCCGGCTGCTCACCAACGTCGACGTACCCTGTGACCCGCCTGGCCCTGACGTCCACCAAGCCTACCTGACCCGCGAAGTAGATGGCCGCCGCGAGCTCGGTTCCGTCAGCCGAGAGGGCGATGCCACGCGGACCCTGTGCCGGCTCTAGGTTCACGACCTCGAGAGCCCCAGCGCCGTAGAGCGCCCCGAGGTCGTCCATCAGCAGGGGGCGTTTGCTCGGGTCTTCGGCGATCTGGAACCATACGTCGGAGAGCGGGCGAGTGTAATTGCTCTTGAAGCGGTCCTCGAGAGTTGGCGTGCGCCCGCCGCCTCGAATGAGCTCGGAGGGGATCTCTCCGGCCATGAGACGATGAAGCAGGGCGAGGTCCACCCGCAGCAATTGGTGCTTGCCGGAGGCCGAGACCCAGAGGCTCTCACCGTTGGGGCTGACGACGACGCCCCAGGGGTCGGCGGCACCTTCACTGATGCGGTCGAGCAGCACCGTGGCGTAGAGGGTTTGGGTCGACAGATCGATGATCGACAGGGCATTGGTGCTCACCCAGCCGCGGAGCAGGTGGGTTGTCGGGATCGTTGTGCGCCCCAGCAGATGCACGGCGTAGGCCCATCTGCCGTCCGGCGAGCAGCTCACTCCACGCACCGCCGTGGAGCCAAACGGAAGGCGAATGTTGGCGGAAACGGTTCCGCTCGCGATGTCGATGAGGCTGATGGAGGCAGCTGCGTCCGGCTGCGTCGCATCCCCCGAGGGCAGCAGATGGGTCACGACGCCCGTGTCTCCAGCGGGCGCAATAGCGACAGCGAACGGCAACGGTGCGACGGGCACCGTGGCGAGCGTCTCACCGCTCGCACTGTCCAACACAAGAACCTGCGCCAATCCAAACTCGGTGACCAAGACCTGGGACTCGTCGTCGCTGATGGCGATGTCCGTCGGCTTCGGTCCCACGGGGAGGCGCCTGAGGACGGAGCCAGCGCTGGCGTCCACTTCAGCGATCGTGCCCGCGTCGTACTCGGCCACCATCACTGTATCGGGCCCGGACCAGGTGAGCCCCTTGGGCTCTCCGGCGAGCTGCACTGCGGTGCCGGGAGTGCCCGACCCTGCGTCGAGCACGACGAGCTCGCGGGCCGTCTTGTCGCTCACGGCGATCAGCGAGGAGTTCTTGGAGTAAGCAATGTCATAGGGAGAGCGGTAGGTCGGTCCAGCCTGCACGGCGCCGCCCACTCCCTGCGCGCTTCCCCCCACGCCGATCGTCCCGCCCAGGCCGGACACGGAGCCACCGAAAGAGCTGGCAGCGCCGCCAATACTCGCCTCGCCGCCGCCACCGGGGCTCCCGCCGCCGATGCTCGTTGCGCCGCCGCTTCCAGGGCCTGCTCCGCCGGCTGGGTTGCCACCCCCGGCGCCTAGTGAGCTCCCTGTTCCTCCCCCTTGCCCGATGCCTTGTCCACCCCCGACACCCGTGCCACCGCCCGAGGTGCCGGGTGTCGAGCTCGTTCCCGCGCCAGCCTCCGGATGCGAGGACTTCGACTTGGAATCGCCGCAGCCGCCGACCAAGGGTCCGGCTCCGATGAGTGCAACAAGCAAAGCCGTACCCCAATGGAATGCCGTGCCGCGGCTGGCGGTGCGTGGTGCTCCTGAGTGCTTTTCCATTACCGACCTTGGTTCGAGCGTTTGAGGATCACTTCACAGCATTGTCGCGAGCGACTCGCCCTTGTCATGAATTGCGAAACTTGCTGCCGAGCGAATGTGCACGCAGATATTGCACCGTTGCCCGCCCTTACCCTCCGGAGGCCCCCGCCACGGCGACAGCCTCCTTCCGTTGGTGGTCCGAGCCGCGACCATGACGAGCGAACGACCCCTCCTTGGGGCACCTCGCTTCACGGAGGAGACGCTTCTCCCCTGCAGCCAACAGTCCTTCGACAATAGAATGCGGTGACCCGCGGCGCGGCAGAAGGCCACCCGTGGACGCGAAAGGTACAAAGATGGATCTGGCAAAGCGTGCTTCGCTTGCGGTGGTGTGCCGCGCTTGTACTGCTGTCGCTCTCGTCGTCGCGACGGCTTGCGGCGACGGCTCGGGCGGGGGAACGTCGAGCGGCAGCGGCGGTGACGGCTCGGACGGGGGTGGAGCCACGGCGAGTGGCGGCGAGAGGACGGGTGGCCTGAGCGGCATCGGTGGGAGCGCGAGCGGCGGGGTTTCGTCGACAGGCGGCTCTACCGCGGTGGGGGAGGG
>JAEWRL010000096.1 GCA_023398955.1 Pseudomonadota bacterium
ATGTTGATGCCCGCGCGAGCTGGTCGGCCAGATGCCCCCTCCCTCGCGGAAGACCCTCGACGACGTCATTGGCCAGAACGACGAAATCGAGAGAAAGTTGGTAAACGTCGAGCTTTTCACGATCCAGTTCCATGCTCAGCTATCGGCCAGCGCTGGCCCCGCGTTGCTAACCTTTTTCGGGCACGGGCACGGGCACGTTTACGGAAGAGCCAACCGCATTCAGGGAAAGGCCCTAGCCTACCACATCTGCAGGAGCCTCCTGGCGCCGCACCGACGCTCTTCCGAACGGAGTCCATGAGGGATGAGGTCGTGGCTTGTGTGAGGCGTAGGCTGCAAGCCGCTAGGGTCGAGCGGATATTGTACCGCGCCAGTCAGTCGCTGAGGAACCGGGAGCGCTGGCAGCGCCGCCACCGGCATGTGAAGCTCACCCCATGCTTCAGTCGCTTCGCTACGCTGCCGCCTGTTTCTTCCTGCTTCCCGTCACGGCGGCGTATGCGGCCGACGCGGAAGTGCGGCTGTCGTCCATCGGGTACGTTCCCACCGAAGCGAAGCGCGCCACCGTGCTCGGCTCCACGTCTGGCGAGTTCGTGGTTCGCCGCGTCGGTGACGAGAGCGAGGCCCTGAGCGGGCAGCTCGAACCCCGCGGGTCGGCAGGTATTGCCGATTTCTCCGCGCTCTTGGAGGAGGGCTCCTTCGTGCTCGAGGTGCCGGGGGTGGGGCGGTCCGTACCGTTCCCGATAGACGTCCATGCCTACGTGGAGCCGTATCGCGCAGCCATGCTCGGCTTCTATGCCTGGCGCTCGGGCGTCGACGTCACGCTGAGCCATGACGGCCAGACCTGGTCCCACGCCGCGGGCCATTTACAGGACGCCTACCTCGACTTCGTTGGACAGCCCGGGGTCAGGGCCGATGGGACGGGAGGATGGTACGACGCTGGCGACTATGGCAAGTACACAGTGAACTCCGCCGTCACGATGGGGCTGCTCCTGCGCGCGTGGGAGGACTTCCGCTCCCGTCTCGAACCCATCCCTTTGCAGATTCCAGAAGCGGACGGGGCGCTGCCGGATTACCTCGACGAGCTTCGATTCCAACTCGATTGGATGCTCAAGATGCAGTTCGGGGATGGCAGCGTGTCCCACAAACTGACGCCCATCGACTTCGCCGGCTTCATCCAACCGGCGGAGGACACGTCACCGCGCTACTTCTCGCCCTGGGGTTCCGCGGCGACCGCAGGCTTTGCCGCGACGATGGCGCGGGCCGCGCGCGTGTTCGGCGAGTTCGACGCCCCCTTCGCCGAGCGGCTCCTGGGCTCGGCGCAGCAGGCCTACGACTTCCTCACGGCTCACCCTGGCAACCACGCCGCCGACCTCAGTAACTACGAGCATGCCCAGTACCAGACAGACGATGCGGACGATCGGGTGTGGGCCGCCGCCGAGATCTGGGAGACTACGGGTGCGGAAGAAGCGCTCAGTGACTTCGAGGCTCGCGTGGCGGCGCTCGAGGACCGCGTGCCCGTCGACTGGGACTGGGGTGACCAGTCGAACCTGGGCGTCTTCACCTACTTGCTCTCAAAGCGGGAGGGGCGAAACCCTTCGCTGGTAAGCGAGCTACGGGCGGCACTGCTGGCGACGGCCGACGAGCACGTGGAGCTCGCAGCGGCTTCCGAGTACGGGCGAGGGCTCGACGCCGTCTACTGGGGCAGCAACGGCACGGTCGCGCGAATCTGCTCGACCCTTCGTATCGCCGACGAGCTCAGCAGCCGCGAAGCCTACCTGGCGACTTGCGCCGACCAGGTCGCGCACCTCTTCGGGCGCAACGAGTACGGGCGCTCGCAGGTAACGGGCGTGGGCATCGATCCTCCACTCTTTCCACACGACCGCCGGTCGGCATCGGATGCCGTCGAGCCGCCCTACCCCGGCTACCTCGTGGGCGGTGCGTCCAGACCTGGCAACTGGGTCGACGAGCGAGCCAGCTACGAAACAAACGAGATTGCCATCAACTGGCAAGGTGCACTTGTCTATGCGCTCGCAGGCTTCGTCACGGCACCGCCGCCAGCAGAAGGCGGCGCTGCGGGCGCTGGCGTTCCGCCAGCCACGGGAGGCGCCAGCTCCACGGGAGGCGAGGGCACGAACCACGCTGGCAACGGGGGTGAGCCGAGCTCCGCAGGCGGCGGCACCAGCGCGCCCACAAACGGCGGCGACGCAGCACCCGCTCCGGGCGACAGCGGGAAGGAGAACGGGGGATGCGGCTGCCGCGCCGGGGGTAGCGGAGAGGGGACCGGCGCTTGGGTGCTGGTTGGCCTCGTCGCCGCTGCCGTGATCGGCAAGCGCTGCGTGCGGTAGCCCCGTCGAGGGGTCGACGAGCCCACGGAGCGGGAGACGGCTCGCAGCGAGTTGATTCAGCGGTCCATCACGCACGGCGCTGGGTGCTCGCGGCACGAGCGCCCTGCCGCTTCTATGACCCCTCCGCAGCAGGACGCGGAGCCTCCCTCCCTTCTGCTGCAGCCGTCGCCGCCGCAGCGGCCGCACGACGCGGAGCAGCATACCCGACCCGCCGCCACGCCGTCGGTGCAGCTGAACGCTGCGAGCTCGCCCTCGCCCGCCCAACGCGCCAGCGCTGCCCAGATTCGCCCCGAGCGCTGACTCGCGATCGTTGTGGCGTCCACGGCGGCGGGACCGAGGCGATCCTGCAGTTGGCTCAGGTACAGGCTGCGCGGCAGGATGGGCGCTCCGTGGTGCTCCCACCAGCCGAATGGCTCCTCGGGCGTCCACCTGCTGTCGCGCTTCGCTCCCACCGCTCCCATGGTCCAGTTCATGGCTCCGGGTGGAGCATCACAGATGATCGACTCGGCTTCGACGTTCCAGAAGAGGACCTGCGCACCAGCCCAGCCATGGCCGCTCCCCAGGGCAAGCCGGTTCTGCACCGCGAACTCAGCGAGCCGGCCCCCACCGTCCCGCGCTGTTCGTACATTGTCGAACAAGAGCCCCGTAGCCCAACGGTGGTGGGGCCCCTCATCGGAATGTGCCCGCTGCGCGGCGCAGTCGAGCCAGACGTTCGGACCCGTGACACGGCTGGAGCTGGCAAAGCTGTGCCGGGCGTCCCGGGCGTAGCACCGCTGAAAGAGGTTCCCCATGCCGCTCTGCACGGTAAAAGCGTAGCGTCTGCCGCCCACCACCTTCGAGACGGGATCGACGAAGGCGCATTCCTCGACGGTATTGAACTCCGAGTATCCACCGGCAACTGCCGACGGATCTCCAATGGCGACAGCACTGAAAGCAAAGTGCCGAGCTGTCACCCTCTTCACCCAGGAATGGCGTGCGAAGGAGAGCTGCACGGCGCTCCATGCGTGGTCTTCGTCTCCCTTTCCCGAGTTGGTCGAGTCGAGACGCAGGTTCTCGACCCCGCATTGCTCCACGAAGCCAACTCCATCCAAGAGCCTCACCACCTTGCCAGAGCCGTACTGGCGCTCCATCGCGTCCACGATCGGAATGTCCAAGGTGATGGTAGAGCCCTCGATCGCCCTGATCCTCCTCACGTGATCGATTGTGTAGGAGCGTGGGGTCCACGGGTGGTCCTTGGCCCCGTCATTCCCGTCCTCGGGCTCGCCGTCGTAATCGAAGGCCCTCGGGTCGAGGGCCTCTATCCAATCCTGGTTGGGTGTACGCCGCACCCCAATCCTATCCCCCACACGAAACACAGCGGCGTCGGCGACATCGAGGCGGGCCGCGCCGACGGGAACCAGCTCGTTGGTGATGGGCGAGACGGCACCCTTCACCTCGACGAAACCTGGCCCCTTACCCTGGATCCGGATCAGCGGATCCCGCTCACGGTACGTCGCGCGCAGGATTGTGCCATCCTGCCCTTGACCCTCGCCGCGAAGGACGACGCCGCTGGCGTCGATCCGAAGGCCCGCGCCGACGTCATAAAGGCCGCGCAAGAGTAAGACGGCACCACGGAGCCCAGCGGCATCTGCAGGCAGCTGCGCCACGGCGTCGAGGGCCGCTTGGACTCGCTCCCGATTGTCGCCGGGCGTGGCCCCGAGAACGAGCCGGACAGGAACCGCTGGCAACGCGACGCCGCCACCCTGGTAGCCCGCGTGTGAGAAGTCCGGCAGCACATGCACGGCGGCGGTCTGGCCCCGATTGGCATAGCGGCGATAGGAGAGGCATGCGCCTGCCGTGACGAGCGGCGCGCCGACGCCTGTCACTTTGGCCACGCAAGTCCCTTGGCAACAGCCTTCGCCGTCGCCGCAGCGTTGCCCGCAGGCGCCGCAGTTCAGCGCGTCTCGAGCCTGGTCCGCGCAGGCACCCGCGCAGCAGCTTTGCGGCGCCGCGCAGCGCGGCGAACAAGCAAGCGCCTGCGGCGAGGGCGCCCCCTGCTGCATGGGCCCGTCACGCGCCACGCTCTCGGAATCCGCCCGCCGCTCCGTCGTCACCGCGGATGCGGCTTCCTGGTGTGCTCTGACGCCCGTCGCGCGACAGCCCATGACAGCGATCAGCAGCGCCAGCAAGAGAGACCGCATCGGATACCTGAACCGTTCAAGGGATGCATCCGGTAGGGGAAGCTCCCCGCATGTCCGTAGGCAACGCAGGACGCTGCTCAACCCGTCAGCGGGACCACGAGGGTCGTGATGGAGTAGGGCGGGGCCGTGACGACGATGCTCCAGCCTTCGACAGGCACAGGCGGCAGCTCCGCGAGATCCTCGCTGGCCGACGTGCGGTACGCTCGGGCACTGGCGCCGATCCCCGGCAGCGACGTGAGGTCGAAGGTGTAGCGCCTCGTCTCGGAGGTATCTCCGTTGCGCACCACGAGAGCTAGCGTGCTCCCTTCACCGGCGATGGCGGCCACCATGTTGGCGTCGTCGACAGCGATGAAGGTGGCCCCGGGGCGGATGAAGCGGCTGAACCCTGCCTGGGCGTAGAACCGCTTCACCGGCGCCCAGCTCTCTCGCCGATCGTCGACGGCAAAGCTCGTCCAAGCCATGGCTGGGTCGATGACCTGCCACTCGATCCAAGCTTCAGGCTGGAGCTCGCGCAAGTCTTGGATGATGCGCCCCGCCATGAAGAGGGCGGCGTCCGTGTTCGTGGCAAGCTCCACGCTGAGCGGTCCTGACTCCGACTGCCAGAGGCGCTTACCCTGACTGATGGCAAGCTCCTGGAGCTCCCGGCGCTTGGACCCATGGTACGTGTGCACGTTGATCTGCTCGATGGCGTCGAAGGTCTCTGGGGCGTAGCCGCTCATGATGGTCAGGGCGTCGTCCAGGCTGTTCTCGTCCGCAGCGCTGACACGCGTCCCGCTCACCCCTCTCGCCCGAAGTTCGTCGGCAACCGCGCGGATGATCCGCTCCTGGTTGCTGGGTCCAAAGTGGCAGCCCTCCTGGCCACCGTTGGCCTTCCACCAGCTGGCATTCGGCTCGTTCAGCGGCTCCAGGGTGCGGAACACGATACCCCACTCATCCCTGTAGTGCTCGGTGACTGTCACGAGGTAGGCTGCAAAATCGTCATAGGCATCCTCCTTGAGGTTGTCCGAACCGTCACCATTCCCCGAGGCGCATCCGCTCTTCGTCATCCAGTAGGGGGGCGAGTTCGAGAAGGCCTCGATGATCACGTCCTCCCCCGTGGCGACGAGGCGTGCCAAGACGGACGTCTGCCGAGAGTCGGCGTTCCAATCCCACGTTCCATTGCTCGCCTGGAACCCCGGCATCTCACGGTTGGCCCCCATGTGATCGTGCGATGGCTCGTCGCCGCCGCCGATGTTGTAGCGAAAGATGCTGTAACCGAGCCCCATGTTCGGATCGACGATGAGCTCGAGGAGCTCGTCCCTCTTCGCCTCGGACCAGCCCCCGATCTGGTGTGCCCACCAGGCCAGGCTCGTACCCCAGCCTTCGAAGGTCTGGTGGCGGGTCTCGGCATCGACCCGGACGAGCGTGGACCCTGGCGCCGCTAGGATCGTCGGCCTTTCTTTCACTCCGCCAGCCCCCCCGATGCTAGCTCCCCCGTTTCCGCTACCTGCCGCACTGCTGCCTGCATTGCCTGCGTCACCAGATGCGGTGGAGCCGCCGAGAGACCCTGCGCCACCCGTGAACGCCGCGCCGCCCATCGAGACGACGCCGCCTGCGCCAGGCTCCGCCCCAGATCCACCCGAGGTGCTGGCACCGGTCCCTTGCAGTGCGCCGCCACCAGAGATGGCTCCGCCAGGGCCACTACTCCACCCACCAGTGCCGCTGCCCGACCCGCCCACACCGGACCTTCCACCCGCCCCAACGATTGCCCCGCCGACCCCGGGCGCGCCGAAGGTACCGCCCAGCCCACTGCCGCCCGAGGCTTGTCCACCGGACTGGACACTCCCGCCGGAAGATGACGCGCCGCCCACTGCAGACGCGGAGTCTTCGTTCGAGCCGCAAGCGAGGAGCAGACTGGCCACCGCGAGAGGAATTGCGGACAGAAAGGGTGTTCGTCTCATGTACTTGTGCTTCCTCTGTGGTGATAGCCCCACTCTTCGTCGAAGCCACTCCTGGGCTACCTGGTGTTTCAGTCTCCAGCGTGGAGGGCGACATCCCTCAGCACGTCCCAGGTGACCTCGATGGGCGTACCGTGGCGGACTCCGGGAAAGAAGACGGAGTCCGACACGTCCTGCCAGGAGCCGGGCTCATCGAGCCGCGCCGCCGCCGTAGCGCGCAAAGCGCCGTAAGCCCCCTCGGCATACTTGTCGAAGTACAGGTAGAGCTCTCCATCGCGCTCCAGGAGAGCCGGCCCCTCCGCCGCGTACTCTCCCGTGAGTGGCGCCGAGGGCTCACTCTCCCAAGCTCCAGGGCCGTAGAGCAACGGCGATGTCACCGCTCGTAGGTTCTTCTGGCCCTCTGCCTCGTCCTTGATGATCATGACGTAGCCGTCCCCGTGCCGGCGAATCGTCGCGTCGATGAGGTTTCGCCCTGGGCGCGAGTAGAGCAGCTCGGGCGCGCTATGGGTCCTAAAATCGGAGGTGAGCAAATAGTAGATACTATGCGGATCGGAAACGGAGGGGTTAGCGTCCAGCGGGGAGGACCAGTAGACCATGTACTGCGCGCTGTCCTCGTCATAGATTGTCTCGGGCGCCCACACGTGCTCGACGTTCAGCGCGATCTCGAGGTAGTCCGCCGAGCTCCAGTCCACCAGATTCCGCGAGCTCGCATGGCCGAAACCACGATCCTGCACGCACCCGGACTCTGCCCATGGCACGCAAGAGGTGGTCCAGACGAGGTGGTAGAGGCCCGAAGGGTCGAGCATGAGGTGCGGGTCTCGAAAGGAGCCCCCACCCACGGACGGCGGCAGGAAGACCTTGCCAGCCCCAATGGCACCCCAGTGCTGCCCATCGTGACTGTGGGCCAAGCGCAAACCATCTCCGCGGCCCTGACCAACCTCCACGAAGTAGGCGAAAAGGTAGTGACGTGCCCCGGGCCGCCCGGCACGATAGAGTTCATACACCTGCTCCGGAGCGAGCACGCTGGCGGATATGCCAAGCTCATCGACGCTCCCCGTCATCCAATCTGCAGCGGCGGCGCCATACTTCCCTCGCCCTACGGAGAGCCCACCCTGGGCAGAAAACACGGCACTGGGGCAAATCATGCGCCCCGAGAGCAGGCCATCGACGTAGAGCCGTTGCTCGCGCGATGTCGCGTCACGCGTACCCACGACGTGATACCACTCGCCGCGTCGAGGCTCGATCTGCCCGGTTACGACGCAAGCCGTCGAGCTCGTGCTGTCTTCCGGAAACGTGGTCAGGGACAGCCGACCGTCGGAGCGCTTCTGCAGGTAGAAGGCACTGACCTGATTCCCATCCTGGGCGACCACCGTATCGAAGTCTCCCAGCTCGTCGAGACGAACCCAGACCGATACGGAGAAGCTCCCAGAGGTATTCACTGGCGGGCCCGCCGTCACAGCGCTGCTCTCGACCCCTGAAACCCTGAGGGACTGCCCCGAGAGTCCAGCGTCCAAGGCCGCCCCCTCGAGCCGCAGCGAAACACCGCCACCCGTCAGGTCGCTCACGGCGCCGTTCGTCTGGCTCTCGAAGCTCCAGTAGACATCGAAAAGCGCCACGGGATCCGGCCCAGCACCACCTGCTGATGAGCCAGCGCCACCACCGGAGCCTGACGTCCCACCGCCGCCACCGGAGCCTGACGTCCCACCGCCGGAACCCGGCGCCCCGCCAGCGCCCGCGCTCCCTCCGGCTCCACCGCCAATACCAGCACCACCGCCCGGCGCCGAGCCGCCCGCGGCGTCCCCTCCAAGCCCCGATACAGCGCCCCCCACGGCGTCCCCACCGAACCCAGAGCTGGAGCCGGGCGGCGCACCGCCAGGGGCTGCCCCTCCCGCGCCGGAAGACGGTCCCGAAGGCGTGCCGCCCCCACCATCCGGCGCGCTCCCTCCTATCGCCGCGAGGGGACCTCCGCTGTTGGTGCCGCCCATCCCGAGCGGGCTGCCCCCTGCCGACGTCGAACCGCCCGCCGAGGCCGCGCCTCCGCTGCCATCGCCGGATTGCCCCACGGCACCCGAGCCGCCCGCGGCGCTGGGCTCCGAAGGCGCCCCCCCGCCGCCACACGCCGCGACGGTCACCGCACACCCAATCCCTGCGAAATCACGATACCAGGGTCGCTTCGGCACGCTGCAGGGTAGCTCAACTACTTTGCAAGCACCATCCGGCATGCACTGTTTGGCGCCCGACACCCTCCCGCGCACCGCCGGGCGCGCCATCTGTCGCGCGCTCTTCTCCCAGCCAGCGGGGAGCGTGCCCGAGCACGCCGCGCACCGAGCACGCCGCGCCCCCGCGAGCGCGATGCCCGCCAGTCTCAGGTCGCCGTCGGCGACCGCGTTCCTCGTTCACCTGCGCGATCCTCCGTGGCACCGTGGCGTTCCGCATCGAACTTCGCCGAGAACTCGTCCTTGACGCCGCGAGCCACGTCGGCAGCCTGGCGGAGCGCTGCGTGCGCGGAAAGAGCAGCGCTGCTCCGAAGCCAGCCAGCATGGCAACAGCGCCCATGGTGAGTGGGCTACGATTGAAGGCACCTTGCGCACTCTCTCCCGCACGATGCCCAAGGTCCTGGGCTGGTGCCAGGTGTTCCGCACGCTCCTGGCCCGCCCTGCGCAGCTGCTGAGCTCGCTCGCGCCCGGCGGCACCAATGGCCTGCATCCGCTCACGACCCGCGCTGCCCGCCTCCACCATTCCTTCTCGCAGGCGCGAGCTCCTGTCGGCAGCCCCCGCCCAGCGCGCGTCTTCGCACTCGTCGCCGTGCTCAAGGTCACCTCCCGCCGCGTACTCGCCGTACATCCCATCACGCCGCCGTTGGCTGGCGCTATAGAGGAGCCACGCAATACCGCCCGCCACTATGGCCGTAGGGATGGGGTTTTCCTGTGCGCTTTGCCATAGCGCGCCTCCGCTTTCCCGCACCCCTTGCCGTGCACGCGCCACGCCCGCGCGGCCGATAGTGGCCTGTCGGACTCGACGCCGCACATTGGCACCGCTTGCCTGCTCGCGCAGGGCGTGGACGTCGTCCCGCAACGCGCGTGTCCGAGCGATGTCTGCTCTCAGCTCGTCTTCACTCTGCTGATGGGTGCCGACGTTTTGCACTGATTCCCGTTCCTTTTGTGGTCCATTCTTTGAGCTACCTCTCTCATCGTGTTCAAGTCGGTCTTCAGGTTCTTGCCGGTGCGCTCACCATAGTGCACCGGCGTGAGGTTCTTCTTGGCCTTGGCTGCAGAGGCCGCCCCGATGATCGCCGCGGCGATCCCTACGATCAGCGCGGCGATCCAGGGGGCCATCACCTGCGCCAGGAGCAGTACCGCAGCTGCCAGTAGTACGAGCACGCCCCCGTAGAGCACCGCTCCACCCACCATGGCGGAAGCTACGTTCTTGCCCGCCGTCTCCCGAGCTCCTGCGACGGAGACTTCGATACCAGAGTCGCGTTGTCTGGGTGCGGAAGGCGCCCATAGCCTCCCAGTTCCCCGGCATCGCGTGATATGCGAAGTATCCCCGAACGACTGACGCAAGCCAGCGTCCCTGCTCGTCAACGGAGTCGTGCATTCGTTCTCGGAGTCGTTCTTTCACCTGCGCAACTTTGCCGGTAATCCAGCTCGCAGCAGGGCCATCCGGCCGTCGCCACCAGCCCCCGGCGATGATCCTACACCGAAAAGTACGTCCGAGTGCCACCGACATGAGCGGTGCTAACCTGGCAGCATGTCCATCGACGGCATTGACGACATTGAGGGCTTGAAGCGTGCGGGCGCGGCGGTGGCCGCAGCACGCGACACGATGGGGGCACACGCCGTGGCAGGCGTGAGCACTCTCGACCTGGACGCCCTTGGTCGTCAGGTCTTGCGGCGTCACGGCGCTCGCTCGGCGCCGCAGCTGGCTTACGGCTTTCCGGGCACCACCTGCATCAGCATCAACGACGAGCTGGCGCACGGCATCCCGTCGGAACGTAAGTTGCGCGATGGCGATCTGGTGAACATCGACGTCTCCGCTGAGCTCGACGGGTACTGGGCCGACAGCGGCGCCAGCTTTCCTGTCGGTGAAGTCAAGCCGCGCCTGCGCAATCTGCTTTTCACCACGTGTGCCGCCTTGAACGACGCCATGGGCGAGGTGCGAGCGGGCGCGCCGATTCGAAACATCGGCCGCGCCGTCGAGCGCCGCGCCAAGCGCGCCGGGTTTCGCGTGATACGCGACCTGTGCGGCCACGGCGTCGGTCGCAACATCCACGAGCCGCCGAACGTGCCCAACACCTTCGATCGCCGGAACGGTGACGTGCTCCACGAAGGCTTGGTCATCACCATCGAGCCATTCCTTACCACCGGCGCGACGAGCGTCCTCGAAGCCGACGACGGCTGGACCCTGCGCACGCGCGACGGCAGCATTGGCGCTCAGTTCGAGCACACGCTGATCGTCACCCGCAGCCAACCCATCGTCGTCACCCGCTGACAACTCCCAGATGCTGCGCGCCACCGCGCTCTGTCGACCTTCGCGGCAGCTCATGGCCGGTGCTTGTCGACACCGGCGAGCAAGAGACCATCGTCGAGCTGTGCGGCACCGCCGAGGGCACGCCCCCGCTGCATCCGCGCTTCAAGCGCCAGGGGCAGGTAGCCACGTCTAGTCAGCGTGGCGCATCTGCGCTTCAGCGGCAGGTGCAAGAGGGAGAGCGGTGCCCGCTCTATGGGACTCCCCCCTGCAAACGCCAGCTTGACAGCATCACTCCCGTACGACGCGTGCGAGCGCCTCGTCGGGCCATTTCGGTTTGGCAGGTCCTCTATCCGTCAGGCTTCGGATGCGGAGGGTAGCCACGCGAAGGCCTCGGCGAGGGCCTGTCGCGCTCCTTCGTCGATGGTGCTGCCATGGCCAACGACGATACGATTGAAGGGCAACGCCAAGAGGCGATCGAGCGACGTCCGAGCTGCCTTGCGATCCGAGAACGACGTCCACCGGATCGCACGACTGAGAGCGACACGGTCGTAGAAGCCCATGAGGCGAGTGTAAACTTGAGGCCACAACCCGACGGGCTGCCCAACGTTCTGAACCAGATCAGCAACAAGGAGGACCCCGGCGGGTCGGTAGAACAATACGCTCTCACCCAGGCGAAACCCTGCAACGGGGATCTCCTCGATCATGTCCGAGAACCCGGATTCGGACTCGCTCCCGTGCACTCGATGAACTCGCAGATCGGGGCGCTTGCTCTCGAGTCCCTTCGGCCCATGGAATCGCGCACCGGGGAATGCCTCGAGCCAGCCGCGCACGTGAAGATGGTGAAACAGGTTCGGGGCGTAGATGTGGGCAACGCGACCCAACTCGTTCACGGCCGCGCAGCGCGCCTGCGTCAATTCGACGGGCGAGTGGACGAGCAGGGTGCTATCCGCGAGGCGCAGCAGTGTCATGTTAGTCGTCAGTGGCATTCCAAGAATACGCACTGGATCGCGGGCCACCCAGACCCCCTCGGTCAGCGCCACCACTCCGGTACTGTCTCCAATCATTGGACTCGCCTTCCGCCACTGTAGGCGCTCTCTTGCTCTCCGGTGTTGTCGCTCTCTGGCTGCCTGACGAGCCCAGACAGAGACGCCCCGCAGCTCGACCCAGGGCGCACAACTAGGAAAGCACGCTTGCCAATATTTGTCAAGCATGCTTTCCTAAACTGGCGGAACCGGAACCAAAGAGGACGCTGGCAATCAACTATCAACCGTCAGGCAAAGGGGGCTTGGCGGCTGATGGCTGACCCTTGACGGCTGATTGCATCGAAAATACTGAAGAGAATCCTGCCGGAAGTGGTCAAGAACGAAGCGCAAAGGGACCAATTACGATGAGCTACTTCAGCAAGAAGCTGGAGGCCGCCAAGCGCGCGGCCACACTTCACCTCTTGTTCAAATGCTCGCGCTTGTTGAACGAGCGGGCAATCGCGTCGCTGCCGGCCTCTCCGCCAGAGGTTCAACCACGACCCGCTCACTTGTCTCTCTTCCCCCACATCGAGCTCGACGGGGGCACCCGGGTCAGCGACCTCGCGGAAAGGCTTGGCATCACCCGACAAGCCGTGAGCCAGCTGGTGGATGACCTCGAGCGGATGGGCGCTGTCGAACGGATCCCCGACCTGGAAGATGGGCGCGCAAAACGAGTCGCCTTCACCTCCGCGGGTCGGCAGTCGATGCTGGACGGATTGAATCATCTCAAGTCTTTCGAGGGAGAGCTCAGGGAGGTCCTCGGCGAGCCATTGCTGCGATCCTTTCGCAAGGCGCTCCTGTTGCTACACGATCACCTGGAACCCCCAGAGACACCCTGAGTACGCTCGCTGCGGACCCATCCAAGCGCGGCGACCGCGAGCCGCACCCGTCGCTGCCCGCCGCGTTGTCCCCCAAGCCGCGCGTTCGCGGCAGCGAACGCCGGCTTAAGGGGGACCATCGCGCGCGCAGCCCGAAGGGCGAGCACGCGATGCCGTCACCCGACGAACCCCACGGGGGCCAGCCAGTCCCTCATCCCCTCCAAGATCATGTTCACCGCCACCGGGCTCAGCAGAAGCCCCATCAGCCTCTCCACGGCGGTCAAGCCACGAAGTCAGCAGCAATTCGCGCAAGATGGCGCGCCGATAGGCCTCCTTATCGAGCGCCGGAGCAGGCTCAAGACCAACGGCAGGTTGCCGAAGGGGTCTACGACGAGGAGCAGGATGAGGGTCGTCTCCACGAGCGACATCGAGAGGACCTTCGTGCAATCCTGGCAGGACACCTGGTACCCGAGTCGGCCCATGCGCCAGGGCAAAAATAGCGACCTATGCACGTCGACTCCCGCGTATCATCGCCAGCGACAGTCGGGCAGCAGCCCCCTGTCGACCGCTACCCCTCGAGATCGAGGCATTCTCCACGCCTGCTCGCTCTCGGCCATTTCCACGCTGCGGAGGCTTTCCATGGATCGGCTTACGGTATCGGGCTCGGCCCTCGTCGCGCTGTTGGCGAGTATCGGCTGCGGCAGCGGAGCATCAGGCATCGACCGAGGCGCGGCCCGAGGGGGACTGGCTGGCTCCGCCGGGCAGGCTGCGGCTGGCGGCGCTGAAGCGGGGGACGGCGGGACTGCCGAGGGTGGGGCAAACGGGGGGTTTCAAGGGATCTATTCGAGCGTCGACGAGGGGGTGTTCCCGAAGGACCGGGTGCTAGACGTCCAAGTCGCGATGCCGGCGGAGGAGTGGACCCAGCTCGTTGCCACGGCGCGCGACGAGATCTGGTCCAGCGCGGAAGTCAGCATCGACGGCCAGAGCTTGGGCGACGTCGGTTTCCGTCCCAAGGGGGAGTACTCCCTCTGGAGCTGCGTCGACGAGACCGGCAAGCTTGTATGCGACAAGCTCTCCTTCAAGCTCAAGTTCGACCGCAACGATCCGGAGAAGCGCTTCTATGGCCTGAAGCGGCTCGTGCTGAACAAGGTGACGCACGGCTGGGGCCTCTTCAACGAGACGCTCGCCTACCAGATCTACAACGACTTTGGCATCATCGCACCACGCACGAGCTATGCGACCCTGACAGTGAACGGGGAATCCCTGGGGATTTATCGGGTCGTCGAGGCCGTGGACGGTAGGTTCACGAAGATGCGCTTCCCTGACGGTGACGGCAACCTTTACAAGGAGGCATGGCCCGTCAGCACCAGCGATGACTATTACGCCTCGGCCCTTGAAACCAACGAGGAAGACGCCTCGCACGACGCTTTCATCGCCTTCTCACGAGCCATGATCGCAGCCAACGACGACGCGCTCCCGCAGACACTCTCCGAGTACATGGACCTCGAGAAGCTCCTGGACTACATGGCCGTCGACTACGCCCTCGCGAACTGGGACGGCATCACGACCTTTTACGCCGGAAGCTGGGGCCAGGCAAACCACAACTATTACATGTACCAGGCAGAGGGCGCAGCAAGGTTCACGCTGATTCCTTGGGATCTCAATGCCGTACTGTCCATCGACCACTGGCTCGGAGACATAGGACCTTGGGACGAGCTGGACGTCGAGTGCGACACCCCGATTCCAACAGAAGACGGCGATATCGGCACCATGCCGGCCGCATGCGACGCCACCATCCGTACCGTTGCGCTGTCCCGGACTGGATACCACGCTTCGGTGCAGCGCTTGCTCGATGAGGTGTTCCGGCTGGACCGGCTCAGCGACGCCGTCGACGAGTACGCGCGCCAGGTCGATCCGGTGATGCGAGACGACCCATTCATGGCACACAGCGAGGTATCGAGCGGCGCCGAGGACGTAAAGTCGGCGCTCGCGTCGCTGCGAGAACGCCTGGAGGCGGTACTGGCGGAGGAGTAGCTCCTGACTCGAGCCCCCCGCGCCGGGGGCCACGTGGCCCTCCTCTACCTCGACCCGCGCGGCTGCGGCCGCTGGCCCTCTCCCTCCAGGACAACATGTGACTGGGAAACTCTGTTTCCGATTGAACGCGACCCCCGCTACGGGGCACAACGCAACATCATGCAGCAAAGAATGAGGATTTCGCTCAGCACCGTCCTAGTCGCCTCCTTCGGCATCGCGCTCTCCCCCGGCCTTGCCGGAGCCCAGCAGGGGGACAGCGGCTCGACGCTTCCTCCGCCGGCGGAGGGCACGAGCCCAGACCCGGCTGCACAGGTGGGTCCCGCGGAACCCGCCACGCAGGCCGAGCCCGGCGGTGCGGCAGAGGCGGAAGCTCCGGCCGCTCCGGCCGCGGCAGAGACCACGGCGTCGGGGGATACTGCCGCATCGGCTGGTGTCACGGCGTCCACCGAAGGCAACGTGACCATTGAACACGCAAACGAGAGGGATGTGGACCGAGGCTCGGCAAGGGAGGAGCGCCGCCACGGAAGGGCCGGACGCCGGCAGTATGACGGACCGCCCACCCTGCTCGGGGGCACTTCCAGGCTGGGCGGGTACGGGGGACTGACAGTGAACTATGCCGAGATAGGGGACGAATCGGGTGCTCTCGTCGGGCTGGAGGGGGCGTTGCTCTTGGACCATCGCCTCGCCCTCGGGCTCGCCGCCCATGGCTGGACGCGTAATCAGCGTGCCACCCCGGATCCGGTGGACGGTGAGCCCCGTCGTCTCGAGCTCGGGTACGGCGGTGCCGTGATCCGCTACGGCCTGTTCACCGACCAGCTGGTCCACGCCACCGTTGGCGGGCTGGTGGGCGGGGGCGGCGCCGTTCTGCGCCGCGACGACTTGGATGGAGACGACGAGGTCGACTCCGAGGACATGGACACATTCTTCATCGTCGAGCCCCAGGTCACGGCCGAGGTGAACCTCACCCGCTGGCTGCGCGTCGGCGCTCAGGTCGGGTACCGCTTCACCGCTGGAGTCGGGAAGCTCGACTACGACGAAGGAGACATCAACGGCATCGGCGCGGGCGGTCACGTCCAGATCGGCTGGTTCTGAACCCACTCGGAGCTCCCGCGGAAACTAGTCGCCGAAGCACATGTTCACGCTGCCACCGCTGATGTCATGGGCGCGGTTTCCGCGGTCACCAAGCTCGCACCAAGCCTCGGAGACCGTAGCGCCACTCAGCTGCAGGTTCTGCAGGGTCACATTGCGAGAGGGCTCGTAGACGCCATTGTTCGTATTCTCCGAGTCATTGCTGAGCAGGACGGAGCCGCCGGTGACCGTTCCCGACTCGGCGGCGATTATCGTATTGTAACAGTTCTGGAGGAGAATCGGGTTATTCCCAGTGTTTGCGATGTCGATCCTGTCGATCGTGAGACCACCGCTCCCGGATACGGAGAAGATGCCGCGCCCACCGCGCCGGGCGACCACCTCGCCGACGTGGATGTTGCCCGCCGGCCACTCGTCACCAATCTTGCCGGCGGAGTTCGCGATACGAAACGCTGCGTAGCCGGTGCCCACGTGCGCGCAGTTGTCACACTCCACGCGTCCGACCTCGGCGTTCACTGTATCGTTGAGGATGAGGCCACAGTTGGCCGTATCGACGCCTACGACTTCACCAATTGTCAGGTTGTCGACCCCATAGGTTTCGACGCCATGATTCCCGGAGTTCTCGACGTACACTGAGTCAATCTGCACGTTCTGTACCCTCACGGCCCTGTTGCCGCCGTGATTGTCGATACGAATCCCGAGGCCAACGCCGTCGAGGACCAGCTCGATGCGTCCGAGGTGCAGGTTGCTCACGTCCCTGAAGAACATGCCGTAGGGGGGCGTGCCCGTGATGCGCACGTTGGGTATGTCGATGTCCGTGCGCCCGCGGGCATAGAGGGGCGCCATGTCGCCCGAGCCGCTGCCCGTGACGTTCATGGTACCGCAGACATTCAGGATCGTTTGGCTGGGTAGGCTGATGCGGGAGCTCGCAGGGATGTTGCCGGAGCCAACGACGAGCACGCTCTCCTTGCTGGTGCGGCCGGAGCTCAGACTTCCGAGCGCCGCCTCGATAGCGGCTTGCATGTCGGATCCCGTGTAGACGGTGCGACCGCCGCCCTGCACGGTCCAAGTGCCCCCTGACTCCGTCACGACGGCATCATAGGTGCTCGCGTCTCCGTCGCAGGGGAACCATTCTCCCCCGGGATCCGAGCCGCCGCTCCCCGGACTGCCTCCGGGACCGGTGCCGCCCGCACCTGGGCTGCCCCCGGCGCCACCGCCGGGCTCCCCCACAGAGCCGCCCACGCTGAAACCGCCCCCCGCGGCGCTACCGCCGAAGCCGGGGCTACCACCGTACCCTGGCCACCCACCGGGCGCGCCGCCCGTGCCGGAGCCGCCCATGGCGGACGCGCCACCCGTCGTCCCCGACGCTCCCCCCGTCACCCCAAGAGCCCCACCGCTCAGGAACCCACCGCCTGATCCCGGAATGCCGCCAGCCGCCGCACCACCCGAGGTGATGCCTCCCGCAGAGAAGCCCCCGACACCCCTCGTGACACCGCCACTGCCCCCGGCGAGCGAGCCAGTGCTGCCACCGAAGCTCATGACTCCCCCCGATGACGCGACATCCCCCATGCCACCGAATCCGGAGCGGCCGCCAGCGGCATCGCTGTTTCCTTCGGGCTCTTCGGAGTCAGCCCCGCACCCGAACAGGAGCAGGCCACTCAGAATGGCGCTGGAAGCAGACGGATATCGTAGCATGGGGCAAAGATACCTTTCGGTCGGTCGGAGCTAGTCGGGCGCGCGAGAGCCCGGGGCTCTCTGATCTGGATGCACGAGCGCCGGAAACCAATCACTCGACCGTTCACCCCAGATCTTTCCAGACGAGGCGGCTCGCTGCATTGGCCTGGAGAATGGCGTATCTCTGGGCCGTGAAACGGCGTGGCGCCCTCAACGCGACGGTTCCTCTCGAACAGCTCGTCTGCCAGCTCGTGGGAGCGAGACGTGCGCGGCACGTCTCCCACGTCCAGGAGCTATGGGGTGGTTATGGGGAGCTGGCGAAGTTCGAGCTGGAGGGGGCGCGCCTTCAGCGCGTGATCGTCAAGTACGCGAGGCCGCCCGCCGTCGTTGGTCGGGAGAGCCGCGGGAAGGCTTCCGAATCCGCTCGCTCGCACAAGCGCAAGCTGCGCTCCTACGCCGTCGAATCCTGCTGGTACCGCGACTATGCCGAGCGCTGTGACGACAGCTGCCGCGTGGCAGCCAGCCTCGGCTCCGTGCGGCGCGACGGCGCCTGGGTCTTCGTGCTAGAGGACCTGGACGCCGCGGGCTTCGAGCGGCGTGCGACCCAGCCGAGTCTCCGGGAGATTCACGACGTCCTCCACTGGCTGGCAGCCTTTCATGCCACTTTCCTTGGGACCAAGCCCGAGGGGTTGTGGAAGGTCGGTACCTACTGGCACCTGGCAACCCGTCCCGACGAGCTGGGACGCCTTCGCGACCCGGAGCTACGAAGGCTAGCCGGGCAGCTGGATGCGCGCCTGAGCGGGGCCCGTTACCTGACGCTGGTCCACGGCGACGCCAAGGTCGAGAACTTTTGCTTCAGCGACGTGCAGCGCTCGGGGCAGGACCAGGGGACACCTTTGTGCTCCATGCCGCGTGTTGCTGCCGTCGACTTCCAGTACGTCGGCGCGGGCTGCGGGATCAAGGACGTCGCCTATTTCTTCAGCAGCGTTTGGGAGTCCGACGAATGCCTCGCCCAGGCCGCAGACGCCCTCGATGTGTACTTGGAGGAGCTGCGCCGAGAGCTGCGAGCGCGCCGTCCCGAGCTCGACGCGGACGCCGTCGCTGCCGAATGGCAATCCCTCTACCCCGCCGCGTGGGCAGACCTCCAGCGCTTTCTCCTAGGCTGGGCACCGGGATACTTCGAAGGGCACACCTACGCCGGAAGGATGCTCCGTTTGGCAACCCAGCCTTGAATGGCGGCTGATCGCGGGTCCAGTTCGCAACCACCTTTCAAGCATTGCCAACCCCGTCGTCGATGTGCCTGGTAAGGGACTGACGCGGGGACGTCCCGAGCGCCTCGATGAGCGGGTAGATTGCCGTGAGTACCGTAGGACTCGCAGCGATGCAGGGGCAAACCGCGCCTTGGAGAGAGGGGTCGCCGGGGCCAATGGGGAAAGGATCCCGCCTTTGGAGGTCGCAGAAGACGCCTCCTGCCTCGGTCACGAGCAGGGCCCCCGCAGCGTTGTCCCACAGCTTCGTTTCCAGGCTGACAGCTGCCCCAAGGCGCCCAGCAGCCACGTACGCGAGATGCAGCGCTTGGGCCCCGAGGCTGCGCAGCTTGCCGTGATCCCGCAGCAGGGCCTCCAGGGCTTCCGGCGAGCACGCCGCGAGCCTCCGCACGACGCCGGAGGTGAGGGCAAAGGCGCGGGGCTCCGCGATCGCGATCTGCAGAGGGGCTCCGTTCAGCGTGGCACCGCAGCCACGCTGGGCCTCGAAGAGCTCCCCGTGCACAGGGTCGTACACGAATGCTGCGACCGGCACGCCGTGTTCCAAGAGGGCCAGCGAGATTGCCCAGAAGGGCATCTCGCCGGTGCGATTCACGGTTCCGTCCAGCGGATCGAGCACCCAGAGTCGCTGGGCATAGGGCACCGAGGCCGCCGTCTCCTCGGAGAGTAGCGAGTCCTCTGGGAAGCGCTCCGCCAGAAAGGTCTTGACGCACGCCTCGGCACGCACATCGAGATCGGAGACGATGTCCTGAGGGCCCTTCTCTCGCACCTCCGTGAGCTCGCTGGTCATGAGCCAGGCGCCCACGTCGTGGAGCAAGCGCCGGATGGCGACCAGCTCGTCGTCTTCTATGGCGGGAGTGTGCTTCTTCATCGTTGGAGTTAGCGACGCCACGCAGGACAGCCGCACAACGACCTCTAGCGCGGCGAGCGCCCCAGAGATACTCCGCGCCGTCGACCGAACGAGCGGCCACTCATTCAATGGCGCTGCCCTCCGGCACTTGTGGCTGGCGGCCGGGATCCCCAGGTACCGTGCATGTCTGGATATGGTCGTTGGGTCGCCTGCTTCGCCCTCCTCTCACTAGCGGGCTGCGAAGAATCCGCCGAACCAGAGCCGGCTCGCAAGGAGTCGGTCATCGCGTCGCGCGGCGCCGCGCCGACGGCCGTGGTGTCCAGCGCTCCCGCCGGCAATGCTCAGGGCACCAATGCTCAGGGCACCAATGCGCAGCCGCCACTGCCGACCGCTGAGCGAAAGGAAGCGGGCATTCACTGGACGGCGCCGCCAGGGTGGAAGCCGAAACAATCGCCAAGCTCGATGCGCCTCGCCACATACGAGGTGCCCGCGAGCTCGGTCGAAAGCGGCGCGGGAGAGCTTGCCATCTTCTACTTCGGACCGCAGCAGGGCGGTGAGGTCGACGCGAACCTGCGCCGCTGGGAAGGACAGTTCCAAGATGTGCGGGAGGGATCCGTCAAGCACAGCGAGCGGCGCGCGAATGGGATGGTCCAGCACGTCATCGAGATACCAGAAGGGACCTATTCGAACCGAATGGGGCCGGGCCCGAGTGATACTCCCCAGCCTCGTTATGGCCTGCTGGGTGCCGTGGTCGCCGCGCCGTCCGGCAACTACTTCTTCAAGCTCACGGCTCCTAGCGGAACGGTGAAGGCCCAGCGCGAGGCATTCCTGGGGCTACTGGACAGCGTGAAGCCGAAGAGCCCGTAAGCTCGATCCGTGGCAAGCTCGGCCGGTCCGCGTTGCGTCCCTGCCAGGGAGGCCCCTGGCGGCAAGCGCAGTAGCCCTGCTCCTTTCTCGTTAGCTCGAGGGCGGTGTTCCGAGAGGCGTCTCGGGGCGCCTCTCGAGCACGAGCTCGTCAATGCTGCGAATGACACGGCTGGGACGCACCTGGCACCGCTGCGGCACCCCCCGCTGATGGCAGTCGTGCCATACCCCTGCCACGCCCACTGTCTGAGCGCCCAAGATATCCGCCACGAGGTTGTCGCCCACCATGACTGCCTCGGCCGCAGGTAGGCCGAAGAACTCGAGGGCCCCCCGGAAGACGCGGGGGTCCGGCTTGCCATAGCCGAGCTCGCCCTCGATGAGGATCAGCTCGAAACAGCTCTCGAGCTCGAAACGTCGCAGCTTGCGTCGTTGAAACTCGCTGGAGCCGTTCGTGAGCAGTCCCAGCCGATGCCCCCGATCCAGCAGCACCGCCAGGGCGGACAGAGCTCCATCAAAAGGTCGAACGGAGTCTTCCTTGACGCGAGTCATCGTGTCACCTACCGCGTGGGCCAACCCAGGCGGGATGCCGTATGGGGCCAGGCCACGCTCCGCGACGATACGTCGAGCTCGAAGGAGGTTCTGGCGGCCCCAATAGGCCCGTCCTTCGTCCGCCCAGAATTCTTGAGTAACCTTCGCAATCGAGGCAAGCAGGCTCTCCGCGTCGTCACGGGCGCCACAGTGCTGCTCGATCGCGAGGCGCCAGAAGTCCGGCTGCCCCGCCGTGAAGCGCAGGATCGTGTCATCGAGATCCAGCAACACGAGCTCAGGCAGAGAGAGGAGCTTGTCCATTGTCGGTGTCGAGAACGGCGGTGGGGGGATGATGCAAGGTCTAGCCGATGGGAGCGAACGGAGAAGGATCGGCAGGCAGATTGCATGAGAACGCAGGGTGATAACGCCGAGAAATGCGCCCGAACAGCCGCAACCCCAACCGACGCCGCCCGCGACGCCTCGGCCGGAGGAACCGCCGCGCCCATCCAAGCCACCTCCCGAGCGCCCTCTGCAGGAACCTCCGGAGTTCCCCTCCCGTGAGCGGAAGCCCGAGGTCGAGCCCCCGCCGCACAAAGTGCCGGTGGGACCCCGAGCGCCCGTGGAGAGCCCTGATCTGCCGGAGCCGCCCGCCAAGGAGCCCGGAGATATTCCGCCTCCCGCGATCCTAGCGCAGCGGCTGCCGCAGTGAGGCGCCAGCGAAGCGCTGGGTGAGGCACGCTGACTCGCCCGGCCGCCTCCCCCACCCTTTGGCGTTGATGAGCGAGGAGTCGCACTCACCGCAAGTGACCCATGCTCGACCAATCACCAGGGCACGCCTGGACAGGCCGCCCTCGTCGCGCAAATGCCGCAGCGGCCATTCCCCTCGAGTCACGCGCTCGTGCTGGTTTCGAGGGCTAGCCCCGCCGCCTCCCAGGCCGCCTTGCCTCCGTGAAGGACCATGACCTCACCATAGCCGAGGGCCTCGAGCCTCCGTGCGGCGTCGGAAGAAGCGCTGCATTCCGGCCCCGAGCAGTACACGACGACCGGTTGGCGGGTGTCCGGGGCGGCTTTCCTGACGCTGTCTTCGAATTCGTGGGTCAGCGGGATGTCGATGGCTCGCGGGAGATGCCCGCGCTCGTACGAATCCGCGGGGAGTACCTCCATCAGGATGAAGTCGTCGCCCCGCTCGATCTTTCCCAGTAGACCCTCGGTCGTGATCGGAGTCGCCATGGTATCCCACCAAGCAAGGCACATGCCGGACGCCGGGACAGCGATGCCCCTTCGGCCAACGCGACGGCTGCCGTATTGTCCTCAACCCGTGATGCTTCCCTGCCCTCTCCCCGCGCGCTCGGCAGCTGCCCGCGTGAGCTTGGCGCTCCTCGCCGGAGTCGCCCTCGCGATCTGGCTACCGGCCTGCCAACGCGACAGGCGTGCCATCGGGGCATACCCCCCCACGGTCACGGTGGACCACGCGAAGGCGCGCGCGGCCGCATCGTGGCACCCGGCCCTGACCGACGACAGCATACCCTGGAACTCCAACGACACGATGCGCACCTTGCTCTTCGTCGCTGCGACCCTGAAGCGCACGGAGTATTCGCACCAACGCCAGGTGGACGCGCTACTGGGGCGCTACCACTTCGACTGCTCGGGAATGGTCGATTGGATCCTCCAACACTCCGCGCCATCAGCGGCGCAGAGCGTGCGAGAAGAGGGCGCTGCCCGGCCGCTGGCCGCCAATTTCCATGGTGCCATCGCGACCTCGCCGACGAAGGACACGCGGCGCGGCTGGTTGCGTATCGAGCGCGTTCAGGATGCTCGTCCTGGCGACGTCATCGCGTGGCTACGGCACTCGGAACAGCAGTCCCGGAGCACGGGTCACGTGGCAATTCTCGTACACTCGCCCGTACGTCTGCCTGGGTACGACAACGCCTACCTCCTGCGCATTGCCGACTCCACCAGCGTGCGCCACGCCAACGACACGCGCCAAGGGCTGGAAGACGGGGGCTTCGGCCTGGGCACGATCGTTGTCGTCGTCGATGAGCGGGGCCACCCCGTAGGGTATGGCTGGATGGCGACTCGGTCTCCGCGCATTCGCTTCACGTCAATCGCCGTGGGGCGACCCCTACGCTGAGAAGGGCGGCACGACCGCGAGGCACGTGGCGGCATGGCGATCCGCGGCGGGACGCCACATCCTCGACGCGGCAGCGGAAGCGCACCGCGCCGTCATTGCTTGGGCTTGGCCTTGGGGGCCTTCGGCCGTTCTTCGGGCTCGTCGGCGCCCGCTGCGCTCGTCGCTGGCGGATCACTCGCCGGAAACGATTCCCAAGACCCCTGATCCACGCGGTCGAGGTCTTCTCCCCCAAACTCGCGGCGCTGCGGCTTCGCCGCGCCTGCCTGTTTGCCGCCCGAAGGCATCCCCTGTCGTTGCTTCTCGTTCAGCTCTTTACGTGCCATGGCTTCCTCGGCGTACTGCCGATTGCACATCGCGTTCCAGATCACCTTCGGCGTAACCTCGGGAAGAAACCCCGTCTTCAGTTTGTTCCCTTCGGAGTATCGTGGCTCCTCGTTCAATAGCGTTGAAGGTCGCTCTTGGGTGCGTGTGCGTGATCGCCGCCTCCTCGGCGGCGGCGTGCGTGCCCTCCGACGTGGCTCCTGATGCCCATCGCGCTCGCGCCGCGGATACGGGCGCACTCGAGAAGCGCGCCCTCGAAACCGCTGGGGCCGACCGACACCCGAGCGCCACGGGGGCCGACAGCTGCGCATTAGGGCGGGCGCCTGTGTGCGAAGAGGGCGTCCCCACGCCACCTGAGGCGCCCACCTACGACGCTCGGGCCGTGTACGATGCTGCGCTCACCGAGCGGCTGCTGCCCGGCGCTCCCGAGTTCGACGCTCGGCGCGAAACCTTGCTCATGAGGGCGAAAGGGGAACCCGCATTCTTCGTCAGGGAGCCCAGCCAGGCAGGGACATCCTCCAATCAAGTCGTGGCAAGCTACCAGCGGCGGCTCGCGACCACCGCATACCCGTGGGACGTCCTGCAGCAGCTGCTTCCTCGGTTTCGCCAGCGGCCCGAGCTCGGCCGAGAGGTGCTGCTGCGCGAAGGATACCTGTACACGACGGATCCGGAGCTCGCCTTTGCCCTGGTAAGCCTCGTCGAGGTATCTCACCTCTTCGGCGACGAGCACGTGTGGGTACAACGCGGTGACGGACTCATGCGGGCAACGCGACGCTCGAACACTTACGTCTACGACGATGGCACCTTGAAGGGCCAGCCCGTCAAGCTCCTGCTCTTCGATAGACTCGGCGTTGGAGACGGCCCCAGTGCTCCAGCGCTGCACCGAGACTTCCGCTCCCTCGCCTACCGGCTCGGCTTTGACCGGGTCGAGATGCGCCGTGTCTCCGCACGTCGGATCCTGGCCGATCTCAGGTACGGCGAAGGCTTGTGGGTGCCGAGCATCTTACGCTCTAGGGGCCCGCACCTTGAGCTCGAGTGGGAGGACGCGGGAGCGCGCGAGCGTGACCTTCAAAGGGCACGAACCGAAAACCTAGCGCGGATCCGGGCGACGCAGCGGCTCCGTCACGCAGTATTGCAGCAGGTGGAGGAGCAGCTACCTTTCGACGAGCCCCGCAACGAGGTCGGACAAGAGGATGGCATCCTGCGCCGCAGCTTTCGCTTCGTATACGGCCTCGGGCGCGACTCGTTCCGAATCCGGAGCGACCGCTACGAGGTCTTCGATCGCCAGGGCAGACCACTGCCGCCCCAAGTCTGCATCGACTTTCTCCTCGACACCATCGAACGTGCCAGCGGCACTTGGTGGGCGCGGAAGGGGGAGGTGAGGACCCGCCACCAGGGCCGGCTCAACTTCGAGGACTACGTACCCCGGGATCTCCTGCGGCGTACGGAAGTCTTCATCGAGTTCGCGAAGGCTCACCCGGAACTGTTCGAGGTGCTGGAGATCCCCGCCGAAGCGCGGGTGCTGCAGGGCTACCGAGCGCGCTTCTTCGGGCGCCTGGCGCAGGAGCCCGAGCTCTTTCGTCCGGGCGACATGGCGATCATCCGCGGCCCCACACCCTGGGACCCTCGGCGTGAACACTACCACTCCTTCTTCGTCTATGAGACAGACCCTATCTCGGGTGTTCCCATCGCGATCGCTGGGAACGCGGGGTCTCCTGCGATTTGGTCGTGGGAGTCGGAGGCGCGCCGTACACCGCAGCGCAGCCTGCGTTACAGGATTCGGCCTTCGACTTCTCTGCTCGAGCAGGTTGCTGGCGCGGACCCCCCTGGCGCCCCAACCCCGCCGCCCTTGGTTTGGGACGACGCCTCCGAGGTTTAGCGCGACTGCCCTAGGTACGGCCGCGCTGCCCGAGCCCGAAATCTTCAGCTCCATGGCGGTGAGCATGGCGACGATGCGCAGCAGAAAACGTTCCGTGCGGTGGTTGCTAGCTTTGGCTAGCGAAGCCAGACGAGGATGCAGAAACGCCAGAAACGATTCTGCCAGCTGCTCAAAGCGCATCGGGATGCGACGGAAACGCTTCAGTTGCTGGAACAAGTTCTCCACGAGAGGCCCGCTCTAGATACAGATACGGGCCGATTGCGCGCTGCGTCTTTCGGGTCGGATTGGAGAGGATGACAACCTGGCAGTCCTGCTGCTTCAGTTGCTGCACCTGGCTGGTCTCATCAATGAGCGGAGCGAGCGTGTCCGGACGAGCCACGAGTCCACCTCGAAGAACGAGTTTGAGCCGGCAGCGGGTGTCGGACCCCGGGCCCCGCACCGCAAGCCTCTCCCATGCTACCGCACACCAAGATACGCGCAGCCGTGGTGATTCGCGCACATCGCTGCCCGAGCGGATGATGGCGCCACCGAGCGACCGGCGGTCGCGCGGGGGTGATGAGCGTCGCGCATGGCGTCAGAAGACGAGCTCCACGTTTACGCCGGCCGTTGCCCAATCGAACGCTCCCGCCGCGTCGTTCCCACCAATCGAGTTATAGGCGCCGTGCACCCCAACATCGAGGAGAGGAAGCAATGTGAAATCCAGAGCGAGCCCAGCATCATAGGCAAAGGCAGTGCGGCCGGGGTCTTCCACGGTGCTGGGCACGTCGAAACTCGCATGCCCGACGCCCGCGTGGGCGAACGCCACAGCCCGGACCACGGCACCAAGCCCTAAGCGCGCACCAAGCAACCCCCGATACACCTTCGGCTCAGTTTGCCCCCCGAAGGTGTAGTACCCCCCCGAGACCTCCGGCGTGAGAGTCAGCAGCATCAAGTCCAAACGCTGGCCGATGCGCCCGTTGAATCCTGCGCCGCTGTCCACCTCGACCTCGTCCAACGGGAATGCGAGATCGGCGTCCAAGCCCAGCTGAGTCTCACTGGCCCGTGCATCCGCGCCCCAGGAGAGCACTGCCGCACCGGCAAGGGCCGCGACGGACAGCATCCTCCCCCTCCCAGCACCGCGCCGCGAACGAGGCGCTGCACCGGGGTAAAACCGCGGAAACTGTATCGAAGTGAGCATGTCTTGTGTTCCTCCTTGAGCCTCTCTCCCGCTGCAATCGGTGTACCACGAGCAGCGCAACACGTGCCGTTGCGTGGGCCACCAGTCATTGAAGACGTGTCAGTGTGCCGCGGCTGAGGCACGCAGCCACGGGTGGCATCCTTTGTCGCCTCAGGAAGTTGCGTGAATAGCCCGCTGCCCGTGTGGAACGGTTCGTGAATAGCAGGCTGAATCCGCGGCGGCGACGCCGACTTCGCGGCGGCGCTCGCTTCAGTCGAATGCGGCCAAGCGGCACCAACGGCGCCGCACCGCTAACGCGAAGAACCCTTTGGAGGACCGAAAGCCATGAAATCCGCGATAATATCGACGTCCCTGGTGTGCGCCAGCCTCCTCGCTTGCGCAAGCACCAAGCCCACTCAGCAGCTCATCGATGCGAGGCAGGCTCATCAGCAGGCCAGCCAGGGCTCTGCACCCAAGCTAGTCCCCGACGCCCTCTACCAGTCGCAGGCTGCGCTCGAAGAGGCAGAAGATGCCCACGAGGCGGAGCCCGGGTCTTTCCGCGAAGAAGCCCTGGCCTATATTGCTCACCGCAAAGCCCTTGAGGCGTCCGCGCTCGCGCAGCGAGCGGAGTATGACCGCGTGGTCGAGCAGAGCGCGGAACGCGAGAAGAGCATCGTCGAGCAGCAGCGAAACGTCGCCGAGATGTCGCTGAAGGACACCGAGCAGGAGCTCGCACAGGTCCGCACCGAGCTCCAAGACAAAGGGCAAGAGTACAGCGAGAGCCTGCGCGCTCGCGAAGCCGAGCTAGCGAAGCGGCAGCAGCAGCTCGAGCAGGAGCGTGAAGCGCGACGGGAAGCCGAGAAGCGAGCCGAGGCGGCGCTAAAGAGCCTCGAAAAGCTGGCGAAGGTGCAGCAGGAGGAGAAGAGGCTGGTCATCACCCTCTCTGGCGCCGTCCTCTTCGAGTTCGGCAAGGCGACCCTGTTGCCGTCCGCCAAGCGGCGCCTCGACGAGGTCGCAACCGCCCTCAAAGCTCAAGACGCCAACAAGCCTATCGTGATCGAAGGCCACACCGACTCAGTGGGCACGGACACGAACAACAAGCAGCTGTCGCAGGAGCGGGCCAACGCGGTACGCCAGTACATCGTCAGCAAGGGCGTCGCTGCGGCCCGCGTCGAGGCCGTTGGGCGGGGGGAGACGGACCCCATCGCAGACAACTCCACCCCAGAGGGCCGGGCGAACAACCGCCGCGTCGAGATCATCATCGAGAACAACAACACACCCCAAAACCAAGGAGTCGCGGAATCGCAGGCTCGAAGGGACTCCTAACTGGGTAGAGCCGGAACAAAGAGGACGCTGGCAATCAGCGGTCTGCAACCAAGCAGTCAGGCGAAGGCTGCGCACCGCCTCGCCACCACGCGAGGGGCCGAGCCCGCCATTCGTCGCGGGCTCGGCACGGAGCCCTCTGCATACTGCGCGCATAATGCATCGCTGTTCACCCTAACTTGGGTGACCCGACGGCCGTGCTATGGTGCGGCCGATGCCCTTTTGTCAGGATTTGCGGTGCCTGGTCATGGTCAGCTTGGCGGCCGTAGTTGTGTGCTGCGACGGCCGCCCGGTTCCATCGAGGATCGGAAAGACCTACCCAACAGGCGAGGCCGGTGAGACAGGAACCGCGCCGGAATGCGCCGAACCTGCCGCGGATCGAGCGGACGTTTCACTGGCCGAGGTGTTCCAATCACACTTCAAGCTCGGAGTGGCCCTCGGTCCGTCAGCCTTCATTGCGAACGAACTCGATCCCTCCGCCCTGGAGGAACAGCAGGCATTCGTAAAGCATCAGTTCAACCGTATCTCCCCGGAGAACGTCCTCAAATGGAGCCACCTCCAGCCAAGTGAGGGAACCTTTCGCTTCGAGCTGGCCGACGCCTTCGTGGACTTCGGTGCCGAGCGGGGACTCGAGATCCACGGCCACGTGCTGGTCTGGCACCAGCAGACCCCTCCCTGGGTGTTCACGGGCCGGAGCGGTAGTCAGGCTACTCGCGAGGAGCTACTCGGGCGGCTCGAGGCCCACATGGCGGCGGTGGCAGAGCGCTACGCGTCACGCATCGCCTATTGGGACGTCGTCAACGAGGCTTTGACTGACGAGGGCACTCTGCGCGACTCGCCGTGGCGGAGCGTTCTCGGGGATGACTATATCGGCCTAGCGTTCGAGATGGCAGCGCGGTACTTCCCCGACGCAAAGCTCGTCTACAACGATTACAGCCTGTTCTTACCGGCAAAGCGTGAAGCCTCCATCGAGCTCGTCACATCTCTACGCCGAGCCGGGCTCAAGGTCGACGCGATCGGGATGCAGGGTCATTACAACTTGAGTCGGCCAACGACGAGTGAGCTGGAGAGCACCCTGGCCGCATACGAACGGGCCGGGATTGAGGTCCTGGTCACGGAACTCGACCTGGACGTGCTACCCAGAGATACGCTGGGAGCCGACCTCGACGACGAGGGTGAGCTCTCGGAGGCCGCGGATCCCTATCGCGAATGCCTTCCGGCGAACGTCGATGACCAGATCGCCGCGAAGTGGGCCAGCATCTTTGGCGCCTTTGTCCGCTACTCCGACACGATCAGCAGCGTCACCTTCTGGGGGATCCACGACGGCCTATCTTGGCTCAACAATTGGCCGATCGAAGGGCGAACCAATCATCCCCTGCTATTCGACCGCGACTTACGTCCCAAGGCGGCTTTCGAGAAGGTCATCCAACAGGCGGAAGGCTCCTGACCCCCGGAGCGGCCTGCCCCTCACCCCAGAGCCCAGCGTCCGGGATTCATGATGCTTTGCGGGTCGAGCAGCATTTGCGCCTCTTTCAGGAGTCGGGCAAAGCCCGGATCGAGATGGTCACGATAGCGGGACACAGCCCACGCAGGCGTCTTGTACATGACGAAACCCTCCTCACGTAGGACGTCGCAGAGCTCCGTATTGCAGTCTGCCACCCGCTTCCGATCCGCTGCGTCGCGCCTCTTGAATACCTCAATGAAGCGCAGCACGGCGTAGTGGCCCCCCTTCATGGGGCGCGCGACGATCATCGGTGGGAATCCGTGACGCTCCACGACGGCAATGCCGAGCTCCGTGGCACGCTCGAACCGACTCAACGGGCCATAGGTGCCCACCCACGTGAGACCGCCGTCTGGGTGATCGAGGAGAAAGTCGAGCCGCGTTGGAAACTCCGCCAACCGCTGGAACCGTGGCTCGAGCCGTAGCAGCGTGGGGAGATCCAGTGGATCCTCGATGCGCAAGCCGCCGCTTCGCAGCTCCTGGAGATAGCGGAGCACGACGCGCTTCTTCTCCTCCAGCAGGCCCTCGCTCGCCGCGCCGATGTCGAGATAGAAGAAGAACTCCGGCTCCTCCGGGTCTCGCTCCTTCGGGTGCTCGACACCGAAGAGCATCTTGCCGGTTGGCCACGAAAGGCCTCCCATGTCGCTCAACACGTCGAGCCGCGGGAGGTCTCGTAGGGCGCGCATCGTGGCCGCACGGTCGTAAGCCAAGACGAAGGAGCGCGCGCGAAATGCGGGCGCCGGCCACAGCTGCACGACAAGCTTTGACACAATCCCGGTCGTTCCCTGCAGCGAAAGGAAGAGCCCACTGAGGTCGGGAAACGGAGCGCGTCCGAAGGGGACCGGAACACCCAAGGCCCACGCCCCGGTTCTCAGGAGCGAACCGTCCGCTCTCACCACCTCCAAGCCGCTGACCCACTCGCCCATGGCGCCATGCTGCAGAGAGAGATTGCCAAGGCCGTCGAGCAGACAGTTCGCCGCCACAGAGGTGTCCGGCGGAGACAGCGGAAAGCCGATGGTCAGCCGCGGCTCACGCTCGTCCAATGCGGCTTTCAGATCCTCGAAGGTCACACCGGGCTCGACCACTGCGAGCATGTTGTCGAGGTCCAGCTCGACGATGCGGCGCATGGGGCGCATGTCGAGCACTATACCGCCGCGGGCAGCTAGCGTCAGCCCGCCCAGATTGGTCCCGGCCACTCGCGGGGTCAGAGGAACGCCGTGCTCTGCAGCGAGGCAGACGACAGCTTTCAGCTGTTCGAGATCCGCCACGGCGACCGAAACCTCCGCAGTGCCCTCTGGGTTTTCCGTCATGTCGGCGTTCACCTCGTCCAGCACCGCTGGGTCGGTGGAGACGGCACCCGCGCCAACCAGAACTTCGAGCCTCGGGATCAGGTGCGTGCATGACATGGAGAATGATTCCTCGAATACCGATTCAGACACGAAGAAGTGAGAGCAAGCGAAGAAGCACGAGCAGAGAGCCTCGCACCTTGAGGCGCCCGGAGAGCACGTGCTCGAACTGCCGCTGACCGAGGGCCGCGTCCAACAGGACCAGCAATGGCCCTCGAATCTCCGCCGTGGGTCGCTTCGATGGCCGTGCCCGATGGATGGTCACCTGGTCCCCCCCAAACTCGAGGCAGGCAACCATGCCCCCCGCCTGCATGACGATGCTGCCGCGCATCTTCCTTGCGCGCGCGGCGTGTTCCGGCTCCGCGAGCCGCCGCTCCAGCATGCTGGCGAGCATGAGCACGAGCAGGTTGGCCCGCTCCGGCTCCGCGACCACGACACGGAATTGCTGATCGACCTCTTGCAGATTCATGCTCTTGCGGTTGGATCCGGTGACCCCGTACCCATTCTGCCCTGTCTCGACGATCCTCCGCAAGGGCGGCAACGAAATCCGCGAACGTGGCGAAGATACTGGTCGGAGGCGCCCGCGAGAACCCGGCCGGTTGGGCCTGAACCGCCAATCCTGCCCCTCTCAAGAAGAGACACCCCGGTAGCGAACGACTGCGACAGTGACATCGTCACTGCGCTCGCTGGACCATGCTCGTAGTGCTTCCAGCACACTGAGGCGTATCGGTTCCACAGCCTCGCTGCGGTGCTCCTCTAGGAGGCGGCAGAGTCGGTCCAGACCGAACATCTTGCGCTCCGCGTTTCGAGCCTCGGTGACGCCGTCAGTGTAGAGCAGCATCAGGTCGCCGGGGCTGAGCTGAAGCTCGTCCTCAGTCAAAGCCTCGGGCGGGAGCCTCGTCGTGACTCCGACCCACGCGCCATGTGTTTCGATCGTTTCGGCTCGAGAAGCCCCCGCACGAAGCACGATAATCTCTTCGTGGGCTCCCGCCAACCGAAGTCGCCCGTCCGTAGAGTAGCGGATCAGTGTGAGGGTTGCGTGCTCGTCTTGCCCAAGTCTCGTTCGCACGTTCTCGCACAGAACGGAGTTCAGGTCGCGCCAGATGTGGATGGGACTCGAATCCGAGCCATGTCGTGCCATCCCAGCGACGATGCTCTGAATCATCAGAGCGACGAGCCCCGTGGGGAGGCCGTGGCCCGCCACGTCCCCAATCCCGAGCCAACAGCCGTCCGCCGCAGGCAACACGTCGAAGTAGTCTCCGCCTACTTCCGTGGCGGGGTCCATGCTGGCGCTGAGCTCGAGGCCAGGCACGTCGAAGCGTTTCGGGAATATCGCGGTCTGAATCCGTTGGGCGATGGCCATCTCCTGCTCGAGCCGTCCGCGCTCCGCGCGCTCGCGTCGGGTCACCTCCTCCACTACCGTCTCGAACAGCTGGGCTGCCTTGACCGCGGCCGTGAGAGGCGCCGCGAGAGCTGGGTAGATGCTCGGGTCGCCGCTGTCGTGGCTGATGATGCACATGCCCAGGGTCTCGCTCGCGAAGACCATCGGCTGAATCACGTAGGTGAGGGGTTCTGGCAATAGGCACTGATCCGGGAGGATCTGCGATGCCAAGAAGGGAGCCTCACCGTCGACACTGCGTGCACCCTCGGACGCATCGCACGCGACGACGAGCCGACTCTCGGCACTCGGAGAGACCGCACCGCCCAAGCGCGTCAGCCAGCAGCGCCGAATTCCCACGGCATTCAGATGCTCCGCGAGACTGCGACCGATCCCGCTGAAGTCGAGGGCAGTTCGTGCTGCGTTTCCGAAGGACTCGAGCGCATGCAGCTGCACCTCTTTGGCGATGCGCCGACGTCCTTGAGCCCGTTCCGCGTGGCTTCCGATCAGCACGTGAATCGATTCCACGAGCGATTCGAAGCAGAACCATTCCCGGATGTCAGTCACCCCCATGCGAATCGCAGCCCCGCGCAGTGAGGAGAAAACGTCGTGCCAAAGCGTGACGCTGCCCAGCCCAGCCGCACGCTGCAGCACGGTATCGGCGGCAGCATGAAAGGCACCACTTCGGCCCGCCAGATCCAACTCGAGAGCGTCGAGCAGAGAGTCTGCCCAGGCGCTGTCCAGGGCACTCGCGTGCGGTGGCGCTGCCGACGCCAAGGCCCGCCGGCAGTAGTCTCGGTGTCGACGCAACAGCGGGAGCAAGGCCCCCGGCTCGAAGACCTCTGGCCCCGGCGCAATCGCGCGCGTGATGCAACCGCAGGAGTGTCGAACGACGAGTCTGGTTCGCAGGTACCGGACCGCCTTCACGGCGCGGCCCAGCAGCTGATCCTCTATCACCTGCACGGCCTGCTCGCCGAGCTGCAAGATCGGCTGCCCCACTGTGGTGAGCGGCGGGGTGGTGAAGCGTGCCTGGTCGCTGTCGTCGAAACCTACGATGGCGAGCTGCTCGGGGACCCGGAATCCTCGGCGTTCCGCCTCCTCCAGAGCTCCCATCGCCATCCAATCGTTGGCGGCAACGAGCCCATCGACGGTGGGATGGTCCGGACGTCCAAAGCGCGCAACGGCCGCTGCGCCACTCTCCGCCAAGTAGTCTCCCTCGATGATCCTCGACGGATCGAGGGCCAGCCCGGAGTCGGCATGCGCGCGCCGGAACCCCTCAAGACGCTCGATAGACTCCGCGCCCCGCCCTCCGAGAAACGCGAGCCGTCGGCGCTCGTGCTGTTCAATGAGGTGTCGCGTTGCGCCGTACACACCCTCTGCGTTGTCGATGACGACGCTAGGTGCATTCTCGTGAGGGACGGCGATGCTACAGCGCGGCACGCTCAAGAAACGTCCGAACAGCTCCGTCAAATCTGGAGAGTCCCGGTTAACACCCATCGACCCAGCAGCCACGATGAGCCCGTCTATGTCTCCCGCACCGACCAGCGAGTAGACAGCGCTGTGGGGGTCGTCCGCCGAGAGGACACCACCAGTCAGACAGAGTACATCCCAGCCTCGCGCTTGGCATGCGTCATGGACTCCTCGAAGGATGGAATCCTGGTACGCGTAGCCCAGTCCATGCATGAGAAGCGCGATCCGCGGACGTGTCCTGGCGGGGACACCCCTGTCGTCCAAGTCCCGCATTCGCCGGAGAGTACGACCAATCTCCGGACTTCAGAAGCCGCCAATCTCACCTGGTGGCCACGACGTCAGCGCATTTCCGGAGGTGCCATCTCCGGGGGCACCTCTGTAGGGGAGGGCGGCGCGTCCTTTTGCTCGCGGCGCTTGCCAGGCGTCATGGGAATGAGCGGGACATCCGGATCGGGCTGCAGCACCTCCGACTCGGTGCCCGGGTGGAGGTCTGGGGCACCGGGCCGCGGCGGCCGCGGGGATGTCTCGGGGATTGCGGGTTCGCCGGCCGCCCCGTGGTCCGGTCCATCGGTGGGCGTCGGCGCAGCGTCCCGGGCGGGCCGGGCACCCGTGCTCTCCGGACGGCTGGGACACCCAACTGCGGCTATGGCGAAGACTATACCTAAGAGCATTGAGCTTTGCATGAGCGAGGTCTCCATCACCTCGTTGGGCCGCAGCATGTTTCGTGCCATCGCTCCCGTTGCGAGGGCCACAGCGCCCGCCCTAAGCCACGCCTCGAACGAGCGGAGCAGCACCTCTGAGCTGCCTCAGAGGGTGCAGTAAAGGGTGTCCGGGTCACATGTACTGCCCGGGAGGCAGTCGTCAGTGCTCACGCACCTCATCGTGCAACGGTATAGCTGCTCACCCCAGGGAACGCAGCGGGCGTCATCCGGCGCGGCGAACCCACAGAGGCTCAGCTCGGGTCGAAGCAGTGCGTCCGCTCCAGCGCTGCCCGAGCTGCCACCTCCTCCTGCCATCACCGGCGCTCCTGAGGCCCCTCCTGCGCCGCCAGCTACCTCACCGAGACCGCAATCCTTCGTGCGGTAGTCTTGACGTGCGGGGCAAGTACTCACCGCTAGGCCGCAAACGGTCGCATCCACACCATCCACACTGCTGATTCCCGCGATGCTCGCGACGTAGGGACGGCCCTGCGCCTGACAATCGCCCAGCGTGTCTTCGCGGTAGAGGCAGAAGTACCCCACCGACTGGCCCTCGAACACCTGCTCCACACACAAGCGTCCATCCGAACATTGCGCATCGCTCACGCACCCTCCGCACGTCACCGCACTCCCCTCCAAGGCCGTTGAACAGCGGCGCTCCAGCGAGTTGCAAACCAGCGGCGTCCCGCCACTCGTCCCGCATGCTTCGTAGTCAGCCCCCGTGCACTCGACGCACTGCGCCTGCGCCTCGCCCGCCGAGAGATCACAGACCCCGAAGGCCTCCCCGTCTGCGCCTTCGATCCCCTCACAATCGTCGTTGAGCTGACAGGGCGCGCAGCGGTAGGTCTGGTCGCAACGGGGTGCGTCCGGGCTGATGCAGTCCGCGTTCGTGGCGCATTCGCGGCACTCGCCAGCCTCGCAGATGGGAAGGCTTCCACCCTGCGCGTCGGTGACGTGGGCGCAGTCCTCGTTCCGCACACACGGAGCGCACCGATTCGCCGAGCAGAGGGAGGCCGTGGGGGCACCGCAATCGGTGTCCTCCAGGCAGCGGACGCACGTGCTCGTGCCAGGCTCACAAAGCGGGGCATCTGGAGGGCAGTCTTCGCTCGTGGTGCACTCACCGCACCGATTCGCCCCCGTGATGCAATATGGCAGTTCCCCGGTGCAGTCCCCATCGTGCAGGCACTCGACGCAGACCTGCTCCGGAACTTGGCAAACAGGCGTCTCGCCGCGGCAAGCACCCGCGCAAGGACCTACGACGACGGCTCCCCCTGCGCCGGCCGCCGGTGGAGCCGCCCCCGCCGCGCCGCTCGATCCAGGCCCTGCCATCCCTCCTCCTCCAGCGGCGCCTCCGATCCCCCCGCCTCCCGCTGAACCACCTTCCCCTGCGCGGCCAGCAGCTCCCGCGTGTCCAGAGCTGCCAGCGGCCCCGGCATCCTCTGCACCCGAGGCGACGCCGGCACTTCCTCCCCCACCCCAGTTCGCACCCGAAGCGCCACTCCCACCAGCAACGGGCGGTGCCCCGCCCTCCGTCACAGCACCTATACCCCCCGCCCCACCACCGCTCGACCGGTCGCCGGCTCCGCCTCCGCCTCCTTCAGCGCGGCTACCAGCCGCCCCGCCCGGATTGTCCATCCCTGCCCTCCCGGGGCCGCAGGACAGGGTATCCTCGCAAGAGGAATCCGTGTCGTAACAGCTTCCCAGGGCCAGCAGGAGGGCGCCAGGCAGGGCAGTCCGCAGCGCTCTCCACAGGCCCGGAGTCTCCGATTCTGCAAGGGTTCGACGCATCGCGCTCGCTACGTTATCGCTCCCGCGGCAGCGGTGGAAAGCTCCAAATCAGCCGAGGCTCGGGCCCTCTCTACCGTGCTCCACGTCGCCCTGGGCAGGACTACCCGTCGGCCCATCAACCTGCACTCCGACGAAGGGGACGGCCGCAGCTTCGTTGCAGCATGGGAGGCGTGGATCTATGGGAAGCTGACCCATGAAGATCTACACCCGAACGGGGGATGATGGCACGACGGGGCTCTTTGGCGGATCCCGTGTGGGCAAGGACGACGCCAGGGTGGAGGCCTACGGGGCGGTGGATGAGGTCGTCGCCTGCATTGGGCTAGCCCGCTCGCTGGGCGCGGGAGAGGCCCTCGATGGACTGCTCGAGCGCATCCAGCGGGATCTGTTCGTACTTGGCGCTGAGTTGGCGTGCGTCCCTGGGAAAGAAGCAAAGCTCGGCCTGGGCTTGGTCGGCGAGACGCAAATTGCGTATCTCGAAGAGGCCATCGACCACCTCGAGTGCCAGGTCGACCCGCTCAAGGCCTTCATTCTCCCCGGAGGGACGCAGCTGGCCGCCACACTGCATATCGCCCGAACGGTGTGTCGCAGAGCAGAGCGCCGTACCATTGCGCTCCAACGCCTCTCCGCCGTGCGTCCGGAGGTCGTGATGGTCCTCAACCGCCTGAGCGACGCTCTCTTCGTCATGGGACGCTTCGCCAACCACCTGGCTGGGGTGTCAGACGTACCCTGGGAAGGGCGTGCAGCAGGCTGACCCAGAGCGGCTGCTCAATTCCACCAGCCGCGCCGTCACATCGCCGTCCAGCAGCAGGAAGCATGCAAACGGGACAACGCATCACCGGAAAGTATCGCCTGCTGCGTGTCATCGGGGACGGGGGCATGGGCATCGTCTACGAGGCGCGCCACGAGGTGCTCGGCACCTCAGTCGCGTTGAAGTTCCTGCACGCGGAGCTTGCGTCGAAACCCAACATCGCTAGCCGTTTCCTCCGAGAGGCTCGTGTCTCGGCCACCATCCGAAGTCCCCACGTTACCCAGGTCACGGACGTGGACACCACCCCCGACGGCGTTCCATTCCTCGTCATGGAACTGCTCGACGGCGAGAGCCTGCAGGCATACTTGCAGCGTCTCGAGCGGGTGCCCGTGTCCGAAGCCGTCGGCATCATGGCTCAGATCCTACTGGGCCTCGAGGCAGCGCACGCTCTCGGAGTCGTGCATCGCGACCTGAAGCCGGAGAACGTGTTCCTCTGCGGCTCGCGTTACAACCAAGTCGCGAAGCTGCTCGACTTCGGCGTCGCCAAGGTCAAAGAGACGAGCTCGATTGCGCTCGACGAGAAGGGTTTGACGCGACCCGGGGCCCTCATGGGCACGCCCGAGTACATGGCCCCGGAGCAGATGTTTGGCGCCGAGCACGTCGATCACAGGGCGGACCTCTTCTCGGCAGGAGTCATTCTCTACGAGATGCTCGGTGGACGCCGTCCTGTCGACGGCAACTCGCCCCATGAGATCGTCTCGCGCGTTGCCGCGGGGCACGTCACCGCGCTTCGGGAGGTGGCGAGCGATGTCCCCGAGCCCCTCGCTGCCTTGGTGCACAGGGCGATGCACCCTTCGCGCGACCAGCGTTTTCCAACGACCGCAGCGATGCGGAATGCCTTGGCCGCATTCTCCGAGGGAGTGGACGTCGTTGGGCGCCACGCCCTCGACGCACCACCCAGTGTGCTCGCACCAGATCTGGCCCGGGTGGTCCAGGGGAGCGGCGCCACACCCGGCTATCCTGGCACCGAGGAAACCGTGCGCTCTGCGGACGAAGAGCCCGCAGCGGGCCGCGCCTCGGCCCGCTCTGACGAGGGCCCGGTTCACCACGAGGTTCGCGCCTGCACCCCGCAGCCGATCCCGCGCACTGCAGCGGCTCCCGCCGTTCATCTCGCCCCCGGCGTGCCCGCCCTGGGGAGCGCGGCGCTGGCGCGCCACCGCGGCTCCGGCAGCACAGTCGCCCTACCAGCAACGAAGGAACCGGTCCCGGCGCCGCGGGCCACGGCAGCGGACTGGCAGCGGACTGAAGGCTATCTCCGTCCCCCATCACCCGCGGGTCCCCATTTCGATCCAGCGCCGCGCCCGCCCGGCGTGCACCACGAAGGTGGGCAATACCAAGCGGGGTATCATCAGGCGGGAGCCCAGTACACTCGCCCGCACGTTCGGCGCTCGAGAGTCACAGCGGCCCAGTGGTTGGCGATGGGTCTGCTGGCATTCGGTGCCGCCCTGGTCGTCACCTTGGTGCTCCTGATACAAAGCAGGCATCGTGGTGGAGACGACGACATGCCGCCACTCCCGCGAAGCCTGCAGGAAGAGGTCTCTGGGGGCGATCACGACCCCGTGATGATCGCCCCAGAGGGGCTGAACCCGGATGGCCCAGCACCCCTCCTCGCTCCGACAGCAGAGGCAGCAGCGCCCGAGGCGAGCGCAGGGCCGCCCCCGCCGTCCACCAGTGGCGGAGCCAACGCCTCGACGAAAGATGCCGGAACGGACGCTGGGACGACAACTGTGATCCTCGTACCGACTCCGTGGCCGCTTCCTACGACGATTCCCACGGAGTTTCCGCTGCCGACCTGGCCGCCCGCAAAGTCGAAGTAGTATTTGACACGAGTCCGGCAGTGCGATGCGCCAAAGGGCCGCCACTTCCAAGGCGACCGCCATGAGAAGGAAAGGAGCCTCTTCCCAGCCCCGGTTCAGGCGCTATCCTGCAGCGACCTCTACAGCTGCTCCGCAGCCGCACCATTGTGCCGCTCAGGCAGCAGCGAGCCCGACTGATGCCCTCGCCCGACTACATCCGCGAATTCGTCGAGTCCTTGCCTCCTGCTTACGCTAGGAGGTTCGATGAGCCCGCGCGTTGCAGACACGCGGAGCTGGCTCATGAACGCGGCTTGCTGCCTGCGAATCTTGGCACTTTCGAGGACCCGCAGGTGGATGCCACGGCGCTTTGCGTCGTCGCCAACGATCGACCCGGCCTCTTGGCAAGCATCAGTGCGGCGCTCGTAATGTGTGACCTCGACGTCATTGCCGCGGAGGCCTTCACCCGCCGCACGCCGGCGGGGCAGAATGAGGCGGTCGACATCTTCTGGGTTCGGTCGACGGATGTCGAGCAACGCGACGCTCGGATCACGGATGAATCCGCGCGAGACCTGCTCACCACACTGAATGACATGCTCAGTGAAGGGCGCCCCCGCTCGATCCTGCCCCCCCGAGTCGAAGCGCCCGCCAGCACGCGCTCGACGAGTCAGACGGTGGTGCGCTTCATGGAGGGCGAGGATGGCTCCCTCTCCACCCTCGAGGTGGAGACCGACGATCGCTCCGGGCTGCTGCTCGCCCTCTCCCGAGCGCTCTACGACGAGCAGGTGCAGATTGTCTCTTCGGAGGTGCGTACGGCGGGCAACCGTGTACTCGACAGGTTTGCGATCGTCGAACTCGACGATTCCCCGATCACCCCAGCACGACGCCTGCAGATCCAAGTTGCCATCTTGGGCGCCATCGAGACCACCTATCCGCGCGCCTGATCCCCGCCGCTCGGACCGTTCATGAAGCGTCCCGAAGCACGCGACCGGTGGGCGTGTCGAGGGTGGCGAGGGCAGTGGGAACGCCCATCCCGACGATCTCGCCTCCCCGCTGCCCACCGCCAGGCCCGAGCTCAATGAGCCAGTCCGCGCCTGCCATGAGCTGCGGGTGGTGCTCGATGACGACCAAGGTGTCCCCACGCTCCACCAAACGGCCAAGGACGTCGACCAGCCTCTCGACGTCGGCAGCGTGAAGGCCGGTCGTGGGCTCATCCAAGACATACAAAGTGGGTTCGTGCTTCGTGGTTGCGGTGAGCTCGGCAGCAAGCTTGAGGCGCTGGGCTTCACCGCCAGAGAGGGTGTGCGAGCCTTGCCCCAGCGTTATGTAGCCCGCACCCAGATCCGTGAGCGTGCGGAGGGGAGCGGCAATTCGTGCGTGATTCGCGAAAAGCTCCGAGGCCTGCTGCGCGGTCAGGGCAAGCACCTCCCCCGCGCTCTTGCCCATGTAACGAACTCCCAAGGTGTGCGGCTCGAACCGTGCCCCGTCGCACGCGGGGCACGGAGCCACGACGTCTGGGAGGAAGCTCATCTCATGGGTGATGACCCCCTGGCCTTGGCAAACGGTGCAGCGTCCGCCCGAGGGCGTGTTGAACGAGAAGCGGCTCTTGGTGAACCCCGCGACCTGTGCTTCACGTGTGGAGGAGAAGAGGACTCTCACCTCATCCCAGATCCCCAAGAAGGTCGCGGGAACACTGCGAGGCGTTCGCCCAATGGGGCTCTGATCGACCGCAACCGCGCGACGCAGATGCTCGACGCCGTGAATCGAGTCATGCTCGCCCGCGGGTTCCGTGACCAACCCGAGGGCGGCTCGTACCGCCGGCAGCAGCACGTGCCGCACCGCGGTGCTCTTGCCGGAACCGCTCACCCCCACCACGACGTTGAGTCGGGCCTGCTTGAAGCGAAGATCGACACCGCGCAGGTTATTGGCTCTCGCCCCGCACAGCAACAGCTCCGGATGGTCTCGCCGAACCTCCAAGGACCGCCGCAGCCGTGGTGCCACTCGAAGCGCTCTTGCGGTCGGGGAACGCCGGTTGCGCAGCACGTCGCTCGGGCTGCCGCTCGCAACTATCCTTCCACCCGATGCTCCGCCCCCGGGGCCCAGATCGATGAGGTGGTCTGCTTCACGGATCGTGTCGAGATCGTGCTCGACCACGAGCAGCGTCGAACCAAGGTCCACGAGCGACCGCAGGTTCTGGAGCAGACGTCGCGTGTCGGTCGGATGCAAACCGATTGTCGGCTCATCGAGGACATAGAGAGCCCCCGTGAGCCCCGCCCCAAGCTGCGCTGCCAGACGGAGGCGCTGGAGCTCGCCGCCCGATAAGGTCCGCGCCGCCCGGTCGAGGGAGAGATAGTCCAGCCCCACCTCGTTCATGAAGCGCAGACGACGCCCGAGTTCGTGCAGGATGGGACCTCCGATGTCCCTCTGTTCCCGGAGGAGCTTCCACCCTTCCACTTCCTCGAGAGCGGCCGCGACAGCAAGCTCGAGAAACTCGTGATAGCGCCGGCCCATGAAACGCACGGCACGCGGCGTCGGTGAGAGCCTGCTGCCCCGACAGCTCGAACAGCGCCGAACCGTCGTCGGGGTGGCGCGGCGGCCGCGCGCTGCAACCTCGATCACTCCTTCACCGTCGCAATCGGCGCAGCGCCCCTGCGGAGTATTGAAGGAAAACCACCGCGGATCGAGCTCCGGGACGGAGAACCCGCAGTCGGGACAAGCTCCTCGCGCGCTGTGAAGCTGCTCCTTCCCCGACAGATACCGAAGCTTGAGAGCTCCCCGCCCCAGGCGCAGCGCGCGAGCGACCTGGTCCGCCGAGAACTCGGAGGGAAGAGAGGCTCCTCCCAGGACAAGATCGATCGTGTGCTCGACATTCCGCCGAAGCCGCGGGGGAACGTCCGTGGAAACGAGTTCGCCATCGCAGTACGCCTTGTCGATTCCGGCGCGGGCAGCCGCCGTGAACACGTCGAGGTGCGTCCCTTTGCGGGCGCTGACGACCGGCGCGCAGAGCCAAGCCTTGGACCTCGCCCTTCTCAAGTCCAGCAGAAGCTGCGATGAGTGTCGGTTCGCTATCGGCTTGTCATGCTCCGGGCAGTGCGCGGTGCCCAGCTTCGCGTACAGAAGGCGCAGGTAGTGAGCAATCTCCGTGATCGTGGCTACCGTCGACTTGCTCCCGGCGCGCGCTGTCCGCTGTTCGAGGGCGATGGTGGGCGGCACGCCGGCAACGCTGTCCACGGCGGGACGCGGCATGGTCGGCAAGAACCGGCGCGCATAGGGGGTTAGCGTTTCCAGGAACCGTCGCTGGCCTTCCGCAAAAATGACGTCGAAGACCAGGCTGCTCTTCCCCGATCCGCTGGGTCCAGTCACGACAGTGAGGGCCCCATGAGGGATCGTCACGCTCGCCTCGACGAGATTGTGCTCGCGAGCGTTTCGAACCTGGATAGCGGCACGTGCCTGACCCGGACGCCTCTTGGCCGACGCGCGGGGGCGGGGCGCACCGGAGGCGAGCGCCCGCGCCGTGGCGGTGCTCGCTTCGCGAAGCGCCTCGGGAGTCCCGCAGAAGAGCACTCTACCGCCGCTCCGTCCGCCCCCGGGACCCATATCGATGATGAAGTCTGCTCGTCGCATGACGCCAACGTCGTGATCGACGACCAGCACGGTGGACCCCAGCTCCACCAATACCCCTAGTGCGCCAACCAGGGAATCTACCTCGTCGGCATGAAGGCCCGCGCTCGGCTCGTCGAGGATGAACAGCGTGTCCGCCTTCGCCGTGGTCAGGGCGCGCGCAATCTTGAGGCGCTGCGCTTCGCCCCCCGAGAGGGTGGAAAGAGGTTGGCCGAGCTTCAGATAGCCAAGCCCCAATTTCGCCAAGGGGCCCAGCGCACCCAGGATCCTCGGTTTGTCCTTGAAAACGGTGAGGGCAGCGCCGACTGTCAGCTCGAGCGCCTCCGCAATGTCCAAGCCGCGGCAGCGCACCCCCAACACGGACTCGTTGAAACGGCGCCCCTGGCAAACAGGGCAAAGCAGCCTCACGTCCGCCAGGAACTGCATCTCCACTGTTTCGTAACCCTCCCCAGCACAAGCCTCGCAGCGCCCACCCGCCATGTTGAAGGAGAAGTCGGAAACCTGAAGGCCCATTTCCTTCGCGCTCGGCTCAGCAGCGAAAAGCGCTCGGATGCGATCCCAGGCTTTCGTGTAGGTGGCCGGGTTCCCGCGGGACGTACGTCCGAGCGGCGACTGATCCACGAGCACCACGTCGCGCAGAGCTTCGACCCCTTCGAGGCTGGTATGCGCACCTGCAGGCTCCACGTCCAACTTACCCAAAGCGCGAGCCACTGCGTTGTGCAGAACGTCGACCGCAAGGGTGCTCTTCCCCGAGCCGCTGGGGCCCGTCACGATGGTGATGACGCCAAGAGGAATGGTAACGTCGATGCCCTGTAGGTTGTGGGCCGTGGCGCCTCGCACGTGAAGGCTGCCCGTGGGCTCGCGCCGGCGCCCGCTGCCTGCCTTGGGCGCGGCCAAAGCTCTGGACGTGGCGGTGCCGAGCCTGCAAACCTGCGCTGGCGTGCCGTCTGCAACTACCTGGCCTCCCTCTTCACCGGCGCCGGGCCCGAGTTCGACGACGCGGTCCGCACTGGCGATGACCATGGGATCGTGCTCGACCACGATCACCGTGTTATTCCGCGCCGCCAGCTCACGAATCATCTTTAGCAGCGATTCGATATTCGCGGGGTGCAGGCCAACTGTCGGTTCGTCCAGGACGAATAGCGCATTGTGCAAGGACGTACCGAGCGCCGAGGTCAGGGTGATGCGCTGAGCTTCGCCTCCCGAGAGGGTGCGCGCCTGGCGGTCCAGGCTGAGATAACCCAAACCGACCCGGGCAAGGTACGTGAGCCTCGTCTCCAGCTCGCGACGTGCAATCTCTCCTTGGGGGTTGTGGCACTGGAGGCGCCCCAGTGCTTCAGCGGCGTCGCCCACCTCCAGGGCATGCCACTCGGCAAGGTTCAACTCGCCGACATGGTACATCAGCGCGGCCGGGGCGAGCCGCCTGCCCCCGCACAGGCGGCACGGATCATAAGACCGATAGCGAGCCAGCAGAACCCTGACGTGCATCTTGTAGGTGCGGGTCTCGAGCCAGCGAAACCACCCCATGACGCCAGGGAACATGCCCTCGTCCCAGGCTCCGTCCCCCTCGAGAACGATCCTACGTTGTGCCTCGGTCAGGGTGGACCAGGGTGCATCGAGTGGAACACCATGCCGGCGACAGAGCTTCGCCAGTTCGGTGCGTTCCCAAGAAGTGGACTTGCCCGCCCAGGGTCGGATGGCGCCACTGCGGAGGCTCTTCGCGGCGTCGGGGATGACCCGGTCGAGATTGACCCCTATGGTGCGGCCAAAGCCACGACACTCGGGACAGGCTCCCACGGGGGACTCGTAGGAGAAGAGGCCGGGGCTAGGAGGGTCGAAGCGGCGGTTGCATTCGGGGCAGCCCAGGCCGGGGCGGAGGACGAGCACCGCGTCCCCGACGCGCAGCATCGCCGACCCACTCGACCTCTCCCAAGCGCGCCCAATCGCGTCCGCGAGGCGACCCATGTCGCTGTCCCGCAAGATGAGCCGGTCCAGGAGAACCTCGGCAGGAGCCAGTGGATCGATGGCATCGCTCGGCCGGAGCTCGTCGATCGTGAGCAGGGCACCCCTCTGCCAAAGCCGGCGTAGACCGTCAGCCTGGAGCTTGTCACGCACCTCTAGGTACTGCTCTCCATCCTTTACCTCGAGGGGTGCAGTCACTAGGGCGCGACTTCCTCGCAGCCGCTGCAGCGCGAGCAAGGCAGCGCTCCCGGCGTCCAGGCGAATGGCCGGGCACTTGTGGTCTGGACAAACCGGGACCGCCTCGCTCGCGAACAGCGCGGCCAAGTAGGGCTCGATGTCCGCCATCGTTGCGACGGTAGAACGTGAGCTCTTGACCGGCGCGTGGCGATCGACGGCGACAGCAGCCGCAACGGGATCGAGCTCGTCGACTGGCGGGCGCTGGAGCCGCTCCAGGAACTGGCGCGCGTAAGGGCTGAAGCTCTCGATGAACCGGCGTTGACCTTCCGCGTAGAGGGTATCGAGGGCAAGACTGCTCTTTCCGGCTCCAGAGACGCCGGTCACGGCGATGACGAGGCCAGGTTCGAGCTCCAAGCCAATCCCCTTCAAGTTGTTGGTGCGAGCTCCTGAGAGGCGAATCGGGTGTCGGGCAGGCATGGTGGGGGGGGGCCAGCGGAACCTAGCTCGCGAGACCGACCGAGGCGACACTTCGAGACGCTCATCAATGGGGTCGGAGGAGGGTCGCGTCATCGCCGGACCGTCAAGCCCAATGCGCTCCAGAAGGGACGTGGTCTGCGACCCCGGGGCCGCAAGCCAGTGGTTGCAAGCCAGCCTGGGCAGCGTATACGTTGCCTTCCCATGTCGAAGGCTTCTTCAAAGCCCAAACAGCAAGGCGACCGCCTCGTCGCCCAGAACCGCCGAGCGCGTTTCGACTACGAGCTCGAGGAGGCCTTCGAAGCGGGTCTGGTGCTCATCGGGAGCGAGGTCCGCGCACTGCGCGACCAGACTGCTGGGCTGAGCGATGCTTGGGTGGACATCGACGAGCGCGGCGAGGCCTGGGTGAAAGGGATGCGTATCCCGATCCTGAAACATGCCGCCTTCAGCCACGAAGAGAAGCGGAAGCGGAAACTGCTGCTGCACCGTAACCAGGTGACGGAACTGCAGAGCGCGGTGCAGCGAGAGGGCATGACGCTCATCGCGACCAAATGCTACTTCAAGAACAACCGCGCCAAGCTCGAGGTGTGTCTCGCCCGCGGCAAGAAGAAGCACGACAAGAGGCAAGCCGTCAAAGAGCGCGAGGCAACGCGCGAGGCGCAAGCAGCGATGCGCCGCGCCAGGACGCGGTGATGAAGCTATTCCTACAGAGCGGACGGGACGTCGTCCTCGAGATGGCCGAGGGCAAGGCGGTCCGCCTGCGCAGCCCGACCTCGGCCCCCCCCGGCTCCACGTTGTCGCTGACGACGCCCAATGCTCCACGACCTTTCCAGGTCAAGGTCCGAGGTTGCCGCCGAGATCAAGACGGGCTGTTCGTGATCGAGGGGCGTTGGGTGAACCTCTCGACGGGGCAGCGGGACGCCCTGATCAGGGCTGGGTTTCAAGCAATCTAGCCCGATGACGCATCGTCATCGGGGATGGCCAAAGAGAATCCGAACTCCCCTTGCATCACTCCTCGATGCGCGCCGGTCAGTGGCGCGAGCCTACGGATACCCCAACGCTCGCCCCGAGCCAAATGCCGCCGAGGTCGTGAGAGGCTCCGCCGTCATCGCGCAGGCCTATATTGCGCAGCGTCCAGCCCAATTCCGGCGAGACCACCAACCAGAGGGCCTCGTCGAGCCGCCGAGCGAGCGCCGGAGCCACGCCGGCCCGTGCCGACCAAGTCACGCGCTGCCCCTCGACCCCATCCAACACGGGCGCCCCGGCCACGAACACCGTGGCGTAGCTCACTGGCAGGGCTGCGCTCAGGTGCCAATTAGGGTCCAGACTCCCTCCGTAGGCCGGAGCCACGCCCGCCTCGTACCATCGCAGGTACGGCTCGCCGCCCGCGCGGCGCTGGCGCCCCTGGTAGCCGCCAAACCGGGCAGTGAAGCTGCCGCCCCACGCCCCATGCACCCCTGCAGCGAGCGCTGCTCCGGCAAGCCAGCCATCGCCCAAACCCAGAGAGTACCCTCCAAAAGTGGTATCGATACGTAGGCGCGGCTGCCGAGCCGCGCGGATCGAGGCCGCTTCAGCAAGCTGGCAGCGCTCCTCAGCACGAGCATCGCGCTGAGCCCGAGCAAGGCGCTGAGAGGGAGCTCGGCGTGCCAGCTCCACAGCGGCAAGGGCGATGCGCCTCGAGTGCAGCTGCGGGTTTCCTCGCGAGATCGAGATAGTTCGCCTGCCCAGCAGCTCCCCGTGGTCCCAGAGTTCCACGGCAAGGGTATTCGGATCGGAGGATACCAAGCGGAAGAACAGGGGCGCACCTGCAGCGTCCGCGTCGCCTAGTGGGAGGTCCCCGAGCTCAATCTGGAGCATCCGGCGCGTGAAGCGTGCCTCGACGACCTTCTCGGCGTCTGCACCAATCTCGACGACGACCTGGGGCGCCGCCACAGCAGCGGAGTGTACGGAGCCGAAGGCCGCCAAGGCAAGGACGCTACTGAGGCAGCTCTTCGGAACCCAGCGGAGGAGGAGCGGGCAGCTCCTGAGCAGGTGGCGACGCTCCTCCGGCACCGGGGAGTTCGTCGACAGCCGCGCCCGCGAGCTGCTGCATCTCTTCGATGTGGCGGCCGTTGCTGAATTCCTGAACATACTGCCTGGCCATCTGACGCGCCCGCACCAGGTCACCCTGCTCGCGGACTATCTCGACCTGGCGAGCGAGGGCATCTTCGGCGAAGTCGCCCTGTGGAGACAAGGCCCTATAGGCGGAATATGCCTGCTCCGCGCCAACACGATCCCCGGACGACTCCAATAAATTGCCGAGAGACCAGGCTGCCACCGGCGCGTTGGGGTCGCTCGGATGCAATGCCACGACCCGACGCAGCGCCTCGAGCGCGTTCACCCGGTCGCCCGTAGCGCGCGCTATGTCGTGCAGGGTCATCAGCTGCTCCGGGCTGGCCTGGACGAGCGCGGCATCGAAGCCCCCTTGCTCGGAGAGGGCAGCGCTGGCCGCATCATAGTCCAACTGCGCCGCGAACGTCTGCCACGGCGGCGAGACCACTGGCAGTGCAGCAGGCGCCGCTACCTCGGGCGGGAGAGCGGACTCCAGAGGCGCGGCGCTAGTACTCGGCGCGGCAACTCGCCCAGCCCTCGCCGTCCTACGAACCGGCTGCGCAACCTGCCGCGGCCGTGCTGGCTCGCGAGCCGCCTCTGGTTCATGGGGCGTCTGCGCTGCAGGGCTGAGCACCCTAGGCGCTCTGTCCTCTGCTTCGACGACCGGTGACGGCGTGGTCTCCGCGATCCTCATCCCGACGAAAACCCCGCACGCGAACAAAGCTGCCGCACCAGCGGGGACCCACCACAACAGGGGCGCCCGTTCGCGCCGCGGGCCCCGAACCTCCGCCTCGAGCCGCCGCCACACTCGCTCCATCCCATCGTCCGTGGCGTTGTCTCGCAGCACGCTGCGTGGGAGGTCTGGGATGCGCCGACGCTCGCTCATGACCCCTCCTCCCCAAACGCAGCGACGAAATGCTCGTTCAAGAAGCGTTGAGCACGCGCGATCCGCCGCTTTGCGGTGGCGAGAGAGCATTGGCTCAACCGGGCTACATCTTCGAGAGATTGCCGCTCGATGACCCTCAACGTCCAAGCAATCCGGTCGTCGGTCGCGAGGGTTTGAAGCAGCGCATAGACCTGAGCCAGCTGCGCCCGTGCGTCGGGTCCGGCTTGCGGGGACGCAATCGCATCAAGCTCGATGGCCTCACCGTATCCCAAGCCCAGGGAGCCAAGGAAGCGACGCCTTCGCAACCGCGCGCGCACCTGCATGACGATGATGGAGCCCAGCCAAGGACGGAACGCGCTGGGCTCACGCAGCGCGTCGATCCGCTCATGCGCCTTCAAGAACGCATCGTGGACGAGGTCCTCCACATCTGCCGCTGTGCCTTGCACCCGAACGGCCAAGTTGAGAACGAAGGCCGCATGCCGTCGATACAACGCTTCGAAGGCTTCACTGTGCCCAGCCCGCAGCAAAGCGACCAGCTGGGCGTCCGAGGGCCCAGACTCCACCCCACTCTCCGTCACTGTTCGGCGCGAGCCCAGCTCGGAAACGAGCCGCAGCACGGGACGAGGACGAGGGACGGGATGCACCACGGCGTTTAGATGCAGAGTAATGGGATTTCGGCTCACGCGCCATGCTAGTCGAACGCCGGGCCTGTCAACATGAGCGCGATTTTTGTGGCGCCTTCGGCATCTTAGAGCCGCGCAACTGCACGAATTCGTTCGAAGTGGAGGTTGGCGAATCTTTTTCTTGAGCCGGTTGCTGCTTCTGATGCATCTAGCTGGTGTTCGCCGGCTCCCACATTCGGGCCGGCACTAGGAGGATCCCATGATGATGCGCAATCTGTTCGCTTTGATTCCCGCTGCTGCTCTCGCCGTCGCCTGTGGCGGCTCGACCCCCGAGGCCGAGGCTCCCGAGACTGCGGCAACTCCCGAAGCTCCCGCGGAGGAAATGGCTCCCGTGGACGAGGCGGACATGGCAGCGGACGAGGCTATCGAGGACGAGGCCGCTCCTGCTGAAGAGGAAGCCGCTACCGACGAAGCCGCCCCCGCCGAAGAGGCTGCTGGCGAAGAAGCTGCCGAGTAATCGAGACCGCTTTCGCTTCACGGCTGAGGTGCGCCACTTCTGGTCACCTCGGCCGTTTGCGTTTTGTGAGCCGCACCTCGGGTATCGCGCAAGAAAGAGATGGCGGCGTCGAGCTGAGAGTCGGTAGCCATGTGCCCGACTGGCGCAGCCAACTGACGGTACGGCCACCGCAGGGAGCGGAGAAGCTCGACTAGCGCTCTCTGGCGCGGGTGATCCGGATCCTTGGTGCCGTAGCCCACGAAGACCGGAACGCGGTAGTCCGTCTGCTGCCCCAGGATGCGGTGGTACTTCGAACCCGAGCCTCCTGCGAACACTCCGTAGCCATGGACTCTCACTCGCCCTCGCATGGCAAGGTTCGTCGCGTAGTACGCTCCATTGGAGAATCCGAACACGAAGACCTGGTCGAACGGACCGTCGCGCTCCTCGAGCGCTCGCTGGTGGGCCATCCACTCACTGATCACCTCTTCCTCATGGAGCCGCTGGGCCTCTGCGGATCCTGGCCAAGCCCACGTGTTCGGATCACGGCCGGGCCCAATCCCCAAGCGTCCCCGCGGGAACAGGACCGAGTAGCCATTCTTCTCGCCGCTGCGAGCCAGCATTCTCTGCTGTTGCCACTGCCAGTCCGTGTTGGCGCTGACGAGGCTGTGCAGGAATATCACCAGCGTGGCGGGGGATTCTTGCGCTGACGTCGATCCCGAGACACCAGTCGGAGCCGATGGACGGCTGAAGCAGACGCCGTCGGCAAGCACGTCGAGCTCTGGAGCGCACCACGGAGGCACTGACGCGGGCGCCTTCGACGGGTCGACGGCTCTCGCGACGGGTGCTCCCGAGGGTGCAGCGCTCACCGGCGGGGGCGCGAGACAAGCAGCGCCGACGGAGACGACGAGGCGCAGCGCCGCCGCACGGGGAAGACCAATCGAAAGGAGACGGGATCTCACGCCGAACCCTACGCCAAGACCAAGGGGTTGACAAAGACGTCCCGGCTGGACGCGGTTTACTCCAAAGAGGGTCGCGCGCTGTCGAAGTGCTCGACAACGGCGCCAGCGGATTTAGTACCTATCGTGTGTCCTGGACGCTCCCGCTCGCCTACACCCTGGTGCAGCTCATTCGTGTCGGCCTGACGTTGCTCAACCTCCGCTACGTGCGCGTCCATGGCGCGGAAGCCCCCGGCGTCCTCGTGGGGGAGTTGGACGAGGCGACGCTCCGAAAGAGCCAGCGCTACTCGGTAGACAGACTGCAGTTCGGGGTCGTGAGGGCAGGGCTCACTGCCGTCATCCTTGGAGGGCTGCTCTTCGGGGGTGGCCTTCAACTGTACGACGAAGCCATTACGCAACTCCGACTCGACTTCGTCGCTGAAGGCGTCGTGTTCTTCGTGATCCTCGTCGTGCTAGGGACCGTGTTGGATCTGCCCTTCGCCTTCTACGCCACCTTCCGGCTGGAGGAACGCCACGGATTCAATCGAATGTCCGTGGGGCTTTTCCTCGCCGACGTGTGCAAGGGGCTGCTGCTCGGGGGGGTGCTGACCGCCCTGCTCGCGGGCGGGGCATTCTGGCTGGTCAGAGTAGCACCGGAAACCTGGTGGCTTTGGGCTTTCCTGGGCTACGCGGGATTCAGCGCGGTTCTGGTCCTCGTCGCGCCCTACGTCATAGAACCCCTCTTCTTCAAGACGAAGCCGCTAGACATCGAAGACCTTCGGGAGGACATGCGAGCGATGAGCCAGCGTGCTGGCGTCTCGGTGAACCAGGTGCTGGAGGTCGATGCATCACGCCGGAGCGCCCACTCGAACGCCTACTTCACGGGGATCGGTCGCGTCAAGCGCATCGTGCTCTTCGACACCTTGAAACAGCAGCTGAACCATCAGGAGATTCTCGCAATCGTTGCCCATGAGCTCGGACACTGGAAGCTCCGACACATCTCTCAGCGCTTCTTGGTATCCCTCGGGATGGCTCTTGCGGGAATCTACCTGGCCTTTCGCATCGTCAGCGGCGGGCAGCCCTGGCATTGGGGCTGGCTCGATGATCCTTCTTTCGCCGCTCGCGCCGTGGTCGCCGGCCTAATCCTCTCCCTCTTTGCATTTCCCTTCGCCCCGCTCTTCAGTCGCTGGTCGCGAGCGCACGAATGGCAAGCTGACACGTTCGCCGTGGGCCTCACCGGACGCCCAGGGGCCCTGGCATCTGCGCTCTTGAAGCTGGCCCGTGGCAATCTCTCTGGCCTGCGAGCGCACCCCTTTTACGAATCGTTCTTCTACTCGCACCCTCCACTGACGCAGCGAATCGCACGCTGGCGCGCCGCCGAGGAGAGCGCACAGGGGACGCGGGGGGCCTAGCACAGGCCATTCTGAGGTCAGTCCGTCTCGACCCAGCTGTCCACGCGAACTGGTACGGCCTCCTGCGCGGAGCGGGGCGCAGCTTCCGGCGGTTTCTGCGTATCTGGCTTGTCTGAATGGGCTCGCCGTGGTCGGCTTGCGAAGCTCGATGGACGACAGACCTCTGCGCGAACGCTGGCTCACCTTCCTGCTCGTTCCGACCATCATCGTGGCGGTGCTGGTTCTGAACGGCATCAGCTTCCGCAGCAGTTTCCAGCTCGAGAAGCTCCGCGAACAGTCCGTCGTCGAGGCGACCCTGCTGCTGGCCAACGAGAAGGCGGACAGGCTGGAGAAGCGCATCATCGAGCAGGACAACGCCGTTCGCTCTTCGATAGATGTCCTGGAGCGCGAAGACTTCGGCCATGTCTGGCTTGCCGCCGCACCTTTGCAGACGCCTACAATCCGTGCCGTCCTCGTCATGAATCTCAGCAGCCCCGCGCGGGATGTCGTGGCGTTCGCCTCGCGTTCACCAGGTCCACAGGACGAGGACTTTCGCCGCTTGCTGGTCAGCACATTCCTCCCTGAGCTGGTCATCGACGCGCCACCACGGGATCAGCTGCGCCATCTTCATAAGACACATCGGTTGCAGAACTACCTCCTGAGCTACTGGCAAACAGAGGTAAAGGAGGTGCGCTACCTCGTTGTCGCATGGCACGACGTGGGGGCCATCATCCACAATGTCTTCCCGGCGTTGTATGCGGATGCAGACCGACAAAGCCGAGTCAACATCGTCGACGCAGAAGGGCGGATCGTCTACGGTCCCCCCCTTAGTCGCGGGCGTCTGACGCTGGGTCGCCAGTTCGAGACGACGCTCTACAAATGGCGATTGAACGTCACCATGACGGCCGCCGAGGAGCTAGCTGCTGCCGTTTCGCGGCGGCGGGTGGTCGAGATGGGCATGGTGGGCCTCTCCGGGTTGGTGGTGATCGCGGGGATCCTCGTGGTGTTGATGGCGGCAGCACGTGAGCGCAAGCTCTCCAATCTGAAGAGCGACTTCGTCGCGAATGTCTCGCACGAGCTCAAGACGCCGCTGTCCCTGGTCCGCATGTTCGGGGAGCTCCTCAACAGCGGCCGCGTGGACAGCGAGGAGAAGAGGAGGCAGTACCTGGACATCATCGTCAGCGAGAGCGAAAGGCTCGGCGCGCTCATCGAGAACGTCCTCGACTTCGCCAAGGTGGAGCGTGGCAAGGCGGCCTACGACTTCGTCGACAATGACGTCGCCGAGGTGGTTGGGCGAGCCGTAGAGGCGTGCCGTGTCCGCGCAGCTCGTGAGGGCGTTTCGCTCGAGTTCTCGCCCGCAGCGGGTTTGCCCGTAGCAGCCGTCGATGAGCGCGCCATCGAGGTTGCCGTCATCAATCTCGTCGACAACGCTCTGAAGTACGCCTCGGAAGGACGATTCGTCGGGGTGAGCGTGAACCGCGAGGGCGACCACTTGTTGATCCACGTCACTGACCGAGGTGACGGCATCCCGGCGGAGGAGCGCAAGCGCATCTTCCATCGCTTCGTCCGGTCGAGGAACGCCTCGAGCCGGCAGGTCCGAGGCAGCGGCATCGGGCTGGCTCTGGTTCAGCACATCGCGGAGTCCCACGGGGGGAGCGCGTGGGTGCTCGAGGCCAAACCTCACGGCGCGACGTTCGTCTTCTCGATTCGCTTGGGATCCCGTGGCCGAACGGCATCCGACGGATTCCGCCTCTGAGAGGGCGGCCCCCCCTGCCACTCCCGGGTCGGGCGTCTGCTATCGCTTTGGGGCGAGTGCGGCTAGCTCTTGCTCGGTGAGATAGATCTTGTTCCCGCTGGGCTGTTCCGCCGGGGCTGGCTCCGCCTCCGCACTGCCCATGCCCAGCTCACCAGGTTCCTCTTCCTCCTCGAGGCCCATGGATGTCTCCTCTTCCAGGGGACCGTCGCCACCACCCATTGGCAGGGGCTCGGAAGCAGCCGGGGCGCTGATGGCCTTCCTCAGACCAGCGGGAAGATCCGGCCAGGGTATCTTCTCGAGCATGGCGTCATACTTCGTGCGCGCCGCATCGAACTCCCCACGCTCGTCGGAGGGCAGAACTCGCATGCCGTCCAGGTTGAGGCTCTCCGGATCGATGAACTTGCCGTCCTTCTTGCAAGTGAAGTGTAGGTGCGGTCCAGTGGACCGTCCTGTCGAGCCCACGTAGCCAATGACCTGCAAGCGCTTGACCTTGTCGCCGACCCTGAGCTGGTCCGCGAAACGAGAGAGGTGCGCGTAGCCAGTCTCGTACCCACCTGGGTGCTCGACCTTGACGAGGTTGCCGCTGGCACCGGCATAACCAATGAAGGAGACGGTCCCCGGCGCGGATGCCCCTACGATCGCTCCCGTCGGTGCGCCAAAGTCCGTCCCCGTATGCGGCATGACCTTCTTCAGAACGGGGTGGAGACGCTTCATGTTGAACTTCGATGTGATCGGCGCTCCCTTGACTGGTTTGCGCCAGCCTCCTTCGTAGGGCGCCCGACCGCTCTGGTCGTAGTGTCCGCGAGACTTACTACCGCGAAAGTAGTAGACACTGAGCGGCTTCGTCTCTGGATCCGCCGGCCTGATCTGCACCGCCTCGATCCCCGCATACCGGGCGAACTCCCCAAGTACGGTCACCTCTTGCGCCACGAGGCGGACGCGATCACCCCTCTCCAGCTCAGCCAAGGTCATGTGCCCCTCGAGGGCCTCCGCGAGCGCTGCTGCGAGCCCTGACTCGAGTCCTCCCCGCTCGGCGGACTCGTCAATGTTACCCCCCGTGTAGACAAAGGTGCCCTCGACACGCTCGCGCGTTACCTTCAGGTCGAGCTTGGCGCCCTTGAGCAGTCCGTCCTCCTGCTCACGCGCCTGGTACACTTCCTCGGCGCTGACGATATATTCGAACGCTTTGAGGCGCGACGTCGAGCGATCGAGCGCCGCCATGAACCGGTCCGTGCGGCCGCAATCCTCGAGATCTCGCAGCCCTTTGAGAGCAATGAGCGCGCGATAGGCTTCCTTCTTTGGCAAGCCCGCTACCTGAATGGCCCGAAGGAAGGGTTCCCGACCTATGGTCCCCTCGACGACGCGCACGTTTGCCTCTTGCTTCGCGTCACGCACCCGCCAAGGCCCGGGAAGGCGAGCGCGGGCTTTCCTCTTCTGGGCGGGAGGCTCGGCCTTCGAGGCCTCCGGGTCGACCGCCTGCGCCGCGGGCTTTTCGGATTGGCTCGTCAAAGGCGGGCTGACAATCGGGGCCCACTCGATGGCTCGAGGCTCGGGCGCTACTCGGATCAACAGCGCGATGGTCGTCGCTATCGCGGCAGTCCCCAGGAGGGTGCCGAATAACGCGACGGCATTGGCGGACAAGCCCGTCTGGCGCCGCCGTCGCGCTGGCGCGGGCACAGCGGGCTGAGGCGAGGTTCCGATGAGGCTCAGCTCGCGGTCACGGGGGAGAATCACCTCGTCCTCACCGGCCTCCTCGAACTCGGCGAGGCCGGACGCGGCTGGACCTACTGACGCCGATGCAGCCGCGCGCGCAAGCAGACGCTCGCGCATCTGCGGTCCACGGGGGAGCTCGGGGTGTGCACGTTCTCCGCTCGCCAGACCCAGGTCCGCCGGCGTGAGCGACGGCCCTTCCTCCACATCGACGCTGCCGGGCTCTTCAGCAGTCCCTGCCATGACGGCCTCGGGCTCCCCGCGCCCGGGCTCGTGCTCACTGCCGAGGGACTCGACCTCCTGGTCAGCCAGGGTCTCGTCACCAGCTCCGTCCGAACGGGTCACGTTGCGGAGGTAGCAGCGAGCTCCGGCACGAGCAAGCTTCCCCCCTGTGTCGATCCAGACGACACTCCACGGCCCTCGAGGACATCCCTGGTATATGCGAGAGAAATCCCAAACCGATTAGCCGCTCGGCGCCCACTCGCCAGTCCACTCCAGGGGAGACGTTTCGCCGCAGGCTGCCGTGCACCGACGCTTGGCCCGAGCCTTGTTTCAAGGGACACTGCCCTACGATGGACGAGCATTTGAAGCAGCAGCTCTTGCTCGGGCGCGAGCACTACGAGAAAGGGGAGTACGCCGAAGCAGGGCAGCTCCTCCGCCAGGTCGAAGCCGCGGCGGACCATTTTGCAGATGTCCAGGACATGCTGGGCGTGATTGCCCACAACCGAGGGGACTTCCAAGCCGCCGTGCGGCATTTCGAGCGCGCCGTGCTCATCAACCCGAACTACACCGAAGCGCAGCTAAACCTGATGGTGACCTACAACGAGCTAGGGAGGTACGAAGCCGCTAGGGAGGTCTACTCGCAAATCCGGGCGCGGACGGGGCGCTCTCGCGCTGATTCCTTCGTCAAAGGCCGCATCGCCAACATGCACGGGGAGCTGAGCCGCGCTTACGCGGACGCGGGCATGCCAGTGGAAGCAATCCGGGAGCTCGAGAAGGCCGCCATGCTGTGTCCGGGGTTCCCAGACCTGCGTACGCGGCTCGCCATCCTACTGCGCGACACGGGCAACACGGCCAGGGCCCGCGAGGAGCTGGAAGCAGCACGCAACGCCAACCCACGCTACGTGCCCGCTCGGCTCACGCTGGGAGTCCTGCTGTTCGGCGCTGGCGACTTGGAAGCTGCCATTGGCGAGTTCGAAGCCGTGCTCGCTCTCGACGCCGAGAACAAGAGCGCAAGGACCTATCTACGTATTGCCCGTTCGGCGCTCCCGGGCGATGCGACCTCAGCCGTCCAATCCCCCGCCACGTGAGAGGCAAGTCCGCCCACCGTCGTCTGCGAAGAGCCTGCCCCCGAACCACGGCAACCTGGCTCTGGCGACGACTGCGGGGTGGACGTCTCTCTCCGCTCCGAGCCGGAGGTTCGGTCGCCGTCGGCACGTTCATAGGGTGTCTCCCGTTGTTCGGCCTGCACCTGCCCCTCTGCCTTGCCGTGGCCTGGCCGTTGCGACTCGACGCGCTGATTGTCTACGGTGCAGCGCAGATCTCCAATCCGCTGTTTGCCCCCGCTCTGCTCGCGCTGGAGCTGGCGGTCGGGAGTCTTTTGCTCACAGGTCGCAGTATCGGGCCCACCGAGCTTGGATCGTTCCCTGTGCTGCTCGAGGGAATACTCCTACCAGTGGCAGTCGGGGCGCCTGTGGTCGGGGTGGCAGCTGCGCTCGCCGCGGGTACGCTGACTGCAGCCGCGGTACGGCGCGTGCAAGCCACACCGCGCCCAGAACGACCCACCATCTATCGAACGATACGGCGCTACCGGCGTGCGCCCCCGCGTCACCGCTTCTACGTGGCTCTCAAGCTGCGCTTGGATCCCATCTATCGGACCCTCGCCAACGCGCGGCCGTCAGTTGGGGACGTTCTGGACGCGGGTTGCGGTCGAGGCCAGCTCGGACTCTTTCTGAAGGATTTGGGATTGGCAAGGAGCGTGCGAGGCTTCGATACCGACGGTGAGAAGGTCCTTACGGCGCTCCGAGCAAGCCGAAAGCCTGGGGCATTCTGGGTGCAGTCGCTCGAACAGGGTTCGGGCTGGCCCAAGGTGGATACGGTGCTCCTCGTGGACGTCCTTCACTACGTCAACGCGGAGGTACAGGAGCTGGCGTTGAACGCTGCGGTTGAAGCGCTGAGGCCCGGCGGACGTCTGATAATTCGGGAGATCGACGCAAGCCGTTGGCGGCCCGGCGGTCGCGTTGCCGAGCATCTCGGCGTGAGGCTGGGGGTCAACCGAGCGTCCCGCCTGCAGTTCCTCCGGCGCGAGCACCTCGAGGCGTCGTTGACGGCGCGAGGGCTTCACGTCACGAGACTCGCAGACAACGAACGCTCCACGCTGGCAAACTTCCTAATCGTCGCGACGCGAACATGAGCACGCGCCGTGATGGCATGCCGCCCGGCTAGAAACAGCGCCGGGAGACGGTGAATGCGGTTGGCGTTGGCGCTGCCCTGCGGCAAAGATGGTCCGGTGACTCAGACAATCCTCATCACGGGCGCGAGCCGCGGCTTGGGTCTCGCGCTCACCGAAACCTATGCCAGCCAGGGATTCACCGTATTTGCCGGCCATCGCGGCCCCGCGCCCAACCTCGATAAGCTCACTCGAGAGGCGAGCGGCACCGTGGTGCCGGTTCGTCTCGACGTCACTAATCCTGACGTGATTCGGAGCGCCAGGGTTCAGGTCCTGCAGCACACGAGCGGGCTGGACGTGCTCATCAACAATGCTGCTGTGCTCCTAGAGACAGGGCGCGGCCGCCTCGAAACAATGAATATCGAGGTGGGGCTCGAGACCTTCGACGCGAATTCCCTAGGTCCGTTACGAGTCGTACAAGCGTTCCTCCCACTGCTCCGCGCCGGGACACGGAAGCTCATCGTCAACGTATCCTCCGAAGCGGGCAGCATTGCCGACTGCTGGCGAAAGGACGAGCACCTGTACTGCATGTCGAAGGCGGCTTTGAATGTGCAGACGGCCATCCTCAGAAACCAGCTGGCACCAGAAGGCTTCGAGCTCCTCGCCGTCCATCCTGGGTGGATGCGCACCGAAATGGGAGGCCCCAACGCCGACATCGACTCGAAGGAGGCCGCGGCCGGGATTCTCGAGCTGACTCAGACTCGCCGCGATCCCGCTGTCCAATTCTATGTGGACTATCTAGGGACCCCCCTCAGATGGTGAACGCTGCCCCGCCGAGGGTGCGCCTCGTGCTTGGAGGAACCTGGCACGACTTCGACCGTTTCGCGTCCTGTGCGACGCGCATCATCGAGCGAGCCGGGCTGACGCCTCTGGTGGGCTCTGATTTCGAGGTGCTGCGCTGCCTCGAGGATAGCGGCGTTCGCGTCTTGGTGCTCTACACCTGCCTCGGCGGCGAAGACCCCGCCCGCTATACGGACGCGCAGGTGGCCTCCCTCGTCGAGTGGGTTCGCCGGGGCGGGAGACTGCTCGCCCTGCATTCAGCGACTGTCTCGGCCGCACACGACCCGGAGCTCGAACGGCTCTTCGGCGCCGCCTTCGCAGGCCATCCGCCGAAGCAGCGGCTCGAGGTGCGCTGCGGCCCCGCTTCGCACCCGACCACCGAGGGGACCTCGCCATTCACCGTGGAGGACGAGCTCTACCGGCACGGTGGTCCTCCGAGCGCAGCCATTCACCTCCTCGCGCGCGATAGCGAGGGAACCCACCCGATCGCATGGAGCCGACCCGATGGCTCCGGAATCGTCTACTACTTCGGTCTCGGTCACGACGAGAGTGCGTGGTCCCATCCGGAGTTCGCTGGGCTATTGGCGCGCATTCTCTCGTGGCTCGCCTTCGAGTCCGGCCCCGCGTGCCTGCCGCGCTCGTAACGGGACCTCGCGCGCCCTCCCTAACCCGGCGGAGCCGGAACCAAACAGGGGAACTGGCAACGCCAAATGCAACCGGAGGGCAGGCTATAGCGAGTAGGCCGGGGTTGCCCCCGGCCCCTCTCAGATCCGGACGTGCAGATTTC
>JAEWRL010000101.1 GCA_023398955.1 Pseudomonadota bacterium
CCGCGGCACCCCGCGCCGTCCCGCGCGCCGAGCCGTCGCCGGCCGCGACTCCCCCGGTTCACGTCCACATCGGCCGTGTCATCGTGGCGCCCGAGCCACGCCCGGCGCGGCCGCAGCGCGAGCGGCCGCGGGCCTCGGCTGTCAAGAACCTGGCCGAGCATCTGAGCGAGAGACAACGGAGGCGGCCATGAACGACGCGTTCGCCCCGACTGGCCCGAGCAGGTCACGAGGGAGGTGCCCGTGAGCAACGCCCTCGCCATCGCCACCGTCTCGGGGGTGCTCCAGGCGCGCCTGCGCTCGCTCCTGGATACCCACGGCATGGCGGCCTTCACCGTGAGCGCCCATCCCCCGGTAGGGGAGCCCGACGCTGGCGTCTACCTCCACCTCTTCCGCGTCGTGCCGAATTCGGGGCTCCAGCCCGAGTCGCTACCCACCCGACGCTCGGACGGGAGCGTCGCCCAACGCCCGCAGCTCGCCTTGAACCTCCACTACCAGCTCTCCTTCGTGGGACAGTCGGAGAACACGGACTTCGACGCCGAGCGCCTCGCCGGGCTCGTCCTCACGGAGCTCCACGCGCGCCCGCAGCTACCCCCCGCAGAGGTCGCTGCGTTCGTGGGCAGCGTGGGGGTCGGCCACGTGCTCGCCCCCTCGGATCTGGCCGAGCAAGTCGCCCGCGTCCGCTTCTCCCTCCTCGCCATGGACCTCGAGGATCACAGCCGTCTCTGGTCGATGCTCAACCAGAACTTCCACGCCCTCACCGTGGGGATCGAGGCGGCCGTCGTCCTCCTCGACGACGCGGTAGAGCCCACGGCGGCGCTACCCGTCGAGCAGGCGGCCCTCACGGTGCTCCCCATCACGTCTCCCCAACTCGTGAGCGCAACCTCATCCGCGCGTCCCCAGCCCATCGTGCAGCTCTTCCCCGCGGGAGACGCGGCCACCGAGTCTCTCGTCCTGTGCGGCAGCGCTCTGGCGGGGCCCATCACGCAGGTCAGCGTCGGGTCGGTGCTCTTCCCCGTCGCTCCCGCCGACCTCTCGCCAACGGAGCTCCGCGTGCCTTTGACGGATGCCTCGGGCCTCAGCGCGGGGATCGCAGCCGTGCGTGTGATCCACCAGGTCGATCTCGATCCAGATCCAATGACCGTCTCCGCGCGCAACGCTGGCGAGAGCGGGACCTTGGCCGTGGCCCTGGTGCCGACAATCGCTCCCGTCTCGGTCACCCCCGACGGCGGCGCGCACCAGGTGGAGCTCCTGGTCACGCCGCTGCCCGGTTCGGGGCAAGACGTGCAGCTGCTCCTCGACCGCGTCGGTGGCGGCGGGCAGCTCAGGAGCTCCGAGTATGCCGTCACTGGCAGCAACCTCCGCTTCGTCGTCAGCGGCGCCTCCGCGGGGGACTACCTGGTGCGCGTCACCGTGGACGGCGCGACCAGCCTGATCCTGGGGGCTCCAGCCGGGCTCGCGAGCCCCAGGATCACGGTGCCATGAAGCGCGCCTCTGCCGAAGCGCCTCCCGATCCACTCGTGGCTCTGCGCAGCCTGCTCGTGGCTGTCGAGCAGCAGCTCCGCATGGCCGCCAGCGGCAAGCGCGCCCCCGCGGCGCTCCCGGAGCTCCGCTCATGTCCCGCCATGCGGGCCCTCGTCGAGCGCTGCGACCTCTCCGCCTTCGAGGCGCAGATCGTCCTCCTGGGCGCAGCCATGGAGCTCCAGCCAGCGGTGGCAGGGCTCTGCGCGCAGGTGACGGGCCAGGAAGGCGCACCGTGGCCGACATTTCGCGTCGCCCTCGCCGCCTTGCCCGGCGCCCATTGGGACGCCTTGCTCCCTTCGTCGCCTCTGCGGCGCCTGCGGCTCATTCAGCTCGTGGAAGGACCAGTGCTCACCGAGCGTCCGCTCTACCTTGCCGAACGTGTCCTCCACGCGCTGCTCGGCTCGACGGAGCTCGACCCGCGTCTCATGCGCCGCGTCCATGCCCTGGCACGCCCGGCGACGTGTCCCGACTCCCACTCTGCGCTGATGCCGCGCCTGCACGCAGCCTGGCAGGCCCAACCGGCGCTGCGCGTCCACGTCCAAGCTCAGCGCCCCGGGGAGGCCTTCGCGTGGGTCGCAGAGGCCGCCGCGCGGGCGGGTCTGCACGCGCATCGCCTGGCGGCGAGCAACGTTCCCAGCGATGCCGCGGAGCTCGACGAGGTGATTTCCCTCTGGAACCGCGAGGTGCGCCTGGGCCGCGTAGCGCTGGCCGTGGACCTCGATGACAGGAGCGACGGGGCCCAGCTGCGCGCCGCTCACCAGCTCCTGGAGGGCGTCGAGGGGCCCGCCCTCGCCGTCTCGCGGGACCCCCTGGCAGAGAGCCGGAGCACCTTCGTGCGCCTGACCCTCGGGGAGGTGGGCTTCGCCGAGCGACGCGCCCTGTGGCAAGCCGCCCTACGAGAACGGGACCCGCTCTCTGCCGGGGAGCTCGATGATCTGGCGGCCCGCTTCGACCTCGATGCGGCACAGATCGAACAGGTGGGCGCCGAGCTCGCCGTGCGCCCGGGGGAACAAGCGGCGCGCGTCCTCTGGGACGCCTCCCGCACCTTGGCGCGCCCACGCCTGGAGGATCTTGCCCAGCGCGTGGCCGTAGCAGAGGAAGAGGCGACACGCTTGGTGCTGCCCCCCGTGCAGCTGCGCATGCTCGACGCGCTGGTGGCGCAGGTGAGGCACAAGGCCACCGTCCAGCACCGCTGGGGGCTCTCCCGGCAGGGGGCGCGGGGCACGGGTACCTCGGCGGTCTTCTCGGGTCCGAGCGGCACGGGCAAGACCCTGGCGGCGGAGGTCCTGGCAGGCCGCCTCGCTCTCGATCTCTATCGCATCGATCTCTCCGCGGTCGTCAGCAAGTACATTGGCGAGACGGAGAAGAACCTCAAGCGCGTCTTCGATGCCGCCGAGGCGGGCGGCGCGGTGCTCCTCTTCGACGAGGCGGATGCCCTCTTCGGCAAGCGCACGGAGGTGCGGGACAGCCACGATCGTCACGCCAACATCGAGGTGAGCTACCTGCTGCAGCGCATGGAATCCTACGGAGGCCTCGCCATCCTCACGACGAACTTCCGCAAGGCCATCGACGATGCCTTCCTGCGCCGCATCCAGTTCGTCATCGAGTTCCCTTTCCCCGACGAGAGCCTGCGCGCCCGCATCTGGGAGGGCATCTTTCCCCCGGGCGTCCCCCTGGAAGGACTCGATCCGAAGCGCCTCGCCCAGCTCTCGATACCCGGAGGCAACATCCAGAGCATCGCGCGCAACGCCGCATACCTCGCGGCAGATGCTGGCAGCCCCGTGACCCTGCAGCTCATCCTGGAGTCGGCGCGGCTCGAGGCGGAGAAGCTTGGTCGCACCCTCACGCCGCGTGAGCTCGCGGGGTGGCCTCGATGAAGCAGCGGCGCCAGCGTGCCGTCGTCGTGCACATCGAGGCCCTCGATCTCTCGAGCGTGCCCGTGGCGCGCCACCACGCGGTGACGGCAGCCTTCACACGGGAGCTCGAGACCCTCCTGGCCGAGGCCCCTCCTCTGGAGCATCCGGTGCGCCCGGGCGGCACGCTGCTCACCCCACCCCTGCGCGTCTCCCCGAACGCGCCCCCCGAGCGTCTCGGGGCGGCCCTGGCATGTGCCGTGCACGCTGGACTCACGGGTTCTGGCGTCGCCCCGGGCTCGAGGAGACGGTGAAGACTCCGGCTGCCAAAGCGCCAGCTGCCGCGCCGCGGACGAACAGCGACCTGCGGCCGAGCGCGGCAGCGGCCAAAGCAAAGGCCCCGCTCGCGGCGAACGCCGACGGCAGCCTGCTCGATCACCTCGTGGAGCGTGGGAGCTTGGGGGAAGCCTGGGACGCCGCGACGGCGGGAGCGCCCGCGCCTCTGCCCCACCGCGCCGAGCTCGAGCGGCGCTTGGGGGCCTCGCTGGGGCATGTCGAGGTACACGCGGGAGGGCGAGCAGAGAGCCTCCTGGAACGTCTGGGAGCCCTCGGCGCGGCGCGGGGCAACCAAGTGCTCCTGCGTAACCCGGACGACACGGTGACGGCTGCCCACGAGGTGGCCCATGTGCTCCAGGCTCGCTCGGGCGACGGCGCGACTTCGCTGCTCCCGGCCGACCACGAAGCGGAAGACGAGGCGGAAGCCCTCGCCCAGCTGCTCGCTGCTGGGGGCCGAGGCCGCGTACGCCGCCGCATTGGGCGTCACGCGGTCGCCCTACGCTCCAGCACGAGACGGCCGCCGCGGAGCGAGGTACCGCCGGTGAGCGAGGAGGACCTCGTCGATCTCCCGGAGCTCCGGCGCGCGATGGAACGACCCCCGCCCGACGCGCGTGAGCGAGAAGCCGAAGACGAAGCGGCGCCCCGGAGACGCGGGCGCGGCGAAGACGGCGCAGGCGCCGAGGAGCGAGCCGAGGACGAGCGAGCCGCCGCAGAGGCAGCGGAGGCGGAACGAGCCGCAGGGGCCGGGGCGGTCACCGAGGGGGCCGGGAGCGAGCTCGAGGCCGCCGAGGGCGAGGCGGAGCTCGCGACAGGGGAAGCGACCCTTGAACCTAGCCCCGATCGCCGCCAAGAGATGGATGAGGTCCTGAGCCAGCAGCAGGAGAGCTGGGACGAGGGGGCCGACAGAGCCGAAGGGCACGAGGTGGAGGCCTGCCCGCGCAATCGCATCGGACGGGGAGAGCGCCCCTTCGCGCGCGGGCCACCGCTCGAGGTACCCGAGACCGAGGAGATGCCCGACCTCACGGATCCCGAGCTCGAGGAACCGAGCGAGGCTGAGCTCCAGCGCGCCGAACGGGCCCTCGATGACCAGGTGGACCAGCTGCCGGATCGCGCCCCCAGGGTGGACGAAAGCAGCCTCGATCCGGATACCGACGCGGAGCGCCGCGCCGCGCGCGCCGAGGTGCGCCGTCGCATCGACGCCAGCCTGGGCCGTCACGACGTCGAGACGGAGGAGATCCCCGAGACCGATCTGACGGGGGAGGCGGACATCGATGCGCGCAAGCGCGCTGCCGAGGACAAGGCGACCACCGCCGCCACGCGCGAGGGCCAAACGGCGCGTGAGCGCACGGACGAGGACTTCGGGGAGGACCGCATGGCGCCCGTCGAGGATCCGACTGAGGGCCACGACACAGCGCTCGAGGAGCTCGACGTGCCCACGGTGGACCTCGAGATGGAGGTGGAAGAGAGCACCCGGGCCCACATCGCCACCGAGGGCAACGTCGGAGAGATGTCCCTCGAGGAAATCGTCGTCCCTCGCGACGAGCAGATGGCGGAGCTCCGCAGCATGGCGGAGGAGCGCGCCACGCGGAAGCAGGATATCGAGACCGAGATCCAGCGCTCCGACCAGGAGTTTCAACGGCTCTGCGCCGAGCGCCATGGCGAACGCGAACGAGCCAAGGCCGACACGGAGCGCCAGGTGGGGGAACGCCGGCGCGCCTGGCGCGACTCGGTCGACAGCCACGTCGAGGCGCGACGCGAAGAGGCGGGCAACCTGGTCCGCGACAAAGCAGAGCACGCCGAGCAGCTCGCCACGGACGCCGACGATCAGGCCCGCTCGACCCTGGAGGACGCCCAGACCACAGCGAGCGCCCAAGAAAGGGAGATCGAGGAGCGCGCGCAAGCGAAGGCGGAAGAGAGCGAGGACCGCTCCCTCTGGCAGCGGGGCATCGACATGGCTCGGCGAGCGATCGCCGCGATCACGGAGTGGCTCGACGAATTCATCGACATGGCCCATCAGGCCATCGATACCCTGCTCGACCACGCCAGCGACGTCGCCCACGGCTTCGTGGAGGCGGGACGGCAGGCGGTCCAGGCGACCCTCGACCTCGCCCACCGCGGGGTCGACGCCATCGCCGACAACCTGCCCGGCGAGCTCGGCGAGATGGCTCGCGAGCACAGAGACGACCTGCATGAGTTCCTCGACGAGCAGCAGGAGGCCGTCGACGATTGGGCCAACGATCTGCACGAGGACATCGACGAGGGCATCGAAGGCCTGCGCGAAGACCTCCACGAGGGGCTCGAGGACTTCCGCGAGGGTGTCCACGAGACGGCCGATGCCGCCAACGACCTGCTCGACGTGGCCGAGGAGGGCTTCATGGCCCTCCTGCGGCACACCTTCCCGAGCCTGGCCGCCTTCATCGACGAGGGCATCACCGGTCCCATCGACCGCGCCGGGGAGATGCTGGAGACCTGGGCGCAGGACGCGCTCGAGAGCTCGGGCCTCGGCTCGATGACAGACACGCTGAACGAGATCCACGCGACCCGCTTCTGCCAGGAGCAGACCGAGGAAGAGCAAGCCGCCGATTGTGCCGCCTTCGAGGCGCGCCTCGACGCCCTGCGAGCGACCTTCGACTCGATCCTGGCGAGCCCCGTCGCCCAGCGCATCCAGAGCTTCCTCCAGGAGAGCCAGGACCAAGCGCGCGAGCAGCAGGTCGAGGCGACCTCGGGCTTCTTCAGCTTCATCCAAGAGGTGGCGCGCCCCGTCCACGACTGGTGGCAATCTGTCGAGCCCCAGGTGAGCGAGGCCCTGGACTTCCTGGGCGACGTGGCGCACACGGCCTGGCAGCACATCGCCGGGTGGCTAGGCCTCGATCCGAACCTGCCGCCGCTGCAGGCCATCCGCGAAGGACTCGAGCGCGCCTGGGACGCCATCAGCGAGGCGGTGCAGCCCCTCGTCGACAAGGTGCGCCAAGCCTGGCAGTGGCTCACGGAGGAGAGCCCTCTCGCCCCCATCATCCGCTTCTTCCAGGCCATCCCTGCCGCGGTATCCGCCCTCGGCGACCTCATCGGCGAGATCGCCTCCTCGGCGGGAGACTGGCTCGCCAGCGCCGCCGAGAGCCTGAAGAACACGATCATGCCCGTCGTGCAGCGCGCCCTTGGCGCCGTATCGCGGGCCATCAACAGCGTGGCGGACCGCGTCGTGGGTTGGGCGGACCGCATCCTGGGCGCCATCGATGGTCTGCTCTCGTGGGAGCCCGCCCACCGTCTGTTGCAGGCGGTCATGCAGGCCGTGCGGGTGTGGACGACGCCAATCCGCGTCGCCTTCCAGCTCTTCAGGGACTGCGGCGAGCGCGCCCTGCGCGGCCTCGCCGACGTCGTGGCAAACCTCCTCGACTACGCCCGCATCATCATGGACGTCGCCACGGGCCTCGTCCAGGCTATCCTGCTGGTACCCATCGGCACCGCCGCCTTCCTAATGGGCAACGTTTGGCGCTTCCTCGTCCCCGAATGCTACAAGGCGCCGATCCTCAACTTCCTCTTGGACATCGCGATCCGCTTCGTCCAATTCTTCCCGGAGCCGGCAGATTTCCTTTACGCGGCGCTCTATCAGGGTCTACTGAACTTCCTGCAGGGCTTGCGAGCTGCCCCCGACGACCAAAAGGTCGGCGCCATCGATCTTGTGGCGAGTATGATGGGCGGCAACATCGAGGTGGCGGCGGGCTTTGCCGTGGGCCTCGTCGAAGGCGTCTGGGAGGCGACCGGCGGCACCATCATCTTCCTCCTGCAGATCGTGGGCTGGCTCTTGATGCTTCCGGTGAAGCTTGCCCAGTGGGCCGTCGGCTTGGTGCGCGGGCAAGGCCCTGGGCAGGGGGAAAGCAGTGGCGACGACACCGCCGAGGACGGCGGCGAGGCGGAGGACGCCCCCGAGGAGGTCGAGGAAGAGGGCGTGCGGCGGGCCGTGGCGCGCAGCCCGCCCCGCGTCGCGGATCGCATTCGCGACGGCCCGTCCAGGGACGAGACCCCTTCTACCGACGAAGGGGCGATCGAGCCCGACGGCGAGGCCCTGGAAACAACAGAGATGGACATGGCCGTGGAGGGCGGCCGCGGCGAGGCGCTCGAGGCGGCAGAGGCCGCGAGCGAGACGCCTCTCGAGGAGGGGGCGGACACGGCCGCGATAGAGAGGGCTGCCGAAGAGGCCCAAGAAGGGCCGGCGAGCGAGGAGGGGGGCGGCGCGGGCGGAGAGATGGCCGAAGAGGTCGACCCCGATCAGCCCCCGGGCGTCCCCGACGCCCTCTCGAACCTGCAGGGCACCCTGCAGCAGCTGCTCAACACGGGCTTCACCCGGCAGGACGTGCAGCAGGCCCTCGACGGCGTGCGGGACATGCTGCGGCAGTTCGTGGGCAGGCTCGCCCGCGAAGCCGCGGAGCAGCTCTTGGCGGCCCTGAACGCCCAGGGTGCGGCCTTCGCCATCGGCCGCGCCATGGGGTCCATCGTGGGCCAGCTCGTCGTCGAGGTGATCCTCGCCATCTTCACCGGTGGCGGCAGCACCGCGCTCACCGCTGCCAAGACGGCTCTGCGCGGCGCTCAAGCCGCGGGACGCCTGGGGAGCGTCATCCGGCGCATCCGCAGCGCCGTACAACCGCTGCTCAATGCGATTGGCCGCATGCGGGGCGCCCTGGGACAGGTGATGGGCCGCCTGCGGGCTTGGTTCGACGACGTCCTGCGCTGGATGCGCGGCGTCGGGCGGCGGGTCCGGAGCCGTGTCCGCGGCCTCGGCAGGCGCGGCAGAGGGCGCCCACGTGCCCGCGGCGCCCCACGACGTCGACCGAGCCGGCGCGGCAGAGGGCGCGACAGGCGACGCGGGCGCGGTAGAGATCGAGATCGGCGGCGCGATCGGGATCGACGACGAGATCGAGACAGGCAGCGACTTCGACGAGCGCAAAGGGAGCTGCCGCCGCGCATCCGGCGTTTCACACGTCGGCCAAAACCACGGCTCATCCTAAGGGCTCGGCTGGCGGCATGGAGGTTCACCTATCGCCTATCAGCGCTCTCCCTTCGCCGAGGTAGGGTTTACGCTCGGGTAAACCCTGGTGCCTACATCGAGTCGCTCGACGAGCTCGACCCGGCCGAAATTGGTCGAGCGCTGGAGCCCATCCTCATCGAGGCCGAACGCCGATTCCTGAGGCAGTGGGAGAGAAATCGAACGAGGCGCGCACGCGAGCGGTATCGCTCGGCCGTGGAAGCAGTCCGCAATCGTCAAACGCATCCGTTGAACCTCCCGATACCCGACCAAGTGCTGCTGCTCCGCCAGCTTCGCGGGGGAGACATCGTGCCTCAGCACCCAAGCGGCACTCGAATCGCGGATCCCCGTTGGTGGCAAACGCTGAGACCAGGCACACATCCCCAGAACACCCTCAGTATCCGCAATCGTGAGAATGTTGCGGAGTTCTTCCAGGTAGGAGCGCCGCGTTACGAAGAGGCACTGTCCGGAGCCCGCTCCCTCGACACTACCGCCGGGCAGGCCCTCGTCAGCGCATTGGAACCAGCTCGCATGGAGGGCAATCTGGCTACGCGATCTGTCGCCTCAACGCTTCCTTCCATCTCGCCGGACGATATCTCAAGACTCGACGTCGACGCGGGCGACTATAATCCGTTGGCTCCAGTGGGCGGAGGCCGGGGCGCTGACCAAGATACCTTCGGCGGGCCAGAGCGGGCCGATCCAGCTGGACGCCGGGAGGTGGACGAGGCTCGAGCGGAACGGCCGCGGCGAATTGGGCTCGTGTTCCAGCAGCTGCGGCGAATCCTCAGACGCGGTGCAACTCCCGCTCTCACCAAACAAGAACGCCGCGCACTAAGAGATCTGGCGGATCGCTTCCAGCGCTGGCTCCGCGTCCAGTTTCCTGATGGGAACCGCGTGCCAGACTCCAGGGCGCTGGCACGTGAAGTCGCGCATCTGGAGCGAGCCCTCCGAGCATGGCTCCGAATGTTGTTCTAAGACCTGTTGGAGAATCAGAATGCAGAAAGTGTATGTCCTCCGGTGCGCCTCGTTTCCACGCAACACGCGACAGCTTGCGGCCGAATGGCTCGAACGCTGGCAGGTGGCCATGGAACCAGAATTCGAGGAGAGAGCAGATGGAGGACTGCTCGTCGCGCTAACAACCAGTGAAGCTGTCCAGCTGCAGCTGCGCTTCGAGCCGAAGTACCGCTACCCCGTGGTCCGGCTCCATGGACCGGACGCTCCCGTCGCGAGGTTTGCCCGGACTGTCGAGTCAGATGCTTGGTCACACCACGAGTTATTGCTTCAGGTGACTAAGTCGGATCCTCCCGATGCTTCACTCCTGGTACCCCTCGCGTTGGCGACCGAGGAGCTGAACAAGATCATTGTGGAGATCCTGCTTCGCGCTCTGGAAGCATCTTCCGAGGAGAGCCGTCGCCATGCGTTGACGGCGATTTCTTTGGTGCCAGCGCTGGCGTTCGCACCTGCCCTGCGCGTCTCGGAGCAGCGCGAGTCGGATCCCGCACTTCGCGCTATGACCAGACGAGTGCTCGCACTCTGTGAGAGCTGACGTCCCGGACCCCGTCTCACCCGACCCAGCGCCGCGTAAGGTGAATGATATCGTGACTCAGTCCTGACGTCACGGTGCGCGTATCGTTCGGCAGGATCAAGGTGGCAACCCGCGTGGCCGTCGGAAAGGTCGTTGCATCGAAGCGCCGGCTGACCACTGACCAGTCGGGGACCGGGTTGATGATGCTGAGCGCGAACGGTCCCGTTATCTGCACCTTCCGCTGAACGACGTTGTTGTCGTTGGGTGCATCCGTGACGCTCGTACCCAGCGGGTCCAGCTCCGAATCGATCGTAGCGAGGAGACAGCGGTGGCCGTCCTCGTCCGCGTCGGGAACCCAGCAGATGGGCCCAAGGATCGCCACCGCGACGTCATCTGCGGTCGGCCCGACGCTCGCGGTGCTCGTCGCTGTCCCTAGCACCGACTCTCCCCAGTCCCCGGGAGCGCCAAAGAGAATTGCTCGTGCTTGCTTGAGATAGCAGGTGAACCCGCCTCGCCCCCGAGACCAGCACCGACTCCGTGGCTACGCCAGCGGGACCGATGACTTCAGCGCTCGGGAGAAATGACCCGGGTATGCTCGCGAGAAATGACCCAGGCTTGGCGCGTGCTTGGCAGAAGCGAACCACACGATGGACGAGAGCTCACATTCTCGGCAGACAACCGTTGACGAGCTACGCCAGAATGGAGCGAGTAACACGCAGTCGAGGTTCGACGTTTGGAGTCCAGTGGCGCGTTGGCGCGCGCCAACCGCCGGCTACCCGGTGAGGCGGCTGTTGGTAGCGCACAAGTACCCGTTCCGTCGCGCCCGTCCAGATTCGCGAGCCGGTGAGTGCTAGAGTGCTCGCAGGGGGCGTGTGCCTAGCGACCGGAGGTGGAGGATTCAGGGCAAATCGTGGGCTCTCGTTGGGGAGGA
>JAEWRL010000112.1 GCA_023398955.1 Pseudomonadota bacterium
TCCTCCCCAACGAGAGCCCACGATTTGCCCTGAATCCTCCACCTCCGGTCGCTAGGCACACGCCCCCTGCGAGCACTCTAGCACTCACCGGCTCGCGAATCTGGACGGGCGCGACGGAACGGGTACGCGTTTCCGACAGGCATTCTGATACGGTGCAAGGATGGCGGGATGGTGACGGCGGCTCTATCGCAGGTCCCGGCCGTGTTGCGCTAGTGCTGTCGTGCTTCGATGCGGGCACTCTCTCGCCCCACAGTCGAGCATTTGCTCCGGCCACACCGATCTCCGGGAACCTGCGGTTGTTCGACTGGGGCTCTAGCGCTGGCCGAGGCCCGGTCGCTGGGCTCCCTTCTGTGCCTTCACGGCGAACGCCCGATTTCGTTGGGCGGCACATCATCCGTGGCGGTCACACGCGACCCAACCGTTGTTCGCTCAGGCGTGCTCTACGCGACTATTCTCAATCGCCGATGTCAACCGATACACGCCAGTTGTTGGGTTTCTCGTAGGCTCGCCATCAGCATCCGCTTGTCGCTGCAACGAATCGGCGCGCCTTTTTGCCTCGGGGTATTTGCCTGTGAGGGCCTCGAACTCTACGTGCTTGTTGAACGTCGGCAGGTGGACTTTCAGCATCCGCTGAATAGCATGGCGGTCTTGCGCGCCGGGGCTGTCCCGAAAATGGAGAAGTAGCCAAAGCTCGAAACAAGGATTGGAGACAGCGACGTTTATGTCGTTGTCTCGCGCCATCTGTCGCGCCTCGTTTACCCGGGGATGCTCGTCTACGTCGAATAGGCACCAGACTTCATCGAAGGCAAGGTTGTCGTCGTTCTGCGTCTTGGCGTCCTTCAGGGCGATCTCTCGCGCCTTCTTTGCTGCTTTGACGAGGGTCATCGGAACGCCATGTTTGTCTAGAATCTCGATCTTCACCAACGGGTTACGGCGAGAGGCACTGAAGCGCGTGATGTACTCAGGTTCTGTGACCTCTCCTTCACAAACAACCAGAATGCGTTTCCTGGGCTCAATGGTCTACGGTCGCCTCGCCGGTCGCCGCGTTCTGTTCCTGCTCCGGCTCACCACGCAGTTCTACTCTGTCAAGGGAGCAAGTCCGCCGAGGAACGGGATAGCACCGTAGCGTCCCTGCAGATAGCCGCGTTCCAGGTTCTCCGCTTTCCGCGGCTTGTAGTCGGACAGTGGATAGAGGCAGGTGGCTCCCTCGTCGTTCTTCTCTGTAAGCCACACCTGATCTCGCGCGAGAAGGGGCGGACCGAGCGTTGTTCCGAGGAGGTTGGTATCGTGAGTCGTGAAGAGGAGCTGTCCCCCGTTGGGGTTCGTTCCCGGATCGTTGAACTGCCGGATGATATGTGCTGCCAACAACGGGTGCAAACTCGCCTCCAACTCGTCGACGACTAGAAGTCCGCCGACTTGAAGCGTTTGCAAAATCGGTTGAGCGAATCTCACTAGAGTGCGAGTGCCGTTGGACTCTTCTTCCAACGGAAGCCACGCCTCATTGTTAGAATTCTGGTGTTTCATGAGGACCCGAGCTCGGGGCCTCCCCCTCAGCGAATCATCGTCCGCCGTATCTTCGACAACCTTTAGATCCGTGATGCCGACGTCGGCGGCGCGCAGCAGCCTCCGGAACATGTCGAGGACGTTTTCACTCTCGTTGCCGAAGAAGCTGAGTTGGCCTGCATCAGATTTCGCGAATAGATGGCGAAGCCAGAAATCACGGGGAACAGTACCTACCCTGACTCTCCCTCGACGAGCGACATTCACGACGCTCATTTGCCTGAACCATTGGTAGATTGGCTGAAGTTGCTCGTGGTGGTGCTGAACTGCCGCCGACAAGAACAGGGCGTTGGGGCGAGTGACCTGCTGAACTAGTCGGTTCTCGCCTTTCAAGTGATCACCAAACTCGAAGACGTCCGTGTCTCGCGTGAACCAAACTCGTTTGCGGCCTCGAGGCCAGGCGTATAGCCACTCCTCTCGAAAGCGTTCGTCGTCGGCCACGAACCCATACTGGTATCGGATACCACGAACCGAAAACGTCACCTCGAAGAGCGATGTCTGTCGGGGATTGCTACCCCAAGCGAACGGATCGCGTGGCACCCCATCCTCTGGTTCCCACAGGCGGTGCGAGAAGGTAACGGCGGCCTGCATGTAGGCGAGCGCGGCGAGCACGTTGGTCTTGCCACTGGCGTTGGCACCGTAGATGGCTACTGCGGTCAGAGCCTGTCGTGCGGCATCTTTGGACGACGACCCGTTGCCCGCCGGTTCGAGGCTCAGGGCCTGTTCTTCGCGCAAGGAGCGGTGATTCTGAACGCGGAATTCCAGGAGCATGGCGGCACCAAACACTGAGGGTGTAGGGTTAGACTGGCTTCTGCGCAACTTCTCTGCGCAATGCCGACTCTGAACGGTCCAGATAGTTGGTTTCGACGAGGGTTCGCCCCTTGAACGGGTCCGTCGTCTGAGTGGTGAGGGCCTGGATTTTCCGGCGGGCGAACCTTCGGTAGCTCCGCGCGCACTTCCATCGGCCGGCGGCCTGGGGGCGGTGTGACTGGCCGCGGGCATGAGGTTTGCGCCGACCGAGGCCGCACACATGTCGGCAACCGTCATCTCGCACAGGTGCTGGACGGCGTGGAACGCGTCGATCACGTCCTCGCCGCGGCAGCCGTCGTCGGGACACACCTTGCTGCGCTTGCAGCCACCCTCGGTGACGAAGTCTGACGCACATCGGTGACGCCTCCGAGCGCCCCCGACCTGACGCGCATCGGTGACGCCACTCCGCGGGTGCTCGAAGTCACACGTCGCACGCTGCAGGTCGACATACACGCCGGCTACGACTCGGTGACGGCAAGCGACAACGCGAGCGAGTCACACGGCGGGGACGTCGTTAAACGATTCGTCCAGACGAATCGTTCTCTGAACTGGCTCGGCTGGAGGTCCCGAGCTGGTGGGCGCGACGCTTCGCTTCCAACGGTTGCCGGCTCCGGAAGCCCGCGTTCGCGCCGTGGTGTATCATCCCGCCATGCGAAAGACGCTCGAGGACACCATCGCGCGACGCCGGTCGAACCATGACGGCCCCGTGGAGCCCTCCCCGCTCGGCGAGATCGCGACCGGCATCGAGCAAGCCGCGCCGCCTCCCGCTTTTGGTTCCCCCGCGGAGCGTGAGCTCGCCCTCGCGAAGCTCGAAGCAGCGGTCCTCGGGACGGCGGGTGCTTCGAACCGGGGCGGCCCCTTCGAGGCCTTGACCAGGCTCGGTCGAGCGGGGATGGGGCTCGTCTTTCGACGTCGTGATCCGAACCTGGCAGGCGAGGTCGCCGTGAAGACCCCTACACTTCTTCGGCGCGAAGGCACGCTGGAGGCATCGCCGAGCGAGCCCGATCCAGTTCTCGAGGCGAGCATCCGGAGCCGCGTTGCAGCGCTCGCAGCCCTCGCTGGGGTGGCGTACTCCGTCGCTGTCCCCCTCGATCTCGCCATGCATGCCGCGTTCAGGACCTCGGAGCTTGCCAGCCCCGCCCGGCTGAAGAACCTGGTCATGGCGGTCCTTGCGTTGTGGGTCTACCGTGCCGCCCGAAAGGCCAGTATTTCGCTCCAAACCGTCGCGCGACTCGCCTTCCTCTTGGTGTTCTCGATCGGGCTCCACCAGACCCTCGAGAGCCTGCACTTCTTCCAGTGGTCGGGCGGACCCAGCGTGGCAGGGCTGGCTCCGGATGCAGAACCACAGAGCCTTGTCGATGGACTGACCTGGACGTGCCTCTTCATGGTGCTCTTTCCGCCATTCGTGCCGGGCTCACCCAAGAAGCACTTGCTGCTCGCACTCTCCCTCGCGCTGCCGCTGCTCGCTCTGCCGCTCGGGTGGTCGAGCGCGAGCGGGATCGACTACTTTGCGATCCTTTCGCCCGAGACGTTTGCCAACGTGCCACTGAGCGTGGTCCTCAGCGTTTTCTCGTCGATCGTGATTCATCGTATCGACAATGCTTTGCGCAACGAGCGGCGTCGTTCGCGAGAGCTTGGCAGCTACGTGCTCGTCAGGGAGCTGGGCCATGGGGGCATGGGAGAAGTCTGGCTGGCCCGGCACAGGATGCTCGCTCGCCCCGCCGCCCTCAAGGTCATCAAGGCCGATCGGATCGACGTCGCCCCCGAGCGGGCCGCGAGCGCGCTGCGCCGCTTCGAGCGAGAGGCACGCGCAACGGCACACCTGCGTTCCGCACACACGGTCGAGATCTACGACTTTGGTCGCACGGACGCTGGCGACTTCTACTACGTGATGGAACTTCTGGACGGCATGGACCTGGAGGCCCTCGTCACACGCGACGGCCCCCAGCCCGCGTGGCGCGTCGTCCGGATCCTGCGGCAGGTGTGTCTTTCACTGGCGGAGGCCCATGGGCGAAGGTTGATCCACCGGGACGTCAAACCCGCCAACATCTTCCTCTGTCGGAAGGCGGCGGAGCTCGACATCGTCAAGGTGCTCGACTTCGGGCTCGTCACCGAGGTCGCTCGAGCCGATCGAGACGCCGCCGCGGCACTCACCCACGACAACGACGTCGTGGGGACACCGGCCTTCATGGCGCCGGAGATGATCGTCGCCCCCGATGACGTCGATCATCGGGCAGACCTCTACTCCCTCGGCTGTGTGGCGTACTTTCTGCTGGCGGGCAGACATGTTTTCGAAGAAGGGACGGTCGTGGGGCTCCTTTCCTGCCACGTGCACAAGGCGCTCCCATCTCCACTGTTCGACGAAACGAATCCGGCCGTGCCAGAGACTCTCGAGAGACTGATAGCGAGCCTGCTCGCCAAGGATCCAAAGGACCGCCCGCAGTCGGCCGAGAATGTCCTGAGGGTTCTCGAGCAAATCGACGTCAGCGGCGCGTGGGATGATCAGCGGCTGCGAGACTGGTGGAGCGCCGTTGAACCGGCGCCATCGAGCGCCAGCGACACCGCCGCGCCGAGCAGCCACTAAGTGGCTGACCAGGCCCACTGACAGCCGCGGGGCCCCCTCACGGCCGTGGGCCCGTCGTTGGCACGCCCGCCATCACTCGGCGCTCGAGCAGCTGGTCGGCGCATCGGGTGACCCGCTCAGCGACCCATTCAGCTTCTGCTGTACGGCGTCCGAGGCTACGGCATCCGCCGCTTTCCCGCTCGGGACGCTGGCGAGGTGGCGCACGTCACGCTCCGGGGGCCTCCGGCGGAGGTGGCCGACAGGACCCCAGCGCCCATCCCCGAGACCCCGTTGCGCGGACTTTCTCTCGATTCAGAGCTGCGGTCTCCCTCCATGAGCCAGCTCCTCGCCGGTATCGACTAACCAGGACTGATTTCTCGTGAACCGAAGTGGCCCTGTCGTCACTTCGCTTCCATGCAACATCGGTCACGACCTGCGGGGCTCTTCGCCTCCCTCGCCCTCCTGTCAGCACCCGCGATCGCGAGCGCACAGCCGCTCGACCTGCTGGAGCTGCGCAGCGAATACCTACCACCGACGGCCATTGAGGGCGACCGCCCTGCTGGAGGAACGCCCTGGTCCGATGCGGAGGACGTTCAGGTCTCGACGTACGCCGCCTCGTTGAATGTGCCCCTGACGCTCGGCGACTCCACGGTGCTCGCCCCCGGCCTCGGCTACAGGCTCGATAAGCTCTCCTTCTCCCACGAGTCAAAAGCGGAACGCGAGCTCGACCTGCACGCCCTCGAGATCCCGGTCACGCTGATCCATCTCCTGTCGCAGGACTGGATGCTGCTCTTTCAGGCAAAACCGGGGCTCGCAGGGGACCTCGAGGCCGTCGAGAGTCGAGCCCTGCGTATGCAGGGCCTGGGGCTCGCGAGCCACCAGCTCTCGGAAAACCTCGTTCTGGGCGGCGGTGGGGCCGCCATGTTCGAGTTCGGGTCCCTGCTGCCCGTCCCGGTGCTGTACTCACGATGGGAGCCTACCGAGCAGCTCGCAGTCGAAGCGCTGTTGCCCGTGCAAGCCGAGGCCACGCTGACCCTCGGTGACAGGTTCGAGCTCGGGATTCGAGCCGACGTCGAGGGCAACTCGTACGCGATCAGCGACTCGGCCATCCGTGACTCCTGGCCCTGCAAAGCGGGAGCGGACGATCCCACGACCCCCGAAGACGGAGCACAGCCAGACCGAACGCAGTGCATCGATCACGTCGGTTACTCCGTCGCGACGGCGGGCGCGTCGTTCGGTGTGCGGGCCTTCGACTCCCTCTGGTTCACAGTGTACGCCGGTCACACGTTCTTTCGCCGCTTCGAGCAGATGAACGAGGACAACGACCGGGTCGCTGGAGGCATACAGACACTGCCCGACGTGTTCTTCGCGCGGGTAGGCCTGACCTGGCGACTGCCCGATGGGAGCGACGAAAGCACAGCGCCGCAGCACGAGCTTGCGGCGGGTTCACACAAGGAGAAGCCATGAAACGCCTGCATGTAGATTCACGAGTCCGAGTCGACTCGCGACCGCGCGACGCCCACCGCGGAGAAACTCCGATGAACACGAAGACCCTCATCCCGCTGCTTGCGATGTCCTTCGGTCTGACCTGGACCATCGCCGCCATCCTGATCTTCTTCTACGATCGCGTGGTTGCCGTCTTTGGTGAGCTCACCATCGCCAACCCGCTCTACATTCTTGCCGTTTACTCTCCCGGGCTCGCTGGTCTGCTCCTCGTCTGGCGGCACCATGGAGGCGAAGGCGTGCGGCGCTTCCTTCGGCGGCTCACCCTCTGGCGCGCGCCCCTGGGCTGGTGGGCGTTCCTCGTCCTGGGCGTGCCGGCGGTCGTGTACACGGGCGCTGCCATCAAGGGATCCATCACCGATCCGTTGCCCTTCTCGGGCTGGCAGCAGGCGCTATCAGCGCTGGCGCTCGCCTTGTTCCTCGGTCCCATCGAAGAGTTTGGCTGGCGCGGTGTCGCGCTACCGATCCTGCAGCGGCGCTTCGCGCCTCTGTGGGCGGGCATGATCCTCGGTACCATCATCGCCGTCTGGCACATTCCGGCGTTCTTCATCAGCGGGGCGCCGATGAACAGCTGGTCGTTCGCTCCCTACTTCGGGGGCGTCATCGCCATCTACGTCATCCTGACGCCGTTCTTCAACGCGGCGCGGGGCAGCCTGCTCGTCGCGTATCTCTATCACTTCCAGATGATGAACCCAGTGTTTCCGGACGCTCAACCTTGGGACAACATCTTGTGGATCGTCGTGGCCATCGTCGTCGTCTGGTGGAAACGCGACGCGATGTTCGATCGCGGCTCCGCCGTTACCGAGGTGCTGTCATGAGTCGCGCCTGCGCATTCCTCGTGGCGCTGCTTCTCACCTGCGTCGCCTGCCAGCCCATGAGTGGGGCAGTGTACGCGCCGCGCACGAGTCCCGAATCACTGTTTCAGGCCGAGCTCGACCACCTGCGCGAAGATCTGGACGTTCCGGGCGCGACAGCTGCCTATGCCCTGCCAGACGGAACCGTCGGCATCGCGGCTTCGGGCCTGGCCGACGTCGAGAGCCGCACGCCGATGACGCCGCGCACCCGCATGCTCGCGGCGAGCATCGGCAAGAGCTTCGTCGCGGCGACGGCCCTGGCGCTCGCTCAGGAAGGCTCGCTGGACCTCGACGCCCCCATCGCGGCAGTGCTCTCCGATCGCCCCTGGCTGTCACGCCTGCCGAACCACGACACGATCACGCCGCGCCACCTGCTCACCCATGCTTCGGGCTTGCCCGATCACGTGAACAGCCCCCGGTTCGCGCGCGCCGTCGCCCGGCGCTGGCAGGAGCCGGGCAACCCGCTTCCACGGGAAGCACTGGTCCAGTTCGTGCTCGACGAGCCAGCGCTGTTTCCCGCCGGCCGCGGCTGGTCGTACTCCGACACGGGCTACATCCTTGTTGGCCTGGTCATCGAGCAGGTCGCCGGACGCCCCTACGAAATGGAGCTCCACCGGCGCTTCCTCGCGCCGCTCGGTCTCGAGGCAACCACCCCATCCGATCGACGCGCCCTTCCTGGGCTGGCATCGGGGTATACGGCTCGAGACAATCCGCTCGGTCTTCCGGGCAAAACCACGACCTCACCCGGCGTCATGGCTTGGAATCCTGCCATCGAATGGACCGGCGGCGGTCTCGTCAGCACGTCGCGCGATCTCGTGGTCTGGGCCCGCGCCTTGTACGAGGCGCGAGCGCTCCCTGGGCCCTACCTGGACGATCTGCTTCGCTCGGTCCGCGTGGGCGGCGAGGACTCGGGCGTGAGCTACGGTGCGGGCGTCGCGATCCACCAGAAGACGCCGCTTGGGCAGAGCTACGGGCATGGCGGCAGGATCCCCGGCTACGTCTCGAGCGTGCGCTACTATCCGGAGCACCGCCTCGCTGTCGCCTTCCAGGTCAACACAGACGTCGGCCTCGACGACGCGCTGGGCGACATGGAGCGCCGCCTGGCCGCGGTCGTCGTGGCGGCGACGCGGAACACCCGGGCCCCAGACGGTGCGTGACGGTGTCGAAGCTGGCTGCCCCGGCCCCGCGCGCTCATGGAGCATCGGCGCGCCCGACCGCGCTACCGATCCAGTGCGCGTACAGCGTTCGAGTGCTGTGCATCAGGGCCGGGCTCGCCGGAACGCGTGCCATCTCCTCCTTGAGCAGCCCGCGCGCGCGATGCATGCGGCTCTTGATCGTCCCAGGAGCGATCTCGAAGACAGATGCGAGCTCGTCGACGCTCAAGCCTTCCCAGTAATGCAGCTCGAGCAGGCCCTGGAGGTCCGCTGGGATGCGTTGCAGCGCCTGCAAGAGCACGCGCATCTCCGAGCGCGCTGCGGCTTGCGTGGACACACCTGGCGCAAGATCGACGAGGGACTCCACGGCGAAGTCCGGGGCCCCGGGACCGTGCTTCCTCTCGCTCCGATAGAACTCGAACAGGACGTTGCGCGCAATGCCGAACAAGAACGCCCGAACGCTCGACTCCCCGCTGAATCGGTCCCGGGCTCCAGCGAGCGCGAGAAACGTGCGCTGCACCAGGTCTTCCGCGTTGTGGAAGGCCTTGGTGCGGAAGAAGCGCGTCACGGGGTCGTGGTAACGGCGAATCAGCGCCTGACCCGCACTCCGATCTCCACCGTGCCAGGCACGTAGCAGCAGGATCTCGTCGCCTGCGTTGGAGTCGGAGCTCACGTTTGCCATGCGTCGGCGAAGGCTAGCGCAACTTGGGGCAGCCGCGTGCCATGGGCGCCCCCGAAACGTCCGGGCCCAAGCCCCAGCGGAAACCCGCGGCCCCCATGAAAGACCGGGAGTCCTCCCGGCTCCGACCCGCGCCGTGGGGTAACGCATGGCTCTCCGCGCTAGCCCCCCGGCCGAACCACGTCTGGTTCCCGTCGACGCAGCGGTGCTCGCCACCGATCCGGTGTCCGGGGAGACCATGGTCGTGGCCCTTGAGCGCACCGACGTTCCTGTCGACAGCGACGGCTTCGGGGAAACTTACGTCGGTGATTGAATTTGACCCAATCCGGGTGACTCAACGCCCTGCTTACTAACGGACCGGTGCGTTCGCTCACGCGCCGCCAATCGGATTCTCCATCGTTCCTAGACCGACCCACTCCCACAGCGGCTGCTCACTCTCCGACCCAGCGCGCACTCGGCCGAACCAGAGGCAAGGCGATGAACAGAGTATCGATATCATCTTCGACCCTTGGCTTGGCGTTCTTGGCCATGGTCAGCGGATGTTCAGGCGACGACGGCAACAAGCCCGGCAGCGCGACTGGCGACACCGGCCCCGTTGCTGGTGCTGGAGGCGGAGCAGCGTCAGGTGTTGGCGGCGCGACGGCGAGCGGCGGGAGCACGGCCCCCGGTAGCGCAGGGGATACTAGCGGAAACGGGGACAACGGCGGAGCCACTGCATTCGTTCCGGACAACCCGACGCCTCCCGAGGACTTCACGGAAGAGGTAGGCGGCGTGTCCATCGATATGGTGTACGTGCCAGGCGGCACGTTTACCTTGGGGTGCGAAAGCGGCACCTGCCCAGCTGACACAGCGCCCGTGTCGGGCGTGACAGTCAGCAGCTATCACATCGGCAAGACCGAGGTGACGGCAGACATGTGGAGCGCCGTGATGGGCGAGAGCTCGACCGGCTTCGGTGGCCCGACAATCAACTGGTATGAAGCGATGGAATTCGCTTGCGAGTTGAGCCGCCAGACAGGCAGAGCGTATCGCATGATGACCGAGGCTGAGTTTGAATACGCAGCCAAGAACCACTTGAGCAGCCTAGAAGACATTGGCAGCGGCGAAGAGTGGGCGTACAACTCCTGGAGCGGCACGCATATGGGCGGGACCGATCCCGTAGGACAGAACAGCGGACAGCACACTCAGAAGACGCGGCGCGATGCGCAAGGGACCGCCGACAACATAACAGGGCGCCTCATCCGTTCAATCGACGGCATCGGCCCCGCGTTGCGCTTGGCCATCTCGAACGAGATGGACTACCCGCCGGACTATGTTCCGCCGTGCGATCTCGAAGCACCGGTGATTGGCGACGAGCCGGAGAATTCCTACCGCGACCCGCGGTGGGTCACGGGCAACGATGCGCATTGGACGAGCTCGAGCGAGTGGGGCAACTTCAGTCTCAGGGTTTGGGAGGATGGCACCGCACGACTAGGCAGAAATGACGGCCAGTGGTTCACTTCGAACAACATCGCCTTCGTGTTCGTTTCGAGTTCAGGCTCTAGAACGACGTACCCGTACATCTTCCTCGATGACAAGCAGGGGTCGGTGCTCTCCGACGCGGGCTTCATGAGCGGCGGTTACATCGGCAGGATAGAGAAGGCGTCGACGGACAGCGTGGAAAAGCCGACCATACCCGACTTACAGAGCGGCGCAGCATTGGCCGCAGCGGCGGGGGACAACTATGAGATGGTCGACATGGTCAACATCCCGGCGTCGGCCAGGGAACAGGATCCCCGGCTGCTCGACGGGACGAGCCAGGGATGGTTCCAGGACAACACCAGCAACGGCGGTGTGCACCACTATAGAAAGGACGTGGACCCCGACGAGTTCCGGTTCACCGTCAATCAGGGCAGCGAGGTCATGCTCGCCAACGGCGAGTGGTTCACGGTCAACGACACGTTCCTGCGAATCACGCACTCGAGCGGATATACGACCGACTATCTGTACGCCGTCGACTCGGATGGGACCTTCTACCACAACTCGTTCCAGGCGTATGAGCGCGCTGACTTCAGGATGTTCCAGCTGAAGAGCAATAGCGATGCCTTCCCAGCCAGCTGCGGCAGCCACTGCAGCAGCGAGATCCCCAAGGGGCAGGATGCTTCGTTCTATGCCACCCAGGAAGTAGGCCAATCGACGTTCGTGCCCGCGCCGTGCCCTGCGGGCGGCTGCGATTAGACGATTGCGAGTCTTGGCCGCCCACGGCGCTAGGCAGTGCCTAGCGTGGGTGCAAAGCCCGCCGATCCGCGCCGCGGCTCTCCCGATCCGGGGATGAACGCACTTCCCGGCTTCCAGGCTCGGGAACCCGTGCCGCCGACCAGCCCCTTTCGCAGAATGGGTCTCTGAGCTCCCGGCGAGAACCTTGCCATCACAAGAGCCGTGCCCCGAAGGTACGCACCGGAGCCGCGAGCGGCAGGCGCCAAGCCAGCGACCTGCTTTGGGTTGGGGACCTCGTCGCCGAAGCCGGCGTGAGCCAGAAGGCGGAACGGGCCATCTCCATCTATGGCATCCCTCAGGCTCTTGACCTCGCTCCCCGCCACTCGGCGCTGCTCCAATTCTTGGCGACCCCCGTGGCGGCGAGGCCCGTCGTCTGGTTCAGCAGCAGGGATGCCCTCGCGGAGCGCGCCGTCGCCCTCAGCAACGACACCGCCCACTCGCTGCCCGCGGGACCTCTCGCCGTGTACCGCGACGGAGGGTTCCTTGGGGAGGCAGTGCTCGACGGGCTGCAGCCGGGGGCCCGCCAGTTCGCCAGGATTTGCCAGCAAGACAGACGCGTGTCCGCCCCCCCCACCTGCCCTGGACTGCCCGAGCCGAAGGCTTGCCCCAGCCGCTCGACTGTGCGAAGAGCTGACGCTTGTTACCCTTCGAGATCATCGGCCAGGCCCGGCTCCACGACGGTTCCGAGTTCACGTTGGTGCGGCGCGGTGATGAATGGGTTCTGCGCGCAGGCACATCGACGTTGATGTCCAGCCGTACGAGCGCCTCCGAAGTGAACCTGGCGGAGCAAGCACTACGCCGCTGCTCGGGGGCGCGCGACGTGCTGGTGGGAGGGCTTGGCCTCGGGTACACCTTGCGGGCCGTCCTCGATCGAGTCGAGCACCACACGAAGGTCACCGTCGCCGAGCTCGTCCCCGAGCTCATCGAATGGCACCGCACCCCATTTGGGGCACCTCGCCGGTTTTCCGCTCGATGACGCCCGGTGCAGGGTACTCGCTGGCGATGTGCTCGCGAACATCGAGTCGTCTCCCGGCGCCTACGACGTGCTCTTACTCGATGTGGACAATGGTCCCGCGGCCCTCTCGACACCGCACAACCAGCAGCTCTACAGCCGCAGGGGAGCTGCCGCATGTCGACGCGCGCTGCGCTCTGGCGGCGTCTTGGCGGTGTGGTCTCAGGGGCCGTGTGCGCGATACGAGCGCACTCTCGCGAGCGCTGGGTTCGACGTGGAAGCGCTGCGCGTCGGTGCCTTCGAGGGCCGCAAGGCGCGGCACGTGCTGTTTCTCGCGACGGGTGCGCCAGCCAAGCCGCCGACACGAGTGTGGACTCGATCCCAAAAGAGGAGATAGGGCACGTGACGCAGCCTCGCACGATGCGCCCGTGAATTGAACGATCGGGGGCAAGAGCCGCGATAGGGCGGAGGTCCCCGACGGCCCTCGCGGACCCGCGGCTAGGGCACCGACACGAGCTCCGCCGGATTCCAGCCAGCGACGAGGACCGCCCCACTGGGAAGCAGGGTGGCCGTGGAGCCCCCTTCACGCCGCACCTCCGTCTCGCCCTGCTCGTTGGCGTCAAAGGTGCTGCTCTCCGGGTCATAGACGGAGGCGATGTTCCGCGGGAGCGCGATGAACTCCCCGCCGATGTACTCGAGCCCCCCAACGATGAGGACGCGCCCGTCGCCGAGCAGGGTCGCCGTGTGGGTCAAGAGGAGCACTCCCATGGTCCCCGCTGACGCGAAGCTACCGCTGACGGGGTCGTAGCGCTCCGCCCAGGGCCCCTCGCGGACGGCAGCCCGCGGCGTGACCCCAAGGTCGAAACCCGCGACGAGCACCGTTCCATCCTGCAGCAACGTGGCCGTGGACTCTCCCCGAGGCACGGCCATCTCGCCAGTCGCCCCGAAGGTCTCCGTCAGGGGGTCGTAGAGCTCTGCCGTCGCGGAGCCGCCCCCCACCACCAGCACCCTGCCATCGTGGAGCAGCGTCGCTGTGTGGCCGCTCCGCCCCTCGAGCATCGAGCCCGTGGCCACGAACGCCTCCAGCTCTGCATCGTAGATCTCAGCGCTTGTCTCCACCTCACCCGCGTCCCCCGTCCCGCCCGTAACGAGCACTCGCCCGTCACCCAGCAAGCTGGCGGCGTGTCCGCTGCGCGGGACGAGCGTGCTGGCGCCCTGAAAGAACACCCCTGTGGCGGGATCATAGATCTCCGTGCTAGAGGGCGCATTCTCGGCGCCCCCGACGAGCAGCACCGTTCCATTCTCGAGCAACGTCGCTGTATGCCCGACCCTCCTCTCGACCATCGCGCCCGTGAGGGTGAATGCGGCGCTGTCAGGCTCGAACAGCTCTGCGCTCCTGCCGAGCTCGTCCGCAGCACTGACGCGCGCTCCCCCCGCCAGCAGCACCCTGCCGTCCCCAAGCAGGGTGGCGGTATGGCCGCTCCGGCTAACGTTCTGGGGAATCCCGTTCGATGGAACGGTTTCGGGATTCCCAGCGCCTGCGAGGGGTCCGATCCACTCGATGGGCGGAATCAGTGATACAAACCCTGCCTCGCCGCCCGACACACCTGCCTCCTCCGCCGCTCCGCCGTCGCCTGTACCGCCAGCGCCGCCCTTCTCGCCAGCGCCGAGCGCGCCCGCTCCAGAACCGTCGCTGCAAGCAACCCCAGGGAGCCCCAAGCTCAGTATGGCCCCGCTGAGAACGACCCGGGCACCGAGTTTGCCGCCTGCCCTCATGAAGCGAGGGTAGCGGTTCGAGCCGGTCCGGAGCAAGGTCTCTCATGTCCGGAGCTCCGCGCACGAGCGGAGGGGGGTTCCGAGCTCACAGCGTCTGCTGGCCCGGTCGAAGCTGGTCGCGCCCTGACTGCGCCGCCTGACTGCGCCACCCTGACTGCGCCACCCGACTGTGCCACTCGCTGGCAGCGGGCCGTGCCAGGACGTCCGTCCCTTTTCCCATCGTTTCCTGGACAGGGAGCGCATCGCACGCCCTTCCGGGTAGCGGCATGGCTCTTGCTCAGTGGCGCTCCATGACGAGTGCTTGGCGCCCATCGAGACCCTCTACCGGCCCAACCCAGCGAGCAGGGCGAATCCTCCTGCACCAAGCCTGGGCTCCCAGCTTTGTTGCGGGTTGCGCGCTCGTCGCCTTGCTTGGACACACTCGAGAGGCCCAGGCCTGCAGCTGCGCGCCACGGAGCGGAATCGAGAAGAGCGTTCCGACGGACGGCGCCACGGGAGTGCCCACCAACGTGGTGCCGTGGGTCAAGGGGGCCCAGGTGGAACTCGTCGGTCCCGAAGGTCAGGTTGTGCCGACCACCTTGGACGGACACGCGACGACAGAAATCTGCATCCCCTCTTATGATGTGATCCCTGACCAACCCTTGGAGCCGTCCACACAGTACAAGCTGGTGGCCAAGCCGATGGACCCCGCGTTCGAGCACGACGACGGTATGCCCAAGGTCACTACCTTTACGACAGGCGGGGGACCAGAAGATGTTGACGCTCCTCCTCGACCCGAAGTCGAGGTGGTACCGGTGGATGCTTCAGAGTTCACTAACAGTTGCATCTCCGACACAGTACGCGCATGCCTTTTCAGTTCAGATGATGTCCTCCTAGACGTTCGCTTTCGAGGCGGCGACGGACGCATGCACTATGTAGGCTGGCCACAAGACGTACCCGAACTCTTCTTGGGGTTCGACGACTCACCCGGCTGCCTCGAGATCCGGGCGCGCTCTGTCACGGGGGCGCTTTCCGAACCTGTAGAGAACTGCTTCGACCCGGCATCACTGCCGACAGCGGAAGCTTTGCAGGACGCCAGCTTCCAACTCGACTGCCAGTCAGAGCAGCTCCAAGCGCTGCGCGCCCAGGCCGCGGAAGAGCAGCCACCCAAGCCCGAAAAGGAGCCCGAGCCTGAAGCGGAACCCGATGGTGAGGACCTCGACCCGCCCGTCGCAGGGGCAGGTGCTTCGGGGACCCCAGAGGGAGGCTTGGCCGAAGGGAGCGGCTGCAGCGTCTCCAGAGCAGGAGTACGCTCAGCGGGGCATACGAGCAAAGCGGGCTTCCTGTTGCTTGGCCTCGGTTTGCTGTCTGCGGGTCTTGGGTTTCGTCGCGCGCGCGGCTCGAAAGCAGACTAGCGCGTGCCCTTCACACTGACGGTTTGCTCCGCGGTCGGGCTCCAGGCCACCTTTCGGACAAGGCCTTGCTCGCTCGCTTGGAGGAGCTCGTGAACTGCGACAGGCAAGTGACAGCCGAGCTCGTCGCGCACCTGGCCGAGGTCGCCGCGCGTCGCGATGCACGGGCGGAGTGCGAGCCTCTGGGCGCCGCTCGCCAAAAGATCGCGTTCACTGCGAGCGCGGCCCTGAAAGAGAAGCTCGATGCCGCCCGCGCCCTTGTCAGCCACTCGCTTCCCGACGCGAGCCTGGCCGAGATCGTGGAGCGCGCTCTCGACGTGCTGATCGAGCGGGAGCGTGCCAGGCGTTTTGCCGTCCGGGG
>JAEWRL010000105.1 GCA_023398955.1 Pseudomonadota bacterium
CCTGCCGGTCTAGCGGTGGGGGCATCCCCACGGAAGCGCACCGGCGTGGGGCGTGGGACTCAGCAGTGCGTCGGCCATGGGACCAGCGGCTACGGTGGGAGCGTCGCTGGCAGTCAGCATGGCGGGGACGGTGGCGGGCACGATAGCGGGTCGCATGGTCGGAGGGATGATGGTAGCGCGGTGAATCCAATTGATCCGCAGTACACACCCGAGCAAATTGCAACGCGAACCGAGTACGAAGTGTTCCTGCTAAGAAAGCCGTAGTGCTACAGGAAGATATGTGAGGGAAAGCGTGATGAATCGGCGACGCAGTATCTTAACCCCACTCGAGGCTATCCGGCCACCCGTGGGGCTGCTTACTCTGGCTGTTCCCGCCGTGACTGTGATCGGGTGTAATGTGTTTGGGCTCTCGGAGCCTTCGGTGACGATTGGCCTGGAGCGCGATAGTGCGGGCTACGTGATCTCTTGGCAGTTGAAGGGTAACAGACGTTCAATTCCGGTCTAAGGTGTGTCCGTCGAGCGGATTGAGAGCCAGGGTCGTGGGGCCAGGTTGGTTTGTCGCATTCTTCGCAGTAAGGGGATGAGCGACGCGATAATAGGATCGTGGCGCTATGGCCAGAAGGTCCGTGGTTACTCTATTAGTGGTTGTAGTCCTTTAACGCCTGGTGAGTATACAGTTCATCTGCATGTTGCTGCTGGGCAGTTTGCGCCAGGGCCGCGCTTTGACTCTCGAGCGTGCCCGTTCTTCTGGGGCGCCCGAACCACACCCGAGAATTCGGCAGGATTCAGCGTCCATGTGCCGGGGGGCGCGCGAAATCTAGGTTGATTGCGCTAACGTGTGTCACCGGGCCATCTCCCCGCGTTTGCCCACCCCCTATTTGCCCAAGACTCGGGAGTATCTTGGATCGACTCGACCATCTGCCTCTGGAGCCTCCCGAGAATCCCACATCGACCTGCCTATCCGTTTCGGGAGGGTCCGGAGTATCTCGAGGTCGAGCCGTAACGGCCCTGCCGAGCCCTGAAGGACGCGGAACCCTGTTGGAAGCTCGATGTGTCCCAGAGACACGCTCCGCCAGCTGGCCATCCAGATGTGCCACGCGCAGCGCTGCAAAGTTGTGGCGAAGCGCTGGGGAGCTTTCCCACGTCGTGTCGAGGCACTGTTGGCCGTGTAGGCTCTCACTCTGTCTATGGGGCACCTCAGAAGCACACTTCCCGTTCCCTTTGCCATGCTCGCCGCGCTGCTGGCACCGCTCCCCGCGCTCGGAGCCACCTACTACGCCGCTCCCAGCGGCTCCGGTGACGGCAGCAGCGAGAGCTCCCCTGCCTCTGTGAGCACGGCCGTCAATGCGGCCCAACCCGGCGACACCGTGTATCTCCGGGGAGGGATCTACTCGGGATGGTCAGCCACAATCCATCCTGTAAGGTCGGGCACGGCGGACGCCTGGATCACCTTCGAGGCCTTCCCGGGCGAGCTCCCCATCTTCGATACGGGCGGGCTCGGTGGCGGCACCTACGAGTACATCCGGTACGTCGGTCTGGCGTCCCGCAACGGCTCGTCGAGCGGGTTCGGCAACGGGTGGACTGACGGTGACTGCAGCGAGATGTCAAACGGCAACATCGAGTACATCAACTGCATCGCCGACAACAACGGCATCAACGGGATCGCCCACTATTGCGCTTCCGGTGTGCTCATCAGGCAGTCCATCGTCGCCCACAACGGGAATCAGGATCCTTCGTGGTCGAGCGGCGTGAATCTCTTCGCTGTGAAGGGTTCACCGGACGCGAACGTCGTAGAGCAGACGATCTCCTTCGAGAACCTCGACATCTCGGACCACCGCAGCGACGGCAGCGGCTTTATCCTCGACCAGAACAGCACCGGCGCCACCTTCGTCAACAACATCGGCTTCCGCAACGGCGGCTCCTGCATCCGCATCACCAACAGCCCGAACGCCCAGATCATCAACAACACATGCGTTCACAACGGCGTCGACCCCAACGTCCAATACCACGACGAGATCTTCTTTTCGGACGGAACCTCGCGCACCGGCGCGCTCCTTCGGAACAACATGTGTATTCCCACCGAAGGCCAGCGAGGCCTTGCGATGGGTGACGGCGTGCAGGCCGAGAACAACGAGTTCGACGGCACGGACTCGATGATCGCGAGCGCCGCGGGTGCGCTCGACTTCCACCTCGTGGAGGGAGCCTCGCCCATCGACGCCGGTGCAACGGGAGCGCCCACTCCCAGCCAGGACATCGGCTTCGACTGGCGCTGCATCAAGGAAGAGACGGGCCAGGCCGTCTCTTGGTGGAGCTACGCCATCGACTACGAGTACATCGAAGCCATTGGCGGCATTGCGGCGTGCTTCCAGCCCGGGGAACGGGGCGCCACGCCCGACATCGGGGCCTACGAGTTCGGTGCCTCCTCCACAGGCGGCACGAGCGGCACGGGAGGCAGCAGCGGGACAGGCGGCAGCAGCGGGACAGGCGGCGACTCCGCCACGGGAGGTACCATTGCGCCCGGTGGGGATCCGGCGGGCGGTGCGCCGAGCGCAGCCGGGGGCCAGAGCGCCACGGGTGGTGGCAGTGCTGCCGGTGGGCACAGTGCTGCCGGTGGGCACAGTGCTGCTGGTGGGCACAGTGCTGCTGGTGGGCACAGTGGCATCTCCACGGGGGGCGTTGGTGCTGGCGGCACACGGTTGGCAGCGGGAGGCACTACGAGTGGCGGTGGAGCGCCTGGAGACGAGGGCATGGCAACCGGCGGCACGGACCTCGTCGCGACGGGCGGGACGGCTGGGAACCATCCATCCACGCCGCCGGAAATGGTGCCCGGCGACGAGGACGGTGGCTGCGGCTGCGCGGTGCCGGGCGGCACGGGACGCACGACGGGATGGTGGTTGGGCTCGGCCTTGGCGGGTGCGCTCTTCTTGCGACGCCTGAGAATGGCGCGCCGAGCGCGCCCAAGCTCCGCTGACGGTGCTAGCTCGGCTGCCAGTTGATAGTCGCCCAGCCCTGGCCGGGCATGGAGAAGCTCAGGTTCTCGCCAGCCACGGAGACCGTCATCTGGGTTTGACCACCGGAGTTGTAGAGGACGGTAACGACACTTCCGTCCGGGTTGCGGAAGGCGAGAGCATCACCGCCTTGCGTACCGACGCGGACGGCGCCGGGCTCGACATACTGAGCCAGGTGACGGAATAGGTAGTACGTCGGCGTGACGACGAGCTGACTGCCGTCCACCACCAGAAGGGCGTTCTGGTGCCAGGGGCGGGCCGCGTCCAGGTTCAGGCCGCTGGGATCCAGCACCATGTTCCACGCCATGTACGAGTTGACGCCCTTACCGATCCAGTTCTTGAAGTAGCCCCAGCTCTCGACGGCATACGCATGATCGTTCGGAGCCGGGTTTCGTCCCGGCGGGAAGTTCCCGCACTTATGCTCCGTCTGCATGACGTGCAACCCGTACTGCTGCGCATAGTCGGACGGCTGGGTGCCATCACCCATCCCCCACTGCAAGCCGATGCCTCGCACGTATCCGCGCGCGGTCTGGTTGCCCATCACGCTGGTGACGATCTGCGCGGAGCTCGGGTTCGACATGGTGCCCAGCCAGACCTCCACGTCGGGGAGACGGCTCGCGAAGGTGGGCCCTATGTGGTTGGCCATGTAGTCCGTGAACACCTGCGCGGACCAGCTGCAAGAGGGATAGTCTTGGGGATAGCCGGGCTCGTTCTGAGGGTGGACGGCGCGAATATCGATGCCCTCGCTGGCGTACTCCTCGACGAACCGCGCGAGATAGAGGGCGTGAGCGGCGAGCGTCTGGGCGTCGCCCTTCATGTTTCCCCGATCGAACGCGTTGTTGTCTTTCATCCACGTGGGGGGGGACCACGGGCTAGCCCAGAACCAGATGTCGGGCTTCACGTCCAGCGCCGCCTTGATGTATGGGATGAGGTTCTGCCGATCGTGGTCGATCGAGAAGCTTGTCATCTCATAGTCGTTCGGAGTCTCATTGAGGCTGTAGCGGGTGAGGCCGTAGTCACTAGAGCCAACGGGGATGCGACCAAAGGTGAAGCCACAGCCATCCTGCACGTCGAACAGCAGGCGGATGGCCCTGTCGCGATCCGCCTGGCTGAGCCCCTTCATCACATCCCAGCCCTTCTCATTGAAGGTGCCACCAAACCCGTACCAGTCTTGATGCGTCTGGTTCACGTTGACGGTGACGTTGGGCGAGCCCCCTCCCACAGTGACCTCGCCTTCTTGCCAATAAGCACCTTGGGCCGAGGTGATCAGGGTGGGTTCGACTACGGGGGTACCACCAGTACCCTGGTCACCACCGGTGCCCTCGCCCGCGCTCCCCGCGAACGCCTCGCCACCGCTCCCAACGGGCCCCTCACCGGCGGAGCCGCCGACACCGCCAGTCGCGACACCGCCCGTGCCGGGGTCACCTCCAAAGCCCGGGTCACCCCCAAAGCCGGGATCGCCGCCAGAGCTCGGATTGCCGCCGGTCGAGACACCGCCTGTACCGGGGTTGCCGCCGGAGCTCGGGTTGCCGCCGACGCTCGGGTTGCCGCCGACGCTCGGGCTGCCGCCGACGCTCGGGCTGCCGCCGGAGCTCGGGTTGCCGCCGACGCTCGAGAGGCCTCCACTTCCGGGCAAATTGCCGCTTCCGCCCACGGACGCGCCAACGCCACCAGTGTGGATAGCCCCCGAACCGCCAACGGCAGGCACCCCTCCAGTGCCTCCCACGCCGTTCCCAGTGCTGTCGTCATCCGCCTCGCCACACGCGACGCCCAAGAGTCCTAATCCGAGGGTGGAGAGAAAAAGGAATCGGTTCTTCATGATCGGTACTCACGGTGGTGGCGCGAAGGCGGTGGGAACCGACTCCAGCGTCATGACGGGAAGAGAGTCGGTTGCCTGCGCCGCGTGCCGAGCGTCGCACGAACGGGCGAGGTTGCCAATTCCCTCGCGACGGCCGGCGCTATTCGGGCCTTACACCGAGGCTATCTCGCCCGCCGTGCTGCAGGCAGGGGAGAAGATCCTCCCCCTGCTCCTCAAAGCTTCGGTGGACACTGTCGGAAGAGTCGACGCTGCATCGTCACTTCGCGAACGGACACTGACGCCGCGGAGCCGGAACCAGACTGGACGCTGGCTAGCTACTGTCAGCAATCTGCTGTCAGAAGTATGGGGGCTTGGCGGCTGATGGCTGACGCCCGACCGCTGATGGCCTCAAAGACTCTGAAGAGAATCCTGCCAGAAGTGGTCGAGAACGAAGCGCTCGGGGACTCAGCCCCACCACAGTCCTCCCCCGCAACCCGACAGCTCAGCGATCAGCGCGTCACACGGCGTTGCGCGCTGACCGTCGGCGACGAAGCGACGAAGCGACGAAGCAGCGTATCAATAGCCTACTATTTCTGGAGTCCACATGTTGCCGGAGAGGGCCAGCAGGTAGAGATTACCGAGATAGCCGCTGTACCAGAAGTCGTCGCGGAGGGTGGCCGCCTCTTGAGCGAAGGCGTCAGCGACTTCCTGGCTATTCGCCATGGCCGCAACGGACATACTGCCCACGGCGGCCATGTTGTGGTAGCCGCCGCGCGAGGAACCATCCAGGTTGTATCCGTCCCTGAGATTGCGGACGCCCGTGCCATTTGCCCACGAGCTCACCTTGGTGCACCAGGCCTCAGCCCGGGGATTACCCGTCCAGAGGTAGTCGAGGCAGTGCTTGTAGGGGACTCGAATGGCGTCGAACCCGAAGTACCCCGCCCTCGACCCAGCGCCTGGTGTGCCGCTCGTCGACTGCCAGTCGGGCACCAAACCGGTGCTCTGGTGAGCCCCGTTGTCGCGAATCACGTGGGTGTCCTCTGCGAGCTTGGTCCAGGCTTCGTCGCCAGATATCTCGGCGAAGTACCTGAAGAAGGCGGGAGAGTAGTAGGAGATGTCCGTCTCGTTGCAGCCACCCCACGGGCGCCCACCTCCACAGCCAGGATAGAGTGCCGAGACACCTCCACACTCTAGGATCATCCCCTTCAAGTGGGTGATGACCTCCCTGGCCTTCTCGTCATAGCCGTCGTTCGGCCACTGCCAGTGAGCCACGATGAGACCCGAAGCCACGTCGATGTCGCCATCCGTGGCGGCCCCCGAGTCGCTTACTCCACCGCAGCTGACCTGCCACCCCATGAGTCCGCATCCCTGGCTGGAGGTCTTCGACTTGTAGAATCCCCAGAGACCGTCCACCGCCTCTTTGTCGCCCATGTAGGCCGCGGCGACCATCGCGAACCCCGCCGCTTCCACCTTCGCTATCGAGCTGTTCTCGGTGCTCGGCATCAGATTGCCGTTGCAGGACACCAAATAGCGACGTCGCCAGTTGTCGTACCAACTCCTCACGTGGTCGCTGGTCACGGCAGGGGACTGAAAGCCATAGGGGTACTGGACCTCTTGGGGGAAGGGATACCGCTCACCGTTGGGGCCGGGATCCGGCACGACCACAGGCCCGCCCCCACTGCCGGGAGCTGCTCCACTAGACCCTGCCGCGCCCGAGGCTCCGGTTCCTCCGCTGCCGCCGATTCCGCCTTCGCCAGCGCCGCCCCATCCACCCGTTCCCCCTGCTGGAGCATTGCCTCCACTTCCCGGCTGCGACTCGCGGCCGCCAGAGCTGTCACCACCGCCGCTGCTCTGTTCACTGCCTGCATCACCGCTTCGCCCACCAGCAGCGCTTTGCTGGCCGCCGGTGCCCGCCCCGCCCAAGGACCCTAGACCTCCGCTGGAGGATTGCCCCCCAACCGCCCCTTGACTTCCCCCCGCGTGCGTCTGCCCCCCGACGGATGCACTTGGGTTCCCGCCCAAGCCGCCGCTCAGGCCGCCGGACGCGCCTGGTGAGCCATTACCGCCGACCGCTCGATTTCCGCCCGACGCGCCTTCTGCGCCGCCCGACGCGCCTCCAGCACCCGAGAGCCCCCCGTCGGCATCCTTCGGGTCGTCCTGAGCAGAGCACGCGGCCATGAAGAGAGCGCCCAAGAAGCCTGCGCGAATCCCACGAGCCCAGAGTGCTCGCTTCTTCGTCACGGTGCTCAGTACGCGCCCATTCAATGCATCTGCTCGCACATCGATCACAGCGTAACCTCTTCGGAATGCGTCATGGCCCCGCCATGGAACGGTGGAGTAGAGGGATAGTCGGATGACTCCTCGGGATCGTACCTAGGGGGCAAGACTGTTAATGACTTGCGAACGAATCGCAGTCAACCGAGCAGCGACGCTTTGTCTCACTCGTTCGCCGTCTTCGACGACCGAAGAGCGGGCACCGATCTACCTCGACGAGCGGTTCCGCCGACACCAACGCTTGTGGGCGGCGAAAGGGCGCTGGAGAGCCCGGCACTGCGCCAGCGCGGTCGAACCTCTCCGGCGGAAAGTTGCGCGCTAGGGGGGAAGAATTGCGCCCCATAATCCCTGACGCCGCCCGCGGTGCACAAGGCGGGGCGCGCGGCAAAGGGCGGGGTGCAGGGGCGCCGCGCGGTGCTCAGCTGATCGGCGTAGATCGCCACGAATCACTCGCGGCGCGGAGTCCGGCGCGCGCGGCGCGAGCCTCCAGACTCCTATCGCGCTACTCCAGGCCGCTGAAAAAGGACCAGATGTTCGCGGCCGTCGTCGAGTTGATCGTGTGGTTGAAGTTGCCCACACACCAGACGACCGGACCTCTTTCGGGGCAGCCGTCATAGCTCTCACAGCCGGTGTAGGATGAGGTGCTCGTCGACGCGCACTCGTTGTGTTCGACCCAGAAGTCGCGACTCCCCTCACCGCTCGAGATGTCCACGATATCGTCCGCGGTCCCATGATGGAGCATGATGGCGGGCGTGGCGCCGTTGGCGCAGTTCATGGGCCCGCCCCCGGCGATGGGCGCGAAGCCGCGGAACCAGTCGCTGTGATCGCAGGCGAGGGTGTTAGTGAAGAACCCACCCATGCTGAACCCTGCAATGAACACTCGGCGCGTATCGATGCAGAATCTGCTCTGGAGATCGCTGATCAGCCGCTCGATGAAGTTGTAGTTCGCCGGGTTGGCCTGCCACGTCGACTCGAGCACGTGGTCACCCCAGTGGGAGACGTCACCGGGAGGAGGACCCTCACCATAGGGAAGCACGGTGATGGCCTGACCGTTGGAACGTTGGGTGAAGTCGTACAGGCCGGCGACGGCGACGTTGTTCATGTCGTAGCCATGCAGACCGAAGATCAGCATGAGCGGCGTTTGATTGTCGGCCTCAGGGGGCACGTGGAGCAGATAGTAGCGAGTCGCTCCATCGACATCCATCGTCTGCTGCACGTTCGGAGCTGGGCGTGAAATGGGCGTGCCGCAACCGGGCGAGCTCGTGCTCGCGCTACCACCGGTGTCGCCACCCCCGCCGCCCGAGTTCCCACCCGCCCCGCCAGAGCTGCTGTTCGTGCCTCCGGCGGCCCCGCCCGTCCCGTCGCCGCTGCCGCCCTCCGTGCTGCCACCCATGGCGTCTGCGCTACCGCCACTGCCACCCAGGGACCCTGCCATGCCGCCTGCGGCGTCGCCCGCGCCGCCCTGGGCACCACCAGTGCCGCCGCTCGCCGCGTCCGTTCCACCCGCGCTGGCCGCCACGCCCCCCGTGCCGACAGTGACGCCACCCGTGCCGCCGCCAAGGATTCCACCACCGGCGCCCCCCGCCATGTCGCTACCCGCTCCCCCACTGGCCGCTCCGCCCGCCGCCACGATTGCGCCTCCCACTCCGGCATTTGCCCCAGCGCCAGTGCCGCCGAGACCCGTCCCCGCTCCGAGCCCCCCGACGCCCGAAGGGAATCCGCCAGTGTTCTGGCCCGCGCCACCCGTGGCGGCGCCACCAACGCCAGCTGCCGCGCCTCCGGCACCCGGCGTCTCTTGGCTGGCCGGGCTCGTGTCGTCGCCCCCACAGCCCCAGCCCACCAGGCTGGCACCGACGACGAGCACGCCCGCGAGGTGTGGACGGATAGCGATCAATGGTCTGGCCTTTTGCACGACGACTCCCAATGCTTGTTTCTGGACCCCTGCAGTGGACGAGATCCTAGCTCATCCACTGCAGGACTCGGGGGGAGAAGGAGCGCCTCCCAGGGGTGCAGGGTTACACTGGGTCGGTACCTTTTCGTGCTATCGACCGACGAACGTCGTCACGCTGGTTCCCGCGAGCGGTGCCGTGAAGGTGCCGTCCGTCACGGTGACGGCGTCCTTGGAGGCCAGGTCGTCGCTCTCCGACGTGACCCACGGAGTCAGGGAGGTGGGGGCCTGCCCGCCAGCGATCGTGATCGGCACGTCGATGGCTGCGCTGTTCTTGTTGATGGCCACGACTGCCACGGTGCCGTCCTGGCCCGAGAACGCCACGAGCAGAACGTCCGTGGGGATCTCGCCAGTGATGTCTACCCGCGTGTAGCCGGGTCTCACGAACCTGGTGAAGTTGCCGAACGTCCAGAAGCGCTTCGTGACGGAGCCATTGAGAATCAAGCCCTCGTTGGTGCTGTTGGCCTGCTCCCACCACCAGAGCCAGGCACTCGCCTCGCCAACAGTGAGCGCGTGGTGAACCCATCCTGCGACCGCGACGCCGTTCTCGATGTGAGAGCTTGGCCCCTGCTCGGGCCACCACTTCACGCCCGACATCTCTGTCTGCCAAACGGGCTTCCTGTCGGGGACGTCGTCAGGCCACGGCTCCGCCTGCTGCGTGTCGTACTGGTGGGTCCCGAGGATGTCCACCAAGTCCCACGCCTCTGGATCGGCGTAGAGAGCGTGGCCGTAATCATAGCCGTCGAACCCGCTGCAGTTCGTTGCCGGGAAGCCGCAGTTCAGCGGATCGGAGCTCGGCTGGCCCCCAGGCTCCGAGCAGCAGGCGGACTCATTGCTCCAAACGTGGAGCCATTCCGATGCCTCGGGTGAGATGAGCTTGACCGGCGGGTTCAAGGCACGAAGCTTTGGTCCGACTACCCTGACGAACGCCGCGTACTCGGCCCCCGTGAAGATTGTCGTCGGATAGCTGCCATTGCAGGGCTCAGTCATCCCGCACGACGCAAAGTCAGTCTCGTTCTGTGGTGACATGCCGTAGAGATCGATGCCGGTGTTCTGCTTCACCAGGGCCGGGAACGCAGCGATCGTGTCTGACCACTCCTCATAGTACTCCGGCAACAGGTGTCCGCCATCGTTCACGGTTCCGTCGGTCTTCATGTATCCGGGCGGACTCCAAAGCGTTCCAATGAAGATCTCGGCGCCATGCGCCTGCGCCATTTGCATGTCGCCCCAGATGTTGGCGCTCAGCTGATCCCCGTTGTCACCCATACCGACACGAACGATCGTCAGACCGAGCCCTGTGTCGACGTTGAACAGCCGCTCCGCGCGCTCGTCCGTGAGGGCGGTTCCCCAAGTGATGTTGATCCCGAACCCGTCGATTGCCTGCAAGCGCTGAGCGAGCTGCACCGTCACAGCCGTAGACGGTGCGCCAGCGCTCCCACCGCCGGCATCCCCGTCGCCGCCCGCCCCGGCGAGGGCGTCCCCGCCAGCCCCGCCATTCACGCTTCCTCCAGAACTGGGCGCGCCGCCAGCGCTGGGAACCCCACCCGTAGCAGGAACGCCCCCGGTGCCGGGAACCCCGCCGGCGCCGGGAACGCCACCCGTACCGGGAATGCCCCCAATGCCGGGCACGCCGCCAGAAGCTGGGTTTCCACCACTACCGGGCGCGCCGCCTGAGGCTGGATTCCCCCCACTGCCGAGCACGCCGCCGGAACCTGGGCCGCCACCGGAACCTGGGCCGCCACCGGAACCCGGAACTCCTCCACTGCCGAACACTCCCCCAGTTGGCACGGAGGAGGCGCCACCTGTCTGGATCGCCGCTCCACCTGTTCCAACGGACACCCCGCCCGCGCCGCTGGCCTCGCCGTCATCATCCGTCGTGCTGCAGGCGGGACCGACGACGCCCAGTCCCAAGGTGCCAAGAAGAAGAAACCTTACTCTCGTCATTGCCGCCTGCCTTTTCCTTTTGTTGCTCGCGAGCAGTACTGCTCTCACCGGCCGCCGCGGACTTGACTCTGAGAGCCCCAACCCGAGAGCGACTCGCATGCCCGCCGCCCGTACCGGCCACGCAGCAAGGGGGTGCCACGCCATGCGCCCTCCGGGGGGAGGAATTGGTTCGCCCCCCTGGCGTGAAAAAGGGTACAAGCGTCGGCCGCGCCGGACCTTGGGCGGCCTGCGCCGTGCCAGGGATCTCAATTCGAGCACCCCCTTCGGGGGCTTTCGACAGGCAGGCGCTCGCCGCCGGAGCTCCTCCGGGGCGATGACATCCCTGCCGCCAGCGCACGCTGATCAGCTGAACCAACGCGCCACAGCGGGTGCTCGCGACAAGAGTGCCCCAGCGGAGACACCTACGGCAAATACGGCAACGCCGCTCAGCCATGCGAAAAGCAGCGACCCATAGCCAGGCAAACGCCACCAGAATCCACCCGCCAAATCGAGCAAGGCGACATGGCAAAGGAAGACGAAGTACGTGTGGCGCCCTAGAACCGCTGGAACAGCCAGCCGGCGAGAGCGCGGCAATCGCAAAGCCAACAAGGCCAGGACCAGCCCGGCCAAGTGTGCCAAGGGACGCCCCTCGCCCAGCCCACTCGCGCGAAGCGTTTCCACCGAGAGAACATAGCGCCACTCCGTCCCCAGAAAGGCGAGCGCGAGCAGCCAGGGACTAAATCGACAAAGGCGTTTCGACACGCCACGTGGCAGCCATTGATCCCGTCTGAACCACAGCACGACCACCCCGACACAGGCGAGCACAAAGGGAACCTCCTCCAACCAGCGATCGAATCGGTGCAGATGCCAATCCAGAAGCCACCGTCTGTCGAGTCCAGGAATGGCCCACAGGAATGAAAAGGGGTAGGCGAAACAGACTACGGCCGCCCAGCTCGCGACGACATATCGGAGCGGGAGTACCATCAGGGGGCGCAGAAGCGGTCGCACAATGAGCGTCACCGCAAAGGCGAAGGGCAGAAACCACAGGTGCAATGCCGTGCCCGCCAGTGGCCCCCACCAACGCGCTATGTCGGTGGTTACTGAGCCGCGACGGAACGCGTGGACGAGCGCCAGGGCCGCGTAGATGATGCTCCAGACGACGAACGGGCGCAGCACGCGCCTGGCGCGGCGTTCCGCGTCGTCGAAGAAGCCTCGCGGCTCCGCGCGATTCGCTTCGATGGCACAGAGGTAGATGGCAACGAAGATGTAGTACGCCGTGCCGAACCGCCCGACAGCGCTTGCTTGGTGCCCGAGCCCTTGAAACTCGCAAACGTGAACCAGAACGATTCCGAGAGTCGCGAAGGCTCGCGCCGCGTCGATACCGACGATACGGGAGGTCTCCGCCCTCGCCGCAGAAGACAAGACTAGTCGCACTTCGTGCTTCGACCGGAGAACTCCAACCGAGCCGCCACGAGGAAGCGCGTCGCCTCCTCCAAGCAAGCCAGTATGCGGAGCCCGAGGAGCCGCGTTGGCTGCGGGTCGCGAGACAGGGTGTTCGTACACGGCGACAGCGAAAGGCTTCGTAGTGGGACCGAGCAAACCTCCTAGCGCGGCGGTATGCGGCTTCTGCGACCGCTTCGCAACGATCCAGTGTCAGAGCTCAGCGCGCCACTCCAGCGCCTTCTCGGAAGGTCGCGCCGCTCGCCGTGAGAACGAAGCGATGTCGACGCGGGAGCCGCGGTCCACCACCAGTGTTCGCTCGACTGTCACTGTGTGGGCACGTTAGCGAGTCTCTGCGGCGCCAAAGAGAAGTCCACCATGACCGGGCGCCTTGAATCTTCGAAGGCTGATGACGAGCGTTCAAGCGGCGCGCCTGACTGCACTAATGGCGAACGCGAAAGGAGTCCAGTTACCGGAGCGGGTCTGCTCGCGGCACCCCCCTGCCACCGATTCGCCAAGTCGATCGCGGTGCTGAGCCTCTTCGTCTCTTCGACAGTTGCGGTCGCCGCCAGCTGCTCCGGGTCGGGCAAGGAGGAGGTGCGGTCGCTCAGCGTCCTCCGGAATGTGTCGCTAAGCGCCATGTCAACGCTATCGTCCGCAGACGCGCGCCACTCGGGTAGTCAGAGATTGAGCCATCGCCACCCACGCGGGGCTCCACCTGGAAGCGTGAAGGCGCGGCGCTACGCAGAGAGGGAGCTTCGCTGGCAGGCCATGAAGCGCGGGGGCGCGGGAGAAGTCCGTGTGAAGCTTCTGGCGTTCAACGACTTTCACGGTCATCTCACATCCACTGGGCGCGTCGACGGGCGCACGCTCGGCGGGGCAGCAATCCTTGATAGGTATTTCCGCCAAGCAAGTCGCGGGTTCGAAGGTCGTTCATTCATCGTGCACGCGGGAGATCTCGTTGGAGCTTCGCCACCGAGCTCGGCCCTCTATCAGGATGAACCGACGATCAAGACGATGGAACTACTGGGAAATGCCGACTGCCGCGACGGACAGCTCGGAAACCCCAAGTGCAACGTCATCGCCGGCCTCGGAAACCACGAGTTCGACGACGGCGCTTCTGAACTGCGCCGCCTCGTCTTTGGCGGCAACCACGCGAATGGTCCCTTCCTTGGGTGTGACTACGCCGGTGCTGGGTTTCAGTTCATCGCCGCGAACGTTATCGATGAGACGACGGGCCGCCCCTTGGTGATGCCCGACGTCGTCCGAGAAGTCCAAGGGCTGAAGATTGGCTTCATCGGGGCCGTGCTCACAGGTGCGAACTGGTTCTTGACGCCATCACTCATGCAGGGAGTTCGCTTCGAGGACGTCAGCCACGCAGTCCAGCGAAGCGCGAAGGAGCTCGAGTCGGAGGGCATTTCCGCGATTGTCGTCGTACTGCACGAAGGGGGCCACCAAGAGTTTGGCGAACGGGTGCCTCGAGATGCGAGCGCGGTGAGCGGCGAGATATTGCGGCTCGTTCGCAGTTTTCCCCCATCGGTCGACGTGGTCCTCTCCGGGCATACCCACGACGCAATCCATGCACGCCTACCAACCGCCTCCGGCGAGAGCACGCTCGTTACTCAGGCTTTCTCGTCGGGAACCGCCTTTGCCGACATCACCCTGACCCTCGACAGCGCCAGCGGCGACGTCGTCGAGACAGAGTCCCGGATTCGCAGCACGTGGACGGACCGTGCACCGTCGTATGACGTGCCCCGCGAAGAAATCGAGCGCTACGTGGCTTACGTCGAAGCGAGCGTCAGTGGGCGCACGTCCCAAATCATCGCCCAGGCCAAGATGCCCATACTTCGGCACCCCGAGACCGACGGCCAATCAGCGCTCGGATCCATCATCGCCGACGCACAGCGAGCTGCGGCGAAGACAGACTTCGCGTTCCTCACTCCCGCATGGGTACGCGCCGATCTGCGTGCGGGACCGGTGACGTGGGGCGAGTTGTTCCGGGTGCAGCCCTTCGGACAGCGGCTCTATCGTGTCGAGATCATGGGGCGGGAGGTCCGGGCCCTGCTCGAGCAGCAGTGGAGTGTAACCCGCCATCCGCGATTACTTCATGCATCGGGGCTCAGCTACACGTGGTACCCTGATCGCCCGGACGATCGTGCGCTCGGTCCGATCCTCGTCCGGGGAGAGCCGCTCGAAGACGCTCGAAAGTACACGGCCGTCGCCAACCAGTTCTTGGTCGAGGGCGGAGAGGGATTCGACGTGTTCCGGCGCCTTTCCCCTGAGCCTCTGCCCATCTATGACCTCGACGCTTTGGTCGCTCACGTCAAGTCTATGGGCGAGCTCGAACCACACCTCGATGGAAGGATTCGCGCCGCATACGATTGACGAGTCACCAACGGAAAGACTTGGAGCTCGCTCATGGAGGCCTGGTGCTCCCGGCCATTTCCCTTCTTGCCGCCGACCACGTCTCGACGCACCTCATGGATGCTCGTCGCGATTTGTGGCCAAGGGCCACGGCGACCTAGTAGTCCACCCGGTCGTCCGAGCCGCCAAGCGCCCATTCGCCCAATTGCTGACCGCTGACCGCTGACCGCTGATTGCCAGCGTCCTCTTGGGTGCCAGCTCCGCAGGGTACGGCAGCCGGCCGAGTGCTGCCGAAGAGACCTTCCACTCCGTTGGTTCCTCGGGCATGGTGACGCCGGAATGTCTCGGTTCGCGCTCGTTCTCACACTGTACGCTCTGCTCGCGTTGGCTGGGTGTAACCGCTGGCGACCCAACACGCCGCTGACCGTCTCACTGGCGCCACCCGACGTGACCCTCGACGCGATCGCCTACACGATGCGGCGAGGCGGCTGGGAGATCATCGAGTTCGACGACGAGCGCCGCTTCGTGCGCGCATCGGCGAAGCACGGCCGTGGCGAATGGAAGTATGGCTGGGGCAAGGCGCGGCGGGCCGACAACTCCATCCTCGTGTCGGTGGACGAGTCGGGGCGGGTCGAGATCTGGGGCGACGGTGAGCTCGTACGCGGTGACGGCTCCAAGGTCCACAAGGCGCTGGCCCGGGAGATCCACGACTTCGCGGACGCGCTCGAGGAAACGCTGCGTCGAGAACGGCGCGGGGCGACCATCCCGCGACGAGGGAAGGTGCGCCTGGCCGAGCCGCCCGATGACGAGCCTCCGCCTCAACCGCGAATGCCGCCGCCCGCCGTGTACTGATTGCACGGTCCCCCTGCCCCTTGGGCAGCCCTACCCTTGGAGGTGAGGCCCACGCGCTCGTAGACGATTGTCTCGCCGTCTTTGTCGAAGGATGCTTCCGAGATCGTGACGAGGCCAGCTCGCCTGAGCCCAAGGAGCAGATGCTCGAAGCTCCGCCTGTCGAGACTTCCCTCGGGGAAGGTCTCCCGGAAAAGGCGTCCCATGGCCTGCTCTCCCCCATTGGCGAGCGCCGAGAGCACGCTCGATAGATTCGCCTGTTCCTCCGGGCTCGGTGCCCGATACTCGTGCGCGATGGCGGCGTCGGGAGCGCACACGTCGCAGAGACCGCAGCGTTGCCCCCCGTCCTCCTGATCGCCGAAGTGGCTCACCAGGTGAGCCATGCGACACTGATGGGATTCGGCGTAGCGCCCCATCAGGGTGAGCTGCTTCTTCTTGTGCGACTCTTGGGCACGATAGGGCTGCTTCCACCCTCGGGCGCCGCGCACGACGCCACCGTCCGGGGAAGCGACGGCGCCGCCGTGGATTGTGAGCTTCTCCAGCGCTTTTCCGAACTCGTGCGCCTCCAGCCGTAGCTTGCTCCGAAGAGCGTCCGGATCGGTGGGAGCCCTGCCCAGCGCTCGGTAGATGGAGTCGAGCGTCGCGATGTCGGGATAATCTCGTTCGTGGAGGAACTCGTGGGTTCTCCTGTCCACGTAAGAATGGAGAAGGAGGGCGACAGCGGGTTTACCGTCGCGACCCGCGCGGCCGATCTCCTGGTAGTAGCTCTCGATGCTGCCGGGTAGGGCAGCGTGGATGACAGTGCGCACGTCAGCCTTGTCGATTCCCATGCCGAACGCCACAGTCGCGACGATGACGTCCAGCCGCCCTTCCAAGAAGGCCGCTTGGACTCGTTCGCGCTCTTCCGGCTCCATGCCGGCGTGATAGGCCGCCGCAGCAAGCTCTCGCGGCCTGGCGGGAGCGTTTGGACGGGGCTCACCGCTCGTCGGATACCCGTTCAACGCAGTCGCCAGTTGTTCGGTGACCTTGCGAGTTGTCGCATAGACGATGGCGGGCCGCCGAGACGCGGGGGTCAAGAGCCGCCGAATTGTGTCACCACGCTCCCGGGGAACCTGCTCCACGACCTCGATGGCGAGATTGCTGCGACGAAACCCGTGGATGAAGCGTCTGGGGCTGTCGAGTCCGAGCTGTGCGACGATATCGTCCTGGACGCGAGGCGTGGCCGTCGCTGTCAGCGCGATGATGGGCGTCGGGCGTAAGCTGGGGAGGCGCTGGCCCAGAAGGCGATAGTCGGGGCGAAAATCGTGCCCCCACTGCGAGATGCAGTGCGCTTCGTCGATCGCGATGAGGGCCGGGGTGCGCTTCGCGAGCATCTCGGCGAACCCCGGCACGCGGAGGCGTTCCGGCGCGATGAACAGGAAATCCAGCCGCCCCGCCAAGTAGTCCATGCAGGCTTGGCGCGACTCCACCCGCGCCCGACCGGAGTGGATACGCTCCGCTCGCAAACCCTTGTCGCGGAGCTTGGCAACCTGATCCTCCATCAGCGCGATCAAGGGGCTGATGACGAGCGTGGTCCCCGACCGGGCAAGACCTGGCAACTGGTAGCAAAGGGACTTACCTGCGCCCGTTGGCATGACGAGAAGCGTGTCGTGTCCTTCCAGAGCGGCGCGGCACACCGCCTCCTGGTAGGGTCTGAACTCGGCGAACCCGAAAGCCGATCGCAGGAGCTCCCGGAGGTCTTCCGCCGACGGCACCCGCACCGACGGCACCCGCACCGACGGCTCCCGCACCGATGGCGCCCGCACCGACGGCACCCGCGCCGATGGCGCCCGCTGCGAATCTGCTGCGCTGGCTAGCGCGGGAGCGACAGGAGACCTCGACGAGGCGACGCTCGACGGTGCATGGTTTGCAGTGACTCGGCCCACCACTTCGGCGACATAGGCTTCGATGCGGGCGATGAATCCCGCGAGACTACCTTCGCCGCGTTGGAGGCGCTTGAGCCTAGCCTCCCATTCCCCCGTCATGCTGGGACTCTTCACCTCGGGGTGGACGACGGAAATGAGTGCAATGCCCTTTTCCGTGGCGTGGAGCGCGTTGCCGTGTCGCACGACGTACTCACGACGAAGCAGCGTCTCGATGATCTGTGCTCGCGTGGCGGGCGTGCCGAGGCCTACCTCTCGCATGGCGTCGGAGAGCTCCTTCTCCTCCAAGGTGCGTCCGGCCGTCTCCATGGCTGTCAGTAGGGTCGCTTCGGTGAAGTGAGCAGGAGGGCGAGTGGCCTTCTCCAGGCACTTCGCATCCACGACCCGCTGAGCCTGCCCCCGCTCGAGCCCACTGGGCAGGATCGACCCCTCGCTGGACACATCCCCACCGACGTGGCTCGTCCCTTTCTTGGTGCGACGCGATCGCCCCGCGGTCACGTCGTCGCCCCCAAGGTCGAGCGCCTTCCAACCCACGTGCTCGATCGCTCTACCTCGGCTCTCGAAGTGATCGACGATGGGCGGAGCCTCTGCCGAAGTGATTGTGGTGATGACCGTGGTCTGCGCTACCACGTGATCGTCATGCCAGGCTTGGAGCAGCCTGCGACAGACCAAATCATAGATCCGCTCTTCGTCGCTGCTGAGCGCGGCTCGCGGCGCCCGCGTGGCGGTGGGGATGATGGCATGGTGGTCCGTGATACGCGAGTCGTCGACGAACCGCCGACTGAGAGGAGCTCGCCCGGAGCCTTCCGCGACGCGCTCCGGATACCTGCCGGCGATGGCCGCGACGACGCCGCCGATGGTCGCCGCCACGTCCGTCGAGAGATGGCGGCAGTCGGTCCTCGGGTAGCTGAGGAGCTTGTGGCGCTCGTAGAGCGCTTGCGCCACGTTCAAGGTCTTCTGGGCACTCATCCCGAAAACGCGGTTGGCGTGCCGCTGAAGCTCCGTGAGATCGTAGAGGAGCGGGGGCGGGAACTTCCGCGTCTCTGCCCTCACGGATTCGATGCGAGCCTGTCCCCTCCTCGCCCGAGCCACGACTTGCCTGGCCTCCTCTCCGTCGGGAGGCAGGCGCCGAGCCCTTGCTGCGGATTCCTGTTCTGGGCGAGACGCAGCGGTGGCAGGCTTGCGTTGACCCTTCCCCCTCTTCGCCGGGCCTGTCGCTGGCCGAAACCAAATACCCTCGTAGCTCACCTCAGACGTGGCATCCCTGGCACGACCGGTACCGCTGGCATTCCTCGCACCGCTGGCACGGTGCGGCACGAACGTCGCGATCACTTCCAGGTACTTCTCTGGAACGAAATCTCGGATCGCGAGGTCGCGTTCGACGACTATCGCAAGGGTTGGCGTCTGCACGCGACCGACGGAGATATCCTGATTGAGGGTGAGACTGTAGGCGCGCGAGAGATTCATACCCACGAGCCAGTCGGCCCGACTGCGGCCCTTGGCTGCCGCGGCCAGCGCGTCGTACTCGGTCGCGCGGCGGAGGCGCTGGAAGCCGGCGCGGATGGCGTCGGGGGTCAACGACGAGATCCACAATCGCTGCACGGGTTTCGTGCACCGGGCGGCCTCGTAGATGTACCGAAAGATCAATTCTCCCTCCCGGCCCGCGTCCGTGGCGCAGACGACGCTTTCGGTCTTGGGGTCATTGATGACGTCGCGGACGCGAGCGAACTGATCTCGCGTCCCGGGGACGACGATTAGCAGGAACTCGTGCGGGAGCATCGGCAAGGTCGCGAGGCTCCAGCGCTTCCATCGGGGATCGATCTCGTGCGGCTGTGCCAAGGCCACCAAATGCCCCACCGCCCACGTGACCACGTAGCCCTCACCGCGGAGGCATCCCTCACCCCTCCGCTTGGCCCCCAGCACTGCCGCGATGTCGCGCGCCACGGAAGGCTTCTCCGCGACGATGGCGACGGTCAAGGGATCTCTCGGTTCCGGTCCATGAGCGACCGACAAGAGCGTTGCCCAGCCGCTGTGGCCAGGCAAGGCTCTTCTTCCGAGCAATCCCCTCGAGCAAGAGCTTGAGCTCACGACGACGCGCAATGACGTACAGGCTGTCCACCGGGGTTACCATTGGAATGCGAAATGCCGCAACGACGATCGGCGCGAACACCTTGGGGGATTGGACCTGGACGCTCGACGAGCGAGCTGGCGCGCTTGGCGGCCAGACCGGTCCTTCTTCGAATCTCGCGAAGTGACGCTCGGTTTCGTGGGAGTCCGGCCTCCCCTAGCGCGTCGCAAGCCAGCGGGGGCCGGATTCCGCATTCTGAAGCGCCGCAGGCCCTCCGCCAGCGGCGGAGCGGTGGGCCGCTTGCCAGGCGAGCTCGGAGTGCGCAAGAGTAGCCAGCATGGAATCTCACGAGAAGCGCTTGGCTCCGCTGTTGATGGTAGCGCTCGCGCTGGCGCTATCGTCTGTCGGCTGTGGCTACAACGAGGTCGTCACCCAGGACCAGACGGTGAAGGCCGCCTGGGCCGAGGTTCAGAATCAATACCAGCGGCGCGCAGATCTGGTGCCGAACCTCGTGAAGACAGTCAAGGGCGCCGCCAACTTCGAGAAAGAGACTCTCTCGGCCGTTGTCGAGGCGCGCGCCAAGGTTGGCCAGATCAAGGTCGACCAGGGCATGATCGACAACCCTGAGAGGTTGGCACAGTTTCAGAAGGCGCAAGGCGAGCTCGGAAGCGCCCTGTCGCGGCTGATGGTCGTGGCGGAACGCTATCCGGAGTTGAAGGCGACCGACGCCTTTCGGGACCTCCAAGCGCAGCTCGAGGGAACCGAGAACAGGATAGCCGTCGCCCGGAACCGCTACATCGAAGCCGTGTCGAGCTACAATCAAGTGGTGCTCCACTTCCCCAGCTCGCTGGGCGCGAGCCTCAGAGGGATGGAGGAGCGGCCCACCTTCGAAGCCACGGCTCCCAACGCCGAGGTTCCTCCTTCGGTGGAGTTTTGAGGGTCGTGGTCGCTGGGCGGGGCATCGCGGCGCTGCTGGGCTGGCCGCTGTTCGCGTTCGTCGCGGCGGCAATCGCCCTTCTGACTTGGGACGCTCGGGCGGAGCTCGCGGTTCCCGAGCTCTCGTCTCGAGTCGTCGATGAAGCAGGGCTGCTCACGGAGGCCAACGCACAGGCACTCGAGCAGCGATTGGCTGCCTACGGACAAAAGACGGGGCACCAGTTCGCTCTTGTCACAGTACCCAGCCTGCAGGGGGGCTCGATTGAGGACTTCTCGCTGCGGGTCGCGGAGAAGTGGAAGCTGGGCGACGCGGCGCGCGACGACGGCTTGCTCCTTGTCGTGGCCAAGGACGACAGAAAGGTTCGGATCGAGGTTGGTTACGGTCTGGAGGGCGCGGTTCCGGACGCAGTGGCCGCCCGGGTGATCCGAGAGGCCATCACACCGTCGTTTCGGAAGGGTGATTACGCAGGGGGGATCTCCGAAGCCTTCAAGCTCCTCATGGCAGCAGCCGAAGGGGAGTCCCTCGGCCCGCCGCAGCAGCCCGAAGGAGACGCAGGCGGGTCCGCCTCCAGGTTCCTGCCGCTGTTGCTCATCGCTTTCCTGCTTGTACCAATGTTGGGGCGGGGGCGTCGCCGCGGTTCGGGACACCGTAGCTGGGGGCGTCGCGGGTTCTTTGTCGGGGGTATGGGAGGCGGCTTCGGCGGCGGGGGCGGCGGGGGCGGCGGATTCAGCGGTGGCGGCGGCGGGTTCGGCGGCGGCGGGGCCTCCGGGGGATGGTGAGCAATGCTATTCAGTAAAGAAGACAGGCAATCGATCGAGGCCGCGGTGCGAAGCGCCGAGAGCAAGACGGCGGGGGAGCTCGTGGTGGCCCATACGGAACGCGCCGACGACTATGCGTTTCGACGTTCCGTCGTGGCGCTCGGGTTGGCCATTGCCCTCGGCTGGGAAGCCCTGCTGGCGCTGCCTTCGGTTGCCCCCGTATTCGTTCTTGTCGGCCAGGCCCCGGCATTCTTCCTCTTCTATTGGCTTACGGGGCTGCCCCCTGTCGTGCGTCTGCTCGTCAGTGATGCTCAGCGCGAGGTCCGTACCCAAGAACGGGCCATGAGGGCGTTCATCGAACAGGGCGTCACCGAGACGCGGGATCGCAGCGGCGTCCTCATCTTCATCGGCGAGGCGGAGCGCAAGGTCGTCATCGTCGCCGACAAGGGCATCAATGATCGCGTCGAGCCGGACGAGTGGCGGCAGGACGTTCAGCGAATCACTGACGGTATTCGCGCTGGCCGCGCCGCTCCGGGAGTCCTCGAATCGGTCGAGCGGATCGGCAGCTTGCTCGCAGAGGCATTCCCGGCTCGGGCCGACGACGAGAACGAGCTTGGCGACAGTGTCCGTCAGCTCTGAGATCTCCCCCTAGCGGCCGCGGCTTCGGAAACGCGGACCTGCCGTTTGGGAGCGCTTGACACCGATTCCGTCTCGAGTATCGTTGGCGGCGTCACGGGTGGCCACCAATCCAAGGCCATAATAGGGAAGCCGGTGTGAATCCGGCGCGGTCCCGCCGCTGTATCCGGGAACGAAGCTGCTATTCCACTGCTCGCAAGGCGAGTGGGAAGGGGCAGTCTGAGGAAGATCCGGTAGCCAGAAGACCTGCCCGTGGCATCGAGCCAATCCCCTCGGGTTCATGGGGGAGCGGCCACGCGCACGGCCACCGTGGCCTTCAGAGGGACCTTCCCGCGCATGGCAGCTTCCTAGCCTCGGAGCTGACGTGTCCTCCCTCACAATCGATACTCTGCCGCCACGACCTGAAGGGGATCGTGCGCGTCGCGTGCATGGAGGCGATCGCGGCGCTCTCGCCTCTGCCGCGGGCGTGCCTCTCGAGCGACTGCTCGACCTCAGCGCCAACATCAATCCACTGGGGCCTCCCAGCTGGTTTCGACAAGAGCTCGAAGCGGGCATCAGTGATCTGGTGCACTACCCCGATCCGAGCTCTCGAGCGCTGCGCGAAGCCCTGGCAAGGCGCTGGAGGGTGCCCGCGGAAACCCTCATCGTCGGCAACGGCTCGTCGGAGCTGCTGGCCCATTTGCCCGCGGCGTGGCCGGCGCGTCGTGTCCTGCTGCCAGTACCTTGCTATGGCGAGTACCGGGATGCTTTCTCTGGGGCCAAGCTCGTGGAAATGCCGCTCGACGAGGGGAGCGGGTTCGCGTGCAGCGCCGAAGCGTGCGCCGAGGTAGCGCTGGCCCGCGGCTGTGAGCTGGTCATCCTCGGCTCCCCCTCCAATCCGGCCGGAGCTCTCCTCGACACTGTCGCCCTGCAGCAGGTGGCGGAAGCGCACCCTCACCTGCGCTGGCTGTTGGATGAAGCGTTCATCGAGCTGACCTGCGGGGCCTCCCTGCTCCCTAGCAGGCCGCCCAACGTAGCAGTGCTCCGCTCCTTCACGAAGAGCCACGCCTGCCCTGGCCTTCGTCTGGGGGTGCTCGCGGCGGAGCCCGACGTCGCGGCGAGCCTTCAGCGGCACCTGCCACCGTGGAGCGTCAATACGTTGGCCCAGCGTTTCGGCGCGCGCGCCGCGGTAGAGGACGACGACTATCTGGAAGCGTCGCGAGCGGCCATTGCGAGCGCCCGCTCCACGCTCATGGCGGAGCTCCGAGCGCTCGGCGCTACGGTGCTCGAGGGTCAGGCAAACTACCTGCTCTTCCGCTTCGGTGAGCGCGACGGCGTCGAGCTCGCGCGGCGCGTTCTCCTAGGCCACGCGGTGGCCGTGCGCAGCTGCGCGGACTATCCCGGCCTGGACCGACGTTGGCTGCGCACCGCTGTCCGTGATGGTGCGGCCCACGAGCGTCTCTGCTCGGCGCTCGCCAGCGAGCTGCGGCAGCCGCGGGTGAGCGTCCAACGCGCACCGAGGGCACGCGCGCTGATGCTCCTCGGAACCTCGTCCAGCGCGGGCAAGAGCGTGCTCACGGCCGCCCTGTGTCGCATCTTCCTGCAGGATGGCTTTGGAGTCTGCCCCTTCAAGGCGCAGAACATGTCCAACAACAGCGGAGTCACCCAGGACGGGCTCGAGATGGGACGCGCCCAGGTGCTGCAGGCACAGGCGGCGCGCCTGGAGCCCGACGTGCGCATGAACCCCGTGTTGCTCAAGCCGAACAGCGACACCGGCAGCCAGGTCGTCGTGCTCGGGCGGCCCATCGGGGTGGCCGCAGCGCGCCCCTATATGGCCGAGGTGCGCGAGAAGCTTCGAGCGACGGTTCGCCAAGCCTACGACGAGCTGGCGCGACACTACGAGGTCATGGTGCTCGAGGGGGCGGGCAGCCCGGGCGAGGTAAACCTGAAGCGAGGGGATCTCGTGAACATGGCGATGGCGCGCTACGCCGAGGCGGGGGTCGTGCTCGTCGGCGACATCGACCGCGGCGGGGTCTACGCCAGCTTCGTAGGACACATGGCGGTCTTCGACGAGGTCGAGCGGGCGCTGGTCGGCGGCTTCATCGTCAATCGATTTCGCGGCGATGCCTCGCTCCTGGCGGACGCCCACGACTACATGCTGCGGCACGTCGGCAAGCCCGTCATCGGTGTCGTACCGTATCGGGCCGACCTGGGCCTACCCGAAGAAGACGCGGTGGCGCTCGAGGACTGGCGAGACCCGCAGCGCGAAGCCCCGCTGGAGATAGCGCTGATTCATCTGGAGCACGCGAGCAACTTCACCGACATCGACCCCCTGCGTCTCGAGCCGGACGTGAGCGTGCGCCTCGTCAAGAAGCGCCACGAGCTGGGCAGCCCCGATGCGGTGATCATCCCCGGCAGCAAGAACACGCTCGGCGATCTCCACGGTCTGCGCCAGCGAGGGCTGGCCGAGGCGATTGAGAACCTCGCCAATGACCAGATGGCGGAGGTGGTAGGCATCTGCGGTGGCCTGCAGATCCTCGGCGAGGAGCTGGACGACCCCGAGGGCATCGAGAGCAGACGAGGGGCGGCCTCAGGGCTCGGGCTGCTGCCGGTGAAGACGCGCCTGGGCTCCGAGAAGATCCTCGAACGCTGTCGTGCCACGCACTTGCCAAGCCAGCTGCCGGTCCGTGGCTACGAGATCCACCACGGCGTCACGGCGATGCCCGAGAGGCTCGTCGTCTTCCGGCGCAGTGATGGCGCCGCGCTCGGCTGCCGGAGCGAGCACGGGCGGGTGTGGGGCACGTACCTGCACGGCGTCTTCGACGACGACGTCTTCCGGCGGCGCTGGCTCGACGGTCTCCGGCGAGCCAAGGGGTTGCCGGAGCTGGGCGCCGTACAGGTCACCTATGACCTCGACGGCGCCATCGACGGGCTGGCGGAGCTGGTGCGAGCATCGTGCGACATGGCTGCCATCCGCCGCATCGCGGGGCTCGCATGATGGCGCTCGCCTTCTTCCCTGCCGTGTTGTGCGTGGATAGCATGCTCGGGGATCCCCGCTCGATGCTACATCCCGTGCGGGCCCTGGGTCGCTGGTACACGTGGGTGGAGGGAGCCACCTACAGGGACTCGATGGCCTCCGGCGTCCTTGCGTGGACGCTCGTCGTGGTGCCGGCGGCGTGCACGGCCGCGGGAGGGAGCCTGTTGGCCGCCCTCTGGCACCCGTGGTTCGGTTGGGCCCTGGGCGTCGTTGCCGTATGGACAGCAGTCGCTGCCCGCGACCTCGCCGAGCATGCCTGGCGCGTCCAGCGTCCGCTGGCGGCGGGCGATCTCCCGGCAGCACGCGCGGCTGTCGGCATGATCGTCGGTCGGGACACCGACGGGCTGAGCGAGCCCGAGGTCACCAGAGCCGCGATCGAGGCGGTGGCAGAGAGCGTCGTCGACGCCGTCGTCGCTCCTGTTTTCTGGGCAGCCGTGGGCCTCGCCCTGGCAGGCCCCGCGGGAGCCGCCGGGGGAGCATGGGCCTATCGCGCCGCCAACACCCTCGACAGCGCGTGGGGCCACCGGGACGCGCGGTACTCTCGGTTCGGCTGGCTCTCGGCGCGCGCCGACGATGCGCTGGGGCTCCTGCCGGCGCGTCTTTCCGCCTCGCTCCTCACGGTCCTCGGTGCACACCCCGGACAGGCGCTCCTGGCCTGGCGTCGCGACGCTCGGGGCCACGCGAGCCCGAACGCCGGAAGGGTCGAGGCGGCCATGGCGGGCGCCCTCGGGGTCCGCCTGGGGGGCGACAATCGCTACGACGGGGAGCTCCATCGAGGCCCCGTCTTCTTCCCCGAGGGACGCTTGCCGCGGGAGGGAGACATCGCGCGCGCCGTGCGGCTCATGGGGAGGGTCGCCGTCGTCGGGAGTCTGCTCCTCGGACTCGCAGCGTGGAGCCTCCGATGAAGCAAGCGCGCATTCTCGTTTTCACCGGTGACGGAGCCGGTAAGACGAGCGCCGCCCTCGGCAAGGTGCTGCGGCTCGTCGCCCGTGGATACCGGGTCGCCATCGTCCAGTTCCTCAAGCACGATCCCGATACGGGCGAGATCCCGAGCTTGGTTCGCCTCGGCGTTCCCGTGTCCCAGTGCGGCCTTGGCTTCGTTCCGAGTCCCAGCTCTCCCCACTTCCCGCAGCATCGCGCGGCTGCACAGGCGGGCCTCGCGCTCGCCGAGCAGCGGCTCCGGGACGTCGACGCCCTCGTCCTCGACGAGGTATGCGGCGCGATTGCCCGAGGCTTGGTGGCGGAACGAGACGTGCTCATGCTCTTGGCGCGCCTGCGGCCAGGCCAGGTCTGCATCTGCACGGGGCGCGGCGCGAGCGACGCTCTCATCGCTGCAGCGGACACTGTGACGCGCTTGGAAGCAGTCAAGCACGCCTTGCGCTCGGGGATCCCGGCGCAGGAGGGCATCGAAAGGTGACGGACCTGCTCGTGATCGCAGGCACCCACAGCGGAGTGGGCAAGACGTCGGTCGCGTTGGGGCTCTGCCGCGCGTTGGCACGGCGGGGGCTCCACGTGCAGCCGGCCAAGGTGGGTCCCGACTACCTCGATCCGGTCCACCTCGGCGAAGCAGCGGGGCGGCCCTGCTGGAACCTGGATCCCTGGATGATGGGGAAAGCCTACGTCCGCTCCCTCGTGGCGAGCTGCCAAGCGGATCTCTTGCTCGCCGAGGGTGTGATGGGCCTCTACGATGGTGCGGACGCCACTGCCGACGCGGGCTCCACGGCGGAGCTGGCCCGCCTCCTCGACGCCCCCGTGTGGCTCGTCGTCGATGCCGGTGGCGTGGCGCGCTCCTTTGCCGCCACCGTCCACGGGTTCTGCTCCTTCCCGGGACACCCCCGGATCACCGGCGTCATCGCGAATCGATGTGGTGGCGAGCGCCACGTCCAGATGCTTCGCGAGGCCCTGGACTCGGTGGGGCTGCCTCCCCTCGTCGGCGCGATACCTGGCGGGGCTTTGCCCACGCTGGCGTCTCGCCACCTGGGGCTCGTCGCAGCCGCTGGCGGCGAAGCCATCGAGGCCGTGGCGGATGCCGTAGAACGCCACGTGACGCTTCCAGAGCGCGGCGCGCCCTTGCGGCACGAAGCGCCCCCCGTGACAGCCCCCCGGCAAAGCACGCCGCCCCCCACGAAACGGCAGGTCACCCTGGGCGTCGCTTGGGATGCCGCCTTCTCGTTCGTCTACGCCGACCACTGGACTGCCTTGGCGCAAGCGGGCATCACCGTCCGGCGGTTCTCCCCGGTGAGCGAGGCGGAGCTGCCGGAGGTCGATGGCCTCTACTTTCCGGGTGGTTATCCCGAGCTCCACGCCGCGGACCTGAGTCGCAACCAGGCGATGCGGGCGGCCGTGGCCGCCTTCGCCGCTAGCGGCCGTCCCGTCTACGCCGAGTGCGGGGGGCTGATGTACCTGGCGAAGAGCATCGAGCTCTGCGATGGGACGACGCTGCCCATGGCTGGTGTGCTGCCGGCCCGAAGCCGCATGCGACAGGGTCGCTTCTCCCTGGGGTATGCCGAGATCGAGCTAGTGCGTGCTACCTGCCTGGGAGCACGCGGCGACCGCCTGCGAGGCCACGAGTTCCACTACTCGGAGCTAGTGGAGTCCCCAGCGGGTTGGGAGCCTTCCTACGCCGTCTCCTACCGCCGCGGCGCCACGAAGCTGGAGGGCTGGCAACGCGGCAACGTGCTCGTCAGCTACTTTCACCTGCACCTCGCGAGCCGCGCTCGCACCCTCGCCGCCCTGCGCGCGGCCCTGGAGGCCAACAAATGCTGATTCATGGGTTGATGGAGCGACCGATGTCGGGTCAGAGCATCGAGGAACGCTCGATGGGCATCATCGAGGCACTCTGCCCGAGCCACGGGTTTTCTCGCTGGGAGTGGATCCTCGCGAAGCGCCTCGTCCACACGACGGGCGATCCCAGGATCGTCGACGATCTCCATTTCGGCGGACCTTGGTTCGAGAATGGCACCGCCGCCCTGAGAGGCCGCGCGCCCATCGTCTGCGACGCGCGCATGATCAAGAGCGGGATATCGCTGGCGCGCCTCCAAGCGGTCCACCCGGGGTATACCAGCAGCGACGTGCACTGCTCCGTCGACGCGCCCGAAGTGCACGCGCAGGCGCGCGCCGCGGGACTGCCCCGTTCGCTCTTCAACGTTCGCGCGTTGCGAGAGCTGTTGAACGGTGCCATCTGCTGCTTCGGGAACGCGCCAGTGGGCCTCATGGAGCTCTCGAGGCTCATCGTCGAGGAGGGCTGTCGCCCTGCCGTCGTCATCGCGATGCCCGTCGGCTTCGTGCACGTCGTGGAGAGCAAGCGAGAGCTCATGCGCCTCGATGTCCCCTATGTCGCCATCGACGGGCGGCGGGGGGGTAGCCCGCTCGCCGTGGCCAGCCTCCACGCCATCTGCCTCGCCGCGAAAGGATTGGCACCATGAGCCAAGCGGTCGTCATCCTTGGACACGGGAGCCGCGCCCCCGGCGCCAGCGCCGCCATGCAGCGCGTCGTCGCTGGCCTCCGCGCCCGTGTGACAGCGTCTCGCGTCGAGCTGGCGCACATGAGCCAGTGCTCGCCCACCCTGGAGCAGGTGATCGCCACGTGCGCAGCAGAGGGAGCGCGCGAGATCCTCGTCGTACCGTACTTCCTCCATCAGGGCGTACACCTCAAGTCCGACATTCCGCGCCTGCTCCATGAGCTGCAAGTGCAGCACGCCGGGGTGACCATCCGACTGGGACCCCATCTCGGCTTCGATGAGGCCATCGTCGACCTGCTCGTGCGCCGAGTCGCAGAGGCGCGGTCCGCTCCAGGAATCGCGGCAGCCGAGCCAGCCAGCGAGCAGCCGCTCGGGCTTGGCGCGAGCCCTTGCGCAGGAACACGGATCGAGGGCTGAGGGACAGCAATGCACATCATGGAAGGCTTCCTCCCTGTCGAGCACGCGATGGCGTGGACGGTGATTGCCGCGCCGTTCGTGGTCTTTGGAACCCTGCGGGCCAGCCGCGCCGTGCGGGAGCAGCCGGAGACGAGAATGCTCCTGGCCACGGCAGGCGCCTTCACCTTCTTGCTCTCTGCCTTGAAGCTCCCCAGCGTCACCGGAAGCAGCTCGCACCCGACGGGGACGGGCCTGGGAACGGTCCTCTTCGGGCCGTCGGTCATGGTGGTCCCGGGCTTCGTCGTCCTCGTGTTTCAGGCGTTGCTCCTCGCCCACGGTGGTGTCACGACATTGGGCGCCAATACCTTCAGCTTGGCCGTGGTGGGCCCCTGGGGCGCTGCGATCGCCTTCACCCTCGCGCGCCGAGCCAGGGTTGGCGCTGGGCCCGCCGTCTTTCTCGCGGCGGCAGTCGCGAACTGGCTCACCTACATGACAACAAGCGTACAGCTGGCGCTCGCGTTCCCCGACCCCATCACTGGGTTCAAGGGCTCGCTGGCAAAGTTCGCCGGGGTCTTTGCGTTGACGCAACTCCCCCTCGCCGTCGGTGAGGGGCTCCTGACGGTTCTCGTGTTTCGCTGGCTCGGCAGCGCCATTCCCGCCCGCTGTGGGGAGGGACTGCGAGCAGCGGCGCCCGGTGGCGAGCGATGAAGCCCTGGCTCATCGATGGCCTGCTGGGACTCGGGCTCCTGGGACTCATCGCGGCGCCCTTGCTCGCCTTCAGAGACGCGGCCTTCACCGGTGCTGATGACAAGCTCGTCGAGGTTGTCGGAACCTTGGCCCCCGACTACGAGCCCTGGTTCGAGCCGCTGCTCGCGCCCCCCACCAACGGGGTGGAAACCCTGCTCTTCTCGACGCAGGTGGCCATCGGCGCAGGCATCCTCGGCTTCGCGGCGAGGCGGCTACGCCGGGGCAGCCGTGGGGGGCGCTCGTGCGGCTGAGCGCGATACGGAGCGTCGTGCTCGAAGAAGCACCCGCTATGGATCCTGCGCGGCGCTTCGTCCCCGCGGCGGTAGCCCTGGGGCTCGCCGTCACGATGCCCGCAGGTCCCGCCCACCTTGGAGTTGCCGCCGTGGCGGTTCTGAGCACCTGGTGGGCACGCGTCTCCCCGAGGGTTTGGTGGCAGCTCGCCAAGGCACCCCTGGTGTTCCTGGCGCTCGGGCTCGTGCCCCTCGCCTTCTCCGTCACGCTGAGCCCGCTCGGCATCGGATGGAGCGAAAGCGCTGGGGTCGAGCTGCTCCGCGCGGGGAGCCGCTCCCTCTGTGCGCTGTGCATTCTGCTCTTCATCGCCTGCACTGTGCCCATCGCCGAGCTCGCGGTCGTGCTGCGGCGGTGGGGGTGCCCAGCGGTCCTCACGGATCTCATGGTGCTCATCCCGCGGCTCGTCTTCGTCTCGTTGGAAACGCTCGAGCGAAGCAAGACGGCAGCGCTGGCGCGTGGCGGCGCTCTCGGTTGGCGACAGCGCTGGCGATCGGTGTCGGCGCTAGCAGCGACGCTGCTGCGCCGGAGCTTGACTCGTGCCGAGCGGCTGGAGCGCGGCCTCCTGGCCCGAGGCGGTGACGGAGCTCTCCGCTGGGAGGCGAGCGGGTGCGCGCAACGAAATGGCACGGTACCTATCACCCTCGCGACGGCAGTCCTCGTTGGAGGAGCACTCTGGGCTGGCGGACCATGGTGAGGGCGAAGGTTCATACTTGCGGCGCCGGGGGCTCCTCAGCGCGCGCAGCACGGATGGGAAGCTCGATGCTGATCCGCTGCGAGAATGTCTCCTACCGATACCCGAGCGGTACGTGCGCCCTCGCCGAGCTCTCACTGGAGCTGGCACCTGGCCGCTGCCTGGGAATCGTCGGTGCCAACGGAGCGGGCAAGAGCTCCCTGTTGCTGCTGATGGCTGGCCTGCGCGAGCCGTCGACGGGCACCGTGTGGCTCGAGGGTGAGCGCGGCGGCCGCGGGGCAGCCGCTCGGCGACGCTTCCGAGAGAGCACGGCGCTCGTCCTCCAGGATCCCGACGACCAGCTGGTGGCGCCTACTGTGTGGGAAGACGTAGCCTTCGGGCCAGCGAACCTCGGTCTCACCAAGGACGAGATCCGCGCTCGGGTCGAGCAGTCCCTGGAGGCGCTGGGGCTTGTCGAGCTCGCAGGGCGCTCCCCTCACCTGCTGAGCTACGGTCAGCGGCGGCGCGTCGGCTTGGCTGGCGCCTTGGCGATGCGCCCCAAAGCCCTGCTGCTGGATGAACCGAGCGCTGGGCTCGACTCACGGGGAGAAGCACTGCTGCGGACCACCCTGCGCGATCTCGTGCGTGCGCATGGCCTGGCCCTCGTCATCGCCACCCACGACCTCGACCGCCTCCAAGGTCTCGTCGATGACATCGCGCTGCTCCATCGCGGTCGGCTCCTGCGGTGCGACACGGCCGCTGCGGTGCTTGGCGACGAGGCGCTCCTCCGGCAAGCCGAGCTCCGACCACCGCTGCTCGTCGAGCTCCTGGGCAACCTGATGCGCAGCGGTGCGCTGCCTCATGGCCCGCTCTCGGCGAGCTTGACGGAGGTGGAGGCGATCCTGGCGGAGGCGCTTCAGCGATGAGGATGGACGGATGAGCGACTCGCGCGACTCGAGAATGCGGACCGGCTACACCACGGGCTCCTGCGCCGCAGCGGCAGCGAAGGCGGCCGCGCTGGCTCTGCGGGGGCAGGAGGTCACTGTCGTCGACATTGCATTGCCTGAACGGGGACGCGCCCAGCTTCGCGTCGAAGCCGTCCAGCGCGGGCCCAGCGCTGCGCGCGCGAGCGTGCGCAAGGACGCGGGAGACGATCCCGACGTCACGCACGGGGCCCTCATCACCTGCGAGGTCGCACCCAGCGACAGCGGCGGAATCCACTTCGCGGCGGGACCAGGGGTAGGAACAGTGACCCTGCCCGGCCTGCCCGTGCCCCCGGGAGAGCCGGCGATAAACCCCGCTCCGCGCCGGCAAATTGCGCTGGCATTGGCGGAGGGGGGCATCCAAAACGCCACGGTCACCGTCTCCGTCCAGGGCGGGGCTGCGCTCGCGGAGCGTACCTTCAACCCTCGCCTGGGCATCCTCGGTGGAGTCTCCATACTCGGAACGAGCGGAGAGGTTCGCCCCTTCAGTCATGCGGCGGCGGTCAAGAGCATCTGCGCTGCCCTCGCCGTCGCTCGCGCGGCCTCCCCGGAACGCCTGGTGCTCGTTCCTGGCCACCACGGCAGGCGAGCCGTCGCCGCCTGCCTGCGAGCACAGCCCCAGGAAATCGTCGAGGTGGGCGACTCCTGGGGCGCGGCTCTGGACGACGTGGCGAAGGAGCCCCCCAAGCTCCTCCTGGTCGCGGGTCATCCGGCGAAGCTCGTCAAGCTGGCGTTCGGGCAGTGGAACACCCACGTCTCGGCGGGAGCTGCGCCAGTGGCCGAGGTGCGTCGGTGGGCCCTCGACCTGGGCCTCGAAGTACCCGATGTGCCCACCATCGACGGGATCTTCACGTCACTGGGCGAGGCCGGTCGCGGCCAGCTCGCGACGGCCGTCGCTCTCGCCGTGCAGGACGCAGTCGCCCCCCGCCTGCCCGCCACCTCCATCGCCGTCCTGCTCACCAACCTCGACAGAGGCTCTTGGGGACACTCTGGCGACCTCTCACCCTGGGGAGAGCCATGATCACGCTCGCCGGCTGCGGCCCGGGATCCCCGGAGCTCATCACGCCCGCGGTGCGCCACGCGGTCGCAGCAGCACGCCTCCTCGCCGGGTCCCAGCGGCTGCTCGACTGCTTCCCCGAGGCGTTCGCGGAGAAGGTCCTCTACAGTGGCGACACCCCTGCGCTGCTCGAGAGCCTCGCTCGAGGTCCCCGCCCCGCCTGCGTCCTCGTCAGCGGTGATCCGGGGCTTTGCAGCCTGGCTCGCCCCGTCATCGAGAGGTTCGGGAGAAAGGTTTGTCGCTCGATCCCAGGCGTCAGCAGCGTTCAAGCAGCCTGCGCGGCGGCCCAACTCGACTGGCTCGGCGTCGCCGTGCTCTCTTGCCATGGGCGCCGGCCTCCGCTGATCGATCCGGGAGCGCTACGGACAGCGCCTGTCGTTGCCATCCTCGGTGGCAGCAGCGCTCTTCCGTGGATAGTCGGGCTCGGAGCGCAGCTGGCCGACGGACGACGCGCCATCGTCTGTGAACGCCTCGGCCTAGCAGGTGAGCGCGTGCGCGAGATGCCCGTTGCGAAACTGGGGGCGAGCAGCCCGGATGCCCTCAGCGTGATCTTGCTGGTGAAGGATAGCCATGAGTGAACCTGGAACTCTCCACTGTATCGGAGTCGGCCCCGGCGACCCGGAGCTCGTGACGATCAGAGCGGCGCGATTGCTCGGCAGCGTGCGCCACGTCGTCGCCCCCATCGCTCGCCTGAACACCGAGAGCCTCGCGCTGAGCATCGTGCGCCGATACCTGAGGGAAGACGCGATCGTCCGTGAGTGCGTCTTCCCCATGACGGCGGATCGCGCGGAGCTCTCCGCATCGTGGAGCGAAGCGGCGGCGGAAATCGACGCGCTCCTGCTAGCGGGGCATGATGTCTGCTTTCCGACAATCGGCGATCCGCTCCTCTATTCGACGGCCATCTACCTCTCTCGCGCCCTGCGTTCGCGACGTCCAATGGCGAAGGTGAGCTTCGTGGCTGGCGTTACGGCGTTCAGCGCCGTAGCCGCCACGACGCAGATCCCCCTGGGCGAGGCGAAGCAGCCCGTCACTATCGTGCCGGGGGCCAGCGATCTTGACACACTGCGACGGGCGCTGGCGAGGGGCGGCGCCGTTGTCGTGATGAAGCTGGGGGCGCGCCTTGGCTCGGTGCTGGAGGTACTCGCCGAATGCGGCGCGCTCGGGAGGGCGGCGCTCGTGAGCCGCGCGGGCCTGCCCGAACAGCGGGTGCACCTGGACTTGACCCAGCTCCGGACGCTGGGCGTCGAAGCTGCCTATCTAGCCACCCTCGTCGTTTCCGCCGAGGGCACGTCGTGACCGTCTACTTCGTCGGAGCGGGACCGGGGGATCCCGAGCTTCTCACCCTGAAGGCGGAGCGGCTGCTGCGCAGGGCCCGCGTGTGCATCTGGGCAGGCTCCTTGATAAACCCGGAGCTCCTGGGGCTGCTTCCCGAAGGGTGTCAGGTCCACGACTCGTCCGGTTTGGATCTCCAGCAGACGACAGAGCTGTGCCTGCGGGCGCACGAGGCGAACCTCGACGTCGTGCGCCTGCACACAGGGGAGCCTTCCCTCTACGGAGCCATCGCTGAGCAGATGCGCGCGCTGGACGCTCACGGCGTCGCTCATGAGCTGATCCCGGGTATCAGCGCCTGGCAGGCTGCGGCTGCGGCGCTGCGCGTAGAGCTCACTGCGCCCGAGATAGCGCAGGCCGTCGTGCTCGGGCGCGTCTCCGGCAGGACCCCGGTGCCCGAGGCTCACGATCTGCCCGAGCTGGCGCGCTTGAAGACGACCCTCTGCCTCTACCTCTCCGTAGACCGTATCTCAGAGATTGCGCGGGCGTGCATCCCTCACCACGGCCCCGACTGTCCGGCAGCCGTCGTGTACCACGCCTCCTGGCCCGACGAGCACGTCGTCCGCGGCACCCTCGAAGACATCGCCGAGCGCGTCCAGGCGGCTGGGATTGAGCGCAACGCGCTCGTTGTCATCGGGCGCGCCTTGCTCGGGGGTGGCCCGTGTTCCCGCCTCTATTCATCAGAGTTTGACCACGGCTACCGGAGCCGGCGGTGATGAGCCGCGCTCGCGAGGCGGCCTCGGCGGCGCGCGTGACCCCGCCTGGGGCTGGTCCTGACCGGGGCCATGGAGCTCGTCGACCATGATCCACGTGCTCGCGCTCTGCCCAGAGGCTGCCGTGCTGGGCCGCGGCTTGGCAGCAGCCCTCGGAGCCCGATTGCACGTGCACCAGAACGCCCTAGCGAGCGACGGCGATGAGGTCGAAGTCTTCTCCCGGATCGCGGAGCGCATGGCCGAGCTGTGGCCGAGGGCCCGCGCGTTGGTCGTCATCGCGCCAGCGGGGGTCGTCGTGCGTGGCATTTCCCCGCTGGCCGTCGGCAAGCACCGGGATCCAGCCGTCGTTTGCTGCGACGTGCTCGGGCGGTGGGCAATTCCCCTGCTCTGCGGCCATGAGGGCGGGGGCAACGACCTTGCCTTCAGAGTGGGGAATCTGCTTGCGGCAGAGCCGGTCATCACCACCACGAGCGAGGCGCTTCGTGATCACATCGTCGGGGTGGGATGTAGGCGAGGAGCGACCGGCAAGGCGATCGTCGCAGCTATCCAGGAGGCACTGCGGCTCGCTGGCGTCACGCGGGAGCGCGTGCGTCTCTTGGCGACGGCGGCGCAGAAGGCCACCGAACCAGGGGTCCTCGAGGCGGCCAAAACCCTCGAGCTGCCCCTGCGCATCATCGCCCATGAAGAGATCAGAGCCTGCGCCAAGGCGCACGGCGTTTCAGCTGCGGCACGGCGCCAGCTCGACCTACCCGCCGTCGCCGAGCCCTGCGCGCTGCTCGCGGGCAGAAGGACCACTATATGTCTAGCAAAACAGGTAATTCAATCAGTGACAGTGGCCGTAGCCCAGGAGCACTCCATTGTGTGGGCATCGGACCAGGAAGTCCCCTCGATCGAACGCGTCGAGCAGAAGCGGCGATCCATGGAGCCGAGGTCATCGTAGGCTACCGTCGCTACGTGGAGAGCATTGCCGATCTCACGCTGGGCAAGGAGCTCTTCGTCTCCGGGATGACCCAAGAGCGCGAACGCGTGGCGGCCGCCATCGAGCGGGTGCTCGAAGGGCGCCAGGTCGCGCTCGTCAGCAGCGGCGATGCTGGCATCTACGGTATGGCGGGGCTCGCGCTCGAGATGCTGAAGGAGCAGGGCCATCACGTCCCCGTCCACATCGTCCCCGGGGTTACCGCCGCCTGCGCCGCTGCAGCACGCCTCGGGGCCCCGCTCATGCTCGATTTTGCGTGCATCTCGCTCTCCGATCTGCTCACGCCGTGGGAGCGGATCCGCCGCAAGCTCGAGGCAGTCGCCGTAGGGGACCTGACGCTGGTCCTTTACAACCCCCGCTCGCGAAAGCGCGTGACGCAGCTCGAGGAGGCCGCCTCCATCCTGAGAGTCCACCGCCCCCCGACCGTCCCCGTGGGCATCGTCACCTCGGCGTCGACGGAGAATGAGGAGTGCGTGGTGACGACCCTCCAGCACTTCCTCGATGAGCCGATCGGGATGCGCTCCGTCGTGATCATCGGCAGCAGCGACACGGCGGTGCTGGACGGGTGGTTGGTCACTCGCCGTGGCTACTCGTGAACGAGCTTCATGCCCAGCCCTCACCCGTCAGGGGCTGGGCATGAAGCGACCGAGAACTCGTGCGCTCCCTCAGCGGCGGAGGATGACGCGAGCCCTCTCGTCGCCGACCTCGGTCATGTAGGGGATGCCGGTCTCGGCTGCTGTCTCACGGTTGGCGCTCATGAGGTCTGAGCGGTTGATCTCCGAGAGCTTGAACTTGCGTGCGCCGGCCATGAACTGCTGAAGCCCCGCCGACAGCTTGTCGGCATAGGAGTACATCGCGACGGCGCCGAAGGGGATGTTCTTCATCTCGTCCTCTCCGACCTTCTTCGCGACGGCTTCCCATCCCACGAAGATCTCCTCCGGACGCGCGCCGAACTTCGTGACGCTGGGAGGCAGCTCGTCCCAGTGTCCGTTCACCTTCTCGCGGTTCTCGGAGCGGAGCACGCCCTCGATGTTGCTCCCGACGAAGCCGGGGATCATGGGAGCACGGCCCATACACACGAGCCGCGTGTAAGGCGCGCCGAGCGCGAGAGCCTTGAAGAGGTGGTCCTCCCGGGCGAAACCGCCAGCGAACGACAGGGGGGGCACCGGCATGCCCGCCTCTTCGAGGACCTTGGCGTACTCGTAGGCCTTCGCGTGGAGCTGCAGGTTCGGGATCCCCCAATGGTCCATCATGTTCCAGGGGCTCATCCCTGTTCCCCCTCCAGCGCCGTCGATCGTGAGGAGGTCCAGCTTGGCATCCGAGGAGTAGCGCATCGCCATGGCCAGCTCCTCCATCCCGTAGGCGCCGGTCTTTAGCGAGATGCGCTTGAAGCCCAGCGCGCGCAGGCGCTCCACCTCCGTCATGAACGACGCATAGACGTCCCGTTCAGTGTCGACCTCCGTACTCCCTAGACGACTGTGCCGGGCGAAGGCCTTGATACCCTTCTCCTCGAAAGCACGCGCCACCTCCGCGTCGTAAGGGTTCGGGTCCACGATGTACCCTCTATCCTTCAGGAAGCGGGCATACTCGAGCGAGTGCACCTGGATTTCGCCGCCGATGTCCTTGGCGCCCTGACCCCACTTGAGCTCGATGATCACCTTGTCGCCATACTTCTCGATGATGTACTCGGCGACGCCGTTGCGGGTATCCTCGACGTTCATCTGCACGATGATGGCGCCATAGCCGTCGTAGTAGCGCATGAAGGTATCCACGCGACGGTCGAGCTCGGGCGCCTCGATGATCCGTCCCTTCTCGAGCTTCGACTTGCGGTCGACCCCTACGACGTTCTCCCCCACCACGATGGGAAAGCCGCACAGGGCAGCACCAATCGCGAAGGAGTCCCAGTACCTTGCCGCGATGAAGGTGGAGCCGAGGGCGCCCGTCATGATGGGCAGCCTGCACTTCACTTTGATGCTCTGACCAAATTCGGTCCCGATGTCCACGTTGGGGAAGACGCAGTTGTCGGGATCGTGGGAGAGCCCCGCTGGCATGCCTTTGGCGCCGTAGGCGTAGCCCTGAATCCGCAAGGCGTGGTAGCCGACGCCCGTGACGGCGGTGTTGGCCGACCCGGACGTGCTCCATCCGAAGTTCCTCGGGTAAACGACCTCGCGCCCCCGCAACGACGATATCCACGTCTCGCACTTGCCCTTGCAGTTCGACTCGCAGAGCGTGCAGAGTCCGCTCTCGCAGGGGTTCCCCCGGTTCGTGGTGCCTAGGGCGTCATTCGTCTTCTGCCAGTTGTGAATCATGTTTCCTCCGTCCGCGTCGCGGCTTCTCGTCCGCCCGCGCCAGTCGTTTTGTCCCGTACGCCGAGCAGGGTCCGCATGTTTCCACAGAGTTTCACATTGGCGACCGCCGACTCGCGACGCGCAAAAGCTGCACCCCAAAGCATACCTGAGGGAGCATTTGCGCCCGGGAAGGGCCCCCGAAGCACAGATATGGCGGAAAATCGCAGGGGCACGGTGCAACCCTCACACCAGCAAGCGATCATTCCTCCCGTCGTCCGCGGCGAGTTCTCGCATCGCGACCTTGCTCCTCGCCCCAGGGTCGGGCGATCAGCGGACCGATGAGAGCCCATCAGCTCAGTAGAACCGGCCACGGTCACGGCTATCGATCCCGCACCGCTCTCCGGCTGCCATTGCGCTCGAGCCCAGTCGCCCACCTCCGCGGGACCTGTTCAGTTCTAGCGGAGACCCGGCGCCTCGTGACCGGACCTGGCGACGTATTCTTCGTAGCCGCCCGGATATACGATCGGTCCCTCCTCCGTGAGCTCCAGCACCCGGTTGGAGAGCGCACCGAGGAAGCTCCTGTCGTGGGACACCATCAGGAGCGTTCCCTCGAACTTCCCGAGCGCGCGGATGAGTGTGTCTTTCGTGTCCAGATCGAGGTGGTTGGTTGGCTCATCGAGGACGAGGAAATTCGGGGGATCGAAGAGCATCGTCGCCAGCACGAGCCGCGCCTTCTCGCCACCGGACAGAACAGCGCAACACTTCTCGACGCTGTCACCCGAGAACCCGAAGGCTCCCAGCAGGGTGCGAAGGACCCCTAGGTTCGCAAGGGGAAAGCTCGCCTGGAGGGTCTCGAGCACGGTAGCGGTGGGGTCGAGGATCTCCATCGTGTGCTGCGCGAAATAGCCGAGCTTCACGCTGGCGCCGATGCGAACCTCTCCCTGGTCCGGCTCTGCGGCGCCAGCGGCGAGCTTGAGGAGCGTGCTCTTCCCTGCTCCATTGACGCCCATGACGCACCAGCGCTCTTTGCGACGGATCAGGAGATCGAATGAGTCGTAGATGACCCTGTGACCATAGGCCTTCGAGACCTGCCGCAGCTCGGCGACGTCATCCCCCGAGCGGGGCGGCGTCCGAAAGTCGAAATCGACGACCTTGCGAGTCCTGGGTGGCTCTATCTTGTCGATCTTTTCGAGCTTCTTGACGCGGGACTGGACTTGGGCGGCGTGGCTCGCCCGCGCCTTGAAACGGTCGATGAAGGCCTGCTCCTTGGCCAGCATGGCCTGTTGCCGAGCGTACTGCGCCGCCTGCTGCTCTTGGCGCAGCCGGTATTGCGCTCGATAGGAGTCATAGTCTCCGACGTATGTCGTCATCTCCCCGCCATCGATGTCGACGATGCGCGTCGCAACACGGTTCAGGAACGCGCGGTCGTGGGAGGTAACGATGAGCCCGCCCTTGAAGGCCTTCAGGAACCCCTCGAGCCAGATGATCGATTCGATGTCCAGGTGGTTCGTGGGCTCGTCGAGGAGCAGGAGATCGGCGTTCGTGAGCAGAACACGTGCCAACGCGACTCGCGTCTTGAAGCCGCCCGAGAGCCTCCCCACGTCCCCGCGGACCATCACCTCGTCGAAACCGAGGCCAGCGAGGACCTCCTCGGCGCGGGATTCGAGGGCGTAGCCGCCGAGCTCGTCGAAGCGGGCCTGCACGCTGCCGAAGCGCTCCACGAGCTCGTCGAGGTCCCCGACCTGCTCCGGATCCGCCATCGCCGCTTCGAGCACCGTCAGCTGATGGCGCAGCTCCGCCAGCTCGCCGCAGCCACGAATCGTCGCCTCGAGCGCGCTCTCGCCCTGCATCTCCCCGACGTGCTGGTCGAAGTAGGCGATAGTGGCGCCCTTCTCCACGTTGACCTGCCCGGCGTCGGGCTGCTCCAGGCCCACCATGAGTCGGAAAACAGTCGACTTGCCAGCGCCATTCGGACCAACGAGCCCAACGCGGTCCCCGCGATAGACGGCGATGGACGCATCGAGGAAGAGAATCTGGCTGCCATGCCTCTTGGATACGGAGTCGAGCTGGATCACGGGACGCGGAGGCTGACAGACTGAGACGCCTCACGCCACTCACCGGCCGGGAGGTTTCGACGCTTGGGCTGGCATGCTAGATTGGGCCCGTGCCGGACGCTGGCAGGATCTGGGTGGAGCTGGTCCTCCACGTGCTGAGCCACCTGGAGTCGACGGCTGCCCTCCCCAGCACCCTTTTCGACCCGGCTTACGTCGCCGCGGCGCGCGAGCACCTGGGATGCCCGGAGCGGCGCGCCCTGGGAACCGACCTTCGAGTCCTCTCGGCGTGCCTGACCGATCACGTGACGCTCAGCGCCGTGCAGCTCGTGGCGCGCCTGCACCCTTCACTCGAGGCAGCGAAGGCCGCCGCCCGCTACGAGCTCGCGGAGCTCCCGGGAGATGGGGCGGACCTCCAGGTCCGCGACGCGCTGCTCGCGACCTGCGCGGGAGCGGCGGAACTGGTCCGTGGCGCGGCGCTGCTCGAGGCCGAGCCGTTCATGGCCTGGCCGCTGCCCGAGCCGAGCGCCACAATGCAGCAGCTTGCAGCAGGACTGAAGGAGTTCTCGGCCGCTGCCCCCCTGCTGAAGACCTTGCCTGTCGAGCTCTTTCGCGCGCTCGGCTCGCGCGGGCGGGCGTGGCCGGACGCCATCTGGATCGGATTCCCCAGTGACGCAGAGGAGTCCTCCCACAGCCATGTCCTGACTCAAGCGGCTCACGAGGCGACCGTGCTCGAGGTCCGCGCCCGAGCGAACGAGTGGGGGTACCCCCTGGGAGAGCGGGCGATTGAACAAGTGAGCGTCGCGCTGCTGGCCCGGCGCCTCCGTGGCGCTCCGGCCCGCCACCATCATGAGCGCTGGCTCGCTCGCATGGCGCCGGAGATCCGAGCCTGGACGTCCGGCGCAGGGCTATCCCCCGAGAGCAGCCGGTACCTCGACAGTTGGGTCCTGAACGGCGACGAGGGGCTTCCAGACTCCGAGTAGGTGCTGCTGCCGTGCCCGGGCTCGAGGCGTCCAAGCAGCGAGATTCTCACGAATCGTGGCGAGGAACCTCGAGCGCGCCGGTCCTGTGTAAGCGAACGTCTGCATCACTCGAGTCAGGCGCCCGGGGAAGAGCTCGAAGGACTTCGCCATGGAGGCTTCGAAACCGAGCTCGGCGGAGGGATCGCTCCATTCGGAGAGGAAGTCCTGATCACCGTCGTGCCACCACCGTGGACGATGGGAAATGAAGCCCGTCTCCTCGTGCAGAGATGCCAGGTTCTCGGCGATGCGAGAGCCGGGATAAAGCCGATAGCGATCGATCCCAAAGAAGCCGTAGCTCGGCGCGCCTGAGAAGAAGAGCCCATCGAGGTAGCGAGCGGTACGTTCGAGGCTTGCTTCCGTTTCTCCGGGGAGTCCCACTATCACGTTGGCCCCGAACGGCACCCGATGCTCGCGTGCCCACTCTGCCACCGAGAACAGCTTCTCGTGGAACACCTCTACATTGTCGCGCACCTTCCCCGTGCGGCGCAGCAGCTCGGGATCCCCGGACTCCAATCCGAACCCGACCGCCACGTTCGCGCGAGCCATCAGACGGAAGTCTTCGCGCTCCAGCAGATCGGCCCGCGTCAACAGCCAGATCTTCTCCGCGGCGACGGGCCGCTCCGCGAGTCGTTCGAGGAAAGCGCGACGCCACGCGGTGCTCGCGCCGAAGAGAGCATCCGTGATCCGCAGACTCTTGCCGCGGAGATCGATGAACCGCTCTGCGCGTTCTATCTGCTCGATGGCCGCGTCGACGGACAGAGGCCGCCACGTCACCGACCGTTTCGTACGCTCCATACAGAAGGAACACCCATAAGGGCAGCCGCGGGACAGGGACATCTCGAACCGGTTCACCGTTTGCCCAAATGCCGGCCGGTACCGTTCGAGGAGCTCGAAGGGATAGGGGACGGTGGACATCGGCTCGGTCGAGCTCCCCAGGAGAATGCGCTGGCTGGGCGCGTCCCCCGCAGCTCGACTCTGGACGAGGTCGACCAAGGCCTGCTCCCCCTCCCCCACAACGACGTAGTCGAAAGCGCTGCCGTCACCTGTGAAGTCGTTGGGACGCGCGCTCGCATGATACCCCCCAACAACGAACCAGGCCCCTTTGGTGTACGGCCGCAGGAGGGCGCCAAGCGCCATCACCTTGAGGTAATCATAAGAGGAGTAACACGAGAGAGCGACGATGTCGTAGCCCTGTTGTCCGAAGCGCTCGGGGGAGAAGCCCGTCAGCATGCGCTCAGCGTCCAAATCGTACAGGGTGACCTCAGCGCCTTCGACGCGCCGCAGCGCGGACGCCAAGGTCAGCATCTGAGGGACGCCCATGTTGCCCTCGGCGCCAAAGACGCCGCCTGGCCAGATCAGCGCAACTCTCACCCGGAGCGACCCGCCGAGCCCGAGCCCGCTGCGGGCGCACCACTCGCTGCGGCCTCTTCATCGAGGCCAGCGCTGCCGCCGAAGAGCTCGGGTGGGGAGAGGCAGGGCGTCATCCCTCCCATTTCCTCCATGCCACCCGGAGGAGGCGGCGACAGGCAGACAGTCATGCCTCCCTCCCCCATCCCGGCACCGCCACCTGCCCCCATCCCTGCAGCGCCACCCGGAGGAGGCGGCGACAGGCAGACAGTCATGCCCCCCGCTTCCTCCATTCCCGCGCTTCCAGCCGTGGTCGACCCCACCCCAGCCGTGCCACCCGGAGGAGGCGGCGACAGGCAGACAGTCATGCCCCCGGTTTGCATCCCGCCACTACCGCCCGTCGTCAGATGCGTCCCACCCATACCCCCGAGGAGAGGTGGAGACAGGCAGACAGTCATCCCGCCCGCACCTGGTGAGCCCCCGCTGCCACTGACGACATCCCCGCTGCCTCCCGCCGAGATGGTCGTGCCGCCCGCGCCTCCAAAGGGAGGTTGCAGGCACGCAGTCATCCCGCCCAAACCGATACCCGTCCCACCGATGGCCACCGACAGGCAAGCCGTCATCCCGCCCGTCTCTTGCCCATTCCCACCGCCGTCGCCACCGGTACCGCTGGTGTTCGTGGCAGAGTCCCCGCCGCAGGCCTGCGTCGCAAAGCCAGTCGCGGCCAGCGCCAACGCCACGTATCTGGCCCGACGCGCCAAGATGATCCTTCTGGCCTCCTCGGCATCGATATCGTCCTGCATCGTTATCGGGTCCTTGTCTCTATCGGTCATGGGTAAGCTCCAAGCGGGTCGGGTGATTCTTATCGCAGTGCGTCGACGGCTCTCCGCTCGACGCGAAGTACTGCTCCACGAGCGGGTCGAGCGCGCGCGGCGCGCCGTCGTCTCGGTAGAGCTGGGAAGCTCCGCAGCCTCCCAAACAGGCTGGTGCCGCGCCACAGCCCTGACAGAACTCCGGAAGACGCCCCCGATAGCCACACACCTCCGTTGACCTCGGGATGGCGCCCAAGTCCCAGCTTTCATCGAGGACATCCCGCCCTCCAGCGAGATGCCCGCCATGAAGGGTGCAAAGGCGCAGACGGCCGTCGGGGCCTAGGGCAAACTCCTGCTGGGTGCTCCCGATGGCACATTGGCCGAACCGCACTGGCGCGAACTCCGCCGTATCCATCAGACAGGCCGGCACCGGTACCGTGCAATACACATCGAGGCCGTCTTGGGCGTGGACCTGCGCTTGCCGGAACGCGGCGATCAGGTCGCGTCGCCGAGCGAGCCAGGCTCTCATGCTGGCGAGGGACACCCCTGCTGGGCTGAAGCGGCTCAGTGCGATGCGCCGCACGCCCAGGGCACGCCAACCGTCGATGATCGCACCGACGTGCTCGGCGTTCCGGCGCGTCACCACGGTGCACCCAGTGACGGGAACCCCGTGGCGCAGTAAGGAACGAACCCCGCGCCGCGCCTCATCGAAGGAGTCGCGTCCGACGTGCTCGCGGTGCAGCGCCGCCGTGGGCCCGTTCAGCGTGACCTGAACGGCCGAGACCTGATGGCTCCGGAGCCGCTGGGCGACCTCATCGCTGACGAGGGTACCGTTCGTGATGATTTGGGGGCGGATGGCGAGCTCGCGCAGCAGCCCCAACACTGGGAAAAGCCCCGGATGGCGCAGTGGTTCCCCTCCCGTCAGGGTGACATGCCCCAGGCGCCAGGCTCTCGCTACTCGCCTCAGGCGGTCCAACAGGAGGGCCGTCGGGGGCTCCCCAGGACCTCTAGGCGTAGCGACAGCCGCCGACGCCGCGCTTCGACTCGGGTTATAGCAGTAAGCGCAGGTTTGATTGCAGGAGTACGTGAGCTCGAGCGCCAGAGAACACGATGCCGCCGCCACGGAGTCCGCCTCACCTGCCGTGGCGACGTCGGCACGAGCCTGGGCCGCAACAGGACTCGATCCGATGGATTCGCCCACGGACCCACCATAAGCAATTCTCAGACCAATCAAAAGCTCGAACTGGAAGGCGCCAAACCCCTGATTCGAACTGCAGAAGCCGAAAGCGATGTGTCACCTTGTGCCGTCGGCGAACGAAACCCCATGGCGGCCCGGCACAGCCAGCACCGCGCACCGGACCAGGCAGCGCCACTGTAGCCGCCCAAAGGCCGGATCCCTCAAAGTGACCACAGCTGCTCGGACCCCCGTAGGGAACCTCGTGCTCGTTGCTCCCTCCGGCGCAGCAAGACACACCGCCAAGGAGTCCCGTCATGTGGAAGCGCCCGACGATGAGTTCCCTCCCCCGCCTCCCGCGGCAGCCACCGCGCGCGGCTTGGATCCCAGCTGCGCTCTTCCTCCTCGCGGCATGCAGTGATGGGGACGGCCACGGCGACGGGACGAACGGCGACGGGAGCGCGAGCGAGGCTGAAACGGAGAACGACAAGCTGCCTGCTCCCTACGTGCCGATAACCTACGTCTTCCAGTACTGGGACCATCACCTGATTCAGTGGCTGCCGGAATCCTCCCGCTACGAAACGGTGGAGGCCTTCATTTCGGATTCGTCGGAGACGCCCCTGATTCACTTCTTCTACACGGAGCGGGAGGCCAGGGCGGGAAGCAAGAAACAGTACCACTACGCAAACTCGCCCGAGCTCGCGAAGAGCCTCTGCTCTGGCGGCGTCGGTGAGCGCGAGTGTTACGCGGCGGAGATAGGGTATGAGCGGGATCTCGAAGCGGGCGAGCCCTGGTTCCGTCTTGCCCTGGACACCCAGGATGGCCCTGCCAACTGGTTGTTCGTCGCGAGCGGCCCGACCAGTGCGAAGTACGGGGACATCCTCATCGACAACGCCGAAGCCGCCCATGACCTGGAGGGAGGGCTCCTCGTCTTCTACCTCGCCGAAACGGCGACCGCGGCGAGCACGACGACCCTCACCTTGGGCCCTGCGACTCATCCGGTAGAAGAGTGGCCACCCTGGAGCGCAGAGCCGTACTTCACCGCCTACCACGGGACGCATTCGTCCGGTGTCTACCAGGGATACGTCCCCGCCTTCGCGCCAGCCCTCTTGTCGCTCGCCACTGAAGCCCGAGACTACCGGGAGGGCGCCGAATGGCACGAGACGCTCACCGACAGCAACGATGAAAGCGTGATTCAGCAGACGACCCTGGTGCTCGCGGAACGCAACGGGGAGCGCCTGCGCTTCGAGGACGACCAGAGAACGATCATCGCCCTGCTCGATGGCGAAGAGCTCCGCACCGAGAGCATCACCTCCCGCAGCGCGGGGCACACGATGACGCTCACATTCGATCCGCCGATTGCTGCCTCGGTGGAGGACGCCAGCGAGGCGGCCTGGAGCTTCTCGTTCACGGCCAAGGAGAACGTGATGAGCGGCACCCTCGAGACGGATTGGGAAGACGGCGAGCGGCTGGTCCTCTTCGATCCCGACGAGCCCGCTTGGACCCGCCCCCTTGCCGTCGAGAGCCGTACCCGCTTCGTGGATGGTCGGCAGCTCGTCGAAGCGCGCTCGATATTTCCGGGGGGCGAGTAGGACCAAGAATCGCGAGGCGCCGTGCCCCGATTCCGTGAAGGTTGGGCCTTCACCCGAACCAAGCAGCAGCGCCTGATCCGGGACGAGTCAGGCCAAGGCCCGGGTGGCTGGGGGCTCGATCGAAAGCCGAGCCGCCATTTCTCGCCACAGGTTCGGCCACCCGCGCGACAAGAAGTCCCGCCAAACTGTGACGGCATTGGCGGTGATGCGGCGCCGCTCTGATTCGTCATCCAGGTAGCGCATGCATTGAGCCTCCAAATCGGAGAAGTCCCACCGCACAGGGACGTAGGTCTCATACGGAACGTAGATGTTCGGGTGGGTCACGATGTGCGACATGGAGGGCTTGATGAGAAGCGCGCCAGCAAGGATGGCCTCGAAGTCGCGCCAGCACACCTCGCCATAACCGAAGGGACTGAAACACAGCTTGCTCCGTGCGATCTCGCCGATGTACTCGTCGTACCCGATGACCTTGTTCTCGCACAAGACACGGCCTTCACAGCGACCGGAGGCACGAAGTGCCTGCACAGCATCATACGCACGACCACGCATGTGCGTGTACCATGTGCTTCGCTCTTCAGGAGCGCACATCCGGCAATGGACGTCGACGGGGCGATCGGTATTCTGATAGAGCTTCCGCTCGAGCTGCTTGATCCGCCGGCGATCGGTAGCGAAGTTCCAGCCCACGAACAGCTTCTGTTCCAGCTGCTCCGCATTGATGCGAAGGAACCTGGTATCACGAAAGCGCTCCCTCCACCGCGCCTCATATTCAACCAGATTGGTATCGTACATGCCTTCAACGTACCGTCGCCGATCGCTCAGCGCCTGCTTCTTCACGTAGAGGTCTACGGCTTCCAGGACCTCGGGATGCGGAATATGAACTGGCGCGTACCAGTCCAGGAAGGCGATTCTGCAATCGGGACGATCGTTTCGCAATCGTTCGATGAACCTTAGGCATTCTTCTGGAGGCGCCGTCCAGTGTGACTGCAGGAGAATCAAGCGGTTGCGAACCGAGACTCGCGCGAAGATGCGCCGAGAAAGCTCGCCGTCCACCAAAGCGATGGCCCGCTCGCAGGAACGCGCGATCGGATCGGCTTGCGCCTCGGCTATGGGGTTATCGTGACAGACCACCGCAACCTCGGGTTTGCGCAGGAGTCGCAACGTTTGTCCGAGCGTCCGCTGCACCTTCCTCACCTTTCGCTTGACCGCCTGCTTCACAGGCCCCTCTGAGAGAGCGTGGTGCACGCATCGGCCTCGTCGAGCGGAGCTCGCTTCGCCGCACGCCGGGCGACGAGGCCTCGATCCAGAATCGTCGTCATGGCTCGAGAGCGTGCAAAAAATGTTCCGGTACACAGGCGCAGGGGGAGAGCCCCGTTCTCTAGCTGATCCCAGTGGCGCAGCCGCCCACTATCATCCTTTTTGCCACGCTTTGCTGGGGGGCGAAGCGATCATCCGGCGCCATCAGCCTGAGCTTTGACCGAGGCGCTGCGCGCCGGCCAGTTCGCAGTTCTCGCCGGCTCAGGGAATTGCCAACACAGAGCAGAGCGCAGCCACAGAACGCCGAACAGCACCGATCCCTGCACTCCACCCGACCAATACACCACATATAAACCGAATGATATATGCCTTGTTGCACCATGCAACATCACCGTGGCAGCATACCGTTCACTGAACGACCCTACATTTGCACCATGACTAAGAACACAACCCCGTTCATCGCGCAATGCCATTTACTTACTCTTACCCTCCGCCGGGCTCCACTTCGTGCCCTCTCCGTAGATGCACTGGCAACTGTACTAGCAACAGACAAATCTAGATTATTGCAGTCCCTTCTATTGTTAGGATACCCATGCGGCGCATGTTGACACCAACCTTTCCGGTGAGTTCTTAGCACCATACCAGTCGACAACATACCGCCTGTAGCATGAATTGCAGCCACTTGGCGACACATGGCTCAGCTCACCCCCTACCCGAGAGTAATCATGCGGCGACCTTGAGCAAGAATCCTGACTGAAGGCCTCTTCAACCACCGCAATCTCCTCCTCCATGGGATCCATGGGACCACGGCCCATGGCAGCAAGCAAGCGCGCTCCGAGCGCACCAAACGTGACGCACTTCATTGACGCTTCCCTTTCTACAAAGCGACATGCACACGCGAACGACGGACCCAGCGTGTCTGAGTGCCGATCCGCACATGGAGGCCGCGCCCAGCAATCCTCGTCGTCCGGCGACGGACAAGAAGCGCCAAGGCGAGGGCAGAGATCGAGTACTCGGCAGGGTCCGCAGTCGATGCGCACCGCAGCCGTCTCGGCGATCCATGCACCCCGGACACCGCAGTGTAGGAGGAATCCCGCGCACCTCTTGCGTCTGTCCAGTGAGGTGTTCGACTGCGGACACTGTCGTGGATGACAAGACGGAAATTTGCCTCGGAAATGGCGCCTAGCGTCTGGCCTGCGACTTGCATTGTCGCGAAGCACTTCGCCCAGGACTCACGGATCCCAGGCGTCGCCCGCGGCGGAAGCCAGCGCAGGAAAGGCAGCGAACATGCGATTGACAACGTTTCTGTACTCTTCGCTCGGAGTGGTCGCGCTCCTAGGCGCCTACATTGGGGGAAGCTGGAGCGCGAACGCCACGCCCCCGGCAAAGGACCAAGGCGCTGAGGTGCGGTTGCCAGCATTAGGTTCCCAGAGAGCGGAACCAACTGCCGCGTCCATGATCGCAAAGCGACGGCCTCTCGCACGCCAGCAGATGTCCGCTAAGCCCCCCGAGCCACCCGAGCTCGCGGAGAACGCGGGGGAGGCAGAGGAGCAGGCAGCATCCAGCCCGGCAGACACGCCGCCCGCCGTTCAGTCGCATGAGGAGCGCTACTTCGTACCGGACAGCGACTTCCAGGCAGATGCACCGGACCCGGGTTGGGCCATCGACGCGGAGCGTACGATCCGTTCCAGCCTGGTTGACGGCTTCGACAACCCGGCGCGTGTCGTGGACGCGCAGTGCCGCGGGACAATGTGCAAGGTCACCCTCGAGCACGACAACATGCACGCGGCACGCGACTACTCGCACGCCTACCTGACGGACGGAAGCTGGAAGGGACCGATCGAGATCGTGCGCCATGTCGATGAACCCGGAAGGGGTTACGGATTCACCTACTACTTCTACCGCGCGTCCGAAGACGCGACGGAGAGCTGAGACAAGGAGAACAGAATGTCCAACAAGAAACCATGGCTACTGGCACTGGCGCTTGGCGCAACGGTCATCCCGGCGAGCGCCTCGGCGACCGTCACCCTGGCACAAGAGGGCGAAGCCCAGTTCGGCAACAACAAGCAGTGCTTCGACACGACCTGGGCGCAGGTCACCAACAAGCACTGTAGCGGCAACGTCCCGTTCACCGTGGCAGCGTCGCCCTCGGGCACCGCCCAGAACTCCTACTGCGCCGCCTTCAGCGGAGGCACCGGCATCCAGTGCCTGGCGGTCCTCGTCGACTCAGAGGGATGGCCGGTGTATTCGTTTGGCTGGGCCTCGGGCACGTTCAGTGGCTACAGAGCCATGGGCTGTACGACAGCGACGAACTACCCCTCCACGGTCAAGGCGCACTATCACTGCGTCATGCCCTACGGGGCCAGCCGCACAGACGTGAGCCTGTACTCTGTCGGTGTCGCTCCCTAGCCCGAAAGGTTACGGCCCCTTCAAGCTTGCGGCGAGCGCGCCCACGACAGTGCGCTCGCCGCAAACGCGTCGTCCGTCTCCGTACCCCGGGAGTAGGACCACCATGCCCCGTCGCCAGAACCTTGGGAGGCTCGCCCGCCCGTGAAGCTCTCGCGGGGGCAAGGCTTGCTCGGCTCGAAGGCGTCGGTCGCTTCTGCACCAGCATTGATCAGTCGGCCGCAATCGAGTGTAATGTTAGAGTTCGGCATGCATCCCCCCACAGGTTGGCAACCACACAGGGCACGGCACCCAGGGCCAAACCGAGGTTTCAGCCCTGCCCCTTGTTCGCCGACTGGTCGTCACGGAGTGCCTCCCCTGCGCGAGGCTGAAAGACCGAACGGCTCCGACCCGCGCCGGGCTGGACTCCTTGCGCACCTTGTCTAAACTCCGGCCGTGGGAGATAGCCTATTTAGTACGACGGAGACCGAGGAGGAGCCCAGCGAGGATAGTATAGCGAGCCCGTTGCTGGCCTTCCAGTGGGTGCACCCGCCGGAGTTCGAGTCGAGCACAGCGCTGGAGTCTGGCAGGTACGTCATCGGGCGAGCCCATTCGTGCAAGCTCCGGTTGCAGTCGGAAAAGGTATCGCGCCAACACGCGGAGCTGCGTGTCATGGGTCCTCACTGTCGCATCGTCGATTCGGACAGCGTTAATGGAACCTACGTGGATGGGGTCCGCGTTCGCGAGTCCGCCGTGCGTCGCGGAAGCGTCATTCGCGTCGGCGACTGTGTCGGCGTCGTGACGGCCCATCACCCAGGCGTTGCCTGTGGGCTTGCGGAGCTGGCGCCAGGCCTGTGGGGTGGAGCCGGTCTACGTGCCCTTCTGGAGCCGCTGCGTCGAATGGCAGGCTCGATTCTTCCCGTAGTGCTCGAGGGTGCCACGGGCACGGGCAAGGAGGTTTTCGCGAGGGCCATCCACCAATTGAGTCGCAGGTCAGGGCCGTTCATTGGAGTCAATTGCGCAGCCATTCCGGAGGGCCTGGCCGAGGCCGAGCTGTTTGGTCATGCGCGCGGGGCTTTCACCGGGGCTGAGCGTGCGCGGCGGGGCTACCTACGCACCGCGCATCGAGGGACCCTGCTGCTCGACGAGATCCTCGATCTGCCGGCGGCCATCCAGAGCAAGCTGCTCCGGGCTATCGAGCTTGGCTCCGTGTCCCCGATTGGTGAGACGCGCACCTACGAACTGGACGTGCGCGTCGTCTCTGCCGCGCAGCGCCCGCTGACGGACGCGGTGCGGGGTGGCCTGTTCCGTCCGGATCTCTTCGCGCGGCTCAACGGCATCACCGTCGAGCTTCCGGCTCTGAAGGAACGGCGCGAAGATATCCCTGGCTTGTTCAGGCTCTTCATGCAGGAAGCGGCGCCCGAAGGAGCCCCGCGGCTCGCGCCCGGTGCCGTCGAACTGCTCTGCTGCCATCCCTTTCCGCATAACGTTCGCGAGCTGCAGCAGTTGGCGAGGAAGATGGCCGCACTACACAACGGTGCGGAGCTGAGGGCGGCATATTTGGTGAGGGATCTCTCGAAAAATCGGAAGCTCTTGGCGGACGAGGACGTGACGTCGGACCATCGGCTCGAGGAGCTGCGTGCTCTGCAACAGGCGCTCAGATCCTGTGACGGCAACGTTTCGCGAGCATCGGCGCTCGTGGGGATATCGCGACAGAAGGCCTATAGGCTCTTCAAGCAGTTCGACGCCAACGCGGTCCAGCCCACGGGGCGTGGAGCAAGCAAATGATCGACGCTGCACCGGCGTTTGGAGCAGAGGAGGGGCTTGGTAGGGGTCGGAATAGCGCCAGCTGCACGTCTGCTCATGGAGAGCTTGCGGCCTTGGATGCGAAGTATGAACTGCTTCGGGAGCTGGGAGCTGGTGGCATGGGCATCGTCTATGAGGCACGCCACCTCCACCTGAATCGCCGTTTTGCGATCAAGCTGCTTAAGCCCCATCTGAACACGAACGGTGCGGCTGTGACGCGGTTTGCGCGCGAGGCTCGGCTTGCGGCGTCTCTTACGAGTCCGCATCTGGCGGCGCCGCTGGACATTGGGACCTGGGGCGGCGTCCCCTGCATTTTGATGGAGTTGCTCGAAGGAGAGAGCCTGCAGGCGAGGATGGCCCACTCTGGACGCTTCTCGTGCGCAGCAGCAGCAAGGCTCATCGCCGAGGCTTGTACCGGTATTCGCGCCGCCCACGACTGCGGCATCGTCCACCGTGACCTGAAGCCGGCGAACCTCTTCGTCTGTCGAGAGTCAGAGAGTGTCAAGGTGCTCGACTTCGGCATGGCGAAGCTGCTCGACGCGGAGGACTCGGACCAGCTCACCGCAAGCGGCGCTTTCGTCGGGACCATCGCCTACATGTCACCCGAGCAGGTTTCTGGCGCGCCGGTCGGGCCAGCAACGGATGTGTACGCCTTGGGGACGATTCTGTACGAGCTCGTGGCCGGACGCCGTCCTTTCCTTGGGGAGCGACCTCACCACTTGATCCGACAGATCGCCTACGAAAGGCCTCCGAACCTCAGGAGCGTCGCGGACCATGTCCCCGAATCGCTCTGTTCGATCGTCCACTCGATGTTGGCACGTTGCCCTGAGCAGCGGCCGAACGCCGCTACTGTCGAGCGCCTGCTCGCGCCGATCGCACGGCTTGCGCCCCCAGAGGAGTCGGCGCTGTCGTGGCGCGCGAGGTTGGCAGATGCGGCGACTGTCAGCGGCGCAAGAGCTGCGTTCAGCGCGGTGATACCGATGCGTCCCGCTCGCGGGAGGGTCTCCGAGCTCCTGGCTGTCATCCCAGGATGGCCGAAGGCCTTGCTCGCCGGGGCGCTGGTGGGGGGCGTCGGGACACCTCCCACGCTCGGCCTGGCGTCCTTCGTTCGTGAGGTGACCGCGCAGGGGCAAGCGGGAGCAGAGCGTCACGACTTAGTACCCGCTCCCCCGCTTATACCTGAAGCCACGGCCCAGCTCGGGGCGGTGCCACTCTCCAGCCCAGTCGCCGACCCACCTTCGAGCTGGGCGTCCACGAGTAGCAACGCGCCGAACGCGGAAGCAGCCTCTTCGCGAAGGAGGCAGTCGCAGTGTGCGATCCCGGCGAAGTCGCTCGGACCCGCGGGAGCACCAGGTCGCCAGGCGGCTACGAGCAAGACCGGGAGTCGCCAGAATGAACCCCCAGCATCGAGTCCGGAGCGGGCGCTGCCTCGGCTCGAGCTTGGTTCTCAGCACAATCCGAAGCTGCGCATCCCGCGCTACAGGACCCATTGAGACCATGCGGGATTGCACTCACTCTCCTCTTGTGTGCTTGGCACTGTTGTCCACCGTTTTTGTCAGCGGGCTCTCGCAGCCTGCGCTGGCGCTGGAGTGCAGCCGGCAGCGGGCGCGCGAACTCGCAGCTGCAGGCATCGAGCTGGCGGAGCAGCAGCGGTTCGTGGCGGCGCTCGATGAGTTCGAGAAGGCGCTCGAATGCCAACCCCATCACGATATCTATTACAACATTGCCCAGGTCCAGATGGTCCTCGGACGCCCTGTCGAGGCTCAGCAGGCCATCCGTGACTATCTCGCGACGGCAGGCGATTCGCTCAGCGCGGCAGAGCGAAGAGCGAAGAGCGGCGCGGGAGGACATGGCTCGCCTGGATGCGCAGATCGCCTTCGTCACCATCGAGGTGGAGCCTCCGGCGGCCAGGGTGCTCGTTGACGGCCGCCCCCTCACGGGTACCGCCGCGGGCTCGCCCTTGGCCCTGAGGACCGGGCCGCACGTCTTCACTGCCGAAGCGGAGGGCTATGAGACCAGCCGCGTCTCTGCCAGTTTGTACCGGGGAGAGCAGCGCATCGTGAACATCCGGCTCGTTCCCGCGGAGCAAAGCACCGACCCACCCCGGGCAGGGGCATCTGTGGCCTTGTCGTGCAGCTTGCCAGACGTCGAGGTCCGGGTGAACCGACGCAGGCTTGGGAGAACCCCTCTCGCACCTGTCGTGATAGCCCCAGGTCCTCTCCAGGTGGAACTGTCTCGTCCTGGCTATTCGAGTCGACGGATTGCCCGCACTGCGCGTCCGGGCGAAACGGTCGAGATCGATTGCTCCCTGCCTCCCCGGCAGACCCTTGCCGAGGACGAGCGCACCCGGTTCGAGGTCGTCCCCAGCGTGGCGGGAGCCCAGGTGCTGGTGAATGGGCGGCTCTTTCGTGGTGGCTTCCTACCCGCTGGCAAGCACTACCTGCAGGTGAGCAGACCTGGCTACGAGCCCTACGCGGCGGTCGTGCGGCTCCCCGCGGGGTCCATTCGGCGGCACGTCCACCTGGAGCGCCAGGCGTGGTACGCCGCCGATCTGGAGGCGGAGGCGGGCTCGGGGTTTGGGACGCGCGAGACGTTGTCTGCTGCACTCGCCGCAGGGGGCGCAGGAGTTGGGATTGCGGCGCTCGTCTTGTGGCGCGTGAACCACGACCGCTACGAGAACTGGGAGCGGGAGAACGATGCTCTCTTTGGGCAGCCGCCGCCACAGGGCATCGAAGCTCGGCTCTCCGCCAACAACGAACGCGCGCGATCGATCGACAGGCTGTCGACGGTGGCGGGAGGGCTCGGCATCGCAGCGGGAGCGTTGACCCTTTCGAGCCTGGCCCTCCTGCTCCTTCCCTGGTCGGACGAAGTCGAGCCGGACCGTGCTGCGCTGTGGCTGGATGGGGTGGTAACGGAGCCGCGCGACGGCACCGTGTCAGCTCGGGTAAGCTGGTGACGAGAGGTGGGGGGTCAGAAAACGTGAGAGGAACTCAATCATGGGTAAGCGGCTCAGAGGATCGGGCGAGAGTGCAGGGGGCAGGGGGACGTTGCGTTGGGTGCGAAGGCTCCATCGGCATGCGGCGATAGCCGTTTTCGCTCTGGCCGGGATCCCCGCTGGCTGCTACCCGGTAGAAATCCAGTCTATCGGCGGTGAGGCGGGGGACTCGGCAGGAGAGCACGGGGGCGCTGGCGGCGGTTCGACGCATGGAGCTACGGGAGCATCCAGCGGCAGAGCAGGCGCTGGGGGTGCAGCAGGCACGTGGACCAGCGCCAACGCGGGGGAAGCCGGGTCCGAGCAGACGGCGGTCATCCCTGGAGGAAGAGGCGGGGCGGGGGGCCGCGGGATCGCGGGAGAAGGCGCCGCCGGTGGGCACCCCCCGACCGCAAGCGGGGGCGGGTCCGGGTCCGAGCAACATGGCGGCGGGGATACTGGCGGTAGCGGGAAGGCTGGCGCGGATCCTGGCTTCGGCGGCTCTGCAAGCGATGGCGTCGGCACTGCGTTGGGCGGCACTCGGACGGTGAGTGGCGGGGGCATGCTCGATACGCCCGCCCCTGGACCCAGTCTCGACGCTGGCGCTGGCGGGAGAGCAGCGGGGGATTGCGCAGAGCTGGGCCTCGCGGCGGCGAGCGACTACCTTCGCAACCGCCTCGAGAGCCGCGGGCTCCAGGTCTCGAGCTGCCTGATAGAGGCAGGGGTTCCGGTGCTGACCCATCTTGGCGCCGGGCAGTATGCCTTTGAAGCGCTGCCCTTCATCCGGCAGGTCGTCGCAGATTGGCGCAGCCTTTCCTGTGAGCAGCAGCTCGAGGTGCTCGGAGAGGCTCGTTGGCAGATGGCTGCCCTTCCAGAGCGGGACGGCGCTGCTCTGCTTGCCAAACGCATTCTGGAGCACGCGGGGCTCGGGCGCAGCGATGACGATCTACAGACGCTTCCGCAGCAGGTCGAGGCCTGCCTCCGGAGCTGGGCTCCGCGCCGCCAAACCGTTGGCTACCGCCGCTACATTGCGGGCGCGCTCGCAGAGGTCCAAGGGAGCATGTCCCGCGACGGAGCTCGAGCTGCCTGTCAAGTGGAGATTCGAGACGAGTCTCCCAGCACGCAACAAGAGTGCTTCTTCGACGGCGAGCGTCTGGGTTACGACCTGTTCCACGACGGGCAACGGGTCGGCTACGTGACTGAATGGTGCCTGCAGGCATCGCAATACGTTCCGCGTTGGTGCGCGGAAGGGAGTCGCCGCGACGACGACGAGGCGAGGCAGAACTGCGACTTCAACACGGCGCAGTACCCGGGCACCACAGTGCGGTGTTTCGATGGAGGACGGCGCGTCGGCTTCGAAGCCTTCGCGGGCTATCAGTCATTCGAGGACGACGGTCGGATCGCCTTCCAGTCCCTGTCGATTACCCGAGAGCAAGCGGCTGAGGCGTGTAGCCAGCTCTTGGACGAGGTCGCGCTCGAGGACCTCGATTGTCTCTGGGACGGACGGTCGTTGGGGTACGCCCGGTTCTCGCATGGTCAGCGGACGGTGTTCGAACCGCTGTGGACCGTTCAGGAGGGGGCCACCGAGTGCTCCAGCGCGCAGGTCGAGACTGGCGTGGACTGCCTGTTCGATGGTGTGCCGGTCGCCGGGTACCGCACAGCCGGAGGTCGCACGAATCTCCTCGACCGGCAGATCCTAACGCCGACGAGGCTGCCATCAGGCAAGACGATCGACGACGTTGCTGGGATCGCCATCGACTCCCGGGATCAGTGGTACGTCTGGTTCTACGATCAATCGTTGAACTCGCGTCCGCTGGAGGCTCTGTTCTCGCAGCCTTACGGGGCAGCGTCGCAGTACCATCTGCCTCCCGGGCAAACCCCGTCGACGATGGCCGCCATAGCCATCGACAAGACGAACGATCGCGTCTACTCCTGGTATCTAGATGGTACGATGGCGGAAGGAACACCCTTCGATTTGGCTGCGCACTCCTACGACACCTTCACACTTCCAGAAGGCAAGGACCCTGAAGACATCGTCGGAGCTGCGATCGTCGCCGACGGCGAGGTCCTCGTCTGGTACCTCGACGGTACCACGAGCTCGGGCATCCCACGACAGCTAGCCACCACCGGACTCGATGACTATATGCTTGCTGGGGACGTCGAGCCGCAGCGGATCGTCGGCACCGCTGCGGCAACCGATGGCGTCGTCTACGCTTGGCACCGCTGGCGGTGAGACGAATGGGCGACCCAGCTCGCGCGAGCGACGCAGAACGCCACACCGGGGCGGATGGCCCCTTTCACCGCGCACACTTGGCAACGAGCGGGGCAGCTGCAGATTAGAGGCCAGAGTACCTTGCCCGAAGCCAACATCCCACTCACCCCCCTCCAGACTGCCCTCATCCTCCAAGCGTTGGCGGACCCTGGGGCGGCGCAGGGCAGTCACGTCCATCAGCTGCGATTGCGGCTCGCTACCGCCGCTTCAGAGGCGGAGTGTATCGATGCCTGGCAGCGGACGGTGCGACGTCTACCCGTTCTCTCCAGTCGCTTCGAATACGGCCCAGACTCACGCCCGGTCCGCATCGAGTCAGGTCTTGCGCCGCCAGATGCAACCCGTGTGGCGCCAATGGCAGCAACAAGACAGGAGTACGAGGCCTGCGTGCGGCGCGTCCTGGCCGAGGATCGCGAGCGCGGCGTGGAATCGCGCTCACCTCCCCTCGCGCGACTCACCCTGATACGTGGCCCGCAGTGCCTCCTCGAGGGGGTCATCACCTGCCATGACGCTCTGCTCGATGCAGGGTCCGTGGCTCGAGTCGGTGCAACGTTCCTCCGGGAGCTCGGCGCGAGGACGCCCGCACCGAGAGGAGCGTCCGACGCACCATCGACCCTCTGCCCCCCGGCGGTGGGCAATCAGGGGAAGGCCGCCGAGGCCCTGGAGCACTTCGTCGCCGTCTATGGGGACCGCGAAGCGCCCACCCCCTTGCCGTTGGCTCCGTTGCCCACCCACGAAGGTCGCGGCCTGTTCGGGGAGGTCGAGTTGGCGTTGGATGACCTGGAGCCGGGCCGCCTCGCGGACAGGACCGCGCTCGACTGGGAGGCGCTGGTCGCCGCCGCGTGGGCCATCGTACTGGCTCGGTGTACCCGTGAGAGCGAGGTCGTCTTCGGCGCCTTCGTGCCTCTCGAGCAGGGGGAGGCTGACCGATGCGGCGAGCTCGGCGTGTCCCACAACATCGTCCCGGTCGTGACCGCAGTCGAGGAGGACCTGACGGCGCGCCAGCTGCTGGCTCGTCAGGCAGCCCAGCTCGAGCAGGCCCGACGGCACTCCCAGGTCGAGCTCTCAGAGCTCGCCCGCCGATCTGGCCTAGCCGCGGGCACGGACCTCTTCGAAACGTGCGTGCGCCTCGAGCACGTCGACATCGAGGCTACCCTGAGCAAGGCAGTGGCGGACGCGGGGCTCGACGTCGCAAGCTTCGAGGCCCAGCTGTTCGAGCGACCACCCGTTCCTCTCCTCGTCTCCCTGCGTCTCCCCGCTCGGCGTCAGGCCCTCTCGCATGCCCCTGTGGCGGACGAGGCATCGCCCCAGACCGTCGACGACCGCGCCACCCTCCGTATCTGCTTCGAGCTGAGCCGACTCCGAAGGGAGCACGCAGCGAACCTGGGAAGGTACCTCTTTGTTGCGCTGAGAGGACTCGTCTCCGATCCGGAGCGTCGGGTCCGGGACATCTCCGTGCTACCAGAACGAGATCGGGAGAGGATCCTCCACGCCTGGAACGACACCCGAGCCCCCTTCTCTCGAGATAGCCTGGTCCCCGAGGTATTCGAGAGTCAGGTCAAGGACCAGCCAAGGCACGCGGCGCTCGAGGGGCCCCGCGGCGTCGCGCTCGACTATGAATGCCTGGATGCGCTCGCCGACCGCCTCGCGAGCCGGCTGGGCGAAATGGGGATGACGTCCGCGGAACGCATCGGCGTCTGTGCACACCGTGGCGCCGAACTCCTCGTCGCCATCCTCGGCATTGCCAAGTCAGGGGCCACCTACGTCCCGTTGGATCCGCGCTACGCCCCGGACGTGCTCGTGGACTGCTGCGTTCGAGGAGGCATCCGACTCGTCATCACCGAGCCTTCCATGAGGAAGGTGTTCCAAGTGCGCACCCTCTCCACCGAGGCTCTGCTCGCGGAGGCTCCCCAGCACCACGAGAAGACTCCCACCCCTCGCGCCGCCCGGCCCTCCGCGTCCCATCCCTTCTACGTCATCTTCACCTCGGGGAGCACGGGCAGTCCCAAGGGAGTCGTGGTCTCTCACCGCGCCGTGATGAACACCCTCGAGTGGGTCAATGGCACCTTCGGGGTGGGTCCGGCGGATCGCATCCTCTACGTCAACTCACCCTGCTTCGACCTCTCTGTGTACGACCTGTTCGGAGTCCTCGCTGCGGGCGGCACCGTCGTCGTACCGAGCGAGGCGGAGCTCGCGGATCCCGGGATCCTCGCACGGAAGCTGACGAGCGCGCGCATCTCGATCTGGAACTCGACGCCCGCCGCCCTTGCCCGCATCCTGCCCTTTTTGCCCACGGGGGAGCCGAACCGCGCGCTGCGATTGATCCTGCTGAGCGGCGACTTCATGCCCCTCTCACTCCCGCCACTGCTGAGGCGACACTTCCCCTCGGCTCGCCTCATCAACCTAGGGGGAGCCACCGAGGCGGCCATCTGGTCCAACTACTTCGAGGTGGAGAGGGTCGAAGAGCATTGGACCAGCATCCCCTACGGGCGCCCCATCCAGAACGCGCGCTACTACGCCCTCGACCATCGCCTGGAGCCCGTCCCCGTCGGCGCACCGGGTGAGCTCTACATCGGGGGCGCGTGCGTCGCGGACGGCTACGTGGACCGCCCCGATCTCACCGCAGAGCGCTTCATCCCCGACCCCTTCGTACCCGATGAGGGGACCCGCCTGTATCGCACAGGCGACCTCGCGCGCTATCATGAGGACGGAAACCTCGAGCTCTTGGGGCGCTCCGACTTCCAGGTGAAGATCCGTGGGTTTCGCGTGGAGCTCCCCGCGGTCGAGGCGGTCATCGCCACGCTCGCCGAGGTCCGCCAGGTCATTTGCAGCGCGGCACAGGACCCCTCGGGCGAGAAGTCCCTCATCGCCTACCTGGTCACGGCACCCGGCGCGAACCTCGACGCGCAACGCGTGAAGGAACACGTCGAGAACAAGCTACCACCCTACATGGTGCCCTCCCACGTCCTATTCCTCGACGCCGTCCCCCTCGGACCCACGGGGAAGCCCGACAGGAAACGCCTGCCTTTGCCCCCTCGTCGGGCGGCGAGCGCCCCGGGTGCCACCGAAAGCTCGCTCGAGGCCTGGCTTTCGCAGCAGTACCGATACTTGCTGGGCGTCCCCGAGGTATCCCTCGACGACGACTTCTTTAGCCTCGGTGGGCACTCCCTGTTGGCCGTCCTGCTCATCTCCAGGCTGTATCAGAGCTTCGGCGCCCAGGTGTCCCTGCCCGCCTTTCTCGCCAAGCCCACCGTGAGGGCGCTGGGCGAGGTAGCGCGCCGCGCCATCGGCGGAGTGGCAGCCTCACCGCACATCCAGAGCTTCCATCCGACCGCTGGCCGACCCCCGCTCCTGCTGGTCCCTGGAATGATAGGCACCGCCTTCACCTTTCGCTTCCTACCCGAGCTTCTCGGGCCGGCTCAGCCGGTTCACGTGCTGGACCTGCTTCAACTGCCGCCCGAGGCCGCGACAGTGGAACGTATCGCCGAGCTCGCCCTGGACGAGTGGAAGCAAGCCCCAATCGACCGTCCCATCGTGGTCGGCGGGTTCAGCTTCGGTGCCGTCGTCGCCTTCGAGCTTGCCCGGCGCCTCGTCCAAAGGGGGCATCGCGTTCCCCTCCTCGTTTCTTTCGACGGCTGCGCCCCCGGCTATCCCCGGTCACGCAAGGGGCTTGAGGGGCTTCTGATGCGTGCAGCGGAGTTCGTCGGCAATGAGCCGCAGCGACGCAAGGCCGAGCTGCTCCAGAGGGCTCGGGGCGTCATGGGTCGCGCCGTTCGCCCGCTCCGGCGTCCCAAAGAAGCGCCCCCTCGGCACGAGCTACAAAGCAAGATGGCCGAAGCGGAGGAGCGCCAGCGCCGAGCGCGCCGCAGCTACGCACCCGACGCCGCGATCCCGAGCGCTCTGCTGCTCTTTCGTTGTCAGAACCTCTCCGACGGGCCCGCCGCCGGGGACACGCTCCTCGGCTGGTCGAACTACGTACACGGTCCCGTATCACTGGTCACCATCCAGGAGAAGCACCTCGAGCTCTTTGCCGATCGTCACATGCCCCAAATTGCCGAGGCCCTCCGTGACCATCTCCAGCGCTACGTCGGAGAGCCGTCCCACTCCTCCTTGCCCGAGCCGGGGATGACTCCAACCAAATGAGCTCCTCGCAGCGCAGCCCTCCTTGGTGACGTCGGGCTCGCACTACGTTGACGAGGGCATCGGTAGCGGTGCCGTCGCGGTGCCGTCACGTAGAGTCGACGTGCTCGTGGGTGCCCAAGTCCAAGTCTGTCGCGCTGGCCGCGTACACGCCCCGAAACATCGAGGCCTGCCTTCCCTCCGTCGGCGCTTTGAGAGACAACGTGTCTCTCTGGGTGTGATCGCCCGAGAAGGAAAGCATCCAACCGCCAGCGCCCGCTGGAAACTGCGACGGGCGGAGCCCTCCTGGAAGTGCTCCGAACCGCCGGCTCGATCGAGCCGAGTCGAATACCTTGGCGGAGGGTTCTGACATTGAAGGTGATGAGCAGCGCGAGGGTGAGTCGTGACGCCTTGAGGTACGGCAGCGCCTGCGGATTGCACCCAGCGCGCCTCGATGTCTCAGCGCTTGGTTCGCCTTCCCCGACGTGAGGGAAGAATCCCCTTGAACCTCACGTCGCGTGAGGTTGCAGGCTAGGCTGGTCATCGTGAACGGCATCGACGAAGCGGGACCGGAACTGAAGGTAGCAGCGGTTGCCAGGCGCACTGGCGTTTCCGTTCGCACGCTCCACTACTACGAGGAGATAGGCTTGCTCAGCCCTTCCGCCCGCACGGCAGCGGGGCACCGCCTCTACACCAGGGCCGACATCCAGCGTCTGCAACAGATCCGTAGCATGCAACAACTCGGCATCTCCCTGTCGCAAATCCACGACTGCCTCCGAGAAGGCAAGGTGAACGCGCGGCGGGTCGTGAGCGAGCACCTGGACCGGGTCCGAGCTGAGCGCTGCGCTCTGGAAGCACTCGAGAGGCAGCTCGCCTTGCTCCAAGCCCACTTCGAAGAGGTCGAGCGCGATGACCTCCAATCCATCGAGCTATTCCTAAGCACCGTAGAGGTCATCACCGTGTTCGAAAAGTACTTTACCGACAGTCAGAGAGCGCGTCTCAAGCAGCACCACGAAACGCACGGAGAGACAGTCACCCCAACCGTCGCGGCCCTCGAGAAGGCCATGGAAGCGAGCGTCGCTCCGGAGTCGGAGCAGGCTCGCGTCCTGATGGAGCGCTTCCACGAAGCCCTGGACGAAGTGGCAGGTGGCGACGCAGCCATGCTCCGCGCCATCCGCCAGCTGCTCCACGAACAGGCAGCGGCGCGCCGCGACCACGGCATTTCCGAGGAGCTGTTCGGCTACATGAATCGTATCCCAAGCGGCATGGACCCCGGCTCGCGATGACCTGAGAACCAGCCCCAAGCACGAACGGCAGAGACTGCTGGGTCAGAAGCGAAGGTGAACCCAGCAGTCTAAGCCGTTCTGCACCCGAGCTTCTCGAACCTTTCGCTTGCAGCGTCGAGAACTGAGCCTCCCGATGCTCGACAGCCACAGGGAACCGTAAACCAGGACCGCGGACTCACAGCAAGCTCACTGCTTCGCGAACACCGCTTCAACGGAGTCGGCAAACAAGACACGGCTTGCCCAGCCGTCCAGCTCCAGCACCGACCCACTCTTGACACGCGACTCCAGCTCCGCTGGCACCGATCCAAACTTTGTCTTCAGCTGCATGAGCAATATCTCGGAACGGCCTTCGACACGCCCTTCCACACGCCCTTCCACACGCCCTTCGACACGCCCCTTCGCTTCGCCCTGTGCAATGAGTTTCTCCGCTGCGGTCATGATCGCGTCCTTCGCTTTCGGCACCAGCTCCACAATTCTGCTCATGATCTGCT
>JAEWRL010000187.1 GCA_023398955.1 Pseudomonadota bacterium
GCGCTGAAGATCCTAGATCGGACGATCGATCGACAGCTCCGGCGGGTAGCCGCTACTTCACCTCATGGATGAAGCCACGCGCGCCAGACCGCGGGATGAACAGCCGAGAATTCCGCAGGATTCAGCGTCATGTGCCGGGGGACGCGCGAAATCTAGGTTCATACAAGCGGCGAACACCCGCCCTACTTGAGTGTAGCCGCGTCGAGCTCGTTCCGACGGAGCTGAATCGTCTCCTGAATCCGTCGGATGCCGGCTATGCGCGCCAGACGCTCGACGGTCCAGAAGACGGCTCCGTACTTCCTGACGCTGGCCTGTGCTCTGCGAACGCGGTTGTCGGCCATCAGCAACAACCGCCCGCCACGTGCCGGCTGATAGGGAGCGAGACCACTCACCTCGTAGCCGCGCTGCGTGAGAAATGGCCCACAGCGATGCTCGACGAGTTGTATGTCCCGCGGTCGGGACCGCTGGCGCCATCTTTGGGCACCGCTCGGATCGGGCGGGCCGTAGGATGACGCTTGGTGATAGTCCAGCATCTCCCTTCGGAAGGGAACCCCCACGAAGCGGCACACTCCGCGCAGCACGTGTTCAGGCTGCGCGACTAAATCCTCGTAGCGAACTTCATGGCGGTTACTTGCGGGGACCCTCCTGCAGAGCGCGTCCCAGCGGCGCTCTGCAACAACCCAGGTCTCCGCGCCGTAGTAGACGTTCCCGGCCCAACCCATGGCAACACAGGACTCGGCGACGTCTCGTGGATCGCGCAGGACGTGCAGGTAGTTCGCTCCGGGAAATAGGTCCGGACAGCGATCGAAACGAGAATGAATGGCCGCGCCGACGACCGGTTTCGTTGTTCGACTTCGAGCCTGCCCGAAGAAATCGCGGACCAGATCCGGGTAGGAGAGGGATCGGTCGACCAGGAAGCCGTGCGCGATGGCGGCGCGATTGAGACGAAGAAAAGCGTGGTACTCAGACAAGTCTACCCACCCCGTGTCACCCAGCCGGGAGACAGCTTCCTCGAACTCGCCGAACACGTGGATCTCCGGGTGGCTCGACAGCATGAGACGAAACAATGTAGTCCCAGCTCGAACGGGTCCGACGATGAAGAGCGGAGGGTGAGCATGCATGGTGATTACGCGGTGCGACGCCAGCGGCCGTGAGCACGGACAGCAGGATTGATCCTATTCGCCCCGTGATGGCAAGCGTCAATGGATCCAGAGTCGGGGACTGAAGGGCCCGCGCCTTGGGACTCCGCCGCGCGCCAAAACGCCCCGCTCATCGGCGCGCGGCGCTCCATTTCGTCACAGAGGAAAACCGGAGCTGAACGGTTGGTTCTCGACGTGGTACACCGTTCCCGAATCCTTAACGCACGGAGAACGGCGCGCTATACTGCTCGCATCGCGTTCCCGAACTGGAGACATGCCTTGCCCCGAGTGTCCGTCCTCATGCCTATGAAGAACGCTGAGCCCTACGTGAGGCGTGCAGCAAGGTCAGTCCTTGACCAGGACTGCTCTGACCTGGAGCTCATCGTCGTCGACGATGGCTCCACGGATCGTTCCGTCGTCGAGGTCGAGGCTCTGAGGGATTCGCGCGTGCGAATCCTCAGCGGACCCTGCCGCGGGGTTTCCGCATCTTGGAACCTGGCATTTACGCAGTCGACGGGTGCCATCGTGATGCAATGCGACGCAGACGACCTCTACCCGCCCGATCGGATCGCATGGCAACTTCGCTTCCTCGACAGCCATCCCGAGTTCGGCGCCGTCTGCGGCGGCTTTGCGACCATGGCGCCGTCGGGCGAGCCCATTGCAAATCTCTGGCAACCGACCAGCACCGGGACGGAGCTCACCCAGGAACTGCTCGCCGGCAAAACCCGCGCCCACCTTTGTGCCTACGCTGCGCGGCGAGAAGCTCTGGAGAGCATCGGGGGGAAGCGCGAGTACTTCACCAGCGCAGAAGACATCGATTTGCAGCTCCGGCTCGCCGAGGTGTGTCGGGTCTGGTTCGAGCCGCGACTCGCATATATGTATCGGTTGCATGATTCGTCTCTCACCCACACGCAGGCATCCAACCAGCGTCGCTTCTACGAGGACTACGCCCGCCAACTACGCGCGCAGCGGGCAGCAGGGCGCATCGACGATCTGGAGGCGGGCGCGCCGCTCACCCCGCCCTCGGCAGCGGCAGCGCCAGACGGGGCGAGAAAGCACCTGCAAGGCATCCTCACGGGGGAGGCCTGGCGGAAGCATCGCTTGGGCCACCGCTCCGAAGCCGTGCGGCTCGGTCTGCGGGCCCTGAGGATGGCTCCGGGAAGTTTTTCTGCCTGGCGCAGTCTTGCAGCGCTCTTCCTCAAGGGTACGCGGGCTTGTCAGTGACCAAGGCGTCCGACGGGGGACCAGAAAGCCAAGGTCGTCCACCAGGAGCTCTGATGGCCCGCCTGCGCGCCCACCCTCAGCTCGGGCCACTGCTGAGCGGCGGACTCAAGGGGCTGGCCGTCCGAGGCACGGCCTGGACCGTTGTTGGCACCTTCGGCGCACAAGGCATGCGTCTTGTATCGAACCTGATTCTTACACGGCTCCTATTCCCGGAGGCTTTCGGCCTCATGGCACTGGTTCAGGCCGTCATCACAGGACTGTCGCAGTTTGCCGACGTAGGAATCGCACCCTCTATAATACACAGCAAGAGAGGGGACGACCCGCAGTTCCTCGACGCAGCCTGGACAATACAGGTCATCCGCGGCGCAGGACTCTGGCTCGCTACTTGTGCATTGGCTTACCCCGCCAGCAAGCTGCTGGACCAGCCTCTCCTCCTGCAGTTCCTGCCAGTTTCAGGGCTCTCCCTCCTCATCTTAGGGATGATGCCGACGAAGCTCCTCTCCGCTCGACGGCACCTCGCGCTCCGTAAGCTGACCGTCGTGGAGATCTCGAGTCAGCTTGTCGGCCTTATATGTCTTGTCGCACTTGCCTGGTGGTGGCGCTCCGTCTGGGCGCTCGTGGTGGGGACCGTCGTCAGCTCGCTGGTCCACATCGCCGTGGCAAGCTTGTGGATACCGGGGAGAATGAACCGCGTTTCGTGGGACAAAGACGCGCGGGCGGAGCTGATCAACTTTGGAAGGTGGATCCTGGTCGGAACAGCGGCAACTTATCTCAGCGGACAGGGGATCCGCCTCGTCCAGGGAAGCCTAGTTCCGGTCGCGACCCTCGGAATACTCTCCATCGCAGGAAACCTGGCCTGGGCGGCAGGCTCGCTCGCGGCACAGGTCGAGAACAGGGTCCTCTTTCCCGTCTATGGGAAACTCAGAGAGAAGAGCTCCCATGAGTTCGGCAAGCGCGTGCTCCGCGCCCGTCGAGCGGTTCTCCTGGCGGTGCTTCCGGTCTTCTGCGGCCTGATGTTTCTTGGCAACATCATCATCGACTTCCTCTATGACGACCGTTACCAGCGCGCTGGTGTCTTCCTCGGAATCATCGCCCTGAACAGCGCCATTGCCGTCGTGGGTATGCAGTACGGATCAGTCCTCCTTGCCAAGGGCGACGCCCGGAGCCACACGCTCGTGCAGAGCGTGCAAGCAGTTCTCCGAGTTGGCGGCTCCTATCTGGGCTTCGCGCTCGCGGGAGAAATCGGCATGGTGCTCGCGATTGGCATTGCTACGGTGCTGAGCTATCCGCTGCAAGCGCGTGCAGTATCCCGCCACGCATGCTGGCAGCCGCGCCTCGATGCTGCGGCCTACGCTGGCATCACGACGTGCGCGGTCCTCGCGTACCTCGTCTATCGTCATACTCTCTGAGCGACGGCAGATATCGTGGACGAGTACGGCCGGGCCCTCGGTCGCGCCATGGCGGCTGTTCGCAGGCCGCCGAGTCTGGCCTCTCAATCGGCAAGCAAATCAATGACGGCCCGGGCGAACTCCTTCGTACCGAGGCTGCCGTGGAGATCGCGCGTCTTGTGCCCCGCCTCGAGGGCCGCATTGTAGGCGTTCCTGATACGCGTCGCGGCGCGGGCGGCCGCATCATCCTGCCGGGTCTCCCAAATGTGGTTCAGCATCATGGTGGCGCTCATCAGCAGGGCCAGAGGGTTAGCCAGATTCTTCCCGGCGATGTCCGGTGCAGAGCCGTGCACCGCTTCGAAGACAGCGTCCTCATCACCGATATTCGCGCCCGGGGAACAGCCGAGGCCGCCGACCAATCCGGCACTGAGATCGGAGACGATGTCACCATAGAGGTTCTCACAAAGGAGCACATCGAACTGGCTGGGATCCTGGACCAAGCGCATGGAGGCGGCGTCGATGATGACCTCGTTGTACTCCATGCTCGGATACTCGTCCTTGGCAATCTTGCGAGCCTCGTCGAGGAGCATGCCATCCGTCATCTTCATGATGTTTGCCTTGTGCAGGAGGCTAATGCGACGACGGTGCCGCCTTGTCGCATAGCGAAATGCCCAGCGCGAGATGCGCTCGCAGGCAGTGCGTGTCGCCACCTTCATGGAGACGACGACACCGTCCGTGATGAGGTTCTCGACCCCGCTGTAGAGACCCTCGGTGTTCTCGCGAATCACGACCAGGTCCACGTCCTCGAAACGGGATCTGACTCCGGGGAGGTTACGCACCGGTCTCACGGCTGCGTACAGGTTCAGATTGCGACGGAGCAGCACGTTGACGGAGCGGAACCCCGTCCCGACGGGGGTCGTGCAGGGACCCTTCAGAGCGAGGTGGTGCTCTCGAATCGCAGCGCTGGTCTCCTCCGGAAGCACGCCGGTATGGCCGCGCTCGAGCGCGCCGAGGCCCGCGTGCCGCTCGACAAAGGCGACCGGGGCGTGGGCCGCCTCCAGGATGCCCTGGACCGCGTCGCTGACTTCCGGCCCGATTCCATCCCCCGGGATCAAGACTACTGTATGGGTCGTCGACATGGCCCTGTGGGTAAAGCCCCAGAGACCGTACGCCCAGTGCTGCTAGGCATGAAAATCCCCGTTGGAGCCCGATACTTGGAGCATGACGCGCCGATCGGTCAGTGGCTGGCTACCCTGCATTTTCTATCGTTGTTCCGCCGCTCCCATGACTGGCCCAAGGCCCGAGTGTCGATGAGCGGAGAACCGACCAGGAGCCCTGCGAGTAGCGGCAGCGGAAGGCCGCCGACGGCGGGCTCTCGGTGACGTGGTTGCAGGAGGCATCCTCACGAAGGATGACGCGACGGATCGGCGCTGGCGACGGCGGAAAGCCGCAGGCAAGATGCTAAGCACCCCGTGCCGCAGCGGGCCGCAGGCTCCTCCATGCACCAGCGCGCCTCCCGTCCCCCATCCTGGCTTTCCGCGAGCGCCCTGGTCGCCACCGCGGGAGTCGTCATGGCGCTCACAGGGACCCGCTGCACGCCAGCGAAGGACAAGGCGCTTCAGGAAGGCCCTCCTGTCGTGCCCTCGGGGACCGCACCGGAAGAGCCGCCGCATGCAACACCGCGCATCCAGGAGACGCGAGGGCACCACGCTGCGACTCGGGGCGCCGGAGATCCGTGTGCGAATGACGCCGGAGGTCCGTGCGCGAATGACGCCGGAGGTCCCCATCGTAAGGCCAATGCGCCAGCCTGCGCGCCCGAGATGGCCAACCTGGGGACGTACTGCATCGATCGATACGAAGCGCACTTGGTGACAGTCACACCGAGCGGCCGTGAGGCTCCCCATCCGCACACCGAGCGGCCCCCGAGTGGAGCGCCCTACCGTGCGGGTTCCGCGCTTGGAGTGTTTCCGCAGGGCTACATCAACCGTGTCGAGGCCGCCGCCGCCTGCCGGGCTGCCGGCAAGCGCCTCTGTTCACTGCGCGAGTGGCACGACGCCTGTACCGGACGGCGCCGCCATGTCTACCCTTACGGCCCCGAGAAACGGGCCGGCACCTGCAACACGGGCAAGCTCCACCTGCTCTCCATCCTTTTCGGTCGCGACCCCGGCATTTGGAGCTACGATTTGCACTTCAACTCCCCCAAGCTCAATGCGGAGCCGGGTTATCTAGCTCGAAGCGGCGAGTACTCCGGATGTATGACCGAGCTTGGCGTCTACGACCTGGTCGGCAACCTCCACGAATGGGTGTCAGACGTTGTCGACGCGACGCTAGAGTCGAAGGTCCCCTTGAGCGATCCGCTGAGGCGCAGCCTGCGGCGCAACCGTGGCCACGGCGTCTTCATGGGAGGCTTCTACAGCACCAGCTCGCAGCACGGCGAAGGGTGCAACTACCTGACCCCGGGGCACGAGCCCGGGTACCACGACTACTCCACGGGGTTCCGTTGCTGTAAGGACCTGGCCGGTGCCGTGCGCTAGAATGAAGGACACCCCGCCACGCACCGGCCACAACGCGCAGTAGCTCAGTCGTGCCACTTGACGGACTGCATCGTCCCCGTCTGCTCGAACTCGCGGTGCATCGCGTAGGCGGACCCCAAAGCGGTCGGCGTGTGCTTGAAGCCAGAACGGCCGACATAGTCGCGCAACAGGTCGCGGAACTCCGGATGGGCGCAGCGCTCGATGATGAGCCGTGCACGCTCCGCGGGCGCCTTGCCACGTAGATCCGCGACACCCCACTCTGTCGCGATGACCTGTACGGAGTGCTCGCTGTGATCGGTGTGGCTCACCTGCGGGACGATGGTCGAAATGTTGTTGTTCCTCTGCGTTGACGCGCAAATGAACATGGAGATGTAGGCATTGCGCGTGAAGTCTCCGGACCCGCCGATGCCATTCATCATCTTCTGGCCTAGCAGGTGCGTGGAGTTCACGTTGCCGAAGAGATCCACCTCGAGGGCCGTGTTGCAGGAGATGATGCCGAGGCGCCGGATGACCTCGGGGTTGTTCGAGATCTCCTGCGGACGCAGCACCAACCTCTCCCGGAAGAACTCCAGATCGTCGTAGATTTCCTTGCGCATCTCCGGGCTTACAGTCAGCGAGCAGCCGCTGGCGAAGCCGATCCTGCCACTCTTGATTAGCCCTATCACCGCATCCTGGATGACCTCCGTGTACATCTCGAAGACCGGGATGTCGGGGTTCTCGCCCAGGGCGAGGAGCACTGCGTTGGCCGTTTCGCCCACACCCGACTGCAGAGGCAGAAAGCCTTCCGGAATGCGGCCTGCCTTCATCTCACCAGCAAGGAACGCCGCCACATTCGCGCCTATGCGCAGGGTCGTCTCATCACAGGGCCGGAACACGCCCGTCTCGTCGTCCTTGTTCGTCTCTATGATGCCGGCAATCTTCGCGGGGTCTATCTTCAGCACCTCACCCCCGATGCGGTCGCGCACGGTATAAAGGGGGATCTCGCGACGGTGCGGCGGATCCAGCGGCTCGTAGAGGTCGTGGAAGCCACGCAGGGCGGCCGGGTGTCGGCGGTTGAGCTCGATGAAGATGTTCTCGGCCTTGTGCGCAAACGTCGGAGCACAGCCGACGCCCGTGGTCAGGATCACCTCACCATTCTCAGTGATGTCACACGCCTCGATGATGGCGTGGTGCACCCGGCCAAGAAAGCCGTAGCGGACGGCCTGAGCCACCATGGACAGGTGCATGTCGAAGAAGCGAGCACGACCGCTGTTGATGGCCTTGCGCATCTCGGCGTCCGACTGGTAGGGCGTGCGCCAAGCCACGGCGTCGGCTCGAGCCAGTGCTCCGTCCAGAGACGGCCCGTTCGAAGCGCCGGTGATCATGCCAATCTGGAAATTCCGGCCGGCGCGATGCTCCTTGTCCGCCCTGTCGGCAATGTGCTGGGAGATGACCTTGGGAGCACCAGCTGGTGTGAAGCCGGAGAATGCCACCGTCTGACCGTCTAGGATCTGGGCGGCAGCTTCTTCGGGAGTAATGCGGGGCAAGTTCATGAGCAACCTATATGGTGGATGAGGCGCCCCCGGGGGCGAGCCTAGTGCAGTGCGAGCCTAATTGGACAACACAGTGATGAAGTATCCGGCCACGACGGCGGTCCCGATGACGCCCGCCACGTTTGGACCCATGGCGTGCATCAAGAGGTAATTATGGGGATCATACTTCTGTCCCTCGACGTGCGAAACACGCGCCGCCATGGGGACGGCCGAGACCCCTGCCGAGCCGATGAGCGGGTTGATGGGGTCGCGAGAGACCAAGTTCATCACCTTCGCCATCAGGACGCCGCCAGCGGTGGAGATCGAAAAGGCCACGACCCCAAGGGAGATAATCATCAGGGTTTGGGTCGTGAGAAAACGGTCGCCGGACATCGTAATGCCGACACTGGCACCGAGAAAGATCGTGACGGCGTTGATGATCTCGTTCTGAGCCGCCTTGAGCAGCCGGTCAACCACCCCGCACTCCCTGAGGAAGTTCCCAAACATCAGCATGAAGATGAGCGCCGATGCCGCCGGCACCAGCAGGATCACGACGACGGTGACCATCAGGGCGAAGAGCATCCGCTCCAGCTTGGAGACGGTGCGGGGGGACTTCATGCGGATCTTGCGCTCCTTGGCGGTGGTCAGCGCCCGCATGATGGGCGGCTGGATCAACGGCACCAGCGACATATAAGTGTAGGCGGCAACAGCGATCGGGCCAACGAGGTGGGGCGCCAGCTTGTAGGCCGTGAAGATCGACGTGGGGCCGTCTGCGCCCCCAATGATGCCGATGGAAGCAGCCTCCCCTGTGCTGAATCCGAGCAGGATGGCCCCCGCGAAGGTGAAGAAGACCCCCAGCTGCGCGGCAGCGCCCAGGATCAGCGTCCGCGGAGACGCGATGAGGGGCCCGAAATCCGTCAGCGCCCCCACGCCCAAGAAGATGAGCGGTGGGAAGAGCTCCAACTCGACGCCCTGAGAAATGTAGTAGAAGAGCCCACCCGGGTGCTTGGTCATACCCGTCACGGGATCGATGACCGGGAGATTAGTGATGCCGGCGGTTGGTAAATTGGCGAGTATGGCCCCGAAGGCGATCGGCACCAGGAGCAGCGGCTCGAACTTCTTGTAGACGGCGAGGTACAGCAGTACCAACACCACCGCCCACATCACGGCCATGCGCCAGGTCACCAGCCCGAAGCCGGTGCCGGCGAAGTAGTCGACAATCTCTGCCAGCATATTGCCTGCTTTTTTGCTGAAGGGCCTACTCGACGCTCACGAGGACGGCGCCTTCGCCGACCACGGCGCCCGCCGCAACGCGCACCTCTTTGACCTTGCCGGAGTAAGGCGAGGAGACGGCGGTATTCATCTTCATGGCTTCCAGCGTCACAAGGGTGTCGCCCTCGGCCACCGCTTGCCCGGCCACCACGTGGACCTCGACCACCGTGCCAGCCAAGGGGCTCACGACGTCACCTTGCCCGCCGCTGGGGCCAGCAGCCGCAGCGGGACTACCCGCCGCGGGCGCTGCTGCCGCCGGGGTGGGTGCCATCGCCGTGCGCGGCGCCGGCTTTGGCGCGGCCGGCGCCACTCCCCCGGCGCGTGGCGCAGCCGTTTCCTCGTCCAGTACCTCGACCGTGACGTCGTAACTCTTGCCGTCTACGGTGACACGCAACTGCTTGATCATCTCACTAGTCCTTCAGCGCAATTGATGAGACGCAAAGATTCGTCGACGACCCTCCACCGCCCAGTCTTGGCGCTGGAGTTCGACAGAAAGGATACGGTGCGGAGCGTCGAGCACCACGGCCACGGCTGCGGCGATCGCCGCAATCGGGACATCTTCCTCCGTGGCGGGAGGTGCAAGCGCAGCGGCGGGCGTCGTGGCGACCGGCTTCATTGCGCTCTGGTTCCCTCTGCCGCGCACGAACAGCCACCCCATCAGCGCCGTGAGCCACCAGAGAGCACACAAGGTACCAAGCACGATGGCGAAGCCCACCCCCAACAACTCGAGCTCCGCCAGGAAGCTGAGCTTCTCGGTGGCGCCGGCCCCGTGCTGCACCGTCGCTTCCGCGCCCGTTGCCGCAGCGGCAAGGAGCGACCCTCCGAGCGGACTCATAGGGCGATGTTCCCGTGCTTCTTGGGGGGGCGCTGCTCACGCTTCGTGAGGGTGTTGCGCAGGGCCAGGGCCACCACGGAGCGAGTCTGCGAGGGTTCGATGACGTCCGTGATATCGCCGTTCTCCGCCGCCTGCCACGGCGCGGCGAATCGCTGACGGTACTCGGACACGAGCTCCTGGTTCGTCTTCGCCCGGTCTTCCGCTGCCTCGAGCTCTCGTTTGTAGAGCACGCCGACAGCGCCCTCGGCGCCCATGACGGCGATCTCTGCGCTGGGCCACGCATACACGAAATCTGCGCCCATGCTCTTCGAGCACATGGCCAGGTAGGCGCCGCCGTAGGCCTTACGCATGATGACGGTCACCTTCGGCACGGTCGCAGATGCCCACGCGAAGAGCATCTTCGAACCGTGTCGGATGATGCCGCCCTGCTCCTGCTGGACGCCCGGCAAGAAGCCTGGGACGTCCACGAGCGACACGAGGGGAACGTTGAAGACGTTGCAGGTACGGATGAAGCGCGCTGCCTTGTCCGAGGCGTTGATATCGATGGAACCGGCCAACACCTTCGGCTGGTTGGCAACGATGCCGACGACGATGCCCTGAATTCGCGCGAAGCCCACGACGATGCTGCGGGCGAATCCCTCCTGCACCTCGAGGAAGTCCCCGTCGTCGACGAGCAGCCGGATGACCTCCTGGACGTCGATGGGCGTCTTCGGATTGTCGGGCACGAGAGAGTCCATGCGCGGGTCAGGCCCGAGCACCAACTGCTCGGCGAGCCGATGGGGCGGGTCGACCATATTGTTGGGAGGCAGAAAGCTCAACAGCCGGTGGACGATCTCGACCGCGTGACCGTCGTTCTCCGCGACGAAGTGAATATTGCCACTGATCGTCGCGTGGGCGCTCGCCGACCCGATTTGGTCCATCGTGGCATCCTGACCAGTGACGGCTTTGATGACTGCCGGCCCGCAGATGAACATGTTCGCGGACTTCGTCATGACGAGGAAGTCGCAGAGCGCGGGCGAGTAGGCCCCGCCACCGGCACAGGGGCCGGCGATCACAGCTACTTGCGGCACCACACCGCTCAGCAGCACGTTGTGATAGAAGACGTCCCCATAGCCCGCCAGCGAGTCGACGCCCTCCTGGATGCGGGCGCCACCCGAGTCATTGAAGCCAACGACCGGAATCCCGGTGCGCAGGGCGTACTGCATGATCTCGACCATCTTGCGCGCATGAGCGCGGCCCAACGCCCCACCGCCCACGGTGAAGTCTTGGCTGAAGGTCGCGACCGGCTTGCCACCCACGTGGCCAATGCCGGTGATGACGCCATCCGTCGGCATGCGACGGGAGGCCATCCCGAAATCGTGACAGGCGTGCTGGACGTGCAGGCCGGTCTCCTGAAAGGAACCACCGTCGAAGAGGGTTTCCACGCGCTCGCGCGCCGTCTTCAGCCCCTTGGCGTGACGTTCCTCCGCCTTCTTTGTCCCGCCGCCAGCGAGAGCCTGTGCGCGCCGGTCCCGGAGAGTGCTCAGTAGGTTCTTGTCGAGTGCCATCTGTGTGCCGTTGCGATGATACCAGGGGTATAGGCGTCAGTGGCCCTTGCCCGAACAGAACTCAGTGAGCACACCGCGGGTGCTCTTCGGATGCAGGAACGCCACCTGCTTTCCGCCAGCGCCGGGAACCGGCTCTTCATTGATGAGTCGGATACCGGCGTCACGCGCCTGCGCCAGCTGCCCTCCGATATCGTCCGTGCCGAAGGCGATGTGGTGCACCCCTTCCCCGTTCTTCGCTAGGAACTTGGCTATGGGACTATCGTCGCTCATCGGCTCGAGGAGCTCGATGTGGACCCCGCCAACGTCGAAGAACGCCGTCCGCACCTTCTGGGAGGGGACCTCCTCGATCCGCTCGCACTTGAGGCCGTATGCCTTCTCGTACAGCGGCACTGCCGCTTCGAGGGAGGTCACTGCGATTCCGAGGTGGTCAATCCGTTGAATCATCCTGAGCTCCGTTCTCTCCGGGGGCTGGCGTGAGTGGGGCATTCTGCGCCTTGTCCAGGCGTTTCTGGCGCTTATCCTACCGTCCAAGGCCAGCCGCACAGCAACCCGTCCCACAGCTATCGGGACAGCCTGCTTCTAGTCAACCTGGATGGCATATCGCGGAGACAATGTGTCGACACCGTCACGAGCTGACCCGCTTGTCGGATTCCGCGAAATAGAGCGGTGGCGGGCCGTGCTGCGCGGCCGCACCTAAGGCGGCCCTCGCTCGCGACGACGACCCTGGATAGCTACATCGTCGAGGCGTTAGCGTCCAGCACTCTTTCGCATCCCGCACCCCTGGCGCCCGGACCGAAGGATCGCGAAAATTTGGCGCATTGAGGGCTACGTTTCTGGCGCTAGTGGATCGCCCACTCTCTCCCCGACTAAGGAACCGAGTATGACCGATTCACCATTGCGGCTCACCACCGACTTCCCACCCGTGGATCGCCAGACCTGGCGCGAGGTGGTCGACCGTGACCTGAAGGGGGTCCCGTTCGAGAAGCGCCTTGTCACGCGCCTCTACGAGAACCTCTCCGTTCCACCTCTTTACCTCGACGAGGACTGGCCAGCACAAGGAGATCCGTCGGGCCTGCCAGGGCAACCGCCAGGTACCCGCGGGTTCGCGGCGCTGCCCCCTGCACAGGGTTGGACGGCGATGCAGCGCTTTGCCCATCCCGACCCTACCGTGGTCGCTAAGGAGGCGGCCCAGGAGCTGCTTCGGGGCGTCGACGCGATCTTGCTCGACGTGGCGGTGCCAGACACCGCGGGCGCCGTTACCGACAGCGACGGAGTCGTCGTCGGGTGCCTTGCCGATTTGGCGGCAGCCCTCGATGGCATCGCCCTGGATGAAGTCCCGATCGCCCTCTCCGCTGGTCGCGCTGGCTATGCTGCAGCATGCGCCCTCGTCGCCCTGTGGCAGGAGCGAGGCGTCCCGTCGACCCTCGCGCGCGCGGCCTTCAACCTGGATCCGATCGCCACCATGGCGTCAGGCAGTCTCGGCAAGGACGAGATCACCGGGCAGCTCTCGACACTCGGTCAGCTAGCGCGCTTCGCCGCCGAAGAGCTTCCGAACGTCACCTCCGTCATGGTCTCCAGTGCGCCGTACAACGACGCTGGCGCGACTGCAGTCCAGGAGCTCGCCGCGGTGCTCGCGACTGGCATCGCCTATTTGAGAGCCATGGAGGCGGCGGGGCTCGAACCGACCCAAGCCCACTCACAAATCGTTGTCCAGCTGCCCGTCGGCTGCGATCAGTTCCTCGAGATCGCGAAGCTGCGTGCCTTGCGCTGCTTGTGGAACATGGTGCTCGAAGGCTGCGGCGTCGCGCCCGATGCCCGCCGCGTGCGACTGCACGCCACCACCGCGAAACGAGTGCTCACGCAGCGGGACCCCTGGGTCAACATGCTGCGAGCCACGGTTGGGTGCTTCTCGGCCGCAGTCGCTGGCGCTGACATCATCAGCGTCGAGCCCTTCGACGCTGCCATCGGGGCCCCGGACAAGCTCGGTCGCCGCTTGGCGCGCAACACCCAGGTGGTGCTAAAGGAGGAATCGCACCTCGCCAGGGTCGCGGATCCCTCCGGCGGCTGCTGGTACGTCGAGAAGCTAACCCAGCAGCTCGCGGAGGCCGCCTGGAAAGAGTTCCAGAGCATCGAGCAGCGTGGCGGCATCGTCGCGGTGCTCAATGACGGCTCCCTTCGCGAGAGCATCGAAGCGGTGCGCCAACAGCGCGCCACGGACATCGCGCGACGTAAGGCTCCCATCACCGGCGTCAGCGAGTTTCCCAGCGTCAAGCAACCGCCGGTGGAGCGCCAACGCCCGGATACGGCCGCCATCATCGCCAAGAGCCAAGAGCGCGCCGCGAAGAGCGCAAGCCCCGACCTGTCGAGCAAGCTCGTTGCGCTCCGCGCCGCGACAGACGGCGCGTCCATCCATGCTGCGGTCGCGGCTCTGCGCAGCGGGGCGGCGCTGTCCGCCCTGGCAAGCACGAGAGGGGCAGCGAGCGCCCCATCGAGCGCCTTGGCCCCCTGGCGGCTCGCGAGCGACTTCGAAGCCCTGCGGGACGCCAGCGACGAGCACTTGCGCAAAACGGGCAAGCGTCCGCAGGTGTTTCTCGCCAACCTGGGACCCGTCGCGCACCACACGGCGCGCGCGATGTTTACGCAGAACTTCTTCGAGGCAGGCGGCTTCGAGGTCCTCGCCAACACGGGTTTTGCGGATGCCACCTCGGCCGCCGCGGCGTGGCGCCAGGCCAGCGCCCCTCTCGCCGTCATCTGCTCGTCGGATACCCTCTACGAGTCCATGGTCAAAGACGTCGCGCCGGCGCTCAAGAACGCTGGCGTCTCCACCCTGTTGCTCGCCGGACGCGCTGGCGAGCAAGAGAAAGCCTACCGCGACGCCGGGGTCGATGACTTCATCTTCATCGGCTGCAACGTCATCGACACTCTCAAGACGCTGCTCCGCGCCCAAGGAGCCCTATCATGAGCAAGATTCCGGATTTCGCTTCCCTACCCCTCTCGCTGCAGGCCACGAGCACCACGAAGGAGCGTTGGCTCGCCGATGCCGAGCATGGTCGCGGCGACAACCTCGATAGCCTGCTCTGGACGACCCCCGAGCAGATCCCGGTGCGCCCGCTCTACACCAGCGACGACCTTCAGGGCACCGATCACTTGAACACCGTCCCGGGTCTCCCACCGTTCATTCGCGGTCCCTACCCGACGATGTACGCCATGCAGCCGTGGACCATCCGGCAGTATGCCGGGTTCTCCACCGCGGAAGAATCCAACGCCTTCTATCGTCGCAATCTGGCGGCGGGCCAGAAGGGGCTCAGCATCGCGTTCGATCTGGCAACGCACCGCGGCTATGACAGCGACCACCCGCGGGTCGTTGGGGACGTCGGCATGGCGGGCGTGGCCATCGACTCCATCGAGGACATGCGCATCCTCTTCGACGGCATCCCCCTCGATCGGATGAGCGTATCGATGACCATGAACGGCGCCGTGCTACCCATCATGGCCCTCTACATCCTCGCCGCGGAGGAGCAGGGCGTGAAGCCTGCCCAGCTCACCGGGACCATTCAGAACGACATTCTGAAGGAGTTCATGGTGCGCAACACATACATCTATCCGCCCGCACCGTCGATGCGCATCATCGCGGATATCTTCGCCTACACGTCCAGGGAGATGCCGCGCTTCAACAGCATCAGCATCTCCGGCTACCACATGCAGGAAGCTGGCGCGACGGCGGACCTCGAGCTCGCCTACACCCTGGCGGACGGCGTTGAGTATTTGCGCACCGGCATCGCGGCGGGCATGGACATCGACTCCTTCGCTCCACGCCTCAGCTTCTTCTGGGCTATCGGCATGAACTTCTTCATGGAGGTGGCAAAGCTCAGGGCTGGCCGCATGTTGTGGGCCAAGCTCGTCAAGCAGTTCGATCCCAAGAACCCGAAGAGCATGTCTCTCAGGACTCACAGCCAAACCTCGGGTTGGAGTCTGACGGCCCAGGACGTCTTCAACAACGTCGTTCGTACCTGCGTCGAAGCGATGGCAGCGACCCAAGGCCACACCCAGAGCCTGCACACGAACGCGCTGGACGAGGCCCTCGCCCTTCCCACCGACTTCAGCGCCCGCATCGCCCGCAACACGCAGCTGTTCCTCCAGCAAGAGTCAGGGACGTGCCGCGTCGCCGACCCCTGGGGCGGCAGCTACTACGTGGAGCGGCTGACCCACGAACTGGCGCAAAAGGCTTGGGCCCATATCCAAGAGGTGGAGTCCCTCGGAGGCATGGCAAAGGCCATCGAAGCCGGCATCCCAAAGATGCGCATCGAGGAAGCGGCGGCACGCACCCAGGCTCGCATCGACGCCGGGCGTCAGACGGTGGTCGGCGTCAACAAATATCTGCTCGACGAAGACGAGCACGTCGAGGTGTTGAAGGTGGACAACGCTGCCGTGCGAAAGGCGCAGATCGAGCGCCTCGCCAAGCTGCGCGCGCAACGCGACGACGCGGCCGTCAGCAAGGCATTGGAAGCGCTCACCCGCAGCGCGGAGACCCGAGAGGGCAACCTCCTCGAGCTCAGCGTGAATGCCGCCCGCGCGGGAGCCACCGTCGGAGAGATGAGCCAGGCCCTGGAGCGGGTCTATGGACGCCACCAGGCCACCATCCGCACGATCTCTGGGGTATACGGAGCGGAGATGTCTCAGCAACCCTCCACCACAGAGGTCGATCGCCTAGTCTCGCGCTTCACGGCAAAGGAAGGCCGGCGGCCGCGCATCTTGCTCGCGAAGATGGGGCAGGATGGCCACGATCGCGGCCAGAAGGTCGTCGCCACTGCCTACGCAGACCTCGGCTTCGACGTCGACATCGGCCCGCTCTTCCAAACGCCGGAAGAGAGCGCGCGCCAAGCCGTGGAGAACGACGTCCACGTTGTCGGGGTCAGCTCGCTGGCAGCGGGCCACCTGACCCTGGTACCGCAGCTGCGGGCCGAGCTCGCCAAGCTGGGTCGCGAGGACATCATGATCGTCGTCGGAGGCGTCATCCCCCCGCAGGACTTCGACGCACTCGTGGAAGCGGGCGCGGCGGCCATCTATCCGCCTGGCACGGTCATCAGCGAGGCCGCCATCGACCTCTTGCAGAAGCTCTGTGAGCAGCTCGACATCTCGACTGCCCCCTGAGGCTCGGAATGCCGCACCCGAAGCTCAGTACGCCCCCCCTGCCGCGCCGCCGTGACCTCACGGTTGCCGAGCACGTCGCAGGTGTCCTCCAGGGTGATCGCGTGGTCCTCGCCCGTACGATCACCCTGGCAGAGAGCGGAGTGCCTGAGCACGAACGCAAAGCCCAAGAGGTACTGAGCGCCCTACTGCCCCACGTGGGGCGCTCGTACCGTGTGGGCATCACCGGGGTACCCGGCGCGGGCAAGAGCACGTTCATCGAGGCGCTCGGCGGCAATCTGACGAAGCAGGGCCACCGCGTTGCGGTGCTCGCCATCGACCCCTCAAGCAGCCTGAGCGGCGGTAGCATCCTGGGAGACAAGACGCGGATGAGCGAGCTCTCGGCCAACCCCGCCGCCTTCATCCGCCCCTCTCCAAGCTCATGCACTCTGGGCGGCGTCACTCGCAAGACACGCGAGACGATGCTCATCTGCGAGGCCGCCGGCTTCGATGTCATCCTCGTAGAGACGGTCGGTGTGGGTCAGTCCGAGACCGTGGTCGACGAAATGGTCGATTGCTTCCTCATCCTGATGATTGCAGGAGCTGGCGACGAGCTGCAGGGCATCAAGCGTGGCCTGCTCGAGCTGACCGACATCATGGCCATCAACAAGGCCGATGGCGACAACCGACTCAAAGCACAGAGCGCTCGGCGCGACTACGCCACCGCACTCCATTTCATGCGACCCAAGGTCCCCGGTTGGAGCCCTCCGGTCCTGACTTGCAGCGCGCTGCGCAACGAAGGCCTCGAGGAGATCTGGGCAAAGGTCCTGGAGCATCGCGCCAAGCTCGAGAGCAGCGGTGAGCTCAGCGCTCGGCGCAGGCGGCAGCTGGGGCGCTGGATGTGGAGCATGGTGGAAGCGCGCCTGCTCAGTGCCTTCCGGCATCACCCGAGGGTCCGCTGTGCATTGCCGGAGCTGGAGAGTGCCGTCACCGAGGGCCGCGAGACGGCGACGCGGGCCGCCCAGCAGCTCCTGGAAGCCTTCGGCCTCCCCCCGGAGCTCGATTAGATCGGGGGAAACGGCGCTCTCTGGCGGCTCTCGCGGCGCAGTTTTTGCGCCCCCTTGACCGAGGGTACGTGGCCTCTTCGCGCCTTGAAAGCACAAAAGCGTTCGTGCTAGGTTCGCCGCGCCCCGGCGGAAGCGTGTCATCACGTCGGCCCCCTCGGTGCCTCAAGAGCGACTCCCCATTGTCCCGGCGGGCGCTCCAGGCGCTGGTTCAGTCGCGGCTGCGGAGGAGGCCGCCCCTCCGTTGTTGCCGATCGAGCGGCCCGACCGCCCCCAAGCCACCGTCTCCAAGCTCCCTTCTCACGCCATGACCTACGTCCTACTCTCGTTCTGGTCGCTCGTGGTCTACCTCCTGCTGACCGCGGGGTCGGGCAGTGCGCTCGGGCTTTGGTCCGAGCCAGAGTTCATCGCGGGCATCATCGTCGCGCTGTTCTCGGGCGCGCTGCTGACTCGCTCGGTGGGGCTGCGCGTCCGCGTCGCCTCCCTCAGCCCGCTGCGGTGGGGCATCGCCCTCTGCTACTTCGCAGGGCCGTTCTTCCTCGAGATGGCCCGCGCCAATTGGGACGTCGCCATGCGCGTCCTCAGCGGCAGGATCCGTCCCGGTATCGTTCGCGTGCGGAGTGGGCAGAAGACGGATCTCGGTACGATGCTCACCGCGAACTCCATCACCTTGACCCCGGGAACCCTGACGGTCGACGTCGATCCAGAGACGAACGACCTCTATGTGCACGTCATTCATCTGTCCGACGCCGAGGCGCAGAAGGAGGCCTTCAAGCCCCGGGAGATCTTCTCGCTCTTCAACTGCCCCGCGTGGATAAGGAGAATCGCCGAATGAACCCTTGGGAATTCGCACTTGCCGTCCTGGCTGCGCTGGTCGTCCTGGCGATGGTGCGGCTCTTCAAGGGCCCCACGGCGCCCGATCGCGTGGTCGCCCTGGACGCCATCAACACCCTCGTCGTCGCTTCAATGATGCTGCTCAGCGTCGTCTACGAACAGACGATCTTGGTGGACGTCGCGATCGTCTACGCGCTGCTCGCCTTCACCGGCACCCTCTACATCGCCAAGTACTTGGCCCGGGAGCTCTGAGCGATGACCACCCTCGAGATTGCCATCTGGGCATGCCTGGCAGTGGGGCTATTCTTCAATGCCCTGGGTGTCATCGGGATTCTGCGCTTTCCTGACGTCTACACCCGCCTTCACGCGGATACGAAGGCGACCACCTTCGGGTCCATCTTCCTGGGAGCGGCCGTCATCACCCATGCCATCGCCGCCTTCGTGAATGGTAGCGGCGATGGAGCTTCTCAGCACATCACTCACGCCATTCATGCCGGGCTCGCCGTCATCGTGCTGGCCTTCACGAATGCGACCGGGGCGCACGCGATCGCGCGCGCCGCTCACCGCAGCGGCATCGGACCGCAGCGGAGCGTGGTGGACCGCCTGGCGGAAAAAGCGAAGCAGAAATAGGAGCAGCCGGATGGACCTGAGTACCCTGATGCACGTTCTGATCCTCGTCGGACTGATGGTCTCGGCGACAACGGTCTTGGTCTTGAGGGATCTGCTCGGCACGGTCATTGGCCTGGCCGTCTTCAGCCTTCTCTTGTCTCTCGAGTTCTACATCCTGCAGGCCCCGGACGTGGCCATCGCCGAGGCCGCCATTGGCGCTGGCCTCACGACGGCCATCTTCGCCCTCGCGCTGCGCGGGTCGAAAAGCAAGGAGGAAGCCGAGTGAAGAACATGCTCGCGCTCGCAATCATCGTGACGCTCTGCGCCGGGCTCGGGTTTCTGGCGACGGACTTGGAGTTCGGAAACCCCTCCGTGACGGAGATGGACGACTACATCATCCAGAACACGCAACGGCAGACCGCAACGAACAACGTGGTGACTGCCGTCGTATTCGACTGGCGTGGCATCGACACGCTGGGAGAGGCGACTGTTCTGCTCACCGCAGTCTTGGGGGTCGGCATCGTCCTTCGCAAGCTGCGGGAGGAGGAGGATTGCAGCCATGACTAAGGTGGTTCGAGCGAGCATCGACGTAGCGCTGCCATTCTGCCTGGTCTTCGGCGCCTACGTCGTCGTGCACGGCCACCTCACCCCGGGCGGGGGCTTCCAGGGTGGAGCCGTCATGGCGACGGCCGTGGCGCTCGTCATCATCGCCCGGGGCTATGCGGAGACGAAACAACGGCTGCCGAAGGGTGGGCTGCAGCTCTGCGAGGCAGTGGGGCTCCTCCTCTTCATCGGCGCGGGCCTCAGCGCCGTGCTCGTCGGCGCACCCATGCTCTACAATTGGACGGCGAACGGCGGCGGCCTCTTCGGAGAGCAGGCAGGGATGGGTCCGAACCCCGGGGTTCTCAACAGTGGGGGGCTGATTCCAATCCTGAATGTGGCGATCGGCGTCGAGGTCGTCGGCGCCCTGTCGCTCATCCTCGTCTACATGCTCGCTGCGGGACAGAAGGAGAGCGACTGATGGCCAGGCTCATCGAGAACCTTCCGCTAGTTACGGTCATCGTACTACTGCTCATCGGACTCGCCGGTATGGTGTTCAAGACGAACATCATCCGTATCCTCATGGCCCTGACGATCGTCGAGGCGGGCGTCAACCTGCTCCTTGTCGTGGTCGGCTACCGGGCGCGCGGCATCGCGCCCATCTTCACGAATGCCCCCGAGAGCAAGGTGATGGTGCTGCCGACCGTTCAAGCGCTCACCCTGACGTCGATCGTCATCGGCGTGGCAACGACGGCGCTGCTCCTTTCCTTTGCGATGATCATCAGCAAGCACTACGGCACGCTCGACGTGCGCAAGATCAGAAAGCTCAAAGGATGACCGCCGAGTACCTGGCCCTTCATTTGCCGGCACTCCTCATTGGGGTCCCGCTCTTCTTTGCGTTCGCCTTGCCTCTTGTCGCGCGGCTAGGCAGCAGCGCGCGCGAATGGTGGGTTCTGTTCGGAACGACGCTCGCGAGCCTCATTGGCCTCATATTGGCCCAACGCGTCCTCAGCGGCGGCACCATCACCTACGTCTTCGGAGCCGCGAGCCCCGGCGAAGTGCTGCCGCCTGGGGCGAAGTTCCCTGTGCGCATCGTCTTCTCGATTGACGGCATGGCGGCCATGATGGTGGGCATCGCCTCGCTCCTCGCCTTCACGGTCACCGTTTTCTCGCTGCGGAGTGAACAGAAGACCTCGGGCCAAACGGGATACTACGCTTTGCTCCTCCTGCTCTTCACGAGCGTCTTTGGCCTCGTCACGACAGGTGATCTCTTCAATTTCTTCGTCTTCCTCGAGATCGGTTCCTTGGCGGGTGCGGCCCTGGCAGCCTATCGCGTCGAGCGCGGCCTGGCCGCCGAGGCTGGACTGAAGTACGGCCTGCTGAGCACGTTGAGCGGGCTCTTGGTCCTGATCGCCATCGGGATCCTCTATGCGCAGTACAACTCCCTCAACATCGCGCAGCTCTCTCAGCGCCTCGGCGCGAGCAACCTGGACAAGGTCGCCTTGGCGTTATTGGTTGCTCCGCTCGTCATGAAATGCGGCGCTGTTCCGATGCACTTCATGACGGTGGACGCCTACGGGGCGGCGCCGCCGGGTGTTTCGTCCTTTCTGATCGTGTCGAGCCAAGCCAGCCTTTACGGGCTCCTTCGCGTCCTATTCACGCTGTACGGCCTGCAGATGGATTTCGAGACGCTCGGCACGGTCGTCATTACCCTCGGCATCCTGTCGATGTTCGTTGGAGTGACGATGGCCATCCCCCAGAAGGACGTGAAGCGCCTCATGGCGTATCACGCCGTCAGCCAGACGGGATACATGCTGCTCGGCACCGGAGTGGGTCTGGCGGTGCTTGGGGACGCGGCGCTCCTCGAGAAGTACGGCAAGGCAGCGATGGCAGGAGGCCTCTACCATCTCGGCAACGACGCGGCGTTCAAGGGCCTGCTGTTCTTGACGGCGGGTGCCGTCTTCCACAGGACCGGCACGCGAAACCTCAACAAGCTCGGTGGGTTAGGCCATAGCATGAAGTGGACGATGCTCTTCTTCATCTGCGGAGCCCTAGCCATTGCCGGCATTCCACCCTTCAACGGATTCGCGTCGAAGCTCGTCATCTACGAATCGGTGTACGCGTACAGCCCGTTCCTCGCCGTGCTCGCCATGGTTGTCAGCGTTCTCACCCTTGCCTCGTTCGTGAAGGTATTCCACTCCGTATTCATGGGCCCACCGCTCGCAAAATTCGCCGAGGTGCGGGAGGCTCCGGCATCGATGCTCGTCGGGATGGGCATTCTCGCGGCGGCAACGCTGCTGCTGGGCATGTTCCCTAACCTCGTCATCGATTCGGTGGTCATGCCTGCCGTTGAAGCCCTCGTGAGCCAGGGCGGCTACACGCGCGCCGTCCTGGGTGGAGGCTGATATGCAAGACTCAGACACTTTCACGTTGTCCACGGGCTACGGCGCTTACGATCCGCTGCTGTGGGTCGTCGTTTTGCTCGTGGCCCTGCTGCTCGCCTGGTTCCTTCGCTCCTTTGGTCGAGCCGATTTCACGGTCACTGGCGACAAGGCCAAGCCCTTCCTCTCCGGCAACGAGGAGCCGGAAAAGGACGCGGTGCACATCCGCGCGAGCAACCTGTACTGGGGGTTCACCGAGGCCCTCGATGGCTACTACAAGCGCCTCGTCCCGTTGCACAGCGCCCTGATGACGGACTACATTCTGTGGCTGCTCGGGTCGCTCGCGGTGCTGCTGCTCCTCGTCCTGACCTAGGGAGTGCCTTCGAAGCCGAGCCCGAGCCCGAGCGGCAGTATGTTCCATCCTGGTAGTGTTGATCAGGCGGTGTGACAGGCGCCTCGATGCCGTCGCGCCGCATTGCGTGCACAGTTTCGTCATTGGCGGGCACCGAGGAGCACGATGCGTCAAGTGACCCCCCTCGTCCCTGCCTCCCAGGGGCAACGCCCCAACCTTAGCCGGCGGAGGTACGGCCGCTCGCGGCTGGCCAGCTTCTGGATGCCGTTCGTCGCCCTGCTCGTGGCAGGCAGCCCCGCGACGGCGCGGGCGTCCACCCCCATGAGCCGCACCTCTGAGCGGCACTCTGGACCGCTTCGCACCGCCGTGACGGTGCGTGACTCGACCTTGGAAGCAAGCAGCGTCGTCGCAGCAGTCTCTGCAGAGCTGGGTCGCGAGCTGGTCCCCGTCTCCCAACGAACCAGAGGCGGTTCCCTGCTCATCATCGACGTGGCTGGGGCCTACGCGACAGTGAGCTTCAGGGCGTCTGAAGGGAGCGCCGTGGGCCGCAGCATCGAGCTCCCCGAGGACTCCACACGCGCCCTGGAGACCCTGGCCCTGCTCGCATCGAACGTGGTCCGCAACGAGGCCGCGGAGCTCCTGGACGAACTGGTGCGCAAGGCGGAGGCGGCGCAGCTGACAGCCGTGGGCACACCTGACGGCACCAGCACTCCCGCTGTGGACGCGAATACAGAGCCGCCGCCGGCTCCCGAGGAAAGCGAACAGAGCGACCATCCAGCAGGGCCCTTGCCCGCCCCGACAGAGCCCGCCAGCCCCGACCCTGCTCCAGCCAATCGGAGTTCTGCGCCGGATGCGGAGGTGAACCTGAGCCTGTGGCACCCCCTCGCCCTCTATGGCGACAGTCACGAGCGCCGAGTACATCTCGAGCTCGGTTTGGCCTATGGCCACGTCGGCACCATTGAGGGCTTTGCGTTAACCTCGGGCGTGCTCCGCGCCGATCATGGACTGCGTGGCGTCGCCATGGCGGGCCTCGGCGCCTGGACCGCGGGAGGCTGGCAGGGCCTCTCGGTAGGGGGGCTCTTGGCGGGGGGCACCGGCTCGGCGCAAGGGGTTCAAGTGGCGGGTCTCGCGACCATGCAGTTGGGGCGAACGACGGACGATGCGTGGGGGAACTGGGGGGAGGGAGAAGTCATGGACGGCGCCCAATTCAGCGTTCTGTTCAACTACAACGCTGGCGCGCTCCGTGGCATGCAAGTTGGAACCCTCAACATGAACTCCGGCGATGTGGAGGGCGCCCAGGTCGCGATCCTCAACCTCACCAAGGGGCGCCTCGACGGAATCCAAGGAGGTATCCTCAACTTGGCGTCGCTGAAACACTCCGCGGCCGATCCGGGTAGTCGGGGCGCGCAAGCGGGTGTCGTCAACATCGCCGCCGCCAGCCTGACAGGCGCGCAGCTCGGCGTCACGAACGTGGTCGCTGACAGGCTGCGAGGTACACAGGTGGGAGTCGTCAACCTGCTCGGCGCGCCCTCGCGTGGTGCCCAGGTTGGAGTCGTCAATCTCGCGGTGGACCAACAGGGCGCTCAGATCGGGATTGTCAACGTCGCCAGGACGCGCCAGGGTTTTCAGCTTGGCCTCATCAACGTCAGTCGTCACTCCACAGGGGTGTTCCTGGGCCTCTTGACGCTAGCGGAGAACGTCGACACGAGCTTGATGACCTACGCATCCACGCTCACCCCGCTCAACATAGGGCTCAAGTCAGCGGCCCCCTGGTACTTCACCCGCGTCCAGGTGGGGACCGACCTTCGGGACCTGGAAGACGGCGGCGGGGACAGCGCCCTGCGCTCTGGGTTTGCGCTGGGTTCCTCTATACCGCTGACCAACGGAGGTTGGTTCTTGGAACCGGGTTTGGAATACAGCCACGTCCTCGACACGACGGCGCCCCAGGACAGGTCGAGGCACCTCACGGGCCCCGAAGCGAGCCTCAGCTACAAGCCCTCGCCGCACTTCGGAGCGTTCGGGGGCGCAGCGGCGCGCTTCGAGGGGAATGAGAGCTGGCGGCCCCTCTTCGAGGCCTTCGTTGGCCTGGAGCTCCTCTGAGGCGGGCCGCGCGATGACCGCCCTCGATGTTCGCCTTGAAGCAGCGGGCCGGACCGGCACCGCGGGCTGGGGCCCCGGCTCGTTGGACGACTTTTTCCGTGAACGGATCCGGAGCTCGCGGGAACGTACCTCGATCCCCGGCCACCGTGAAATGGGCCCCGCCCAACCGTGGTTTTGCCCCCTCGCGCAGATGCCCTATCCAGGTATACAAGCGGAACCGATGGCGGTTCGATGCCCCCCGGTCTTCGACGAGAGCTCCCTCGTGGAGCGGCTAGCGTCAGCGGAGCCGGCCGCCATTGGTGAGGTCTATGATGCGCACCATCGAGCCATTCACGCGTTTGCCTGGCGATTGCTCGGTGATGCGATGGCAGCCGAAGATCTCGTCCATGATGTCTTCGTCGCCCTTCCAAAGGCGGTGCGGCGCTTCCGCGGGGATGCCTCCCTGAGGACCTTCCTCATCGGCATTGCCGTCAATCACGCGCGCCACCACGTACGGTCGGCAACCCGGCGACGCGCCGCATTGGAGCGTTTGGGGCGTGAGAATCCGGAGCCATTGAGAACCCCTGAGCAGGGAGCACGCCAAGCAGAGTTGGCCCGCGCCCTCACTCGCGCAATGGACGACCTCTCCGTAGAGCACCGCGTCACGTTCGTCCTCGCGGAAGTGGAGGACCGCAGTTCCAGAGAGGTCGCGGAGATCCTCGGTATCCCCGACGCGACGGTGCGCACGCGGCTGCATCACGCCAAGAAGAAGCTTCGGGCAGCGCTCGAGGGAGGGGATCTCCGATGAGCCAAGATACGCTGCACGACGCAACGCGCGTGCTCCGCAACAGTGTCGTGGAGGCTCCTCCCAGCTCTGAGCTGACGCGCGCGCGCATCATGCAGAGCCTCCATCGGCAGCGGCGTCATCGAGCCAGGAAGGCAGTCGCCGTTGTCCCCCTTGCTGTTGTCTTCGCAGCGGCTTCGGCAGCTGCTGCTAGCGGCGAGCTGCCAACGATCTGGGATACCGTCGTGGAGATCGTCGGGCTCAAGACGCGGGCCCCCACCACGGAGGACGCGCCTCCGACGAAGCACCGCGCCCCGACGAAGTTGCGCCGGCTACCATTCCCTAGCGCGCCGGCTGCTCGCGGTGCTCAGAAGCCCGCAGAAACTGCGACCGATGGCGCCGCTGGCGAGGACGTCGCAGCTCTCTCCGAGGAGCTCGCCAACGACGCCCCTGAGCCGACGGGAATCACCCACCGGAAGCCGGAGCAGCATCCCGACGCAAACACGCCACCAACGCCGGCTAGAGGCGGTCCGGCGCAGGCGCGCGCCGACGCCTCGTACCGCAGAGCCCACGACCTTCACTTCCGCGAGCGCTCTCCCGCGCTCGCCTTGCAAGCCTGGGATCGCTATCTCGCAGAGTACCCTCGCGGGCGTTTTGCCATCGAGGCCCGCTACAATCGCGCGCTCTGCCTGGTCAGGCTCGGGCGCTATCCGGAAGCCAGACCAGCCCTGGAGGACTTCGCTTCCGGTCGCTTCGGGACCTACCGCGCGAATGATGCCCAGAATCTGCTCGATGCAATCTCGGCGTTCGCGGCACCCACGGGCAGCGGCGAGCCCTGAGCCAAAGCACGCGCGTCGTCTCCGGCCTCATCCCATCGGGGATAACAGTGGGATTTCGTGCCACCGCCCAGCGTCGAGGAGCGCCAGCAACTGCCGGCCCGCGTCCAGGACCGGCGAACTGAGGCCCGCCCCGACGTCCAAGCACGCCGGCTCGATCCCGACAAGCTCGATCTGCCCGACGCTGGGCCGCAAGAACTCCAGGACGTGGGACAGGGGCAGCATGTGCGTGCCGATGCCGGTATCTTCAATCCGCGTCGGGGGGATTCGGCGCATGGTGCCCGGCGGTTCGCGCAGAGCGGCGGCGTCGACGACCACGAGCGTGGACGGTGCAGCACGCCGCACGACCGCCGTGAAGTTCTCCGGTGCGGTGCCGCAATCGATGGCAAGCCAGCCTGGAGCACGAAAGCGCTGTGCCACCCAGCTCCCAACCCCGTCATCGCCGTTCAGGCTGTTTCCGACACCCAGCAGGACTCCCGTGACAGGCGACATGGCGCCGGTTCTGCCATCCACGGGATTGCCTCGCCACCACTCGACCAGCGCTCCGCACGGCCAGCCTGCCAGACTGCTGCTTCATTGTAGCTCGGAGGCTCGTCGACGGCGTCGCTTCGTGTATCTTCCGACCCATGCCGAAGTGCAAGGACTGTGGCGACGAAGTCGAAGAGCTCGTGGTCGTCGTGAGCGAGGGAAAGAAGCGGCGAGTCTGTGAAGACTGCGCCGAAGAGCTGGCCGCCGGAGACAACATCGCCAAAGAGAGCGAGGCCGTCGTGCAACAGATGATGGGCTTCAAGGGCCGCCGTTGAGGCTCTCCGCGCTCCGTCGCCTGCGAGGGCTCGCGCTGCTAGCGGGGGTCCTTGCCCTGGGGTCCTGGTGGAGCCTGCGGGATGGCCCCGAAGATGCCGTCTTGACGAGCGCAAGGTCACTCGCGGCGGCCTTTGCCGCACCTCCCGACCGCACGTACGAGCTCGTCATCGCCCACGCCGCAGATCCGGTCCAGATCGTCGCGGCCGGGTCCCGGAAGAAGCTCGCGGCGTCCGAGGCCGCCCGGCTCGCGCAGACGCGGCGTCGAGTGGAGGGACCACGTCTCCTCTCCCTCGAGGATCCGCGGGTAACTATCGATTCGAGACGCGCCCAGCTCGACGCCATCCTCATCAGCAGCGAGAGCCAACCGGGCGATCTCCACGCCGAGGCGCGCCGCGTCACTGCCGAGTTCGAGCAGAGCGACCGCTGGCGTCTTAGCGCCCTGCGCCTCGGGCCTACCAGCAAACACATTCCGGAGGCGCGCCCGTGAGCAACGACGCATCCATCGCCACCACATTTCCCGGCTTCGAGGAGCTCTGTCGTACCGAGTTGGAGGAGCTAGGGCTTCCAATCCACTCAGTGAGCCGAGGAGCTGTCGCATTCGGCGGCGGAACCGCTGGCCTCTACACCGCCACGCTCTGGAGCAGAACGGCGTTGCGTGTGCTGCGGCCCGTCGCCAGTTTTCATGCGCGGGACGCGGGCGAGCTATACACGAAAGGGCATCGCGTCCCGTGGGAGCGCTGGTTTCGGCCCGACACCACGTTCGCCGTCGACGCGACGACGAGCTCATCCATCTTCACGCACTCCCACTATGCCGCTCTGAAGGTGAAGGACGCCCTCGTGGATCGCCTGCGTGAGCACCTGGGGGCACGCCCGAACGTCGACGTGGAGCGGCCAGCGATGCGCGTCCGCGTTCACGTGCGGGAAACGCTGGTCAACCTGTCCTTGGACGCCGCGGGAGACTCCCTCCACCGCCGAGGGTATCGGTTGGAACATGGGGAGGCACCCCTGAACGAGACCGTCGCGGCCGCGCTCCTCAGGATCGCCGGCTACGGCGGACAACTCCCGCTCGTCGACCCGTTCTGCGGCGCGGGGACCATTCCCATCGAGGCGGCCTTGGCGGCCACCAACGTCGCCCCCGGTCTGTTGCGAGAACACCATGCCCTCGAGTGCTGGAGCGACCACGAGCCAGCACTCTGGGAATCCCTGCGGAAGTCTGCGCAGTCCCAGCAGCGTCCGGCCAGTCACCTCATCGTTGGGGCGGATACGGACCCTGCCCTGATCGAGAGTGCGCAGCGGAACGCAGAGCGTGCCGGTGTAGCAAACGCTCTACGGCTCGTGGTCAGCGACTTCCGGGAACTGGAGCCACCACAGGGGCCCGGTCTCGTCGTCACGAACCCCCCGTACGGGGTACGCCTTGCCGCCACCGACCTGGCAGCGCTCTACACCGGGTTCGGGGATCGACTCAAGTGCGCCTACGACCGATACGACGCCTGGCTGCTCAGTGGCGCCCCAGCTCTCCTCAAGAGAGTCGGACTTCGGGCTGGCAAACGCATCCCGGTGCTCAACGGAAATCTGGATTGCCGCTTCGTCAGGTTCACCATCCGCGGCAAGGGCGCCCGCCCCCCATCCGCATGCATCCCCTCGAATTGAACGGCTCTGGGACAAGGTGGCCCACCAACCAACAGGCAGCCCGTTCGACTGGACTCCATTCGTCCGCGCAGACTGGAGCTGCCAGAGGAGGGACTCGCGATCGAAGCCAGTTGCTGCTACGACGGCCCCGGATGAGGGATGTCGTGAATCCCCATACGATGAAGGACATGAATCATGATTGAAACTCGAACGAAGCGATGGCTCTCAGGCCTAGCAGCAGTGGCCATCCTCGGCCTGGGCTTCACGGCATCCGGCTGCAAGCAGCGCGAGACGGGCGAGAACGCCACAACCGCGGCTCAACCCTCGGCATCGGGCTCCGCTGGCGCCGTTCCGGCAGGTCCGTGTGGAAAGTACGTAGCGGCTGTGTGCGATGCCGCGGGTGACAAATCGCCAGCGTGTCGCCAGGTCACCGGTGCGGCGGAGCTGTTGCCTCCTTCGGCCTGCGAAGCTGCCATGAAGGACGTCGCCTACACAAAGACGCAGATCGCGAACGCTCGCAAGAAGTGTGACGAGCTCGTCGAGAAGCTCTGCAAGGATCTCGGCGCTGAGACCGAGTCGTGCAAGATGGTGCAGAAGCAGGCGGGCAACTTCCCCCCCGAACGCTGCAGCATGATGCTCGAGCGCTACGATGCCGTCCTGGGTGACCTGAAGCGCCGTGAGGATGCAAAGAAGCCCCTCCCTCCCGAGAAGCAGAAGCTCCTCGCCGCCGCCGACGCTCCGGCCTTTGGCCCCGCCGATGCAAAGGTGACCCTGGTCGAGTTCTCGGACTTCCAGTGTCCTTACTGCTCACGGGCGGGCGCCACGACCAAGCAGATCAAAGAGAAGTATGGCGACAAGGTGCGCTTCATCTTCCGTCAGTTCCCCCTGAGCTTCCACAAGGAGGCTCACCTCGCGTCTCAGGCAGCTCTGGCGGCCCACGAGCAGGGAAAGTTCTGGGAGTACCACGACAAGCTCTTCGAGAATCAGCGCAATCTGAAGCGTGAGGATTTGGAGAAGTACGCGCAGCAGCTTGGCCTCGACATGGCGAAGTTCAAGAAGGCTCTGGACGAAGGGACCTACAAGGACGAAGTGGACGCCGACCTGAAGCTCGGTCAAGAGGTCTCCGTGTCGGGAACCCCGACCCTCTTCTTGAACGGGGAACGGGTGTCCAACGCCACGGACTTCGACGGCATCTCCAAGAGCATCGACGAAGCCCTCAAGAAGTAGAGTCCGTTAGCCGCGGCGTTTCGTCCGGTGTGTCATCTGCCGCCGAAGGGCGCCCACTAGAGCACACAAGCCGGCACATACACGCCTCAACGGATCGAGCCGCGTAGTGGAGCAACACCAACCGGTCGAGGTTATCCTTGGCCGGTTCCTGCTTTGTAATGCCCCGGCGACCACTCCATGGCAGCGGAAAGTGCCGGATTTTCAGAGCTTACAGGCGGCCAGCGCCGGCCGTTTGGAGTTCGAGGCCCACGCTCCATGTCTGCCGCGCTTGCCCCCCGCGAGGTCATCGCTGGAAAGTACCAGGTCGACTGCGTCCTGGCCGAGGGCGGCATGGGCGTGGTGCTTGCTGCCACGGACATGCAGCTCGATCGACAGGTAGCCATCAAGGTCCTATCGGAGGCGCAGGTTCGGAGCGTAGAGGCCGCCGCTCGCTTCCTGCAAGAGGCACGCGCTGCCGCTCGGTTGACAAGCGATCACGTCGTCAAGGTGTTCGATGTCGGGACGCTGCCGAGTGGCGCCCCCTACATGGTCATGGAGCTGCTCCGCGGGGCCGATCTGGCTACCGTTGTCGAATCGGAAGGCACCCTCGCCATTGCGGATGCCGTCGGCTTCATCGTCCAGGCGTGCGAAGCCGTCGCCGAAGCGCACGTCGAGGGCATCGTTCACCGCGACCTCAAGCCAGCCAACCTCTTCCTATCGCGCCAGCTCGATGGCACGTCGCGCATCAAGGTCTTGGATTTTGGGATTTCGAAGCTGACGGACCGAGGCGAGGGGTCCGCTGTATCTTTGACACACACGTCATGGATGCTCGGGTCGCCTGTCTATATGTCCCCCGAACAGCTCCGCTCCGCTCGCGACGTCGACTGTCGTTCCGACATCTGGGCACTGGGGACGATCCTGTTCGAACTCGTCGCGGGACGACCTCCCTTCACGGGCGAAAGCGTCGCGGAACTGAGCGCGAAGATCCTCATGGACGCGGTTCCGTCGCCAAGCAGAATCCGCGGGTCGCCTCTGCCGACCGGGCTGGAGACCGTAATCTTGAAGGCCCTCACCAAGGACGCCGCCCAACGCTATAGCGGGGCCGCCGAGCTCGCGTCAGCGCTCAGCCCTTTTGCGCCACCACGCTGTCGCCCGAACATCGAGCGGATACGTGGACTCTTGAAGCTCAAAGCCGCCTCTGATGCGGCATCGACGATCAGGCCCACGCAAGAGGCCCCTCGGTTCGTGCACCCGGTCGACCCCGAGCCGGAGACCCGAGCGAGCTGGGGAAACACGACGGTCCATACACCTCCGCTGCAGCCGTACCGACGCCTCGGCGTCACTATTGCTGGCGCACTTGCAGCTGGGGGCTTGCTCGGCGTTGCCGCCATGCTTTGGGAGCCGGAGCGACTACCCGCCACAATGAACGAGGACCCCACGACCTCCGACTCGCACGCTATACGCCGCGCTCCTGAGATCCCGATAAGAACCGTTCTCGAGCCTATCCCGGCGCCGCGCTACACGCCGGCCCCCGGTGAGCAGGACGGCGGTGAACCGAGGTTTGTGCAGCGAACATGGCGCGCTCCCAAGGCTGCGAAGCGTCCACGGCCGGGCGAGGCAGACCGAAGAAAGGGCGCGGACGACTCGAAGCCTCCCCTGCGGCTCGACTTCGGAGGGCGGAAGTGACGGCGCTGCGGGCCCGCATCCCCCTTCTTTTCGCTACCGCGCTGCTGCTCCTCGCCTGGCCAGTGCTCTGCGGCGCCCAGAGCCGGGAGAACATGCGGAAGCTCTCCGCCGAGGCTCTCTTCGACCAGGGCCTTCGGCTGATGGATGCTGGTGATTTCGCCGCTGCGTGCCCCAAGCTCGACGAAAGTCAGCGCTTGGACCCCGGCATTGGCACATTGCTCTACTTGGGGGAGTGCTACATGTCCCTCGGAAAGACGGCTAGCGCTTGGATGAGCTTCCGCGAAGCCGCGTTCCAAGCACGTCGGTCCGGCGAGACGGAGCGCGAAGCCACCGCCGTTCGCCACGCTGACGAACTGCGACAGCGGCTCAGCTTCCTCGTGATCGAGCTCGATGAGCCACCGACCGGAACCCGAATCGAGCTCGACGGACAAGAGCTCAGCATGCACCTACTTGATACGCCCTTTCCTGTCGACCCCGGCGACCACACGCTCGTGGTCTCGGCGCCCGGCCGGCACCCTTGGCGCCAGTCGCTCGGCGTGAAGCCCGACGCGGCAAGTCAACGAGTCCGCGTGCCCCGCCTGCCTGTGGCGCCCCACCCCGCCGCGCCGCGCCCCCCTGAGCTTGAGCCGCCACGCTCGGGGAGCTGGCACACGGTTGGGTGGATCGCTGTCGGCACGGGCGCCGTGGCGCTCGGAGGCGCTGCCCTACTCTTCGCGGCAGACGCTCACGACGCCACCGGTCCTGTCGTGCTGGCGGCGCTCGGGACCGTCTCCGTTGGCTCGGGTCTCGTGCTCGTAACGCGCTCCGCCAACGACGCGGCAGGAGGTCCCCTGCAAGGACCTACGACAGCAATGGTACTGTATCGTGGGGAGTTCTGAGGCAAACTTGGGCGTTACGCGGCGCGAATCCCCTTGCGCTTGAGCATCTCCACCAGCGTGGTCCTGTTGAGTCCGAGAAGCTTCGCCGCCTGATTCTTGTTCCAGCGCGTGCGCTCGAGTGCCTGTCGAATCAGGTTGTTCTCGAAAGCGTCGACCGCGCTGCGGAGATCGATGCCCCCCGGCGGCAGCAACGTGCCAGCCGACGCTCGCCCCTCACCCGTTTGGAATATGCCCGATGGGGTCATCGGAGAGTTCGCCGTCGCAGACTCCATCACCATGTCTCGGAGCTCATCCTCTGGCGGCTCGATATCCTCGCGGGTGCGATCCCGTGCCACGGGATGGGCCCCCGACGGCCTATCGCTCTCATTGAAGTCGAGGCGTTGCTCTGCGCCCCCCCGCATCCATTCCCCAGAACCTATTGATGCCATCGCCGCGCTCTCCTCGTGGAGTTCCCAGTGCCTGCCCCCAGGCTCCTATGGCTAACGCACGCCATTGTGCGCCACCGGACATGCGGAAGCAGTCCCGCCCTCGAGATTCGCCCGCATTCAGCCGAAAAGAAGCACTCTTTGTGCCACTATGGGGTACGCCCACTGACCGAGCATCAAAACAGCCACTTGCGGACAGAGAGCGCACAGACGCAGAACTGGGGGCAGGTCGCGGCATACCCACCTACCGCCATCACGTTGGCGCATTTCCCGCAACTTTGAAAGGTTACTCTTCTCGTGCCAACTACCCATGGGTAAACGGAAACCCACATGGCGGCCCCCCAACCGGCCCCCAAACGGCTACCCGCTCAAGTCCCTGGCTGACGCTGGTAGTGGATCTGGATGTCAATGCCCTGCGACCTATCCACCAATGTCAGGGTATCACCCCTCACACAGTAGGGCACGTCTTCACCGTCAGCGCCCAACAGACGCTGCGTGCTCGAATCGAAGAGTACCTGGCTCGGCCCGTGCGAGACCCCAGAGCGACAGTAGCAGACCGTGCTACCCGAACAGTCCGCGGGTGCAATCCACCCGTTGCTCTCGAGACGGCTCGCAAACTGCTTGCAAATCTCGGGAGAAACATCGGAGCCCTCGAGCGCGAGAGAGCATCCATTCGTTAATTCGAGCTCCGTCGTGGTGAGATAGGAGACGGTCCCGACGCTCGCTGACGCCCCGGTGGCGAAGTCGAGGCTAGAAGTGACATGGTCGTAGACGACTGAGAGGTACAGCGCCCGGCATTCGGCAACGCTCTGCGCGTTGTTGCTTTGCTGCGCCGCATCACCGTCCGCACAGAAGCTGACCGCGTTCCAGCGACCTGTAAGGGTTCCACCGCAGGGGGAGAAGCTAGGACACGTTCCGCGCCCTCGGGGACTGCTGCAGGTAGCGAGCACCATCAGACTCAGAACACCGGCTCCCCTAAGGCAAACACGCTTCATCGCCATGAGATACGTCTTATTGTCGCCCTGCCTCCACAATGCAATGCACTTCTACAGGATTTTACGGGTTCCAACCGCTCTCGGCAGAATGCTGCACCCTCGTGGTTCGGTGCCGCAAGGCCATCTCGGAGACACCGCTTCATCCCTCGGGTCGTCACAGCATGGCCGTCAGTGGAGCGCGCGCGACGTTCGCTAGAACACTCGGTCACAGTTCACCCGATGCCATCGGGCGGTCTTCGGAGCTTGTCCGGCGGTCTTCCTTTCGACTCGTCTGCCGTGCGAACGAAAACCGGAGCGTCCCCTTCGACCCTTGGCGGCGCGCGTCACACGCTGGGCTCGCCATGGCGCGCGTAGCTTTCTGGCGCGGCCATCAGGCCGCCACGCAATGCGGCGTATTGACCGGCCGCGCTGCCCCAATGCCACCTAACCCGACGTGGCCCCCCGGACCCGCGCGTAGTACGGTGTGGCGAGGCGCAAAGTCAGTTACCCCGGGCGCCGAACCGTTCCTTGGGGGACTCGTACGGGGAGGCCCCAGCGCGCCGCTCGTCAGGCTGGAACCTCAGTGCGCGCCACGACTCCACAAAGACATGAACCCCGCCGGTCACGACGACCCCAGAGCCCAACCCTTTGAGGTGGGAGCATCCGACTCCCGCACGGGCACCGTCAGCGACGGTACCCGCTTGGCGCGGAGCCGCAGCGACGCCGCTGGAGCCTTGGTTGGCAGAGTCCTACGCGGTACCTACCGCATCGTGAGCCTCGTCGACGAGGGAGGCATGGGTAGCGTCTACGCGGCGGAGCACGTGCGCCTGCATCGCCAGGTCGCCGTGAAGGTACTGGCCCGACACCTCGCACGAGACGCCAATGCGCTCACCCGGTTCCAGCGCGAAGCCGAGATCGTGAGCCAGCTCCACCACCCGCACGTGGTTCACATACTCGACTTCGACACGACCGAAGCGGGCGAGCCCTACATCGTCATGGAGTTCCTGCGCGGTGAGCCGCTCTCCCAACGTCTCAAGCGGGAGGGCGCACTGGCGCCGCAGGTAGCCGCGTCCATCGTATCCCAGGTCGCGTCGGGACTACAGACGGCGCATCAGGCGAGCATCGTCCACAGGGATTTGAAACCGGACAACATCTACCTTCTCGCGATGGAGGACGACAGCACGTTCGTCAAGCTGCTCGACTTCGGCATCAGCAAGTCGCTGAGCGCGCAAGGGACACGGGTCACCCAGGAGTTCGACGTCCTTGGAACGCCAGAGTACATGGCTCCCGAACAGGCAACGGGTCGAACCGCCACCGTCACGCACCACGCCGACCAGTTCTCCCTCGCGGCCATTGCGTATGAGATGCTCACCGGGACAGCTCCGTTCTCAGGAGAGAGCGTGATGGCCATCCTGCAACGGATCATCCATCACCATCCTGTAGCAGCACATTCGCTCGCTGAAGGGGTTCCCCCCGCCGTTTCGTCGGTGCTCGGTCGAGCACTCGCGAAGCGCCCCGCCGAACGTTACGGGAGCGCGTGCGAGTTTGCCAGCGCCATCGCCGAGGCCGTTGGGTTGGAACCTCTGGGTACGCACTCGCTCCGACCTCGCGCGTCGCTCCCCCCTGGCTCCGCCGCACGCACACTCTCTTCCCCCACGTCAGGGAGCACCAAGGACGCCACCCCCGAGCACGGTTCATGCCGCGTCGAGGCGGAGCGGCTGCCACTGAGCGGGAACGAGGGTCGAGAACTGCTGATGACGGAGCTCGAGAGTACGCGCCGAGCCCTCGCGTTCGGAGAGCAGCTCAATGCATACCGGCATGCGCAGCGCTGCCTCGCCGTGGCCGACACTCTGGCTGCTGACGTCTCCCGAGAGGCCCTGGCCGACGCTCTCCCGCTGCTCGAAACGGTACTGCTCGCTCAGCTCGGCGGGCCGAGACAGCGAGTACGCGCCCTCGGTACGCCGGAGGTGTCCGACACGCGAGTCACCCCCGAACACGTCTATCTGCTGTCCCGCCTGGATGGCACGCCAAGCATCGACGAGGTCTTGGACCTCTCTCCCCTTGCGAGGGTCGACACGCTCAGGTGCCTGCTCGCCTTCCGCGACCAAGGGCTGCTCGAGCTAACCAGATCCAGTTCGTCTGAGAATGCCCCTGCTGTCATCCGCCGCCCCTGACCTCAGTGAATCCCGGTCACGGTAAGGCGAGGACGCGCGCGGCAAGGCTCGTGCTGCTGCCTGCACAATCGCCATTGGTGAGGACCAATGGAGTAATGAGCCGCCGCTCAGTGCCGTGACATGCCGAGCATGTCGCGCTGGCCGGGGTAGTCGCACAAGGGATCGGCGGCGAGGAGCTTGCCCGTCCTCGCATACGCGCGCGCCCGTGAGCCTCCGCAGAGCGAACGGTACTCGCACGTGCGGCAGGTCCCCTCGAAGAGTTCAGTGTCCCGCAGGGTGCGGAAAGTCGGGTGAAATCGATAGACCTCGAGAGGGTCGTCACGCCGAATGGAGCCACAGGTGATTCGAAGCGACTCGCTGGGCAGAATCTGACCTTCGTCATCGATGCAGAGGAGCCCGCGCCCGTCATTCAGCGCCGGCCTCAACGCCGTAGCGCGAGCGATCTGCCCGGGGGTCCGGGACAGCTGGCGCGTGATCCTTCTGAAGTGCGGAGCATTGCATGTATCGATCGTCACATGGGTACGTTCCGCGCGTTCCGCCAGGATGGCGAGCAACTGCTCTGCCGCCCGAGCGCTCAACCTGGTTTCGTCGAAATCGACGGGAAACCGCAGCGTCCAAGCGGCCGCACCAAATTCTTCGACCAGCTCCAGCACTCGCGGCGCCTCGTCGATGGGCTGATCTGTCCAAGGAGTCTCGACATGGACCAGCGTCCCCACCGCCGAGGTGGCCGCGACCAGCTCTCGGACCTTGCTGAAGCTGCCTGGCGAAGCGCGCCTCTTGTCGTTGAGTTCTGCAGCCACGGAAGCAACAGTCACTACGAGGCGGTGCAGACCGACATGGGAGAACGCCGCCACGTCCTCGGGACTGAGCCAGCGCTCGTCCAGGACTCTGAGGTGAGTGCGCATGCCCCTGGCGACCGTATGCGCGAGGACGGCCTCGACGCAAGGCACCGCGGCTTTGGCTTTGACGGACAGCCAGAGGTCGCGCGTGCCCCCATACGCGAGCCCATCGACTCCCAGAAGGGCCAGCCCGAGAGCGGTCGGAGCGTTCCGCCCGAGCTCCAGCGTTACGAGCGCTGGATGGTCCCGAAGCGGATAGCGGGTCGCCCCAAGTGTCGTCGCTGGCCGCTCCATCGTGGCCCCGCGGGTAGCAACTCGCGTGCCGTAGTCGAGCGAAGCCCCGACCGCGCGGCGGAACTCCAGCTATTCTCGGCATTTTCACGACATCGCTGTGGCTTACGACAAACTTGGGGACCCACGCTGCGACCGATCCTGCGCACATCTTGCGCCAATGTGCATCATCGCCGCAGGAGATTCCGCAAAGACCAACAATGCCACCGCGGAGAGCGCTGTCGAGGGAGCGCATGGACAGCGCTTCCCCTATACGCGCTCTACCCCGACGACACCCTCGACCTTACCCAATTCCTTCATGACCGTCTTCAGCTGCTTCAGCTCCTGGACGTGGAACGTGAAGATGTTGCACGCTCGACCGTCGTCACTGGCGCGACAGTTGGCTTCACTGATGTTCAGCTGCTGCGCGCTGAAGATCTGACTCACTATCGCCAAGATCCCCGGAGTGTTGTTGGTCGTCACCTTGATCTGGACTGGCCTGTTGATCTTGGCCTTCGCGTCCCAACTCACCTCGATACGCCGCTCTGGGTCGGTGTCGAATGCCTTCACGCACTGGCGGCGATGTATGGTGACCCCGCGCCCCCGCGTGATGAACCCGATGATAGCGTCGCCTGGGAGCGGATTACAGCACTTGGCATAGCGTACGAGCACTTCGTCGATGCCGTTCACGCGAATACCCCCGTGATCGCGACCGGTCACCTTACGCACGAGCTGTTCGAGCCGCCCCGTACGCAAGCTGGCAGGCGCCTCTTCCGTGCCCGGGAGCCCCTTCGGGCCCCTGACGGTATGCACGACGTCTTCAGCGGTGATCCGCCCGAACCCAATGGCGAGGAGCAACTCGTCTACCGAACCCACCTTGTGGGCCTCGAGCACGCGGCGCAGCTCCGCTTCGTTCTTCACGAAGCGAGCCAAGCTGATACCCGCCGACCGCATCTCCGACTCCAGCAGCTCCCGACCCAGGTTGATGCTCTTCTGGCGCTGCTCCGCGCGCAGATAGCTGCGAATGCGCGTCCTAGCGCGGGTGGTGGCGACGAAATCCAGCCACTCCTTGTTGGGCTGCTGCGAGGGCGACGTCATGACCTCCACGACGTCGCCGTTGCGAAGCTTGTATCGCAAAGGGACTATCTGTCCGTTCGCTCGAGCTCCAGAGCAGTGGTTGCCCACCTCACTGTGAATCGCGTACGCAAAGTCGATGGGCGTCGCCCCACGGGGGAACACGCGAACGTCACCCTTGGGCGTGAAGATGTACACCTCGTCAGGGAACAGATCGATCTTCACGCTCTCTACGAACTCCACCGGATCCTTCAGGTTCTGCTGGTAGTCCGCGAGTTCCCGCAACCAGCCGAAACGCTCCGCGTCCTTCGGATCTACCCCGCCTGAGATACGCTCCTTGTACTTCCAATGGGCGGCCACTCCGTGCTCCGCAACCCGATGCATCTCATGGGTGCGGATCTGGATTTCGATGCGCTGGCGCCCGGGCCCCACCAGTGCCGTGTGGAGCGACTGGTACATGTTGGGCTTCGGCAGTGCAACGTAGTCTCGGAACCTTCCTGGGATTGGGGTCCAGCGCGAGTGCATGACCCCGAGGACGGCGTAACAGTCCGCTACTGAGTCCACGCAGATTCGGAAGGCGATGATGTCGTACACCTGCTCGAAGTCGCACTGCTGCTCCTTCATTTTTCGGTGTATCGAGAAGAGGTGCTTCGCGCGACCGGTCACCTCGGCTACGAAGCCGTGTTCTGCCAGTACGCCTGAGATTGTCCGGCAAACGGACTCGATGTAGCGCTCCCGCTCCTTGTGGGTACTTGCAACACGAGAAGCGAGGAACTGATGAGCCTCCGGTTCCAAATACTGGAAGCTGAGATCCTCCAGTTCACTCTTGAGAGCCTGGATGCCGAGCCTATTGGCTAGGGGTGCGTATATGTCCAAGGTCTCACGCGCGATCCGCTCCTGAGAATCCGGGCTCATGAACTGGAGGGTCCGCATGTTGTCGATGCGGTCGCATAGCTTGATGAGGAGGACCCGTAGATCCTTCGCCATGGCGACGACCATCTTGCGAAAGTTCTCGGCCTGGCGATCCTCACGCGAGGTGAAATTGATCTGACCAAGCTTCGTGACGCCGTCGACCAGGCTGGCGACCTCCGTCCCGAAGTCCCGCTCGATGTCGTCGGTCGTCGCGAGAGTATCTTCGACGACGTCGTGAAGGAGCCCCGCACAGACGCTTGCCGCATCGAGCTTCAGCTCGGCGATGACACCGGCCACCCGTGCCGGGTGCACGAAGTAGGGTTCGCCGCTCTTGCGCGTCTGCTCGCGGTGAGCCCACTCGGAGTAGTGCCAGGCCCGCCGGATGAGCTCAAGATCGGCCCGGGGGTGGTACCGCTGTACACGGTCGACAAGCTCAGCCAAAGACTGCACGGTTCTGTTCGGTGCGGCGGTCAATGGATGGGGCCGCCCAGGGAAGCTAACACCGACCCATGACGCTCGCAAAGCCCCGAAATCTCCAGCCCATCGCGGACACAACGGGGGCACGCCCCGCGTGGGCGTCACCGCCCCCTCGCCCTGACGGACCAGACGACGATCCGAACCGCAGCGCCAGGTCCAAGGGCGAACACCCGGCCACTCCCGATACCCCGACGGGCGGCTCGAGCGCGGTCTCGGGCGCTCCGCAGCGACTGGGCGTGTACATCCACTTTCCATGGTGCCGGACCAAATGTCCGTACTGCGACTTCCTTAGCGTTCCCACCGATGACGTCCCCAGCCGGGACTACGCCGACGCGGTCATCTGTGAACTCGAACGGCGGGCAGCACTCCTCGGACACTCTGCGGTCGGTTCTATTTTCGTCGGCGGAGGCACGCCTTCGCTCTGGGAACCCCAGCAGCTGGGCCGAGTCCTGGAAGCAGCGGCCCGACGTCTGGAGCTCCTTCCCGACTGCGAGATCACGATGGAAGCGAACCCCTCCAGCCTCGACCTTGCCAAAGCTCGAGCATTCCGCGCGGCGGGTGTCAATCGACTCAGCCTCGGTGTGCAAAGCCTCAGGGACGACGCACTGCGTTTTCTCGGACGGCTGCACACGGGGCAGCAGGCCCGCCGCGCCGTGGAGGCAGCCATTCACTCCGGCATCCCCCGCGTCTCGGCTGATCTCATCTTTGGGGTTCCCTTCGAGGTCAGCGACGAGGTAGTTGCCGACGCCGCGACCCTCGTCGAGCTCGGGGTCGAGCACCTGAGCGTGTACTCCCTGACGGTCGAGCCGGGCACCGTGTTCGGAGCACGGGCACGCCAGGGCAGGCTTCCGCTGGCGCTTGACGATGACGTGGCCGAGTCCTTCGAGAGGATTCGAGGAGCTCTCTTGGGGCGCGGCTTCGACCACTATGAGATCAGCAACTATGCGCGACCAGGGGCTCGCTCCCGACACAACCTCGGATACTGGGAGGGGCGACCGTACTTGGGTCTGGGGTGCGCAGCCTGGGGAACGCTCCCGAGCGCGGGGGTGACCTGGCGCTACCGCAACACCCCCTCACCTGCTCGGTACCTGGCAGGAGCATCCAGTTGGTCAAGAGCCGACCTTGCCGTCTTCGGAACGAACGAGCTCCAGGCCGAGCTCGAGCGGCTGACACCCGAGACGCTTCTGCTCGAGCGCCTCATGCTGGGGCTTCGCATCAGCGACGGACTCGATATCGACGAAGAAGCCCGGCGGCTCGGCGTCGACGCGTGGAACGAGCGTCGCTCTCGAGCCTACGACCGACTGCTGGGGAGGGGTGTGCTCGAACTCGACGGCAAGCGAACCCGCATTGCGCCGCGGCACTGGCTGCTGACGGATACTGTTCTGGCAGAGCTGGCCTGAGCCGCCATTCACGTCACGTGCGTCACGACGCGGTCAGCGAGCCAGGAGCGGCGGCGAGGGTCGCCCGGCGCGCATGCAGCCAGCCGTCGAGGTCCTCCAGTGCCCGCTGGGACATGGCTTCATACTTGGCGCGCTTCGCCAGCCGCGGACCTGTCCATGGCAATAAGTGCGAGAACGTGATGTTCGATGGTTGGTAGTCCTCCGCTGGGCGGCGCAGCTGTTCCATAATGCCACCCAGAGCCGTGGTGGCGGGAGGCGGCAGCGCAGGTACCCCGCGCAGCTGCGCTGTGACGAAGCCGGCACAAAGAAGGCCCGCCGCGGCGCTCTCGACGTATCCCTCCGTCCCCGTGATCTGCCCCGCAAAGTGCAGCCCAGGGCAACCCCGAAGCTGCATGGTCTCATCGAGCAGACGCGGAGCCGCGATGAAAGTATTCCGATGAACTGCGCCAAAGCGTAGAAACTCGGCGCCGCCCAGCCCGGGAATCATGGAGAACACCCGCTTCTGTTCACTCCAAGTCATCCTTGTCTGGAACCCGACCATGTTGTAGGCGGTTCCAGCCGCGTCCTCCTGCCTCAGCTGCACGACTGCGTACGGCCACCTGCCCGTCCTCGGATCGTCGAGACCCGCCGGTTTCATCGGGCCAAAGGTCAAGGTCCGCACGCCCCGCTCCGCCATCACCTCGATGGGCAGACAACCCTCGAAGTAGCGCACCTTTTCGAACGCTCGCGGCTCCACTTTCTTCGCATTGAGGAGCTCCGTATGGAATCGCTCGTACTGGGCGCGATCCATGGGGCAGTTGACGTATGCTGCCTGCTCCTCCTCCGACACGCCCTTTCCCCAGCGAGACGCCCGAAAGACCTGCCCCCAGTCGATGGACTCGGCACTGACGACGGGAGATATCGCGTCATAGTAGGCGATACCTCGCTCGCCCACGGCGCGCTCGATGTCCGCCGCTAGCGCGTCCGCAGTGAGCGGCCCCGTCGCTACGATGACGGGACGCTCCTCAGGGAGGTGCTCCACGACCCGCGTCACTTGCTCGATCAAGGGGTGCTCGACGATCCAACTGGTCACGTGGGCAGAGAACCGCTCCCGATCGACTGCCAAGGCCCCACCGGCGGGGACCCGGTGGGCATCGGCCGCCCGCATGACGAAGGACCCAGCCCGACGCATTTCCTCCTTCAGCAAACCAACGGCGTTCGTCAAAGACGCCCCTCGGAAGGAATTGGAGCAAACCAGCTCGCAGTAGGCGTCACTCGACTGGGCGGCCGTACGCGCGACGGGCTTTTGTTCGAGCAGGCGCACGGGGATGCCCGCGTGGGCGAGCTGCAAGGCAGCCTCGGATCCGGCGAGCCCGGCTCCGATCACCGTCACGTGCTTCATGGAGGTTCCTGTCACCGCGCCTCCATAGCCGCGGCGGCCGATTTCGCAAACCGTCTCCCTCAGCCGGCCTGCGTGACCCCCTCGGGGCCACGCCCCACGACACCCTCGAGCTCGAGCTCGAGCAGCGCCATGTGGACCGCTCTCGCCGACAGCCCCGTCGTTTCGCAAATCTGGTCGACAGAGCGGGCGCCGGCCGCGACTGCCCCAAGGACGGCTCTCGTCTGGACGGTCAGAGAGGCTACTGTTGGCAGCTCCAGCTGGTCCGGCGCTCGCCAGGTCGACTCCCGCTCCCCGGCGCATCCAACCGCGCCGGACCCCCGGCGCGGCGCTTCCTCCCGAGCCGCCCAAGACTGGTGCGGGATCAGTGCCGCTCCGCGCGCGACAAGGGAACGAATCACCTGGGCCGAGCTGTCGATGGCCTCGCCCCCGAGCCTCAGCTCGGCAATGCAGCCGCGCCCCTTCGCCTCCCAAGGCGCGCTCGGAACGACGAGCAACGGACGCCCGAGCTTCCTCGCCGCGGCCGCCGCATTCCTCGCTCCGCTCCGAAAGGGCGCCTGTACGAGCACCAGCACGTCGCAGAGACAAGCGAGGATGGCGTTGCGGCGGAAGAAGGAGGCCAGATGAGCTCTTTCGTACGCTGGCGCCAGTGACAGATATCCGCCGCCGGCCGCCACCACCTCGGTGAACAACCCGGAGTTCTGCTCAGGATAGGGGCTGTAGAATCCCGCTGGCGCCACGACGACCGATAGGCCCCCGGCAGCGAGCGCCCCGCGGTGTGCCGCGGCATCGATCCCGAGCGCCCCGCCGGAGAGGACGACAGCTCCAGCGGCGCTGAGAGCATGAGCCAGCTCGAAGGCGAACCGTTCACCGTCTGCGGTAGGATGCCGCGTGCCCACTATCCCTACCGCGGGCAGACGCGGCAGCGATCCAACCAGCCATGCCTCTGGCGGCGGATCGGGCAAGTCCGCGAATCTCGGGGGGAGTGTATTGCCGCTGAGTCGCTTCACCGAATGGTTCACCATGGGCACCCCACTCGGACGCCGAATGCGGCAGTTGCTAGTAGCCCCACTTCCGGCTGACCACCCGAGCACCGGGCTGAAGCACGAACCGTTCTGGCTTCCCCGCGACGACGCCGGCGCGAGTAGCAGCACGCTCGCTGTGTGTTAACTAGCGCGGATGAAGATCGTCGTCGCCGCCCATGGCCACTGTCTCGACGGGCTCGCGAGCGCGGTGGTTTTCACGCGCCTGTTGCGGGAGATCCATGGGGCGCACACCTCATTCGCTTACAGGGCCTGCGGTTACGGCCCGCGGCAACTCCGTCCGACGAGCGACGTGCTCTCCGGCGACGAGAACGCCATCCTCGACTACCGGTACTACCCATCCGAGCAGCTCACCTGGTACTTCGACCACCACCGCACGTCGTTCCAGGCGCAGGGTGATAGGGAAAGCTTCCAAGAGCGTGTCCCGAGTGGGAGGTACTTCCACGACGCGAGCTACAGCTCCTGCTCGCGTTTGATCCGCGATCGGGCCAAGGATACCTTCGGGATGGAGGCACCGGACCTCGACCCGCTCGTGGCCTGGGCCGACGTGGTCGACACCGCCGCGTTCGAGTCCCCGCAAGAAGCTGTCGATCGCCGACATCCGGTGATGCGCATGGTCACGGTCATCGAGAACCACGGCAGCACCGCCTTCCTCAACCGCTTCGTTCCCCTGCTCCTCACCCACCCGCTCGAGGAGGTTGCCGCGTCGCGGGAGCTTGCCGAGAAGTACAAACCGCTCGGCAAAAAGCACGAAGCCTTCCTCAAACGCCTCGAGGCACAGAGTCGAGCCATTGGCCGCGTCGTGTACTGCGATTTGACCGCGGAGCCCGTGGAGACAATCGGAAAGTTCGCGAGCTACGCGCTCTATCCGACCAGCACGTACTCGGTCCTCGTGGCCCAACTAGGCTCGGCCGTGAAGATCTGCGTCGGCTACAACCCTTGGGGGGGGAAGCCTCTCGATACGGATATCAGCGCAATTTGCGCCAGGCACGGTGGTGGCGGACACCCAGTAGTCGGGGGCATCAATTTCGAGCTCTCGGAACGCGAGCGCGCCCGGCAGGTTGCCCAAGAAATCGCGGAAGAGCTCGCCGCCGTGGACTCTCCGTGACGAGTCCTTGGCGCCCGCTCGCCCTTGGCAGACCCCTCATTCTGGGGCACCGCGGCACGTGCAGGGCCAGCGCAGAGAATACCCTGCGGTCCTTCGAGGGGGCCCTTTTGGAAGGAGCCGACGGCATCGAATGTGACGTGCGACTGGACGCCGATGAGCGGGTCGTCGTGTTCCACGACGCAACGCTCACGAGGATGACCTCCGGACGCGACAAGCGCAGAGTGGAGACAGTCCCCAGCCGCGAGCTCGACCGAGTACGACTGGGTGATGGCGAGCGCATCCCGACACTGGAGGACGTCCTCGACTGGGCCCAGGAGAGACGGAGCTGGCTCAACATCGAGGTGAAGGCGACGCTCGGCCGCCCCGCCACCCTGATAGCGAGAGTGCACCAAGCGCTGCAGCGCGCCGCACCAACCATGCCCGTCCTCGTTTCCAGCTTCGACTCGCGACTGCTGACTCAGCTTCGAGCTCTTCAGCCGAATACCCGCCTCGGATGGCTCGTCGACTCCGTCGATTGCGACGAATCTCGGGCATCCGCGTGGCGACACGTGGGGGCGGAGGCGGTCTGCGCTGCGTTCCCCCTGCTCTCTGCGGAGCGCGCGACCAGCTGGCGGTCAGCGGGAGCGCTGCTCGCGGCATGGACGGTGAATGACGCGGGTTTGGCGCAGCGCCTCGCGACCCGTGGCACCGACATCATCATCACGGACGTGCCCGCCAAGATCTGTCAGGGCTTCGCCGCCAACCTGCCGTAGCCAGCACCATGCATGAGTTGTGTATGACAGCGCCATCGGCCCCCGCGCTCGAGGGCCCTAGCGGGGCCCCGCCGTGGCGCGCTCGCTACAACGCGCCTCGCGCAGGATGACTCCGGCTGGGACAGGTTGACTGAACCGTCCGGCAAAGAGCGGCGGATTGTGGACGACCTTCCGGTTATTGAGCACCATGTCCTTCTGTCCCTCGGCCACCTCGAGGCGCAGCCGGCGCGGCACCGGCGCATTGCAGGTGGGACCGCTGGGTGGGACATCCGGACCGAGACCGTCCGGATCCGTCGCAGGCGCTGCCGTTCGGGCGGGCCGATGCTCGTCCAAGCTAGCCCGATAGAGTGAATACCCCTGCTGCACTACCTCGACGGAGTTCACGAGAACCCGCTGCTCTTCCCAGGGAAGGTGCCAATCTTCGGCGGGGGGAACCGCTCGAATGCTCTCGACGGCGTCATGCCGGCTCGCTATCTCCACCAGGTACTCGCCACCCCCGAGGAAGCCGCTGTCCCACGCGAGGGTCGCCGCTGAAGGTTCGTGAACCAACACTGGCGCCTCTCCCCGCAGCAGTTGAACCAGAACGTGCGGAGGAACGTTGACGCCAGCAAAGAGGGCGAGATTGCAGGCGCTCGCGGGACCGCGCCAGAAGACCTTCTCTCGAAGATCGAAGAGTGAGAAGGTTTGGCCGTCCGAGGTCATCGTCGAGAGCATCAGCCCGAAGGGACTGAAAGCATCGAAGCGCACCTTGCTCGGCAGCACGGCAACGTACAGCGCGTCGACACGGACGCGCGCCCCACTCTCGTAATAATCGATCTTCGCCTCCCCACTGACACCCCGACTGCACGCGTAGGTTTCGTGCATGCGCTGCAACAGGCGCTCTGCATCGGGAAACTGGGAGGGCGGGGGTTTCGAACCGCAGCCCGTCGCCGCGACAAGGTGCACTAGCAGTAGGCCTAGCTGCCCAGCCGCGGCGGTTTGGTTTCTCATAGAGCTAGCCGCGGAGTAGATCCAGGAGCTCGAGATCAGGGAGGGGCACCTGCAAAGAGACCCGCGCCATCCCCACGCCATGCGCCTCACAGAGTTGAACGAGCGCTGCGCCATCCGTCAGGGATACCGGCGCGGCGCCGGTCACTGAGGCTTCCTCCCGCGCCCCGCTGAGCACCTGACCGGTCGTGATGATCCAACCGGCAGCAGCCGACGCATAGTGGTGCAAGGCACCCCGCAGCTCCGTCACCCGCTCGCGCCCCACCTCTCTGCCATCACGCCGAATGACGATGGCGGTCGGAACGAGACCCCCCGACACCGTCATCTGCCCCGCCAGGTGCAGCTCCGCACCATGGGTGCCCGGGCGCCGAACAACCTGGATCTCGCGCATCCCTGCGCGCTCGAGAAGCAGCAGGACGAGCTCCCCAACCGCTCGGTGGGGCAGGTCTTGAACCTTCCGGAGCAAGCTGCGCCGCGAGGATTCGGCGTAGCGCTCCAGCAGGGAGGCTAGCTCGCTGTCGTGTCGGGCAAGCTCAGCATCGAACTGGGACTCCACGAGGGACACCCGGCTCTCCGAGATCCGGAACCTCGGTCGGCGCCCCTCCAATGTGCGACGCTGATTGTCGAGGCGCAGCACCGCGACCACCAGAGAGGGGGCGCGTTGACTGTCGACGGCAGCTAGCTTGTCACGCCTGAAAGCGAGCTCTGCCAGACGCTGCACGGCAACCGATCCATTCCTCTCGGAACCCGCAATCAACCGAGCTAGAGCATCTGCGAGATCCACCCCGACACGCTCGTCCGTCGACTCGGCCCGGTCCCGCTCTCGGTCTACAGACCGCTCTCGGTCTCCGCTGCGCTCTCGGTCTCGGTCTCGGTCTCCGCTGCGCTCTCGGTCTCGGTCTCCGCTGCGCTCTCGGTCTCCGCTGCGCTCTCGGTCTCGGTCTCCGCTGCGCTCTCGGTCTCGGTCTCCGCTGCGCTCTCGGTCTCGGTCTCCGCTGCGCTCTCGGTCTCGGTCCCGACCGCGAACCCGCTTCGCGTCGCGATCCTTGGACCTGTCGATCTCCGGTGTCTTGATCTCGAGATCGGACAGCCCGATTCCCTCGATGGGGGCGTCGCTGACCGTGTATCCCGGGAGGTCGTCGTCCCGCACGTCGTCGAGGCCCCTCCCCTTCCGCTTACGACGCCGACGACGCTTACTTCCGTTCTCACGCTCGAGGCGCTCGCCGGAGTCCGCCTCGTCGTCGTCCGCGCTGCCGAGCAGCGGCTCGTCGTCGTCATCCTCGGGCGCGTAGATGGCGTCCGCTTCCGCCGCGATCTCGGCACGCTCTAGCTCATCGCGCGCAGGTCCAGAGGGCTCCTCGTCATCGCTGCTGTCCGGGGCGACCTCGACGGTCCCGTCGGGTTCCGACGCTGGCGCGTCCGAGGGCACCGCACCGGGAGCTGAAGGCGGATCGCTCGTGGCAAGCTCGGCAATGCGCTGGAGCGCAGGCGTCCGATCGGCAAGGCCCTTATCAATCGTCGCCTGGTCCCACTCGCGTAAGGCGAAGACACCCGGTTTGACCCGCACGAGCGGGTTGTCCTTGTCGCCCTTCTTCACGAGCGCCGCCAACCGAGCGCCCATCGTGACCTCGGGACTCTTCCCGACGTGGCTGAGCAGGTCTCTTTCTATGGCGACGTCCGTGATCTCCTTATAGTGAAGGGGCTTCCCCACCAGGCGCAGTACCTGCGCCGCAGCTTCCGTGAAAGTCATTCAACATCATCTTTCCTTGACAAGAGGCCGGAACAGGCCTCATCGAGCCGCTCCTGGGAAACGCACTCCGTTTCCACCACCGGCAGTCGGCTCTCCACGGCCCGCATACCACGCAAGCCGCAGCCAGCCATAGTCTCGTGTACATCCATCCGGTCCGGGCCGGACTCGCCGCGAGCGCCCGAACAGCCGCCCCGTACCAGCCCGACCGCGGCGAAACTCATGGCCCCACTTCTCACGCCCGCCCCCCGACCTGCCGAGGCCCGTTGTCGAGGAGTTGCTGAGGACTTCCAGACGCGGAATAGTCGCGAAGACTTGTACGACGACACGCCCATTCCCCTTCGATTGAGCGAACTCCTGGCCCCTCGCACCACGATGCGCGTGGGAGGACTGGCGACGGCCCTCATCGAAGCTCACGACAATCAGACAGTCATCGAGGCTGTCCGCTGGGCCGACTCCAAAGGCCTACCCCTCCATGTGCTCGGCGGCGGCAGCAACGTTGTCGTTGCCGATACCGGGGTCCACGGTCTCGTCTTGGCGATGAACACCCGTGGCAGAGAGATGGCCCGTGACGGGGCCTCTCTCCTTGTCACGGCCAGAGCTGGTGAAACCTGGGACGACCTCGTCGCCGACTGCGTCGAGGAAGGCCTCGGAGGCCTGGAGTGTTTGAGTGGGATCCCCGGCTCGGTCGGAGCCACGCCCATTCAAAACGTGGGCGCCTACGGGCAAGAGGTGAGCGATACACTGCACACAGTAGCGGTCTATGACCGCCAAACCGAGCAGGTCGTCGACCTTCCCAGCGCGGCGTGTGGCTTCGGCTACCGCAACAGCAGGTTCAAACGAGATCCGGAGCAACGGCACATCGTGCTCTCCGTAACATTTCGCTTGCTGCCAGGTGGCACCCCCGTGCTCAGGTACGATCAGCTCCGTCGGCAGCTCGCCGAAACGGGCGACCACCATCCTACAGTGCGATCCACACGCGACGCAGTCCTGTGCCTGCGGCGCGCCAAGTCCATGGTGCACGCGCCCGATGACGCATTCAGCCATGGTTGCGGCTCCTTCTTCACCAACCCCATCGTCTGCCCGGAACAAGCGCAGCAGGTAGCGCGCGCTGCGCAGCAAGAACCCGTGGGTTGGAGCACCGCCGATGGCAGAGTCAAGCTCGCAGCAGCCTGGCTGATCGAGCGAGCGGGCTTCGCTCGGGGTTCCCGGCAGGGTGCCGTCGGCTTGTCACCGCACCACAGCCTCGCCGTCGTCAATCATGGCGGGGCAACCGCCACGGCGGTTGTCGAATTCGCCCGCGCCGTGCAAGAGGCGGTCGCCACCCGGTTCGGGATCGTGCTGCACCCGGAACCGTCGTTCTGGGGCTTCTCCGCGTTTGAGCATCGGCTCCCGGTCATGTGAGCGGCGCGCTCGCAGTCGCGCCTGCAAGGTCTTCGACCGCCGCATAGATGCTCTCGACGGCCTCGGCGAGCTTCTCGGGCTGTGTGCCGCCTGCTTGCGCGAAGTCGGGCCGCCCACCCCCCGAGCCACCCACGAGCGCCGCGGAGCGGCGGATCAAGTCCCCCGCTTTCACGCGGTTCGCAATCGACTTGCTCAGCACCAGCACCAGCTGCGCCTTGTCTTGATGAACCGAGCCGACGAGCACGACCGCCGGATCCAAGAGCTTGTCGCGCAGCTGCTCCGCAAACTCCCGGAGCGCAGCGCGGTCGCTGACCTCCGTCGTGACACCCAGCACTCGAATGCCGGCTACGACACGCGCGCGACTCACCAGCGCGTCTGCGCCGTCTGCTCCCTCACCTGAAAGCAGCCTCCGCTGCAGCTCTTCGATCTGCTTCTCGAGGGCACGCTCCCGCTGAGCGAGCTTCTCTACGCGTTCCTGCAGCTGATTGGGCGCCGCTTTCACCACTGCTGCGGCGCGAGCCATGCTCTGCTCGATCTCGCGCAAGTGCCGTAGCGTCGAAACGCCTGTGAGAGCGGTGATGCGCCTAACCCCTGCCGCAACCCCCTGCTCCGAAGTGATCTTGAAAAGGCCGATGTCACCGGTTGCGCGCGCGTGTGTACCACCACACAGCTCCATGGAGTCGGCGATCCTGAGCAGCCGAACGACGTCGCCGTACTTCTCCTCGAAGATCATCATCGCCCCGCGTTGACGCGCCTCTTGCTGTGACAGCACTTCAGTGCGAATGGGGGTATTCTGGAGGATTCGTTCGTTGACGAAGTCTTCGATCTTCTCTATCTGCTCCTGGCTGAGGGGACGATCGTTGGTGAAGTCGAAGCGCAAGCGCTCAGGAGCGACCACGGAGCCTTTCTGCTGTGCACGCTCTCCAACCAAACGCCGCAACGCCAAGTGCAGGAGGTGGGTGACAGAATGGTTGCGCCGTATGGCATCACGTCTCCCTTCGTCCACGACGAGCTCGACCCGCTCCCCTACCGAGAGGGGGCCTCCTGAGACCACGCCTCGAAGGACAGTGAGCCCCGACATGGGCTTGAAGGCATCGGAGACGTCAACCCAGGAAGCGCCAGCACGGACCACACCGGTATCACCCACTTGGCCCCCCGACTCACCATAGAAGGGTGTCCTGTCCGTAACGAGCTCGACCTCGTCACCTACCTCTGCTCGCTCGACGAGCTCACCTCCCTGGATCAGCGACAAAACCGTGCCATGATCCAGCGTCCGCTCGTACCCCGTGAAGAGCGTTTCGCCCCCCGGCACCTTCGCGAGCGCCTGACGATAGATGAGGTCGATGGCTTGGCCCTGACCCTTGAACACCTGGCTGCGCTTGCGCGCCTCCTCCAATGCCTCCTCATAACCGGCGGTGTCCACACCGAGGCCCCGCTCGCTGCAAATCACCTCCGTCAGGTCGAGAGGAAAGCCGAACGTGTCATAAAGCTTGAAGGCATCGCCACCGGGGAGCACACGCTGGCCCGATGCTTCGAGCCGCGAGAAAGACTCCTCGAGCAGCCCAATGCCACGCTCGATTGTCTGACGGAAGCGCTCCTCCTCCTGAATCGTGACGCTCTCGATGAGGTCACGCCGATCTGCCAGCTCCTGATACTGTTCACCCATCAAATCGACCACGGCGAGGGCGACCTCGTGCAAGAATGGCCGCTGGATGCCGAGCCGATGACCATGACGAATCGCCCGACGCATCACCCTCCGCAACACGTACTTGCGGTCCGTGTTGTCGGGGAGAATGCCCTCCGCGATGAGGAAGGCCGTCGTCCTGGCGTGGTCGGCGATGACCCTCATGCTGACGTCGTCGGGCGCACCGGATGCCGTGTATTGCTTCTTGGCGATGCTCGCGGCCCGCTCCACCAGCGCCCGCAGGAGATCCGAGTCGTAGTTGCTCGACTTGCCCTGCATGAGCGCTGCCAGCCGCTCGAGCCCTGCCCCCGTGTCGATGCTTGGCGCTGGCAACTCGGCGAGACTCACTTCCCCCGTACTGCCGACGCTGCGTTCGAATTGCATGAACACGAGGTTCCATATCTCCAACCAACCAAGTCCCTCAGCAGTCTGCTCCTGACCGAAGGTCGACAAGTCTGGTGCGGGGCCGTTGTAGAAATGGATCTCACTGCAAGGTCCACACGGGCCAGTGTCCCCCATTTGCCAGAAGTTATCGGCGGCTCCCATACCGATGATCCGCTCATCGCCGAGGCTGCTGACCTTACGCCACAGCTCGCGCGCTGCCTCATCACCGGCCAGTTCGCCTTCCCCTTTGAAGTAGGTGACGACCAGGCGGTCCTTTGGTATCCCGAGCTCACGAGTGAGAAACTCCCATCCGTAGACGATGGCCTCTTCCTTGAAATAGTCTCCGAAGCTGAAGTTACCCAGCATCTCGAAGAACGTATGGTGTCGGGGAGACGGTCCCACGGCCTCGAGGTCATTGTGCTTCCCGCTGATTCGGATGCACTTCTGGCTCGACGTCGCTCGCCTGTATGGCCGCTTCTCGCGTCCCGTGAAGACGTCTTTGAACTGGACCATCCCAGCGTTCGCGAACATCAAGGTCGGATCATTGGGCGGAACGAGGGGACCGCTCGGCACCACCTCATGCTCGCGAGCCTGAAAGAAAGTCAGAAACGCTCGGCGCAGGTCATTCGACGTCGTGCTCATGGCGCGAGCTGTCTACCACAGCTCCCGCAGCATGCCGCTCGCCGTCCCCGGCAGCCCGCTCGCTCGGCTGCCCTACCGGGGTTCGGAAACAGGTCCACCCATTTGACACCATCGGCCCTTGGTCCGAGGATCGAAGAACAAGCATGACGCTTTCCACCGCGCCCAGCGCTCGCCTCCTTCCCGTATCTATGAACGGCCGCAGACAGCGGGTCGAGCTGCGGTTCACGAGCGCCCAAGGGTACGATGGCCGCGGCGCCAAGTTGACCATCGTGCTCGACAGCAATGCCCTGGCAGTAACCCGAGAGGACGCCCGTGGTCGCTGGAGTGGGCCGCTCGATCCGCTCGCCGACGTCACGCAGATGCCAAGTGGCAAGCTGGCCATCGCGGTTGCTGGTGAGCGCTTCGACGTACCCACGAGGAAGCGGCGCCCGCTGCTGGAGATGCTGACCGCCGGGGTCCTACTTGGCTCGCGCTCGGGAAACGCTGCGAGCCTCCACCCCCCGTGGCCACGACACGTCGAGCCCCCGGGGGAGCTGGAGGGGCTCGTCCTGGGGAGCCAGCTCGACGAGGGGGAGACCCTTCTCGCTTGGCTCGCGACCGGTTGCTGGGAAGACTTAGGTAGCCCCTGGAGCAACGTCGAACGAGGTAAGCTGCATTTTCTGCTGACGGACACCCGCACGGCTCTCGTCGGAGTCTCAGCGCTCGCCCCCCCGTGCGTCGACTGGCTGCCAGCAGGCGCCATGGCCATGACCCAGGGCGCCCGCGGCGTTCGGCTGAGGCTCGCGGACAGGACGTTTCTTTCGCGGCCAGGCAACGCTTTGCTGTTTCGAGAACTCGCCCCGGTGACGGCGCTTTCCCCCCAAGCCCGCCTACGGGAGGTCGCGCGCCTCAACTGTCAGGCTCGCCCGCAAGGAGCCTCCGGTCTTGGCCTGGCCCTGCTCGGCATCGCAGCTCGCGGCGGAGATGACCTCGCCCCCATCGCTGCTGCCTACTTCACCGCTGAGGACCCGCGCCCGCCAGAGGCGACTACCTTGTCCCAATGGATGACGGAACTCCGAGCCAAGCAGCGGGCCCCCGGGGCCTTGGCCGATCTCTGGCTAACCTTCGGCAGCCCGTGGCAAGGGGGCGAGCTCCTGCTGCGTCAGCTTCGCGAGCTCGGGGAGGCGGCGGAGCCCTACGCTGTCGAGCTGCACGAGCGGATGCATGCGCATCGCGGCACTGCGGATCATGGTCCACCAAGGCTCGCGAGGGAACTCGAGCTCGCAAGCCACCTCCTGCAAGCAGAACGTCCACATCGGTCGCTGCGCGTCGTGGAGCAGTCGGCGACCTGGCTACCGCCACAGCGCATTCCCGACCTGGTGCCACCAGACACCGGCTCGGCGGAAGCGCTGCGGAAGCACAGACGCCTCGCCGCAGCAGCCGAGGAAGCCGTGGGCCGCGACCCGCTGACAAACGTCCACGCGCTGGCGGCGCTCAGTCCGTTGGATCCGCTCGCCCAGCGGAGACTGGCAGAGTGCGCTCGACGGTCCGGGCTTGGGCCGGTAGCGCATCGGGCGGAGCAGCTCGCTGAGCTCCTGGAGCGTCCCTGGAAGACCAGCATCGCTGCGCGAGCGACGACGACCACGCCTGATGCCCCAACCCTACTGCCCCACCGAGCGTTGAGCCGCAAAGAGCTCCAGCGACTGCTCCCCACGGGCGCCGCGGATGAGTTCGCGGCGCTGATCGGGAGAGTCCAGAGCACCCTGGCTCGCTCCCCCACTCCCGACCGTCGCACGCTGGACACCTGCGCGGAACGACTAGGGGCACGCTTTCCACGCCTACACTCCTGCGTGCAGGGCGCCGCCCGCCTGCTCGCGTTGCCCGAGATCGAGGTGTTCGTCGCACGCGGCCAGCGCGCTCGGGGCCTTCGCTCCTACGAGTCACCAACACCGTGTATCCTACTTGGCGGCGAGCATCTCGACGAAGCCTCCAGCACCGCGCTCAGCGAGTCGGAGCTCTGCTTTGCCCTCGGCAGCGAGGCAGCGCACATCCGGTTCGGGGAGACCCGCGTGACCTCTCTCGATGTCTGGCTGGGTGCTCTGGACATGACGGGGCAAGGCCTCCAGTTCGCTCTGAGCGCTCTGCCAGCTCTGGCACAAGCGAGATCCTTTCCCCAACTGCGACGTGTCCTCGGCAGGCTCCCGCTGGAGCCGCTCGATGCCGCGTTGCGTGGTGTCACAGCACGCTTTTCCGCGCCAGGCCGCGGGCTGATGGACGAGAAGAGCAACGCGCCGAAAGCTCGCAAGGAAACCCTAATCGCTGCGCACCGCTTGATGCTGTTCCGAGCGGACCGCATGGGACTGCTGTGCTGCGGAGGTCCAGCGGCCGCGCTGAGAGCCGTCGTCTTGCTCGATCACCGAGGTATTGGGCACCGGGACGAGCTGACACGCTTGACGACGGCCCAAGCGCTGGAGTTGCTGGCCCGATCCCTCGTCCAAGGAGAGCGCGCGTTAGCGCTGAGGATGGCAGCCGCCTTCTCATTCTGGCTATCACACGAATATGCCGACCTGCGCGCCGTCGCAGAGGGGGACTCAGCGCCCGACGGCGGAGAACGACCCCAGGGGGTAAGTTAGCCAGCCATGACGCTCATTGAACGGGACGCTGCGGGAGGCACGTCCCATCTGATTCCGTAGGTCACCTTCACCTCGCGGGATAAGCCACAATGCACCCGGCTGCTCGGCACAGCTGCCGTGGACATTTCTTCCCATGCGGCATGGAGCGGTTTAGTAGAGCACCCGTGGTTCGGGTCGGCGCAACGACTCGCCGAGCGCAGTTTCAAGGAGCTCTGCGTCGTTCCGCAGGCACGGATAGCAGTCTTCCCGTGTACCAGGGCCGCACCCCGTCGTCAGCTTCAGCGGTTTGACGAGTCGCGCCACGCGCCGGTCTCCGTAGAGGATGACGTCCGAGAGCAGCCGCTCATAGTCCTGGCAACGTTCAGCCGCACGGAGCTTGAGCGCAACCTCGAGGGATGGAGATGCCTTGGAACGAACACTGGAATCGTAGACGAGCTGCTTGGCGAGCTGCGTGGTCGGCGTCTTCTGCGCAGTGCTGACCCAGACGTCGTACAGGATATCGGCACCCGCACTGTCCAGTAGGCGCGAGGCGACCCGCAGAGCGGCCTCTGCACTCGCCTCCTCGCGAGCGGCGGCACGCACATCGCGAAGCAGGACGTGATCGTTCCGCAACGTACCCTGGCGCTCCAGCGCCTTCTCGTAAGCCCGCATGGCAATCCCATGTTGGCCACGCCGTGCGTATCCGCGGCCCAAGGCGAGCCAGGACTCGGCCGTCCCTGATGACTCAGCCCTCTTGTGGAGTAGGTCCAGGGCTTCCTCGTCGCCCACGGCGGCACGGGCCACGAGGACCTCGCGGGGCAACTTCGGAACGACGGAGCTCACGGCAGCCGGCATCGCTTCCTGCCCCTCGGCAACTGGAGCAGCCGCGGGCGTCGCGGCGGGGCGGTCCGGCCACAGCGCGACGACCAGCAGTACCAACAGGGAAAGCCCAACGAGCGCAGCTCCGCCGCCCACGAGCAGCACGACGTGCTCCCTCGTCAACGAGAGCTTGCCAATGCGAACCTGCTCTGGGATTCGCCCGAGCAACACCCGGAACCGGCGTGGAGGTTCCCCTGGACGGTCCTCCTCCCTTGCGATGGCGTCCAGGGCTTCGAGCGCCTCGTGAGCCGTTTGGAAGCGCCGCTCCGGATCCTTCTCCAGCAACCGTTCGACGAACGCCCGCAGTCTCGCACCACAGTCCGCCGGAAGCCGGGCCGGGAACTCGCTCGTTTGCATCATGACCACGCGGCGGACGTCCGGGTCGTCGAAGGGCGGGTACCCGGAGAGCATTTCGTAAGCAAGGATGCCCAGCGCGTACAGGTCCGAGCGGGCATCCGCTTGTCCGCCACCCGCCTGCTCCGGAGACATGTACTGCGGCGTGCCAAAGACACTGCCAGCGCGCGTCAGTACGGGCCCACCGGGCTCCACGGAGACCTTGGCGATGCCGAAGTCGAGCACCTTGACGAACTCGGGATCGTCGGGGCGCTCTACGAGCATGATGTTCTCGGGTTTCAAGTCGCGATGGACGATACCCTGGGCATGCGCACCGACGAGGGCCTCTGCAATTTGCCTGATGATAGGAACGACGCGGCCTTCCGGTAAGGGTTCACGCCGCGCAAGCAACTCGGCAAGGCTCCTGCCCGCAATGTGCTCCAACACCAGGTAAAAGGACCCGTCCCCCAGGCGCCCGAAATCCGTTGCTGCCGCGACGTTGGGATGGTCGATGCTGGCAGCAGCGACGGCCTCACGCTCGAAGCGAGCCACCACCTCCGGCAGCACGCTCAACTCGCGGTGGAGGACCTTCACGGCAAACGCCTTGCGCATGTGGATGTGCTCGGCGCGATAGATGACGCTCATGCCGCCCCTCCCGATCACCTCATCCAGTCGGTAGCGACCCGCCAGGAGCGTACCCAGAATCGTTTCTGGCGCCTCGATGTCGAGCGACACTGCCGTCGAGGGCAAGGACTGCCGCCGTTGCTCGCCCGGGCTGGGCTCGTTCGCGTCGGGCGGAGACTCTGGTTTGGACATGGCTTCTGCAACAGGAGGGGTGTGGTGCGAGTACGGGACCGAAATCATACAAGCAATCTCGCTTCCTGCCGCAGCAAATCTGACGTCCGGCGCCCCCCCCCCGAAGCAACGCCTCAGGACCAGCCCAATCGCCCTAGAAACGCCCGCCGGGACGATGGACGAGTCGGGCGGGCGGTCTCAGCTCCCGAGGGAATCGTAGAGCGCCGAGTAGCGGCGTGCGACCACCTCCGCGGCATAGCAGCGCGCCACTGCCTGCGTTTGCGCGAGAATCACGGACGCGCGAGTCTCAGGTTCGGTGACGACGTCCTGGGTGGCGCGAACCCAATCCTGCACGCCCGTTCCTCGCACACGGTGAGCCCCTTCGAGCTCCGCAAGAGGCCCATGGTCGAGGACCAGCACGGGGACTCCGAGCTGCATGGCCTCAAGCAAGACAATCGGCAGGTCGACCTTTCCCCAGAGGTCATCCACGGGAAAAAGGACAGCGCTACTCGTCGCCAAGAGCGCTGGCATGCTGCGGACGTCACTGCACACCTTGACGGGCAGATGCGACAGCTCGACCCGCAGCTGACTCGCGACGAGGTCGGCGCGGTCCGACTTCCTGCGGTATGCAAACACGAGCACGGCACCTTCCACGGTGGCGAGCAACGGCTCTGCAGCGTTCGCGAGGCGGCGAGCACCGCCACCGGTCTCGAGGTCTCCAGGAAAGAGGAGGATCCGCTTCTCGGGCCCGATACCGAGGGTACGCCGGGCCGAGCCCTGGTCCTCCGCCGAAGGCTCTCTCAAGCATGGTACCGGGGGGGGGATCACGTGCACCGGGCGCCGCATCGAAGTCGGCACCTGCTCTCTGTCATAGGCGTCCGCAATGCGGCGCGCCGTATGCTCGCTCTGCGCGACCACGAGGTCCCCGAACAGCAGCCGAGCCACGCCTGAGAACTCGCGGGGAGCCGATGCAACGGTCTGCAGGACCGGCTTTCTGCGCAGCCACCGGAGCGCGCGCCCGAGCTGACTAGTCGTGGGATTGGGCGCGAAGACATAGTGCCAAATGTCCGCTTGAGCTCGAGTTGCCAGCCAACTTGCCGCTCGAAGGTTCTGGCGAAGCGCGGGAGTGAAGGCTCCAGCATCTGAGTAGATGCGATGCATGACGAGAGCCCCTTCCCGCCCGCCAATGGCAGGGGCATCCGCCGTGGTGAGAACCTCTGCCTGGTGACGGTCTAGGTTGCACGCGACGTCGCGAACCAAGCATTTGCTGCCGTCGTGAAACGGGGGAGCGATGGGTTTGGATATGAAGAGCACGCGCGCCATCGCTTCGCTTTTCGCATGTCGGTGGACGTGGGGCTAGGAAGCCCGCTCACCCGCCGACCAACCAACCGAACATAAACCGCTCCGCTGAGTATTAGACAGGGGTCGCGTGAGGCGTCACGTAGCAGAAATGCTTCTGGGACCCCGCCGCTGCACGAGCTGGCCGCTCGCCAAGGACTTCCTTGTCTTGGGTATGGCAGCCTCGCTCCTCATCGGCGCTTGCGCGTCCGAGCGCGGCACCATCGGCGCCATTCTCGCTCGCCGCCCATCGGGAGAGTTGACTGTTCGCAGCGTCCCCCCTGGGCTCGGCAGCGCGCGGGCGGGCCTCGAGCCCGGGGATCGCATCCTACTCGTCGATGGCATCGATGTGCGGGCCCTGTCCGTCGCCGAGCTCCGTCACCTGCTCGCCGGGCTGCCTGGAGACACGGTAAGGCTCACCGTCATCAGGGGTGACGCGATCGTCCGCATGAACGTGCAGCGCACACCCGTTCCCCAACAGCTGGACGACGACCCGCTCGCTACCCCGTGACGGAGCAGCCGTGCCTCGGCCTGGGGCGCTCCTTGGGCGTCGCCGCCCGCCCCTACGGCGCGGTACCGAACATGGCTGCGTTGGCTCTGGCTCCCACCAGTGCGCAACGTCCCACGGTTGAGGGCGCGACCTCGAACGAAAGCGAGAACGAAAGCGAGAACGAAAGCGATGAAGGCCTGGTGGGAAGCGCTTCCGGTGATGCACGGCACGTCGGACATGCTAGCGTGCTCGCGACCAGAGTGCGGCCGAGGGACCAACCCCCATGCCACGAAGGCTGGAACAGAGCCAAACGGAGAAACCATGAGCAGTTACCTCTTTACGTCCGAGTCAGTTAGCGAGGGGCATCCCGACAAGATGTGCGACCAGATCTCGGATGCAGTGCTGGATGCCGCACTCCGCGGAGACCCAAAGAGCCGTGTTGCTTGCGAGACGCTGTGCAAGACCGGTTTCATCGTTGTGGCCGGGGAAATCACGACGACACAGCCCATCGAGTTCGCGAAGATTGCCAGAGAGGTCGTCCGGGACATCGGCTACACCGACTCGAGCATGGGCTTCGACTACGAGACGTGCGGCGTTCTCACCGCCATCGAGCCGCAATCGCCCGACATCTCCCAAGGCGTTACGGAAGGGACGGGGCTCCATAAAGAGCAGGGAGCCGGCGACCAGGGCCTGATGTTCGGGTACGCTTGCGACGAGACCGAGGAGTTGATGCCCGCCGCCATCATGTATTCGCATGAGCTCGTGCGAACGCTGGCGCGCGTGCGCAAGGCGAAGAAGGTGGACTTCCTTCGCCCCGACAGCAAGAGCCAGGTCACCATCGAGTACGAGAATGACAGACCGAAGCGCATCGACGCCGTGGTCGTCAGCACGCAGCACGCCCCCAGCGTCAAGCACAAGGATCTGAAGGAGGCCGTGATGGAGCTCTGCATCAAGAAGGCGCTGCCGCGCCGCCTCCTCGACGACAAGACGAAGTACTTCGTCAACCCGACGGGTCGCTTCGTCATCGGCGGTCCGTTTGGGGACGCCGGGCTCACCGGACGCAAGATCATCGTCGATACCTACGGTGGTATGGGGCGTCACGGCGGCGGGGCGTTCAGCGGAAAGGACCCGTCGAAGGTCGACCGCTCCGCGAGCTACTATGCCCGTTACGTGGCCAAGAACGTCGTGGCGGCAGGTCTCGCACGCCGCGCCGAGGTTCAGGTTGCCTACGCCATCGGCGTCGCGAAGCCGGTCGGCGTGTACGTCAACACTTTCGGCACCTCGGCGATCGACGAGACGAAGCTCGGTGACTACATCAAGAAGCACTTCGACTTCCGACCCAAGGCGTTGATCGACGAGCTGGATCTCCTCAAGCCAATCTATCGAGCCACAGCAGCCTACGGACACTTTGGTAGACCCGAGTTCAGCTGGGAGAGGACCGACCGCGCCGAAGAGCTCGCAGCGGCCCTCTTGGGGAAGCGCCGAGCAGCAGCTGCGCCCGCAGCAGCCACGCCCGCAGCAGCCCGCCGCAAACAGCCGGCAAGCACCCCGAAGGGCAGAGCGAAGGCGTCACCTGCCGCACGTCGTTCGGCCCGTTGACCCCGGCTCGAATTGGGTACCGGTAGTGAGACCGGGGCGTCCCTGCGCGGGCGCTCCGTTCTCACGCCCCACTCTGAAACGACCCCTTCGAAGGAACGAAGCGCCCCCGTCACGGGGCCGCAGCCATTCCCTTCGCGGAGGCTCAGCAGACGCGGTTCCTACCAGCACTCTTGGCGGCATAGAGGCGTTCGTCCGCACGCTCATACAGCTTGGCGCCATCCTCGCCGCTCCCTGCCGGACGCTCCGCGGCGCCGATGCTGACAGTTACCGTGATGCTCTCCCCGTCAAACTCGAAGCTAGAGCGCGCAACGGCAGCGCGAATCCGCTCAGCAAGAGTGTAGGCCTCTGCAAGGCTTGCCCCTGCCCAGAGCACAGCAAATTCTTCTCCGCCGAGTCTGGCCAGGAGCTGCGGCTCGCTGACCTGCCCGCTGACAACAAACGCGAACTGTCGGAGCACGGCATCCCCGGCCATGTGCCCGAAACGGTCATTGATGGACTTGAACCGGTCCAGGTCGAGCAAGAGGAGGGAAATCGGCGTTGCACTGGCTCGGTCGCGCATCAACGCCGCCCTTAGACCGTCCTCGTAGTGGCTCCGGTTGGCTACGCCCGTCAGTCCGTCGAAGCGCATGAGGCGCTGGATCTCTTCGTGGTAGGCGCTCTCGATGTTGCCCCCTGCCAAATACTTCAGGACGACCTTACCTATCTGGACTCGGTCGCCGTCGCGCAGCTCGCGGACCTGCACGCGCTCTTCGTTGATGTAGGTTCCATTGGTGGATCCTAGGTCTCGGATACGGTGTCCTCCCCCGATAAACTCGACCACGGCGTGACGTCGACTCACGGAGTCCGAGTCGAGCATCCACGAGCAGCGAATGCCTCTGCCCAGCTCGACGGGTTCCTCGCCCAGGGCCTTGCGCTGCCCCAGACCCGGCCCCGCTATCGAGACGAGCATCGCCTCGCGATAGGATCGAGGCAGCGGCTCGTTCGGGGTGCCGCTGACGGTCACCTCGGAGGCGCTGTCTTTCAAGTCGGACACGTTCTGGAAGCTATCACGGACCCATGCCCTAGGCCGACACTCCCCGTGCGGATCCGAAGAGAATGCTCGGCCGAACGTCGATGCCCTCCGCACACCCCCCGACATCAGGGCCCGCTGCTCGAGGCCGGTTCGGTCAGCAGTGCGCACGCGGTTCGCCCGCGCGTGTGGCACAACCGCGCGCCGCAACGCCGGGACTACACTGCACGGCGGTGTGGGCGAGGTAGGCCGCTCACACCGATCCCAGCGGCCCGAATCCTCAGCCAGCCGCGAAGTCCCGCTCTGCCCGCACCCGGTTCCGTCCAGTGCGTCCTGCGGCTGCCGCTCCGAGCGGTCCGGCCCCTTCAGATATCGAAGTAGAGGAAGTACTCCATGGGGGTAGGGTACATGCGCGTTGGAGCCAGCTCCTTCTCCCGCTTGTACTCGAGCCACATCTCGATGGCATCCCGCGTGAATACGTCGCCTTTGAACAGGAACTCGCAGTCTGCTTCCAATGCATCCAGCGCAGACTCGAGCGACACCGGCACGCGCGGAACATCCTTGAGCTCCTCCGGAGAGAGGGAGTAGATGTCCTTGTCCAGAGGATCGCCAGGATCAATCTTGTTCTGGATGCCATCCAGGCCTGCCATCAACATGGCCGCAAAGGCGATGTACGGGTTGCACGTGGGATCGGGGAAGCGCACCTCAATGCGTCTTGCCTTCGGTGAGGGCGAGTATGTCGCGATGCGCACGGCAGCCGAACGATTCCGCCCCGAATAGGCAAGGTTGACTGGAGCTTCGAAGCCAGGAACCAGCCGCTTGAAGCTGTTCGTGGTGGGGTTGGTGAGGGCCGTGAGCGCAGGCGCGTGCTTGAGGATTCCGCCGATGTAGTAGAGCGCCAAATCACTCAGGCCTGCGTAGGCGTCCCCGGCAAAGAGTGGCTTCCCTCCCTGCCACAGCGACTGGTGGCAATGCATACCGTTGCCGTTGTCGCCGTACATTGGCTTCGGCATGAACGTCGCCGTCTTGCCTGCGTTCTTCGCAGCGTTCTTGACGATGTACTTGAACCACATGAGCTTGTCCGCCATGCGGGTCATCTCGTCGAACCGCATGTCGATCTCGCCCTGCCCCGCAGTAGCAACCTCGTGGTGGCTGAGCTCCACCTGGATGCCAACTCGCTGCATGAGCAGGACGATATCGGTTCGCAGGTCCATCAACGTGTCCTGAGGCATGCACGGGAAGTAGCCCTCCTTGTGCCGTATCTTGTGCCCCAGGTTCGGTCCCTCGTCCTTGCCTGTGTTCCAATCGGCCTCCACCGAATCGATCCGATAGAAGGACTCGTTGATGCCGGCGTCGAAACGAACGTCATCGAAGATGAAGAACTCTGCCTCGGGACCGAAGTAGACAGTGTCCGCGATCCCGGTGGATCGCAGATACGCTTCCGCTTTGCGGGAGATGTGCCGTGGGTCCCGCGAGTAGTTCTGACGCGTCAGCGTATCTTGGATCGTGCATTGCAGCGATAGCGTCGGGTGCTTCGTAAACGGATCCATCACGGCCGTCGCAGGATCCGGGATCAGCAGCATGTCGCTCTGGTTGATGGGCTGGAACCCGCGAATCGACGAGCCATCGAAGCCGAAACCCGCCTCGAAGGCATCCTCGTCCAGCCGCTCGAAAACGACGCTCGTATGCTGCCACTTGCCGACGAAGTCGATGAACTTCAGGTCGACCATGACCGCACCGCTCTTTTTGCCCAACTCGATCGCTTCTGCTGGCTTCATCCCTCTGTGCGCTCCTCTCCAAGCACTAGCTGGCGCTTCGGCGTCAGATCGCTTCTTCTCCTCGCTCCCCGGTGCGGATGCGGACCGCCTCGTCGAGCTGCGTCACGAAGATCTTGCCATCCCCGATGCGCCCTGTCTTGGCACTTTTCTCGACGGCGTCGATCACCTGCTGCGCAAGGTCGTCGGGAACGACGACCTCTACCTTCACCTTGGGAACGAAGTCGACCACGTACGCGGAACCACGGTATACCTCCTTCTTGCCCCCGGTACGGCCGAAACCCTTCACCTCGGTGACCGTCATCCCCTGGATACCGACCTCCGACAAAGCATCCTTTACCTCGTCGAGTTTGAACGGCTTGATGATCGCCTCAACCTTCTTCATATGGCTCTCCAACTTGCTTCAAGTGCTTCTGGAAAATGTCCTCGTCCGAGAACTCATCGATGGCGGAGCGAACCTTCCGGCGGGTCAGGGGCACCGACGAAACGAAACAGCGCCGCTCACGATCGTGTCGTACAGGGCTACATGTTTCGGGAGTGTTTCTCAGACGATTCGCACGAAAGAGAGCAGATAATCCGTCCCGGCCGGGCAGCTGCGCGCGCAAGATGCGCGACCCTCGTCGTCTGAAGTCGTCTCTCCATGCCCCCCCACGCCACCAGTCCGATCGCGTTGTCGCAGACCACCGGCCCGGTGTTTCGGGCGCGCTCTCTCGAGGAGCGCGGTTGCGAGCTCTGGGTCAAGGACGACGGATCCTTGAGCCCGCTCTACGGCGGAAACAAGGTCCGTAAGCTCGAATGGCTCCTCGCAGAAGCGAAAGCGCGAGGCTGCCGACGCTTGCTGACAGCGGGAGCAGCTGGCAGCCACCACGTCCTGGCAACCGCGCTGTTCGGGCGCATGGTCGGCCTTCCCACCGCGGCAGTGCTCTGTCCACAGCCCGATACGAGTCACGCCAGAGAGACATTGGCCCGCTCGCTGAGCGTCCTTCAGGCTGCGTATCCCTGCTCCTCCATGGCTCTCGTGCCCTGGATGCTGGCGCGGCACCGCCAGCGTGGCGATGCGCTCATTCCAGTTGGCGGCTCGAACACACTCGGGGCCATGGGCTACGATCTCGCTGTCGATGAGCTGGTGGGACAAATCCGCGGCGGCGAGCTTCCACAACCTCACCTCATCGTGGTCGCCGTCGGCTCCGGCGGGACAGCCGCGGGGCTGCTCGCCGGGCTCGTTAGGCACCGTCTGACGACGAACCTTTGTGCCGTGCAGGTATTGGGAGGTCGTGTTCTCACCCACGCGGCGATCGCCTGGCTCGTCGCTGGGCTCGCCGCAAGCCGCCGCATCCGGTGGAAGCCGCTGGCCGCCGTCCGCAGATTGAGCATCAGCGGTAGCCAGGTCGGCCGCGGATACGGCCACCCGACAGCGGCCAGCGAGCTTGCCATGGACGCCGCACGCAGCGCGGGGCTCGCGCTCGATCCAACATACACCGCGAAGGCTTTTGCGGAGGTCCTGGCCGTTATGGAGCGCGCCGCGAAGGGCTTGGCCTACTGCTCGGACCGCCCGTGGACACCTCCGGTCCATGGGCCACTGCGAATCCTGTACTGGCACACGCTTTCCTCGGTAGAACCCGAAGTCCTCCCCCTGGAAGGGTCGTCGCTCGTGGGGATCGCGGATAGGCTCTTGCTCGGTTATCCTCTGCCACAAGCCAAGACCCATTGATGACCGAAAACGATCCCACCAAGCTCCCGAACGGGACCATCCTCGAAGGCAAGTTCCGGATCACGCGTGAGATCGGCCGTGGCGGCATGGCCGCCGTCTATGAAGCCGAGAACGTGGACATCGGGAAACGGGTCGCCGTGAAGATCCTCTCAGCGGATCTGATAACCTCCCGCGTCGTGCGCGAGAGGTTCTTGCGGGAAGCCAGGGCAGCCGCCGCGATTCGCAGTCCGTATATCTGCGACGTCTACGACTCAGGCACTTTCGAGGAGCGACCGTTCCTCGTCATGGAGCTGCTCGAAGGGGAGAGCCTATACGAGATGCAAGCGCGCGAGCGACAGCTCGACATCGATCTCACGTTGCGTTTGGCACTCCAGACAGCCCGGGGCCTAGCAAAGGCTCACGCTTCAAGCGTCGTTCACAGGGACCTGAAACCCGAGAACATATTCCTGACCCGCAACGAAGAAGGTCAGCTCGTCGCAAAGATCGTGGATTTCGGGCTCGCAAAGTTCTACGAAAGCACGAACCCGGAGCCCAGCCAGGCGCGTCTGACACGCGAGGGAGCCCTTTTCGGAACCCCTGCCTACATGGCGCCCGAGCAAGCTCGCGGACAGGGGAGCGTCGATCACCGCTGTGACCTTTGGGCGCTCGGGTGCATCGTGTACGAGTGCCTGACGGCACGAACCGTGTGGCGCGTGGACCAAGGCGTCGCCATGATCTTGGCTCAGATCGCAAGCAGCGATCTGCCGGTGCCAAGCCAGGTCCGTCCGGACCTGCCGGCAAGCTTCGATCAGTGGTTCGCCAAAGCGCTAGACCGCGACCCCGACCGGAGGTTCCAAACGGCGAAGGAGCTCGCCGTGGCCCTCAGCGCGTCCTTGGCTTCGCTCCGCCCTGCGCCTGCGGCTGGCGACGTTGTCGACGACCTGCTTCATAGCGACTCCTCGTTTGGATCGGGAACCCACCTGGCGGCAGCCAACGGCGGCAACCCGGGGCTAGCACGCTCCCAGGAGTTTCCAGATGCCCCACTCGCGCCAGCCCCACCTGCCCCGGTGCCCCTCCCTACGAGCCCTAGCGTGCGGAAGGTCAAGCGAGCTCGCCGCTTGGTCAGTGCTGGTTTCATCGTCGCGGGGATAGCCGTGGCTGGCTACGTCGTGTGGCTCTCTGGCTGGGCCCCCTTTGGTGGAGAGAATGACGGCGAGCCCCGAGCACAGGGCGTCCCAGCCGAAGAGCGCGCGCCCCTGGAGACAGAGCCCTGGGCATTGCAGATCGGAGCCGCGCAAACCTGGTTGACCAAAGAGGAGCCCCAGCGCGCCGCAACGATGTTCCGCGAAGCATTCAAGAACGGCGGGGGAGGCCTGGCGCGGAACCTGATGTCCCACGCCGAGGCAGTGCAGGAGAACCGCAAATCGCCGTGCGCTGTCACGGGCCTCGGTCGTCCTCGGCCCTTCGATGTCGTCGCTCCGCCATCCAGACCTGCGGTGGCGAGCACGGACCTGGGCACGGTCGTCGCTTGGTCCGACACCCACGAAGACATGCGCCGGCGACGCGCCTACAGCGTCCTGCTCGACCGCGAGCTGCGACGCGTTACTCCGGCGCAACTCATCACGCCCGAATCGCGAGGGGTTCGCCATCCGCAGCTGTTCGGCATGCAGAATGGACTTGGGCTCTTGTATTCGGAGTTTGGAGGCGACAGTCCTGGCGTTTATGTCCGCAAGCTCCACGCAGACGGTCGCATTGCTGGGCCGGCAATTCGCCTCTCCGCAGAGAAGGACGGCGAGTACTACCCGACCATGCTCGCAGCCAAGGACGGGACGTTCTGGGCCTTCTGGGAGCGCCGCTTCGCGCCTGGCCAGGACGACCTCGTCGGGCGACGCCTCGGCAAGGATCTCCGACCACTAGCCGAACCGTTGAGGCTCACTGCGTTCGCCGCTGAAACGGGCAGCGTCAGTCGCCCCGACGCCGCGTTCATCGGTCCCGAACGCCTGCTGCTCGGGCTCTCCCTGCGGCTCAAGAAATCGGGACGCGTCGTAGCCTTGAGCATACCTTACGGGGGACGCGACCCACTCGCGAGCGTCTCGGTCCCAGCCCGGTCCGAGTCCAAGGATCTGCACATTGGCAATCTCATCCCCATCAGCACCCGCGAGGGTTCCTTCGATCAGGCTCGCGTAGCCTGCGCCGCGAAGGACTGCTTCATCGCCTGGGACGACGAGGGCGGTGGCGCGGCGGTCGCATCCTTGGACATCGACCGCAAGCTCGTCGTGTGGCGCCACGAGCTTGGCGACAAGAGCTCTCGACCCACGCTCGTCAGCGCTGACGGTCGTGTGGTCATGGCATGGTTCGAGAACTCACGTGTCCAGTTGGCACGGGTCACACGTGACGGCCTGGGCATACCGACTATCCTGGGCAAAGTGAGTGGGTTTCAGCCCTATCCCGCTTTGACGGCTGGCGCGCTGGATGGGGAATGGTACGTTTCCTGGCGCGATTACGAGTCCGGCCATTTGGAAGCGATGGTGGCACGGGTACGGTGCGAGGATGCGAGCCAAGGAACCTAGTCACGCGTTTGGACGACGGCAGCCTCCACCGCTCCCACAGATGCTGAGCATTCCGTCGCGGTCTGCTTTGCGCGCGGCCCCGATGCGGACCGCCCGGCTCCTTCTGTCGCCGGTGGAGAGTGCCGATGGCGCCGCGCTGTGGCGAGCAGTGGAGACGTCACGCGAGCATTTGGAGCGTTGGCTCCCTTGGGTTCCGTTCAACAATACCCCGGAGTCGAGCCAACGTTACGCCGACGCCTGCGCATCCGATTGGGATGCGGGGCGCGCCGTGCGGTTCGCAATCCGCGATGCCACGGCCATGACGCTCCTCGGGGTCGTTGGCTTGGACTCCTGCGTACATCTTCACCGCTCCTGCGAGCTCGGGTACTGGCTTCGCTTGGAAGCGTCGGGGCAGGGCTTGATGACCGAAGCTGCACGGGGCTGCATAGAGTTCGCGTTCGGGCGCATGAACATGCATCGGATCCGCTGCGCCGCAGCGACGGACAACCACGCGAGCTTGCGCGTCATCGCGCGGCTCGGGTTCCGGTTCGAGGGCACTGCGCGCCAGGCGGAGTACGTTGGCTCCCGCTGGCTCGACCACGCAGTCTTCTCCCGACTCGCCAGCGACTGAAGCACCGCGCTAACGTGGGCGCCCGTGCGATGCAGCGCGTCAGCCGGGCCGCACGCTGGCCTTCATGGAGCTGCCAGAGTAGCCTAATTCGCCTTGGCATTCCATCGCAAGAAGCTGCCGTTCCTGGTCATCGCTCCGGCCGTCGTCGTCCTGCTCGGACTCCTGGCGGCCGTCGCGATGGCGGCCCTCGGCGTCTCTCGTCTCCGGGTGCAGAGTGACGAGGCGGCGGCGCTTCGGAGCCGAGTGCTGAGCCGTGCCGTGGCGCAACGCTTGCGGGCCGCGCCCCACTACGAACACATCGTGATCGTCGAACGCGCCGCGCGGCGGTCTGGCGCCGAGATGCTTCTTGTCAGTGCCGACGGCGCCATTGCCGTGGATGCGAGCCTTCGCGCGCCGTCACGTGCGACGCTCCTCCGCGCGCTGGGACAGTCCGAGGGTGAGCAAACGACGAGTCTGGGCCGTACCCGCTTCGCCGCAACGCCCCTCGGCCCACCGTACCGTCAACTCAGCATGTTGACGTTCGTGCGCGCGCCAGCGACTCCCTTCGCGACCCGATCCCTGCTCACCTCCGTCGCCACGCTCACCGCCATTCTGATTGGAGCCGCGGCGCTCGTCGCCTTCGCCTTCGCGCGAGACGTTCATGCGGACGTGACGTTCATCGGTGATCGCATTCAGAGCATGGCGGCCGCCGAGGGGTTGCCCGCGGTGCGTCCCATTCCGATTCGCTCGCCGGATCAGGTGGGAGTCTTGGCGAGCGCCTTCAACGAGCTGGCGGCTCGTTTCACCTCCGCTGAACTGGCATACCGGCGAGATTTGGCGGGTGCCCTGGCCTACGACCGGGACAGAAGCGCCTTCCTGGCAGCGCTCTCCCACGAGCTGCGCACGCCCCTCAACGCAATACTCGGGTTCGCTGACGTCCTGCTCAGCGAGGTGGACGGACCCCTGTCCACGGAAGCTCGTGAGAACCTCCTCATCGTACGCGCCAGCGGTCGACACCTGGCATCTCTCGTCGACGATATCCTGGCACTGTCGGCGATGGAATCTGGCGAGCTCAAGCTCACCATTGGGGATGTCGACGTTTTCGGAGTCGCCGAGGAGGTCGTCCGCGAAGCCGAGATGGCTGCCCAAGGCAAACCGGTCGTCGTCCAGCTGGAGGGCGAGTCGGCTTGGGCGAGAGCCGACCGGCGCCGCTTGCGGCAGATCCTGGGGAACGTCGTCGGCAACGCCGTCAAGTTCACCCAGATGGGGTGCGTGCGAGTACGCGTCTCCATCCACGACAAAGCCGTCCTTGCCGAGGTCTCCGATACCGGTCCGGGAATCGCGAAGGAGGAACAGGCGGCCATCTTCGAGGAATACCGCCAGGCGGGCGACCGTCGCGCCCAGAGGATAGGCACGGGTCTCGGGCTCTCGATAACGCGCCGGCTCGTCGAAATGCACGACGGCAGAATCCAGCTCGAGAGCGAACTGGGCTCGGGGTCCATCTTTCGGCTGTATTTCCCTCGAGCGGCTACGGGCGAGAGCTCCCCGCGCGTGGGCGATGCGCAGGCTGGGTCCCGCCACGACACGCAGGATGGCCGCGGATGATCGCGGGAGCCTCCCGACTGGTGCCTCGCGTCCTGGCGCTAACGCTGACGTTCTCCCTTGCGTCGGCGACGCTCGTGGCGCTGATCGCGCCGTGGTTGCTGCTCCATCGCGATCCCCTGGCACGAGGGGACACGGGCGTGCTCCTGAGCGGCATGTGCTTGGGGGGAGCGCTCGCTGCACTACGCGCCTGGTGGCGCCTCTCGCGGCACCGCTTCGCCCTGCGCGCGCTCGGGATGGGTTCCGACGCGGTGGAGCCCCACGAGCTGGCAGCGCTCCTGGAGGAAGACAGGCAACTGACCCTTGGATGGTTGCTCCTCTCGGTCCTCGCCCTCCTCGTGGTCGCGATCAGTCACGGACCCGGACGCTTGGACTTGCATACGGGGCTAAGCCTTGCACTCCTCGGGACCGTGCTAGTCGCCGCCGCATCGCTCCCCCTACGGGTGTTGCTCCGAGGCACCCTCATGCGAGCCATCGAGCTCGCGCCGCCAAACGTCATGCATGAGGTCGTCGCAGCGACGGCGGAGCGAGGGCACGCTGGCAAGCGTCTCCGGGACCGGCTTCTCGTCGCACTCGTCACGCCCATCGTCTTCGTGACGGTCGGGGCCGGGCTCATCGCTGCTGCTCACTTGCGTCGCGAGGACGTCAGTCAGCGCGAAGAAACGGCTCGCGCCCTGGCGCGTGCCGCGTTGGAGCCGCAGCCAGCGCTCGTAGAGGGCGCGGGGATCGATGCTGCCTTGAAGGAGGCCGGACGAGATGGCTTCGTGGCGACTGTGCTCCCCCAATCCGACGAGTACCGCGTTCGCTCGTTGAAGGGCGGCTTCGTCGAGCTGACTGCCCCACTCGACGGTGGCAGTGCCACGGTGCGCTTCGCGGGCTCCACGGTCCCCGTGCTGGGTCCTGAGGCGCTGCTCGTCGCCGGGTTGGCAGTGCTCGGAGCGATCGCTCTCGGACTACTCCTCGCGCGGGCGCTAAACGATGACCTGACCTCCGCCACCCGTGGCGTGCGCCTCCTCGACACCGAATCGGTCATGCGCGGAGCAGCTCAGTGGACGCGGTCCTCCAAGTTCCGGGCCGTCGACGCGCTCGGGCGTTCTGTCGAGCAGCTGGCAGCCCGCTTCCGGGTGTTCGCCCATGCGCAAGAACGCGCCATCGACGCGCGAGAAGCAGTGACGCGAACGCGAGGGCTATTCTTTGCCAGCGTGAGCCACGACCTCAAGAGTCCGCTCAACGCCATTCTCGGTTTCACCGAGTTGGTTCGTAACACGCCCGGCGTCACGGATGGACAAGCAGAGAGTCTCGAGGTCATAGAGACTCGAGGACGGGAGCTCCTGGCCCTTATCGAGACGATCCTTGACGCAGCGCGCGTGGAAGCAGGACAGCTTCGACTCGTCCATGAACCTGTCGACATGAGCGAGCTCATCGCCGATGCGATCGAGAAGGGTCGCGATCTCGGAGCCAATCGTCTGATAGACGTCGTGGGAGAAATCGGCGACAGAGTGCCCACTGTGATCGCTGATCGAGTGCGGCTGGCGCGCGCGCTGGCCACGTTCATTGGGCACGCCGCTCGGACGGGCGGGGATGGTCCGGCCCATCTACGCGCGGTGTGCCGCCACGGGGGCGGTGTCGTCCTGGACGTGGAGGTCCCGAGCCGCGGCTATCCCGCCCGTCGACTACTAGGAATGCTCAACCGCGACCAACAACCGGGCGCCGCCGAGCACCGCGGCCTTGCCCTAGCGCTGAGCCTGGCCCGCTCCATCGTCGAGCTCCACGGGGGCGTGCTCACCGTTGCCGACCGTGCCCCAGAACGCGTCTGCTTCCGAGTGGAGCTAGATCCAGCACTCTGCCCGCCCACGGGGTCCGAGGCGAGCCAGGGGTCTCCCTCGAGCCCCGCCGCGCGGTCCGCCAGACCCAGGGAGGCACCCGCTGTCAGCCAACGTGCCCTACCACCGAGGGCGACTCTCGTTACTGAGGTGACACCGCTGAAGTCGCGTCTCTAACCAATGGTCACGTGTCGGCACACCCCGGGTGTACGGCGCTGTGCTCAGCGCACGACGACCATGAAGCTCCCGAGCCCGTTCTCCCTGCCCGTGGTCGCTCCGCCCCAGGCTTCCGGAACGTGAGGCTTCGTCCACTCAAAGAGCCACTTGGCGTCGAGGGGAGAAGCATTGATACACCCAGCGCTCATGGGCATCCCGAAGTCTTCGTGCCAATAGGCGGCATGGAGCGCAAACGGCATGTTGAAATACTGGGTGTGAGGAACCTCCGCCATCCAGAAGTTCTTTGGATCCCCCTGCTCTGGAGACATTGTCGTGTGCTTAACCTTGTAGGTAATTCTGAAGACCCCCAGAGGGGTCGTGCTCGCCTTCACGGGGTCGACCCCCTCCCGCGGCACCCCTCCGGCACCGGGTGACACAAGGGTCGCGAAAACGGGCCGCTTGCCCTCGTAGGCAACGAGGGTGCCCTTGCTGATGCTGACGACGATCGAGCGCTCGGACTCCCCGGCCTGCCACCAAGGCTGCCCGACTGCCCGCGCCACCGTGGCATCTGCCTCCGGGACCCAGGCGCAGCCGCGCGGGTCCTCGCACTCGCGGGTCCTCAGATAGCGCGCCCCCTGCCAGGTGACGGGCTCCGTGCTCGGATCCAGAGGGATGGCGGCCCGAAGGGGCCAGCGTTTCCGGCCTTCTTCAAATGTGTTTGCCTCCCGATAGAAGCGCGCGGCCGAGCCCTTGCGAAGCCATGCGATGGGAAGCGCCATGGTCTCGTCGAGCAGGACACCTCGAAACCGAGAGTGTCGGAAGGGCCTGACCCTGTCGGCGGGAACCAGGGAACCGTCGGGGCTCGCCAGCCACGTGCGGCCCTCGACCTCGAAGGCACCGGAGTACGCGAGGGTGGTCCCTGCAGGAGCATACTTGTAGAACGGCTCCTCTTCCGCGGCACCGCGCAAGGATCCCGCATTCCGAAGGAACCACGGCATTGTGCCTGATCCCGCCACGGGGCGGGCTTCGGCGAGCCGCTCGTGTCCGCGGTGTCCGGGGTGCAGCTCCCGGCGCTGCCCAGCTCGACCCAATGGCCCCTCGAAACGTGCCACCTCCGTCGGCGTGGGGAGGCGTCGATACATCGGAGCGTAATCCGAAATCGCGTACTGGAAGGGGTATGCTCCCGACGTGCGCCGCAGCAGCTGCAGCCCACGGACCCGCCGCGACCGGCGCTCGGGGGTCACCGCGAAGTCGTCGCAGACGTACCCCCTCGGCTGGATCGCGAAGAAGCCACCCGGGCAGCCCTTGCCGGGGATCCTCTCCACGCCATTCAGGGTGACGGCATCGCCACGGAGCAGAGCACCCAGGGGCGCATCATCCCGCCGCGGCTCCTTGTAAATCCAAGCGTTCTCGGCGGTGCACCAGAGCCGGGGCGCGCTAGCCGACGCGACATCGGACGCGGCAGCCAGCACGACGGCGAGCGACGCCAGCGCTCTCCCAAGGTTTCCAAGGCGCCATGGCCGAGAGCCGAGCACAGTCCCACTCTGGCGCGTGCCGACAAGGGCGCAAGCGCTGCGGGCGAAAAAGGCCACGCTGCCTTGGGCCTGATCCTCTCCGATCGTATTGGCCTGCGTCGAGCTCGGATTCGGGCTAGAGTCCGGCGACCCATGAGTCGCCCCACGCCCTCGTCTGCCAGCGACGAAAGGCTCGTCTCGACGGCAACCGGCGGAGACGACGAGCGCTTCGATAGGCTATTTCGACCCCAGACCCTCGACGACTTCGTGGGCCAGCAGAAGCACCGGGACAACCTGCGGGTCTATGTAGAGGCGGCGCGTCGCCGTGGCGAGCCGCTCGACCACATCTTACTCTGCGGGCCTCCGGGGCTCGGGAAGACGACGCTAGCCCACATCCTGGCGCGGGAGATGGGGAGTGAGCTGCACTTGACCAGCGGACCTGCCGTGGAGCACAAGGGGGTGCTCACGGGGCTGCTGACACGCCTCGAGCGCAACGACGTCTTGTTCATCGATGAGATCCACCGGTTGAGCGCGCCGGTCGAGGAGGCCCTCTACCCGGCTATCGAGGACTTTCGAATCGACGTGATGATGGGCGACGGCGCCTATGCCGAGAGCATTCCTCTCGACCTGAAGCCTTTCACGCTGGTGGGCGCCACGACGCGAACCGGTCTGTTGACGAAGCCTCTGCACGAACGCTTCGGAGTAACTCTAAGGCTAGACTTTTACGAGGTGGAGGACCTGCAGAGCATCGTCCTCCGGAGTGCCCGCTTGCTCGGTGTGCCCTGTTCGGAGGACGGAGCACTGGCGCTAGCGCGGCGCTCCCGCGGCACCCCGCGCGTCGCCAATCGGCTCCTGCGCCGTGTTCGCGACTTCGCCGAAGTGGAGGGCACGGGGGTCATTGATGCGGAGATCGTGGAGATGACTGGGAAGCGCCTGGAGATCGATAGGAGCGGACTCGACGAGATGGACCGGCGTCTCTTGGGCATCCTCATCGAGCACTACGAGGGCGGCCCGGTGGGGGTGGAGACGATCGCAGCGGCGCTCGCAGAGCCACGAGACACCATCGAGGATGTGTACGAGCCCTACCTCCTCCAACAAGGCTTCCTCGGTCGGACGCCGCGAGGGCGTATCGCTACGCGCAAGGCGTACCATCACCTCGGGGTCTCCGAGCCGCTCGCAAAGCAGGGCAAGCTCTTCTGAGAGGCTGGGCGCCGAGCGAGGCATCGCCAGGAGGGGTCGAACCAACGAAACACGCCGGAGTTCCGCGGGAAACTCGGGTGACGCGGCGCTGCTCAGCCGACAAAAGTGTCATTGGATTCTCGGTGAAGCGTCTGAGACACAGGGATGAAACAGCGAGAGCCGCAGATTGCTCGCGGAGGTCCGACACACGATGAAACGAATAACGACCATTCTCACCGGAGCCCTTGGGGTGATGACCCCAGCGCTCGCCTTCGCCGAGGAGGCCGCTGGGCCGACCACCAAAGACTTGTCCGTCGTCGCTGACACCGTCTGGGTGCTGCTTTGCGCATTCCTCGTCTTCTTCATGCACGCGGGATTTGCGCTCGTGGAGAGCGGCTTCGCCAGAAAGAAGAACGTCGTCAACATCCTGGGCAAGAACATGCTGGTCGTGGCCATGACGTCGGTCGCGTTCTTCCTGGTCGGCTTCGGGTTCATGTTCGGCAATGGCAATGCGTTCATTGGGACTACCGGCTTCCTCGTGCCCAACGATGCGTCCCTCTACGAGGCTCTCAGCTGGACGAGCGTGCCCGTGAGCGTGAAGTTCATCTTCCAGATGGTGTTCGCGGCGACGGGCGCCACCATCGTGTCGGGGGCGGTCGCGGAGCGCATCCACTATAAGGCATTCATCATCTTCGCGGTCATCATGGGCGCCTTCATCTACCCAATCGCGGGGCACTGGGTATGGGGCGGAGGTTTCCTTGCCAACCTGGGCTTCCTGGACTTCGCCGGTTCCACCGTCGTTCACTCCGTCGGCGGCTGGGCTGCCCTCGTGGGCGTCATGATGCTTGGTCCCCGCCGGGGCAAGTACGCGAAGGATGGGAGCATCAAGCCGATTCCAGGGCACAACATGACAAGCGCCGCACTCGGCACGTTCATTCTGTGGCTCGGTTGGTTCGGGTTCAACCCAGGCTCCACCATGGCAGCCAATCCCGAGGCGATCGGTCATATCGTGCTGACCACGATGATGGCGGGTGCGTCCGGTGCACTGGTCGCGACCTTCTACGCCTGGTTCCGCTCCGGCAGGCCCGACTTTGGGCTCACGGCGAACGGCGCTCTCGGCGGGCTCGTTGGCATTACGGCACCCTGCGCCTTCGTCACGGGTGGCATGTCGATCCTCATCGGTGCCATTGCTGGCGTGCTGATCGTCGAGGGCGTCATGTTCTTCGACCGCGTCCGTGCAGACGACCCGGTTGGCGCCACGAGCGTCCACCTGCTTTGCGGGATCTTTGGGACGCTGGCCCTAGGGCTCTTCGCGGAGCCGCAGGTCGCGGGCACCGTCGCCGGAGTAGAGACCGCAGGACTGTTTTACGGAGGCGGCGCGACGCAGCTCATCGCTCAACTGATCGGGATTGGTGTCGTCGGTCTCTTCACCGTCGTCGCGTCGATGATTGCCTGGGGCATCCTGAAGGCCACCATAGGTATTCGCGTGAGTGAGGAAGAGGAGTTCATCGGCCTCGACATCTCCGAGATGGGCATGGAGGCGTATCCTGACGATATGGGTCGCGGCACCGTAGATGGCACGGCACACCAGGGAGCGACTCGCGGCGCTCCAGAGCTCGCGGTAAACAAGGCAGGTTAGTCTCTCCCGTTCGACAGAAGCGATAGTGACCACGAGTTTGGCCCGGGTCACGCCGCCTGCGACAGATCCCCCGCGAAGGCTCGCCCGCCGCGGGGGAATCGCGTTTGGACCTGGGCCTCGGGCCGTAATCCCGAGCTGCACCGCACCCACTTCCCATCCTCCCCTCACCATCGGCTGGACTACCGGCTGAAGCCGCTGCGGTCATGGAGATATGTGGGAGATCGCGTGGAGTTCTCTCATGCAGGTATCGGATTCTCTGCGGTTGCAGCGCGGCCCGGGCGTCTGCTAGAGCTCCCACGCCAAAGTGATGGGAATCCGAGCGATCGCAGCCCCCCCATGCAGCGCGCAGACCTGCACTGCGAGCCGCGCAGCGCCTGCGCCCTCCCTTGAGCAGCGCCGCGGGCCCAGGTATCCGACGGTGGATAGATTCGGAACGCGGATTACTGCTTCTCGTTGTGTCAAGCCCTTGCGACCGCGGGCGGCTGGTAGAACGAACAAAGCACAGCCTGACGCCGGAGAGTGCCGATCAATGACCACGACAAGCGAATGTCGCTGCACGCAGGGAGCGCATGAACGCGGGCAGGCCAGCACGGGGCTCCGTCGATGAAGCATTCGAAACCTGTTGGTCTCGTCGGCTACGGTGCCTACGTCCCCCGCTACAGGATCTCCGGTACCGAGATTAGCCGGCTATGGACGAACGGAATGGGTTGTTCGCCCATCGACGAGAAGTCCGTGCCCGGGCTCGACGAGGACGTTGTGACCATGTCGATCGAGGCGGCTCGGAGCGCCTTGGTGCGAGCATCGGTACCGGCCTCGAGCTTGGGAGCCGTGTGGGTAGGCAGCGAGAGCCATCCTTATGCTGTGAAGCCGACGAGCACCATTGTCGCGGAGGCGATTGGGGCCACTCCCCTAACCCTCGCTGCCGATTGGCAGTTCGCTTGCAAAGCGGGAAGCGAGGCGTTGCAGGGGGCACTCGGTCTTGTGGCCTCTGGCGCTGTGTCTCACGCCCTTGCCATCGGCATGGACACGGCCCAGGGGCAGCCCGGGGACGCCCTGGAGTACACGGCGTCGGCCGGAGGCGCCGCCTTCATCGTCGGCGATGCCTCAGAAGCCGTCGCGATCCTTGACGCTTCTGCCTCGTACGTGTCGGACACCCCCGACTTCTGGCGGCGCGAGCACGAGCACTACCCTAGGCACTCGGGTCGCTTTACAGGAGAGCCCGCCTACTTCCGTCATGTGAAGGCAGCGGCACAGCTCGTGATGGAAGAGGTTGGAGCTACAAGCCGTGACTACGCCCACGTGGTTTTCCACCAGCCGAACCTGAAGTTCCCGCAAAAGGTCGGGAAATCGCTAGGTTTCTCGAGCGCCCAGCTGGAGCTCGGCCTGCTTGTCAACCAGATTGGGAATACCTACGCCGGGGCCTCGCTGATAGGGCTTAGCGCCATCCTGGACCACGCGAAGCCGGGCGAGCGCGTCTTGTCGGTCTCCTTCGGCAGCGGTGCAGGCAGCGACGCCTTCAGCTGGCGCATCACGGAGCGCCTCGTGGAGGTACGGCGGCGGGCACCTCTTGTTTCCCAATATCTCGCGCGGCGCACGAGCCTTGGGTACGCGGAGTACGCGCGCCACCGCGACAAGCTTCGAGTCGATTGACCCTTGATCGAGAAGAACGGCCACTCAATGCGAGATGTAGCGATTATCGGAATCGGCCAGGTGCCTGTCGGCGAACACTGGGCCACGTCGCTCCGTGAGCTCGGATCAAGAGCCGTCCGTCGTGCCACGGCGGACGCGAACGTGTCGAGCATTGACGCCTTGTATGTGGGGAATATGCTGGCAGGCTCCGTCTCCGGGCAGCGCCACCTCGGGCCGCTCATCGCGCAGTATGCGGGTTATAGCGGGGTGGAGTGTCTGCGCATCGAGTCTGCATGCGGCTCCGGGGGCGCCGTCGTCCACGCCGCAACGCGCGCGGTGGCGTCGGGTATGGCGGACGTGGTCGTCGCCGTTGGCGTCGAAAAGATGACCGACAGATCGCCGACCGAGGTAACTGCAGAGCTCGCCACTGCCGCCGACGCTGACTTTGAAGCAGACGTTGGCCTCTCATTCGTGGCCCTCAACGCGCTCCTCATGCAGCGATACCTCTTCGAGTGTGAGGCGCGCCACGAAGAGTTCGCTCCCTTCGTGATCAACGCCCACGCGAACGCCCGCGGAAACCCGAATGCCATGTTCCGGTTCCCGGTGACGGCCAAGAGCTTTGCGGAAGCGAAAATGATCGCCGATCCGATCAACCTGCTCGACAGCTCGCCGGTGAGCGACGGCGCCGCGGCGGTCGTGCTTTGCCCGTTGGAGAGCGCCCACCGCTACTCCCGAAGCCCAGTGCGGGTTCTGGCAGCGGCGAGTGCGACAGACACCCTCGCGCTGCACGACCGGGAGGACCCATTGGCGTTCGCGGCAGCCGGCAGGAGCGCCCGGCGGGCCTACGAGCAGGCCGGCGTGGGACCCGAGGACATCAGTGTCCTGGAGGTCCACGACGCTTTCACCATCACGACGGTGCTTTCCTTGGAAGCAAGCGGCTTTGCAAAGCGTGGCGAGGCGCTGAGGCTTGCCACCCCCGACCAGATCGGGATCGGTGGCAGGCTGCCGCTGTGTACGATGGGCGGTTTGAAGGCACGGGGACACGCCGTCGGCGCGTCCGGAACCTACCAGATCGTCGAGCTCGTCCAACAACTCCGCGGGGAGGCCGGCCCCAATCAGATTGCGAATCCCCGGATCGGCATGGCGCAGAGCATCGGTGGCAGCGCAGCAAGCGTATTTACGACCATTCTCGGCGGACCGGACCACATGCCGCGACGCTGAGCCGCACCCGCGCGGCGGCGGTCTCCGCCCGCGGAGAGCCGCCTGGAGCTACGATGGAAATCCCTAGACACTGGCGCAATCAGAAGATCCGCTACGCTCTCGTCGGCGCACGTTGCGAGGGTTGTCAGAAGTACCTCATGCCCCCACCGGGCGTCTGCCCCGGGTGCGGCAGCGAGACACTGTCCGAGCATCAGTTTTCCGGGCGCGGGACGGTCTACTCCTACTCCACGATGGTTCAGGGTCCGCAGCGCTTTGCGCGCCAGCTCCCCTTCTCGGTGGCCTTGATCGAGCTTGCGGAAGGCCCCCGAATCGTCGCACAGCTCTGCGACCTGGGAGACCTCAAACCAACCGTCGGGATGCCCGTGGAGATGGTCACGCGCAAGCTGCACCAGGACGGCAGCGACGGTCTCATCGTCTACGGCTACAAGTTCCGTCCCGTGCTGCCTTGCATGGACGCGACTGCTGAGTAAAGAGACCCAGGCGGAGATGGAAGGCTGGGTCCGTCACGGTCACAGACGACGGCCCACGCTTCCGATGAGCTTCGGTTTAGATCTCCTCGTCGGTGGACTAGCACCTCGTGCCCGAAGTTCCTGCCTAGTTTTCATCGACCGGAGTCAATACCCAGGACAACGCCCGTCTTCTCGTCGACGCAAAGCACGGTCTCTCCTGGCTCGGGATTCAGGTACACATTGCAGATGGCGCGGACTTTCGGTCGGAAGTCTGGGTCCGGACTGTGCACCCACATGCGGACGCGATGGGGATGAATCGATTCAGCTCGCAGGATACGCCGGATTTCAGTCTTGCTCAGGTCGAAGCCAGTCTTCTTCGTGACAGCCTCCTGCAAGCTCCCCAACGTCCAGACGTCTCGGAATCGCTTCTTGTCAGGTCTGCACGCGGGCCTCGCACATCCGTGAGACGCGTGCCGCCTCAATGGATTCAAAAAATACTGGGAAGGAGCTTCCGGCGCGAGGTACTAGTTTCGCTCGGCAGAAGTGACCCACCGCGAGCAGGTTTTTGCGCAGGTTGAGATGCAACCTGAACTCGACCTCGACGAGCACACTGAAGGGTGTTTCGTGGCTTTACCGCTGGGTACGTGGTGGCGTCATGTCCCGGGTAGCCTTCCC